>CAYVQJ010000043.1:0-54730 GCA_964454165.1 uncultured Myxococcales bacterium | reverse complement strand
ACCAGCGTGCGATTCGCTCCGGGCACCACAGGCGGGGCGTTGGCGTGCAGCAGGCACGTGTCGCAGGCGTCGCTCACCCCGTCGCCGTCGGAGTCGACTCCCGCCGGCTCGAACAGCGTCGGGCAGCTATCGGTGGTGTCGAGCAGGCCGTCCATGTCCACGTCCGGCAGCGGCGGTGGCGGCGGCAGGCCCGACCCGGGGGTCACCCACGGGTTGGCGCTCGACTCGGTCACGAACGAGGTCTGCACGAAGAAGCTGGCGATGCCGGGGAACGCGGCGCCGGTCGAGAGCTCGAGGAAATAGCGGCGCGAGCAGTCGGGTCGCAGGCGAATCCCACGCGCGGTGGAGCCCGCCGGGCCGGGCCGGATCATCCCCATGCCGAGCCCGTCATCGTCGAGGAGCGCCACGTCCACCGAGGGGTCGAGATCGCTGAATACGATCTCGGGGATCTGGGACGGGTCCGGTCCGCCGGCGGCCGTGGAGGTGCACACGGGAACCGGAATGCGGAAGCGGCTCCCCGCCGGCCCCGCGACCATTCCGTTCGCGCCGCCGCCTCCGGGCGCGAACATCTGGCTCGGGTTGTAGGGCTGGCCGTTCAGCGTGAGCGACGCGAGGCCGAACGCCTGGCCGTCGCACGCGTCGGGCGTGCCATCTTCGTCGCTGTCGGGCTGGAACGGCCGCGGCGGAGGCGTCAGCGTGAACGCCTCGTACGCGCCGATCCAGTCGTAGGTCGTCGGACAGCCGTCGCAGGCGTCGCCGAGCCCGTCGCCGTCGGAGTCGAACTGCAGGTCGTTCCAGACGAAGGTGCAGTTGTCGTTCTCGTACCAGCCATCGTTGTCGAGGTCGGGATCGCCGCAGGCGTCCGGAATCCCGTCCATGTCGCCGTCTTCCTGTCCCGGGTTGTAGTTGACCGGGCAGTTGTCGGAGGCGTCGCTCCAGCCATCGTTGTCGTCGTCGTTGTCGCAGGCATCGCCGAGCAAATCGCCGTCGGTGTTCTTCTGGTCCCAGTTCGGCGTGTTGGGACAGTTGTCGATCGAGTCCGGGCGCCCGTCGTTGTCGAGGTCCACGTCGCAGTAGTCGCCCTGCCCGTCCATGTCCCAGTCCTTCTGGTCGGAGTTGGCGCGGTTCGGGCAGTTGTCGGGCGGCGCGCACACGAAGTCGCCGTCGGCGTCGATGCAGCCCTCGTCGAAGCCGTCGCAATTGAAGTCGCCGGAGCCGATCTCGACGGCGTCGAAGCCGTTCTTCACCGCGCAGACGTCGCTCAGGGTGAGGCCGAAGGCGTTCCATTGCGCAAGCTGCTGCGCCCAGAACACCTCGTACGCGCGCGCGTCCGCGAAGCTCGCCGACGACGGCAGCGTGCGCATCGTGAAGAAGGAAACGACGCCCATCTTGTAGCGGCCGATCCCGCCGAACGCCGGGCGCCCGTTGAAGGCGTCGCCGGTCGCGATCAGGTAGTGCGCCTTGTTCAGGATCCCGCTGTTGGTGTGCACGCCGCCGAAGTCGTTCCCCTTGGGCAGGGGCACGTACTCCGAGAAGTCATCCGGCTGTCCGAAGTTGGGCGGTGTCTGGAAGTCGCGGACCGCGCCGCCGCCGTTGGTCCGGTCTTCGCCGAGGTTCCAGTCCCAGAAGTCGATGAGGACACCCATCGTGTCTGCGTAGCCCTCGTCCAGCGCGCCCGACGCCCACGCATACACGAGACCCGAGGTGTGGTGGATGATCCCGTGCGTGAACTCGTGCGCGGTGACGTCGTAGCTCGCCCAGCCCGGGTTGAACTGGATGTTCTCGCCGAACGGGTCGGTAGAGAATGTCGCCCCGCCCGCGTTGGCGTCGACGAGAACCTGCAGCTCATTGTCCTTTCCGGTGGTTCCGCGCCAGCCGAAGTTCGCGACGAAGAAGTTGTAGACGAGGTGGGCGAAGGTCCACTCGACCTTGGCATCGTTGTGCGCCAGACCCGCTGACGTGAGCCCGTTCTCGTCGCCGAGGAATGTGTGAAACGGATTGGGGAGCTGCAGCCCGAGCCATAAGTCGAGGTCGGAGTAGAAGAACGGCCGGTCGAATACGACGGCACCGGTGTGCGCGTCGCACAGCACCTGTGTGGGACCCCGGTCCGGAGGTAGCGGCTGCGGGTTCAGCGTGACGGCCCAGACGAGGCTCGAGCCCGGTGTCTGACCGAACAGCCGCCCGTCGAAGACCATGAGCCTGGCCGGCGCCAGCGGCTGCGCGCTCGGATCGCCGAGGAAGCTGCGCGCGGCCGCGATGCAGGCGTCCGGGGCGACCGACGGCGTGGTGTCGAGTCCGCCCTCGAGACCCGGATCCGGCAGCAGCGCGCCGCTCGCGAGCGTCACGCGCGGCAGACCGCTGGACAGATCGGTCTCGAGGCCCACCGTGGCGACGGCCCCAAACACGGGAATGCCCTTGTACGTCTGCGCGAACGAGGCGATGCGCAGCTGGCCCTCCGGACCCTCGGGACGGATCGTGCGCAGCACAAACCCCTGGTCAGGGCCGGACTGCCCGAGGACAGCGCCGTAGGTCGAGAGGAACTCGGTGGCCTGCTGCTCCGGGGTCCCGCCGGTCGCGGCGACGTCGAGCCGGAGCAGGCGCACGCTCCCGAGCGCAGCGGTCCCCTCGAGCGGGCTCGCCGAGGCCGTCGACAGCGCCTCGAGTGCGCTCTGCTGCGGGTCGAGCGCCTGGCCTCGCGCCGTCAGCGGAAGCAGGGCGAGCAGGTAGAGCAGCAGGCCGACACGCGGATCGGACATCAGAACCCTCCCGAGCACTTCGCGCGACGACTCTCGCCTCCGCCCGGTGTGCATTAGGGGATCAGATACGTGCAGGCAGGGCCGGCGCAGGTCGGGCGGCCGATCACCGGAATGGTCCCCGGCATGCCGAGCGGCGGGCTCCACGGGGGGGAGCAGGCAGCGCACTTCGGGAAGTTCGTGTTGATCACGCCGCCCGCATTGACCGCGGCCTTGGCCAGATTGAAGTCTGTGGCGCTCACCACGGCGCCGGTGCCATCGTGGTCGAACTCCCCACAGGCCTGGTTGGCGCCCGAGCCGCCTTCTCCGGCAGGGGGAAGGCCGACGGTCGCACCGCAGGTGTTCTGCGTCATGAGTCCCGCGGCCGGCAGCAGCGAGAACTTCATGTCGTTGAAGTCGTTCGCCGCGAGCGAGAGTCCCGCGTTGTTGTAGTCGAAGTCGCAGCGGTTGCCGCGGCCGTCGGCGTCGTCGTCGCGCTGCCCGCTGACCAGCGTGCGATTCGCTCCGGGCACCACAGGCGGGGCGTTGGCGTGCAGCAGGCACGTGTCGCAGGCGTCGCTCACCCCGTCGCCGTCGGAGTCGACTCCCGCCGGCTCGAACAGCGTGGGGCAGCGATCGGTGGTGTCGAGCAGGCCGTCCATGTCCACGTCCGGCAGCGGCGGTGGCGGCGGCAGGCCCGACCCGGGGGTCACCCACGGGTTGGTGCTCGACTCGAGAACGAACGAGGTCTGCACGAAGAAGTTGGCGACGCCGGGGAACGCGGCGCCGGTCGAGAACTCGAGAAGGTAGCGGCGCGAGCAGTCGGGTCGCACGCGCAGCCCGCGAACCGGACCGGCGGGCCCCGGCCGGAGCGTCGCGATGCGCAGGCCGTCGTCGTCGACGAGCCCCACGTCGACCGTGGGATCGAGATCGCTGAATACGATCTCCGGGATCTGTGACGGGTCCGGTCCGCCGGCCGCCGTGGAGACGCACAGGGGAATCGAGATGCGGAAGCGGCTGCCTGCGGGCCCCGCAACGGCTCCGTTCGCGCCCGCGCCGCCCGGCACCCACGTCTGACCCGGGTTGTAGGGCTGCCCGTTCAGATCGAGAGAGGCGGCGCCGAAGCCCATGGGGTCGCACGCGTCGGGCGTGCCGTCGTCGTCGCTGTCGGGCTGGAACGGGCGCGGCGGCGGCGTCAGCGTGAACGCCTCGTACGCGCCGGTCCAGTCCGCGGTGTTCGGACAGCCGTCGCAGGCGTCGCCGAGCCCGTCGCTGTCGCTGTCGAACTGCAAGCCGTTGTAGACGAACGTGCAGTTGTCGTTGTCGTACCAGCCGTCGCCGTCGTAGTCGAAGTCGCCGCAGGCGTCGGCGATGCCGTCCATGTCGCCGTCTTCCTGACCGGGGTTCCAGACGAGCGGGCAGTTATCGGAGCCGTCGGGCCAGTCGTCATTGTCGTCGTCGTTGTCGCAGGCATCGCCGACCGAGTCGCCGTCGGTGTTCTTCTGGTCCCAGTTCGCCACGTTCAGGCAGTTGTCGGTGGCGTCCGGGTGCCCGTCGTTGTCCATGTCCACGTCGCAGGCGTCGCCGTCCCCATCCATGTCCCAGTCTTTCTGATTCGGGTTCGCCACGCCGGGGCAGTTGTCGGGCGGCGCGCAGACGAAGTCCATGTCGGCGTCGACGCAGCCGTCGTCGATCCCGTCGCAGTTGAAGTCGCCGCGCGCGGCGTCGACCTCGACGGCCGCGAAGCCGCTCTTCACCGCGCACACGTCGCTGGCTACGAACCCGAGGAAGGCGTAGCTCGCAAGCGTCTGCGCCCACCAGATCTCCTCCGCGCGCGCGTCGACGAACGTCGCGGACGCGGGAACGAAACGCATCCCGAGGAACGCCAGCAGTCCCATCTTGAAGCGACCGATCCCGGTGAACGCGGGACGCGCGTTGAACGCGTCGCCCGTCGCGATCAGGTAGTGCGCCTTGTTCAGGATCCCGCTGTTGGTGTGGACGCCGCCGTTGTCCGACATCTGGTTCACGTACTGCGAGAACCGGTCGGGGTGGCTGTAGTTCGGCGGCGTCTGGAAGTCGCGGACCGCGCCCGCGCCGCTGGTCCGGTCCTCCCCGATCAGCCAGTCCGCGGAGTCGATGCTGACCCCGATCGCGTCGGCGTAGCCCTCGTTCACAGCGCCCGACTGAGACTGGTACACGAGCTTCGAGCTGTACGTGATGATCGCGTGCCCGATCTCGTGAGCAGTCACGTCATAGCTCGCGCAGCCGGGATCCACGAAGAGCGTGGCCCCGAGATACTTGTTGATGCCGAACGACGCGCACCCGCCGGTCGCCGCATCGACGACGACGTGAAACCTGCCGTCGTTTCCGTTCGGCCCGCGCCAGCCGTAGTTGTTGGCCAGGTAGTTGTAGACCCAGTGCGTGTAGGACCACTCGGCATTGGCATCCGTGTGGGCGGCGCCCTCGACGTTCAGCCCGCTCTCGTCGCCGAGGAACCGTCGGGTCCAGCCCTCGGGCGGTGTGCCGTCGATGATCGCCCGCCCCACTTCGAAGTCGATGCTCCCGAAGAAGAAGGGCTGGTCGAACACGACCGCGCCGGTGTCCGCGTCGCACAGCACCTGCGTCGGGCCGCCCCCCGGGGGGAGCGGCTGGGGATTCAGCGTGACCGCCCAGACGAGGCGCGAACCCGGGGTCTGTCCGAAGAGCCGATCATCGAAGAGCATGAGCCTGGCCGGCGCCAGCAGTTCCGCGGTCGGCTGAGCCAGAAACGCGCGCGCGGCCGCGACGCACGCATCCGGCCCGAGCGATGGAGTGGTGTCGACGCCGCCCTCCAGACCCGGATCGGGCAGCAGCGCTCCGCTCACGCGCGTCACACGTGGCTGTCCGGTCAGCGGCGAGGTCTCGATTCCCACCATGACGTCCGCCCCGAATACCGGGATGCCTTTGTAGGTCTGCGCAAAGGAGGCCAGACGCAGCTGCCCCTCCGGACCCTCGGGACGAATCGTGCGCAGCACGAACCCCTGGTCAGGGCCGGACTGCCCGAGGACAGCGCCGTAGGTCGAGAGGAACTCGGTGGCCTGCTGCTCCGGGGTCCCGCCCGTCGCGGCGATGTCGAGCCGCAGCAGACGCACGGCGCCGAGCGCAGAGGTCCCCTCGAGTGGGCTCGCCGAAGCCGCCGCTAGCGCCTGGAGCGCACCGACCTGCGGGTCTAGCGCCTGCGCTCGCGCGGACAGCGGGAGCAGCGTGAACACGACGTGAAGCAGCCAGCCGACGCGCGCGCGGGACAAGCGAGCCCTCCCCAGCATGTTGCTTGACGATAGGGAGCGACAACTCGGCCCGAGGCGACCATTCGGTCACCATTTGGTCACGGCGCGGCGTGGCTCAGCGAGGCAGGCGCCGCGCCCGCGGCAGGAGCGTGACCGGGCCCGGAGTCGCCCGGTCGAGCTCGCCAGCCCGGCGCGCGAGCACGAGCAAGCCGAGCGCCTGTGCTTCGGCCCGAGCTCGCGCGGCCAGCGCCGCCGCATCCGCTCCGTCGCCGCCGGCGCCGCGCGCGACGAGCGCCTGCGCGAGCTCGAGCCGCGCGTGCGCAGCCCACGCGCGCGCCCCCATCGCGTCGTTCGAGCGCACCGCCCGTTCGAGGTGAGCGACTGAGGCATCCAGGTTGCCCATCGCGCGCGCCAGGAGTCCCAGGTACCGCTCCGCCGAGCCGTAGCTCGCAATCGAGAGGCCAATCGCCACGTGCCGCGCCGCGCAGGGGAGCAGCGCGGTATACACCGCCGCGGCCGGCCCGCCCTCTCCCACTCCGCCGCAGAGCTCGCCCAGGATCGCGAGCGTGATCTCCCAGTTCGTGTCGCGCTCGACGGCGGCAAGCTCGTTCGCGCCGAGCTCGCGCAGCGTCGCGCGTACCGCATCGAGGCGGCCCGCGTCCATGTCGAACAGCGCCGCCACGGCCCGCCAGGTGACGATTCGCGGAAAGCGCGTCGCGATCTGGCGCACGCCCGCGGCCAGCTCTTCCCCGCGTCCGAGCTCGCGCAACAGGATGCAGCGGCGCACGGCGCCCCACTGCTCGGCGAGGTCCGGCTGCACGCGCACCCCCGCGCGCAGCGCCTCGGCGGACAGCCGCTCGGCGTCGGCGAGCTCGCCCGAGAGCAAGGCGAGCATGGAGCGGTGCTCGAGCTCGTACCACAGGAAGGCCGGCTGCCGCAGCTCGCGCGCGAGCTCGGCGTACGCCTGCATGGCCTGCTCGAGCTCCGCGCGCGCGCCGCGTTCGAGCGCGCGGTGGACGCGCCCGCTCCAGACCCAGGCGCAGAGCTCGCGATCGCCGCTCGAGCGCGCGAGGGCGGCCACTTCCTCGAACGTCGCCTCACGTTCGACGCTGCGGTCCGGGCCCGAGAGCACGAAGAGCAGGTCGCGCAGCACCTCCGCGAGCACGCGCGTGTCTCCGGCCCTGCGCGCGCGCTCGACCGCGTCGCGAGCGAGCTCGAGGGAGCGCTCGCGCGAGTCGCCGAAGTAGAGCGACTTGGCGAGCATCGAGAGCAGGCGCGCGCGCAGCGCGCCGCGGGCGCCCGTCGCGAGCGCCTCCTCGACCAGCGCGACGCCCTCGGCGTCGACGCGCCCCGTCTCGTCGTGGATGTTCACGCCGATCGCCGCGCGCGCCAGGAGCAGCTTGTCGCGCAGCGCACGCGCGATCCCGGCGCCGCGCCGGAAGCGCTCGCGCGCCGCCTCGAGGTTGCCGGCCAGCACGTACGCCTCTGCGGCGCGCACCAGCAATTCGGCGCGACGACGCGGCGGAGCGCGCACCAGATCGAGCGCGCCCTGCGCGGCCTCGAAGTGCTGCGCGGCTTCCAGGTACGCGGTGCGCGCGAGCGCGCGCTCCGCGGCGCGCACGCACCAGTCGACGGCGGAGAGCGCGTCTCCGCCGGGCGCCGCGCGCACGAAGTGACGCGCGATCTCTTCGACGTGCGCGTCGGCGTGCGCTCCGTAGTGCGCGAGCAGCGCCTTCGCGACGCGCGCGTGGAGTCGCGCACGCGCGGCGGCGTCCTGGTCCGCGAGCAGCACCTCCGGGAAGAGACCGTGCGCGAAGCGGTAGCGGGCGACCCCTTCGGGCGACTCGAGCAGCACGCGCTCGCGCACGGGGCCGTCGAGATCGCCGAGCAGCGCGGCCGGGCTGCGCCGGCACACGCTCGCCAGGGTGCCGAGCGCGAACTCGTTCCCGAGCGCGGCGGCCGCGACGAGGGTGGCGGAGGCGCGCGGCGTGAAACGCTCGAGCTGGCGGCGGATCGCGTCGCGCACGCCCCGCGGCGGATCGTCGGTCGCCGCACCGAGCGGTGCCCCGAGCAGCTGCGAGACGAAGAGGGGATTGCCGCCGGTGCGCTGGTGCAGGGCCGAGACGCGCGCCGGCTCGGGCTTGTGCCCCTGCCAGAGCTCCACCCAACGCGAGAGGTCATCGGGCGAGAGCCCGCCGAGGTCGAAGCCGGTCGCGATCCGCGCCAGGCGCGCGAGCGAGCGCGACGCCGCGGACTCGTCCGCCGCGTCGCGGTGCGTCCCCACCACGAGCACGCGCGCATCGCGCAGGCCCCGCGCGACGTGCTCGAGCAGCTCGAGCGACGAGAGATCCGCGCAGTGCAGGTCGTCCAGCAACACGAGCACCGGGCGAGCGGTCGCCCCGCGCCGCAGCAGACCTGCGACGCTGTCGTGCAGGCGGAAGCGCTGCTGAACCGGGTCGATCGCCGGCGGCGCAGGGATCCGGGTTCCCGACGGAGCCAGCGCGGGCATCGCCTGCAGGATCTCGGCCGCCCCTGACCCGAGCGCCTGAACGCCTGCGCCTTGCGGAAGCGCCTCGAGCATGGCCCGCAGCAGCTGGACCCACGGCCAGAAGGGAGGCGCGGCCCCGCCCTCGAGGCAGCTTCCCGCGAGCACGGCGAATCCCCGCGCCCGCGCGCGCTCCCGGACCTCATCGGCGGTGCGCGTCTTGCCGATGCCCGCAGGGCCGCGCAGAAGCGCGAGCGAGCCGTGCCCGGCGGACGCAAGGTCGAGCGCGCGCTCGAGCGAGGCGAGAACGGCTTCCCGACCGACGAAGGGCGTCGCGACCGACGCCCCCGGCCCGGCACGTCTCTCGGCGACCTCCGCCACGAAGCGATACCCCGCCGAGCGCAGCGTGCGGATCACGCGCTGGGCGTCGCCGTCGTCTCCCACAGCCTCGCGCGCACCTGCCACGGCTCGTGTGAGCGAGGTGCGCCCCACCTTCTCGTGCGGCCAGAGGATGGTCTGGAGCTCGCTCCGCGACACCGCGCGCTCGCGGTTGCGCACGAGGTGTGCGAGCAGGGCGAACACCTTCGGCTGGACCGCCAGCCGCTCCCCGTCGCGGCGAAGCTCGTGAAGCTCCAGGTCGAGCTCGTGCCGCCCAAAAACGTGGATCAACGCAGGCCTCCCGCGCATCGGCCAGGGCATTGCCGTCGCTCTCCGATACTACAGACCCGACCCGGACAACCTGACGGCCCTCGTCCCGGCGAAAATTCGGTTGACGGCGCAGGACGCAGGTGGTGAAATACCCCCGCGTTTCTGGGGTCCACCCGAGGAGACCTCAGATGCTGCGTTCGATCCGCGCCGCCCTGGTCCTGTGCACCTGCCTCGCACCTGGGGCTGCGGCCGCGCTGACCCTGGTACCGGTCCAGTCCTTCGGCACCGATGCGATGTTCGGAGGCGAGGCCGCTGGCATCGCGCCCGAGGGACTCGCCTTCGGAGTCGAAGACGTGGCGGGAACGCCGACTCCGGTGCTCTACGTCAGCGAGGGCAACAGCTGCAATCCGTGCACGATTTTCGTGTACGACGCGACCGCGACGGATGTCGGGAGCATCGTCCCCACGCCGCTGCGATCGTTCACGATCCCGCTCGGCGACGTGCGCGGTCTCGGGCTGATGCCGAACGGCAACCTGCTGGTCTCGGCTGTCGGCAACGACTCGCTCCGCGAGGTCTCACGCGTGGACGGCTCGCTCATCGCAGGTGGCGTCAGCCTTGCAGTGAACAGCGGGACTCCCCCCGGGAGCTTGATCCTCGCCACGCAACCCGAGTCCGTGATCGTGCACAACGGCGTGGGCACGACGCACCCGGGCGTGATGTCGATCTTCCTCGGCGAGGAGGAGACCCCGGGCACGATCTTCGACCTGCAGTTCAACGGCACGATCAACTCTCAGTTCGCGGTCGGACCGCTGGACGGGCAGAACCCGACTCAGGCGCCCGGCGTCTCGCTCTTCGAGGATCCCTCCGGACTCGACTACGATCCCGCCACCGGGGTCCTGCTGATTGCCGACGACTCGTCCGGCCTCGGCATGACGAAGCTCTACGCGGTGTCTCCAGCGGGCGCCCTCGTCGGCAGCCCCGTCGACCTGGCCGTGCTGCTGCAGACGTTCCCGGCGTGCCAGGCCGAGGCGGCTCTGACCTGCAACGATCCGGAGGGCGTGGCGTTCAACTTCCTCACCGGAGGCCTGATCTACCTCGCCTTCGAGAACGAGCGCCGCGTGATCACGTTCCAGATCTCGAACATCCCGGAGCCCGGCTCGCTCGTGCTGCTCGGCGCAGGCCTTGGTGGGCTCGCGTTCCTGCGCCGCAGGCGCGCGTAGGCACGACCTCGTCCAGGCGAAGGCTCGACGGGACGCAGTCCCGGCCGGGCCTTCATCTTGTCGGCGTGCGGTCGTGGGGTACATTGCGCGCCTCTCGACGAGGAGTCCGCGTTGCCGAAGAAGCAGACCCGCAAGGCCCGAAAGCCCGAGCGCAAGACGAAGCGCGCCGTAGCGAAGCCCAGGCGGGCCGCAGCGGCGAAGCCGAAGCGCGCCGCAGCAGCGGTGGCTGCCCGCCCTTCCCCGGCCCCCGATCCCTCCCTGAGCCCGCTCCAGGCCGCGCTCGCGCGCCGGCGCGCCGCCCTCAGCGGCCAGATCCGCGGCTGACACCCTCGCGCCTCCCGGAGACGGCGCTACCGTCTCGCGCCAACGACCGCCGTGGGGGGGAAATGGCGAGCGCCCAGCGACAGCTTCCGGGGATCCCGGACAAGAGCTACTTCCGGATCGGCGAGGTGGCGGAGCTCACGGGGATCGAGCCCTACGTGCTCCGCTACTGGGAGACGGAGTTCAAGGAGCTGGCTCCGCCGAAGTCGCGCTCCGACCAGCGCATGTACCGGCGCCGCGACGTGGAGATGGTGCTCACGATCAAGAAGCTGCTCTACGAGGAGCGCTTCACGATCGAGGGCGCGCGTCGCCGCCTGCTGGAGCAGCAGCGCGGCCAGCGCGAGGAGGCCAAACGCGGACCGAGCGACGCTTCCACCCTGCTCGCCCGCGTCCGCACCGAGCTCGGCGAGCTGAAAGCCCTCCTCGCCCGAGCCTAGGGCTACCTCAGCGACGGCACGCAGCCGAAGCGAGGCCGGTAGGCCAACGCAAGCGCCGAAGGCGCGCGCAGCGAGCGCGTTGCGCGCGAGCGAAGGCCGCTTGGCGAAAGCCATCGCGGCCAAGACCTACTGGTTCAGCGTGTTCTTCAGCACCAGGCTCGGTTTGAAGGTCAGCACACGTCGGGCCTCGAGCTGGATCTCTTCGCCGGTCTGCGGGTTGCGGCCCTTGCGCGCGTTCTTCTCGCGCACGATGAAGTTGCCGAAGCCGGAGAACTTGACCTTCTCTCCGGAGACGAGCGCGTCCTTGATCACGTCGAACACGATCTCGACGAGCTCGGCGGACTCCTTCTTCGAGAACCCCACCTTCTCGTAGATCTGCTCGACGATCTCGGCCTTCGTCATCGCACTCTCCTTCGCACGCGTTAGCGGAGCTCTCCGCCGAGCCGGGTGCGCAGCGCCTCCACCACCCGGTCGACGAGCTTCGAAACCTCGGCGTCCAGCAGCGTGCGATCCGCTCGCTGGAACACCAGCCGGAACGCCAGGCTGACCTTGCCCGCCGGGATGCCCTTGCCCTCGTATCGGTCGAACAGCTCCGCGGAGATGAGTTCCCTTCCTGCGGATCTGCGAATCGATTCGAGGGCGTCGGCCGCCGCCATGCTGCGGTCGAACACGACGGCGATGTCGCGCCGTACGCTCGGCTGTCGCGAGACGTCGCGATAGGCGCGCGCGCGTCGCGGGCTGGCGCAGAGCGCCGTCAGATCCAGCTCGAGCAGCGCGCAGGGCGCCGTGATCTCGAACGCGGACGCGACGGCCGGATGCAGCTCGCCCACGACCCCGACGCGCCGCTCGCCGACCCGGATCTCGGCCGAAGCGCCCGGATGCAGGTAGGGCTCGCCGCCGGCGACCACGCGGGGCTCGATCTCGAGCTCGTCCAGCACGCGCAGCGCGATGCCCTTCGCCTCGAAGAAGAGCGGCGGAGGCGGCCTGCGCTCCCAGAGCGTCGGCCCGTCGCCGCGCGTGACGAGCGCGCCGAGCCAGAGCGTCTCCTCGGGCAGCTTGCCGTCCTCGAGCGGCCGGAACACGTTCGCCACCTGAAACACGCGCACGCGATCGATCCGCCGCGCCAGGTTCTGGCGCGCGAGCGCGAGCAGGCCGGGCACAAGCGTGGTCCAGAGCGCGCCCTCGCGCTCCGACACCGGGTTCTGGAGACGCAGGCAGCGCCGGCGAGGATCGTCGGGCGCCAGCCGCAGCGCCTCGAGCTCGTCGGGCGCGAGCGCCGGGAACGACATCACCTCGACCAAGCCCGCCGCACAGGCGGCGTCGCGCGCGGCGTCGTCGAACGCGCGCAGCGCGCCGACTCGCGCGCTGACGAGCGGCGCGACGGGGAACGTGGTCGGGATCCGCTCGTAGCCCCAGACGCGCGCGATCTCTTCGATCAGGTCCTGCGGGCGCTCGAGGTCGTTGCGCCAGCTCGGCACGGCGCACACGAGCCGGCCGCCCTCGCGCACGGGCTCGATCCCGAGCCGCGCGAGGCAGTCGCACATCTCGGCTTCCGAGAGCTGTGTGCCGAGCAGGCGGTTGGTGTGCGCCGGATCGAGGCTCACGGAGCGCGTACGCGCCGGCTCCTCGCCGAGCGCCTCGACCGCGCCCGGCGCGACCTCGCCGCCCGCGAGCTCGGCCAGCAGCAGCGCGGCGCGGTCGGCCGCGCGCAGCACGCCGGCCGGGTCGACGCCGCGCTCGAAGCGATAGGACGACTCGGAGTGAAGCCCCAGCCTGCGCGCGGTCCGGCGCACGCGCGCGGGGTCGAACTCCGCGGCCTCGAGCAGCACGTCGCGCGTCGCGTCGGTGACTTCGCTGTCCGCGCCGCCCATCACGCCGGCGAGTGCTGTCGCGCGCGCGGCGTCGGCGATCACCAGGTCGGAGGGCTCGAGCGCGCGCGTCTCGCCGTCCAGGGTGCGGAGCTTCTCGCCGGGACCCGCCGCGCGCACGCGCACCTCGGCGCCCGCTAGCTTCGCCAGGTCGAACGCGTGCAGCGGCTGTCCGAGCTCGAGCATCACCAGGTTCGTCACGTCGACCACGTTGCTCTTCGAGCGCACGCCGCAGACCTCGAGGCGCGCGCGCAGCCAGTCGGGCGACGGACCCACGCGGACGCCGCGCACCACACGGCCGACGTAACGCCGGCAGCCGCGCCGGTCCTCGATGGAGATGCGGATGGACTCGGCGGCAGGCCGTCCCGCCTCGCGCGGCGCGCACGGCGGCAAACGCAGCGCGCCACCGAAGAGCGCTCGCACCTCCCGCGCGACGCCGAGCAGCGACACCCAGTCGCCGCGGTTCGGCGTGATCTCGCAGTCGAACAGCACATCGCCGACTGCGATCACCTCGGAGAGCGGTGCGCCGACGCGCGCGCCGGCATCCAGCACCAGGATGCCCTGCTGCGCTTCGCCGAGTCCGAGCTCACGCTCCGAGCAGATCATCCCGTTCGAGACCACGCCGCGCAGCTTCGTCTTCTTGATCTTCGTGCCGTCCGGCAGCACGGCTCCGGGGAGTACGACCGCCACCTTCTGCCCCACCGCTACGTTCGGCGCGCCGCAGACCACTAGGACCGGCTCGCCCTCGCCCACGTCGACCTTGCACACGGAGAGCTTGTCCGCGTCCGGGTGCCGGCCGCACTCGCGCACCAGCCCGACGCGCACCCCGGAGAGGTCTGGTCCGATGCGCTCGTAGGAGTCCACCGTGAGCCCGGCCACGGTCAGGCGCTCGGCCAGAAGGTCCACCGACGCCGGCAGCTCGACGAGCTCCGCCAGCCAGCGCAGCGGCACGCGCACTAGAGCTGCTCCAGCACGCGCACGTCGCCCTCGAACAGGTGCGCGATGCTCGGGATCGCCTGGCGCTGCATCGCGGTGCGGTCGATGCCCATGCCGAACGCGAAGCCCTGGAAGCGCTCCGGGTCGATCCCGCAGTTCGAGAGCACGTTCGGGTGGATCATTCCGCAGCCACCCCACTCGAGCCAGCGACCCTGCCAGGTGAAATCCAGCTCGGCCGAAGGCTCGGTGAACGGAAAGAAGTTGGCGCGGAAACGCAGGCGCACGTCGGGTCCCATCAGGAAGCGCGCGAACTCGTACAGCACGCCCTTCAGGTCGGCGAAGCTCGTCTTCTCGTCGACGATGAAGCCCTCGACCTGGTGGAACACCGGCGACTTGGTCGCGCCGCTGTCCTTGCGGTAAACGCGGCCGAGCGCGATGAAGCGGAACGGCGGCTGACGTCCGCTCATCGCGCGGATCTGCACCGGCGAGGTGTGCGTGCGCAGCACGTGCCCGCCCTCGACGAAGAAGGTGTCGTGCATGTCGCGCGCGGGATGCTCCGGCGCGAAGTTCAGCGCGCCGAAGTTGTACCAATCCGACTCCACCTCCGGCCCCTCTTCGATCGAGAAGCCGAGCGACGTGAAGAAGCGTGCGACGTCGCGAGCAACGCGCGTGACGGGATGCAGCCGCCCCCGCGGCGCGGCCGCGCCCGGGAGCGTCACGTCCAGGCGGTTGTCGGCGAGCGCGCGATCGACGCCGCTCTGCTCCAGCTCGAGCCGGCGCGCGTCGGCGAGCGCCTCGATGCGCGCCTTGGCCGCGTTCGCCAGCGCGCCGAGCTGCGCGCGCTCGGCGGCCGGAGTGGAGCCGATCCCGCGCAGGATCTCGGCCAGCGAGCCCTTCCTGCCGAGGAAGCGCGCCCTCGCCTCCACGAGCCCCTGCAGCTGCGAGGCTTCGGCCAGCGCGTGCGCAGCCAGGGCTTCGAGCGCGGCCAGGTCTGCCGGCGTCACGGACACCTTGCTTACCCCGAGAGCCGCGTCAGGCGGCCTTCGACCTCGCCAGCTCGGCGAGCCCGGCGAATGCCTTCGGGTCCTCGATCGCGAGCTCGGCCAGGATCTTGCGATCGACCTCCACGCCCGCGGCCTCGAGGCCGGCGACGAAGCGGCTGTAGGTCAGCCCGTGCTCGCGCGCGGCCGCATTGATGCGCGTGATCCAGAGCCGACGGAATCCGCGCTTGCGCTGGCGGCGGTCGCGGTAGGCGTACTTCAGGGCATGTTCCACAGCCAGGCGCGCGGGGCGGACGAGCTTGCCGCGCGCGCCCCAGAATCCCGAAGCTCGCTTCAGGATCTTCTTGTGCCGCCTGTGCTTGGTGACTCCTCGCTTGACTCTCATCGGATCTCATCCTCTCGCTACGCGTACGGTAGTGATCGGGCGACGCGCTTGGCGTCCGTCGGATCGACTACCACCTTGTGCCCCAGCGCGCGCTTCCGCTTGCTGGACTTGTGCGTGAGCTTGTGGCGCGCGAACGCATGGCCGCGCACCAGCTTCCCGGTTCCGGTCTTCTTGAAGCGCTTCGCGGCGCCGCGCCGCGTCTTCATCTTGGGCACTTGCCTCTACTCCTTCGGCGGCTCGGGCGCGGCCTCGGTCGCTTCGCCGGCGGCCTCGTCGTCCTCGTCGTCCTCGTCGTCGTCCGCATCCTCGGTGCGCTGCGTGAGCTCGTCGAACTGCTTGGCGTTCTCCAGCTTCCAGCGCTCGATCGCGACCTTGTTGGGGCCCACGGTCAGATGCAGCATGCGACCTTCCATGATCGGGTGGGCCTCCACGTGCGCCAGCTCGCCCAGGGTCGCCGCGACGCGCTGCAAGAGCTCGCGGCCGAGCTGGGTGTGCAGCATTTCGCGCCCGCGGAAAATCACCGTCCACTTCACCTTGTCCCCGTCGACGAGGAAGCTGCGCGCGTTGCGCATCTTGAAGTCCAGGTCGTGGTCCGCGATCCGCGGCCGCAGCTTGATCTCCTTGACCTGCTGGTGGTGCTGGCTCTTCTTGGCGCTCGAGGCCTTCTTCTTCGCCTCGTACTTGAAGCGCCCGTAGTCCATGATCTTGCACACTGGCGGACTCGCGGTAGGCGCGATCTCCACCAGGTCGAGCCCGACCCTGGACGCGATGTCGCGGGCCGCGTCGGTCGACATGACCCCGAGCTGCTGACCCTCGTCGTTGATCACCCTGACCTCCAGGACCCGGATCATCTCGTTCACCCGGGTCTTGTCCTCTTCGGGGCGAAGATCTCGCCAGCGCCGTCTACGAAAGCCCACGCGTTCTCGTTTCCTCCTCGAGCAGGCCTCTGAACGCGTCGACGCCCATCGCCTCCGACTCCTGTCGGTGGCGGCGCCGCACGTTCACGGAGCCATCGGATTGTTCGCGATCCCCGGCCACGAGCACAAAGGGAATCTTGCCCGTCTCGGCCCCGCGGACGCGATAGCCGAGCGTTTCGTTGCGCGCGTCGACCGCGACGCGCACGCCGGCGTCGGCGAGGGCGCTGGCGACCTTGCGGCCGTACGCCTCGTGGCGCTCGGCCACGGGGAGCACCACGACCTGCACCGGCGCGAGCCAGAGCGGCAGGTTTCCGGCGGTGTGCTCCAGGTAGATGCCGATGAAGCGCTCGAGCGAGCCGAGCAGCGCGCGGTGGATCATCGCCGGCTGGTGGTCCTGCCCGTCGCGGCCGACATAGCGCAGGCCGAAGCGCCCCGGCATCGCCATGTCGAGCTGAACCGTCGAGAGCTGCCAGGCGCGGCCGATCGCGTCCTTGAAGTCGCACTGGATCTTGGGGCCGTAGAAGGCGCCGTCCTTGTGCGCGACGCGGCACGGGTAGCCCGCGCGCTCGACGGCCTCGATCAGCATGCGCTCGGCCGCGTCCCATTCCGCCGGGTCGCCGATGAACTGGTCGGGGCGCGTCGCCACCGAGACGTCGATCCCCTCGAGCGCGAACGCGCCGTGCACCTCGCGCATACTCTCGAGCACGCGATCGACTTCGTCCTTCCGCTGCTCCGGCTCGCAGAACACGTGCGCATCGTCCTGCGACATCACGCGCACGCGGGTCATGCCGTGCAGTGTGCCCGAGCGCTCGTTGCGGTGCAGGCGCGAGAATTCCGCGAAGCGCAGCGGCAGCTCGCGGTAGCTGCGCTTCTTCGACTGGAACAAGAGGCAGTGCCCGGGGCAGTTCATCGGCTTGAGACCGAGCGACTCGTTCTCGTCGCCGGAGCACCAGTGCATGCCGTCGTGGAACATGTCGTAGTGGCCGGAGATCTTGAACAGCTCCTCATGGAAGAGCTGGGGACAGATCACCTCGTCGTAGCCGTAGCGCTGGTACAGCCCGCGGATGTAGTCCTGGAGCGCCGAGAACAGGCGCAGCCCTTTGGGCAGATAGAACGGCGCGCCGGGCGACCACTCGTGGAAGTGGAACAGCTCGAGCTCGGCGCCGAGCTTGCGGTGATCGCGCGCCTTCGCCTGTTCGACCCGGTGCTGCCACTCGTCGAGCTCGGCCTTCGAGGCGAACGCGACGCCGTAGATGCGCTGCAGCATCTTCTGGCTCTCGTCGCCGCGCCAGTAGGAGCCGGAGAGCTCGGTCAGCTTGAAGGCGCCGATCTGCGCGGCGTGCTGCACGTGCGGCCCGCGGCACAGGTCCAGGAACTCGCCGTGGCGGAAGATGCTGATCTCCTGGTCGGCGGGGATGTCGTCGAGCCGCGAGAGCTTCAGCTGCTCGCCGAGCGCCTCGAGCTGCCGCCGCGCCTCCGCGCGCGAGACCACCTCGCGCTCGAAGCGCGCGCGCGTGGCGACGATCCGGGCCATCTCTTCCTCGATCCGCGGCAGGTCCTCGGGGCGGATCCGGACCGGAATCTCGAAGTCGTACTGGAACTTCTCGCTGTGATCGCTGCGGCCGACGTCGATCTTCGTCTCGGGCCAGAGCCGCTTCACTGCATCCGCCATGACGTGCTCGGCGGAGTGACGGATCACCTCCCCGCCTTCGGGGTCTTTGGGGGTGATCACGCGAAATTTCCCGCTCGCGTGCAGCGGCGCGCGCAGGTCGATGAGCGCGCCATCGAGCCAGCCGGCCAACGCAACGCGCGCGAGTCCGGCGCCGATCCCGCGCGCGACCTCGAGCGGTGTCGAGCCTGCGAGCACGCGGACGTGACGGCCGTCCGGGAGCTCCAGGTCGATCTCTGCCTCACTCATCGCGCATGCGACGCTCCGGCGTCCGGTTGGTAGGCACGGGCGGGATTGAACCGCCGACCCCTACCGTGTCAAGGTAGTGCTCTGGCCACTGAGCTACGTGCCTGTAAACCGGCGATTTCTTTATCAATCTGGGTTCTGAGTGTCAATTTTTCCGGCGCCGCCGGGATCCGGCCCCGAGGCTGGGATCACGCGCAGCTCGACCTGCTCGCGCGTGAGCTCTCCGGGCTCGAGCCGGAAGCCCTCGAAGCGGAGCGCCGCCAGTCGTTCCTGGAGCGCGCCAGCGGAGAGCGGACCCTCCACCAGGAGCTCCGCGAGGTGCGGGCGCAGCGCGCGCAGCTCAACCTGACCTGCGCCGACCTGTGCGCGTAGCGCAGCGGCGACCGCCTCGACCGCCCCGAGAGACGGAATCCCGGAAAGCACGACGGAGACCGCGGGAGCGTCGGCAGCGAGCGCGCGCCAGTTCCGGTCGAGCTGCAGGATCAGGTTCTCCGCGGCCTGGGGGGCCAGGGCCTCCGCCGCCCGCGTCTGCGCCTCGACCAGGTCCGCGTGCCAGGCTGCGGCCTCGAAGCGCGCGAGCGCGACCTCCAGCCCGTCGCGCACGCGCAGGGCCAGAATCTCCACCTCGAGCACACCGCCAGGGACTCGGGCCTCGGGATCGCGGGGCTGCCAGCGCGCGCGCACGTCGAGGGACAGCTCTGCCCCGAGAGCGCGCGCCGTCTCGAGCGGTCCCGGGGCAGCGCCGGCGCGCAGGGCAGGCTCGACCACGACGAACTTCGCCTGCGCCAGGCGGCGCTTGAGCTGGTCTTCGAGGGCCGCGAGCGTCGCCGGAGCGGTCGCAGGCTCCCCTTCACCGCGCGCCAGCAGCACCAGCGAGGGCCGCGCCGCGGGTCCGAGCAGCACGCCACTCGCGCGCAGGCGCTCGCGGATGCGCGCTGCATCGACCGTCGCGGCGATCCGCAGCGCCCACTCGCGTAGCGACGGATCGAGCGTCGAGCGCCGCGGCCCGCCTTCGGGCAGGACCTTGTAGGCGATCACCGCTTCCTCGGCGCGCGTTCCGACGACCTCGCGCAGCCGATCGACGTCGGGCGGTGGCCCACCGGGCAGCACACGGCGCGCGACCTCGACCACTGCCTCGACCAGCGCGGCGCGCAGCGCCCCCGCCCGCGCCTCCGCCGGCTTCCTCTCATCGATCGCCGCCACCCCCTCGACCACCACCTCCACCGGCTCCGCCGCGAGTGCCGCACCCGAGAGCAGTGTCAGCGCGACTCCGGCTCCGAACGCAAGCGCGTTGCGCGCGCGCAGCGAGGCCGCTGCGGCCGAGCGAAGGCCGTAGGCCGCGGCCGCCCGCGGCCGTACACGGCTCAGACCGGCAAGCGCGCGTAGCGCGCGCGCAGCGAGCGCGTCCGCGCGAGCGAAGGCCGCTCGGCGATAGCCGTCGCGGCACGGACGGCCAAGCGCGCAAAGCGCGCGCGCAGCGAGGCCTACCCGCATTCCACAACGCGCGCACCGAAGAGCGCCTCGATCTCCGCGACCCAGCTCTGCGTCACCGCTACACGGTGGCGCACCAGATCGAGCCGCGCCTCGGCGCCTTCCGCAAGCTCCACGCACAGGCTGACCGGCACCGATCCCGGCGCGAGATCGAGCAGGCGCCGCAAACCCTGCAGCCGCTCGCGGTCGAGGAGTGGCGCGCGGATACGCAGCCGGAGCTGCCGCACCGCGGCACTCCACGCCTGCGCCAGCGGCACGGCGTCGTCGAGCTGCAGCTCTGGCCGCTCCGTCTCGAGCTGGACCTGGCCGCGCACGAGCAGCGGCTCGCCGGTGCGCAGGAGCTCGGCGAACTTGTCGAATACCGCCGGGAAGATCACGACCTCGAGCGTGCCCGTCAGGTCTTCGAGCAGCGCCTTCGCCATCAGGTTCCCGCCGCGGGTCTTGCGCGTGACGAGCTCGCTCAGGATCCCGACCAGCCGCACCGTGCGTCCCTTGTGGCGCTCGCCGAGCTCCGCGATCGAGGTTTCCGCGAAGCGTTCGAGCGCATCGGCATGCGCCTGGAGCGGGTGACCGGTCACGTAGAACCCGAGCATCTCCTTCTCGCCGGCCAGACGCTGTGCGCTGGGCCACTCCGGAACCTCGCGAGGCAAGCGCTCGAGCTCGGACGTGGCGCCGCCGAAGAGGGATGCCTGCCCGGCCGCGCGATCCCGCGCGAGCGCCGCGCCGCGCTCGAACGCGGCGTCGAGCCCCTCCCAGAGCTCCGCGCGCGTGCGGCCCGCGAAGTCGAAGGCGCCGCAGCGCACCAGGCTCTCGACCACGCGGCGGTTCACGCGGCGAGCGTCGACGCGCGCGCAGAAGTCGCGGAGGCTCTCGAACGGTCCGCCCTGGGCGCGTGCCTCGACGATCGCCTCGACCGCGCCCTCGCCCACGTTCTTGATGCCCGCGAGCCCGAAGCGAATCGCCTTGCCGTCCGGATCCACATCGAAGTCCGCGGCGCTCGCGTTCACGCAGGGCGGCTGCATGCGAATGCCGCGCGAGCCGGCGTCGCGGATGTAGCGCTGCAGCTTGTCGTGCTCACGCCATTCCGCCGTCATCGTCGCGGCCAGGAACTGGCCGGGATGGTGCGCCTTCAGGTATGCGGTCTGGAACGTGATCACCGCGTACGCCGCGGCGTGCGCCTTCGGAAAGCCGTAGCCCGCGAACTGCGCGATGATCTCGAACAGCTGCTCGGCCTTCCCGCGCGGATGGCCGTTGCGCTCGCAGCCGGCGATGAAGCGCGCGCGCTGCGCCTCCATCTCCTCGGGGATCTTCTTGCCCATCGCGCGCCGCAGCAGATCGCCCTCACCGAGCGTGAACGACGCCAGCCGGTTGGCGATCTGCAGCACCTGATCCTGGTAGACGATCACGCCATAGGTCTCGGCCAACGCTTCCTCGAGCGCCGGCAGCAGGTACTCGACGCGCGTGCGGCCGCTGCGTCGGTTCACGTAGTCGTCGACCATTCCCGACTGCAGCGGGCCCGGCCGGTAGAGCGCGACCAGCGGGATCAGGTCGCGGAAGTGGCGGGGCCGGGTCTTCATCACCAGGTCGGTCATGCCGCCGGACTGGCCGACCTGGAACACCGCTTCGGTGTCGCCGGCGCAGAGCAGGTCGAAGCTCGGGGCGTCGTCCAGCGCAGCCGCCTCGAGCGAGAAGCCCGCGTCGATCGATGCGCGGATCCGGCGCACGGCGTCGTGCAGGATGGTGAGCGTCTTCAGCCCGAGCAGGTCGAACTTCACCAGCCCGGTGCGCTCGGCGGCGCGGTAGTCGAACTGCGTCAGCACGTCGCCCGTGCGCGGGTCGCGGTAGAGCGGCGCCACCTCGAGCAGCGGCCGGCGCGAGATCACGATTCCCGCGGCGTGCTTGCCCGGGTTGCGGATCTGCCCCTCGAGCGCGCGCGCGAGCTCGACCATCTCCTTGGTCTTCGGGTCGCGCTCCACCAATTCGCGCATCTCGCGCGAGCTCTGGAGCGCCTCGTCGAGCGTAATCCCGAGCGTGGCAGGCACGAGCTTCGCCACGCGGTCCACGTCGGCGTACGGCACGCCCAGCACGCGGCCCACGTCGCGAATCGCCGCCTTGGGCTGCATCGTGCCGAACGTGACGATGCCGGCCACGCGCCTCTCGTCGGGTCCCGCGCCGTTGTACTTCTGCTCGACGTAGCGCACCACCTCGCTGCGCCGGTTCATGCAGAAGTCCATGTCGATGTCGGGCATCGAGACGCGCTCGGGGTTCAAGAAGCGCTCGAAGGAGATCTGATACAACACGGGATCGACGTCGACGATGCGCAACGCCCACGCCACCAGCGAGCCCGCGCTCGAGCCGCGACCGGGCCCGACCGGAATGCCGCGCTCGCGCGCGAAGCGGATCAGATCCCAGACGATCAGGAAGTAGCCCGGATAGCCGCAGCGCGCGATCACGTCGAGCTCGTACTGCAGGCGCCGGACGTACGGCTCGGAGTCCGCGGGCAGCGGTCGCTCCGGGTCGCCCGTCAGGCGCTCCGCGAGGCCCGACCACGCCTGGCGGCGCAGGTGACTCTCGAGTGTTTCGCCCGCGGGCACCTGGAACTCGGGTAGCTCGAGCTTGCCGAGCTCGAGCTCGAAGCGGCAGCGCTCGGCGATCTCGAGCGTCGAGCGCAGCGCCTGCGGCACGTCGGCGAACACTTCGAGCATCTCTCGAGGGCTCTTGACGAAGAAGCCCTCGCCCGTGAAGCGGAACCGCTTGGGATCGTCGAGCGTGCGCCCGGTCTGCACGCAGAGCAGCGCCTCGTGCGGGTGAGCGTCGGCGGCGTGCAGGTAGTGGCAGTCGTTGGTCGCGACGAGCGGGAGCCGTAGCTCCTCGTGCATCTTCAAGAGCTCGCGGTTGACGACGTCCTGCGCCGGGATCCCGTGACGCTGCAGCTCCAGGTAGTAGCGGTCCGGGAACAGCTTCGAGAAGCTCTCGACGATCTCCCAGGCGTCGCGCGTCCGGCCGCGCAGGATCGCGCTCGGCGCCATCCCCGACAGGCAGCCCGACGTCGCGATCAGCCCCTCGCGGTGCGCGCGCAGTAGCTCCATGTCGATGCGCGGCTTGTAGTAGAAGCCCTCGAGGTACGCGCGCGAGACCAATCGCACCAGGTTGCGCCAGCCGGTCTCGTTCTCCGCCAGCAGGATCAGGTGGTTCATGCCGTTGAACCCACCGGTCTCGGGATCGCGGTCGAAGCGCGAGGTCTGTGCGACGTAGACCTCGCAGCCGAGGATCGGGCGCACGCCGGCGGCGCGCGCGGCCTCGTAGAAGTCCACCGCGCCGAACAGGTTGCCATGATCGGTCATCGCGGCGGCCTCCATACCGTTGGCACGGAGGTGGCGCATCAGCGGCTCGATCGGGATCGCGCCGTCCAGGATCGAGTACTGCGTGTGCAGATGCAGATGGGCGAAGGACTGCGTCATTAGCGGTGTACGCGCGCGGGCGGCCGCGCGCTACCGCCTACGCTCGGGCGAGGCGCCCTCGCTGCGCGCGCGCAGCACTTGCCCGGAGAAGGCTGCACGGTGCTCACTCCCACTCGATCGTGGCGGGGGGCTTGCTCGAGATGTCGTAGACGACGCGGTTGATGCCCTTGACCTCGTTGATGATGCGGCTCGAGATGCGGCCGAGGAGGTCGGGCGGGAGCGGCGCCCAGTCGGCGGTCATGGCGTCGCGCGAGAGCACGGCGCGCAGCGCGATCACGTGCTCGTAGGTGCGCGCGTCGCCCATCACGCCGACGGTGCGCACCGGCAGGAACACCGCGAACGCCTGCCACAGCCGGTCGTACCAGCCGGCGGCGCGGATCTCGTCCGTCACGATGCTGTCCGCCGCGCGCAGCATCACGAGGCGCTCGGGCGTGACCTCGCCGATCACGCGGATCGCCAGCCCGGGGCCGGGGAACGGCTGGCGCCGCCAGAGCGCCTCGGGCACGCCGAGCTTCTGCGCGACCTCGCGCGCCTCGTCCTTGAACAGCTCGCGCAGCGGCTCGACGAGCTCGAGCTGCATGCGCTCCGGCAGACCACCCACGTTGTGGTGCGTCTTGATCGTGGCGGAGGGGCCGAACACCGAGACCGACTCGATCACGTCGGGGTAGAGCGTTCCCTGCGCCAGGAAGCGCGCGCCCGGCACGCGCCGCGCCGCCGACTCGAAGACCTCGATGAAGGTGTGGCCGATCACCACGCGCTTTTTCTCGGGGTCTTCGACCCCGCGCAGCCGCTCGAGAAAGCTCTGCTGTGCGTCGACCACCTGGAGCGGGATGCGCAGGTCGCGCTCGAAGCTCTGGGCCACTTCCGCGGCCTCGCCCGCGCGCAGCAGCCCGTTGTTCACGAAGATGCAGCGCAGGCGCTCGCCGAGCGCGCGCTGCAGCAGCACCGCGACGACCGTGGAATCCACGCCACCCGAGACCCCGCAGATGACCGTGCCGTCGCCGACGCGTTCGCGGAGCGCGCGGGTCTGCGTGTCGATGAACTCCCGCATCGTCCAGCCGCCGGAAAGCCCGGCCAGGCGCAGGAAGTTGGCGAGCAGCGCCGTCCCGTGCTCGGTGTGCGCGACCTCGGGGTGGAAGAGCACGCCGTAGAGCGGTCGCGACTCGTGCGCGATCGCCGCGAACGGGCTGTTTTCCGACGTCGCGATCACGCGGAAGCCCGGCGGCAGGCGCGTGATGCGATCGCCGTGACTCATCCAGACCACGCTGCGCGCCGGAATCCCCGCGAACAGCGGATGCTCCGGGCTCTCGAGCACGAGCTCCGCGCGCCCGAACTCGCGCTCGCGGCCAGGCTCGACCTGCCCGCCGAGGTGGCGCGCCAGCAGCTGGTTGCCGTAGCAGATCCCGAGCACCGGCACGCCGAGGTCGAGGATCTCCTCGTTCAGCGCAGGCGCGTCGGCGCCGTACACGCTCGCGGGTCCGCCGGACAGCACCAGCGCTCGCGGGGCAGCGCGGCGCACGCGCTCGGTCTCGACCCAGGGCGGCACGATCTCGCAGTAGACGTGCTGCTCGCGGATCCGCCGCGCGATGAGCTGCGTGGTCTGCCCGCCGAAGTCGACGATGAGCACCGTCTCTCGGGACGGCGACACTACTTCTCGACCCAGTAGTTGGGCGGCTCCTCGGTCAGGATCACGTCGTGCACGTGCGACTCGCGAAGACCCGCGGCGGTGATGCGCTGGAACTCGGCGCGGTGGCGCAGGTCGTCGAGCGACGCGGCGCCGACGAGACCCATCCCCGCGCGCAGGCCGCCGACGAGCTGAAACACGGAGTTGGCCAGGGGCCCGCGGTACGGGACGCGCCCCTCGACGCCCTCGGGCACGAGCTTCGAGGGGCTCTCGACGTTGTCCTGGAAGTAGCGATCGCGCGAGCCGGAGCGCATCGCGGAGAGCGAGCCCATGCCGCGGTACAGCTTGTAGCTGCGCCCCTGGTGCAGCACGACGTCGCCGGGCGCCTCTTCGGTGCCGGCGAAGAGCGAGCCGAGCATCACCGTGCTCGCGCCCGCGGCCAGCGCCTTGGTGATGTCGCCGGAGAACTTGATGCCGCCGTCGGCGATCGCCGGAACGCCGTGGCGTTCGCAGACCTCGGCCGCGGCGAGGATCGCGCTGAGCTGCGGCACACCGACGCCCGCGATCACGCGCGTGGTGCAGATCGACGCGGGTCCCACGCCGATGCGCACGGCCGCTGCGCCAGCCTGGATCATCGCCGCAGCACCCTCCGCCGTGGCGACGTTGCCGCCCACGATCTCCACCTCGGGAAACCGCGCGTGCAGCTCCGCCACCGCGTCGAGCACGGCCTGTGCGTGGCCGTGCGAGCTGTCGACGAGCAGACAGTCAGCGCCGGCGCCGATCAGCGCCTCGGCCCGCTCGAATCGCTCCGGCGTGACCCCGAGCGCCGCGCCGACGCGCAGCCGCCCCAGCGCGTCGCGGCTGGCGTGCGGGTACTGCTGCGCCTTGTCGATGTCCTTGATCGTGATCAGGCCGCGCAGGTTCCCCTGCTCGTCGGTCACCAGCAGCTTCTCGATCCGGTTCTCGTGCAGAAGCTCCTTGGCGCGCTCGAGCGACACTCCGAGCTTCACGGTAATCAGGCCCTCGGAGGTCATCACCGTCGAGACGGCGCGCTCGAGGTCCTTCACGAAGCGCAGGTCGCGGTTGGTGACGATCCCCACCAGCTTCTCGCCGCGCACGACGGGCAGGCCCGAGATCTGGTGCCAGCGCATGATCTCGAGCGCCTGCCGGATGGTCTGCTCGGGCTCCAGCGTGACCGGATCGACGATCATCCCCGACTGCGAGCGCTTGACCTTGGCGACCTCGCTCGACTGTGCGTCGATCGCCAGGTTCTTGTGCACGAAGCCGATGCCGCCCTCGCGCGCCATGGCGATCGCCATGCGGTGCTCGGTGACGGTGTCCATCGGCGACGACACCAGCGGGATCGAGAGCCGCATCCGCGGCGTGAGCCAGGTCGAAACATCGACGTCGCCCGGGTGGACCGTGGAATGTCTGGGCACAAGGAGGACGTCGTCGAAGGTCAGGCCGTCTTGAACTTGGGCCTTCGGCAACGGGACCCCCTCGCAGTGGGCGGACTCTAGAGGCTCGACCCGGGAAGCGTCAAGCGGGGGCGTCGGCGTTGCGAGCGAGCGCCGACAGGAACGGGCGCACGCCCGCGGTGAAGCTGCGCAGGATCGACTCCGTGAGCTCGAGCGCGAGCGCCGGCGCCTCGTTGCGCAGCCGCAGGTAGTCCACGCGCGAGAGCACGAGCAGCCGCGCGTCTTCCTGCGAGAAGGCCGCGCACTCGCGACGCCCGATCGTGAGCACCGCCAGCGCGCCGAAGCTGTCCCCGCGCTCCAGAAAGCCGAGCACGCGGCCGTCGCGCTCGAGGCGCACACGCCCGGCGTCGATGAAGTAGAGCTCCGCCGCCTCCTCGCCGGGCATGAACAGCGCGCGACCGGCGGCGAGCTCGCGCGATTCGAGGAACCCCGAGAGCACCGCGCGCTCGTTGGCGCCGAGCTCCGCGAGCAGCGCGAAAGCGCTGAGCGCGTCGCTCACGGCACGAGTCCCGCGAGCAGGTTGCGCACGATCCCGATGCGTTCTGGATCGGCGTCGCGCGGCAGCACGAACAGTGGGCCGCCGCCGCCACGTTCCAGCTCGCCGCGCTCCGCGTCGCCGAGCGTCGGCGCGCCCGAGGCGACCTGCACGGCGTGCCGCACGGGTCGCGCGCTGGTCGCGCGCAGCTCCGCGCTGAGGCGCTCGACCTGCGCCAGCGACGGCGCCAGCGGCGTGTCGAGCAGCACGATTGCTCCGAGCGAGCCGAACGCCGCGAGCGCCCACAGCGGCGCGAGGCGCGGGTCGGGCGAGATCGCGTGCAGGCGCAGGCGCAGTGCGTCGCCGAGCACGAAGTGCCCGAGCGCCAGCGCGCCGACGCACGCCAACCCCGACGCGCGCCCGGGATCGGCCACGAAGTCCGAGCACTCACACAGCGCCTCGAAGAACGGCGCGATGAGCGCGGGCGCCGCCGGCACCACGAGAGCCTTGAGCACAGGTCCGGCCGGAGGGACCTGCGCCGCGGCCCAATCGCGGGCGCGGCGCCGCTGCTGCGCGGTGAAGGCGCCCTCGCCCTCTGAACCGGGGCCGTCGAGCGCCCCGCCGGGCAGGTCGACCTCGAGCGCTCCGCGCCGCAGCAGGTCGTGGAGCACGCGCACGACCTGCGCGTCGGGCACCGGGCAGCGGTCGATGATCTCGCCCACGCGCCGCCAGGTCTCGATCGCGGCGAGCACCTCGCGCGTGAGCGGCTGCGCCCGCGTCTCGAGCTCGCGCCGCGCGACGCGGAAGCGCAGCGGCACGTCGGGCCCAGGCACCTGCCCGCGCAGCCGCGCAGCCTCGTCGAGCTGGCGCGCGCCCTCGAGCAGGAGCGCCCGCGTGGGCGCCGAGATGCGGGCGCGCGCCTCGGAGCGCCCCGGCGCGAAGGAGAAGTGGCCCTCGCGCCACCCCAGCATCCGGAACAGCGCCTTCTCGCCACCGATCGTGCTGCCGTCGCGCAGCGCGTGTACGGCGTCGACGACCTGCCCGTCGTGCAGGTGGATCTCCGCGGGCTGCGCGGCATTCTCCACGGTGACCCGCAGCGTGCCCGTCTTGCGCGACAGGTGCAGCATCTGGATCAGGTCGACCAGCGCGATCTGCGCGAGCTTGCCCTCGAGCTCCGCCTCGCGCGGGGCTTCATCGGCGCGGCCGCGCCGCTCGCCGATCGCCTCGAGCTGCTCGAGCACGTCCGAGTCCGCCCAGGGCGAAGCCACGACGCGGTCGCGCACGTCGAGAGAGAGCGGCGCGTCGAGCTCGTCCTCGACCAGGTAGACCATGCTGATCGCGCGCGTGCGCGGGTTCGCGCGCAGGATCTCGGCCAGCCTCGCGCCGTCGATCACGGGCAGGTCGACGGGGCAGATCACCACTGCCGGGGTGCGCTCCAGCGCGAGCTCCAGCGCGCCCGGGCCGTGCGAAGCGCGCTCCACGACGTGACCCCGCGCCGCACAGGCATCCGCCAGCGCCTTCTGGCGCGACGCCTCGCCGTCGGCGATCAGCACGCGCACCGCTACGCCCTCATCCCGAAGCCCACTTCCGCGCGCAGCCGGAACGCCAGATGCTCGACCAGCGCGCGCTCGGAGCTGTGGAAGAGCAGCCGGTTGCCGTGGGCGTCGGCCGGCGCGGCCACCAGCGCGTACTGCGGACCCTCGCCGACGCGCACGATCCAGGTCGCCTCCGGCGAGACTTCGGGAGGCAGCGGGACGGCGTGCACGGAGACTCCGGTCGGAAGCGTGTCGCCATCGGTGGCGAGGAAGATCTGCGTCGCGCTCTCGCCATGCGCGAGCGAGGTCAGCGGACCGATCAAAGAGGGCTTCTCCGCGCCCGGCGCCAGGAACAGCAAGCCGCGCTCCGCCGGGCGGCACGAGAGCTCGCCGAGGCACAGCTCGGCGATCTCGCCGACCACCTGCGCCTGCAGCGTCACCCCGCGCTCCAGCAGGCGTACGCCGATCGCTGCCAGCCCAACGCCCTCGTCGAGGTGCAGCGCCTGCAGCACGCTGTCGCGTTCGGATCCCGCGCGTTCGCCCGCGACACGCGCGAGAGCCTCGTAGCTCCCGCCGTCGAGCGGAAACGCCGCGCCCCCGACGCAGGGCACGCGCGGCAGCGCAAGCCTGGCGATCTGCTCGCGCAGCCGAGCCGCGATCCGGCGCTTGAGCACGACGCTCCCGAGCGGGTCCGCCTCGGGCACGAGCACCCAGAAGCGATCCGGTGGGTCGGACGCGAGCACGTCGGTCGCGCGGAGAGAGCGCTCGATCGCCTTGACCAGTGGCTCGAGCGCGGCCTGGGAAAGCGGGCCTTCGGGCGCTCCGGGCAGCCGGTCGAGCTGTACACACAGGAGCGACAGCCGCCGGCTGAAGCGCTCCCCCTTGTGGATCTCGGTGCGCGTCGCACGCTCGAGATAGCCGAGGGTCGGCAGGCCGGTGACGGCGTCGTGCAGGCCGCCGCGCGCGAGTCCCTGGGTGCGCTCCGCGGCCTCGATCGCCTGCGCCGCCAGGTCTCCGAGCTTGCGGCACGACGCGACGACCAGCTCGCCCGGCTGCGTCGGACAACGCAGGCGCGCGAGTGCTACGAGCGCGCCGCCGCGCGCGGCGGGAACCCACAGCAGCGAGTGCTCCGGCGGGTCGCCGGGCACGAACACCGGCTCGCCGCCGCGCAAGCGGCTGGCCCAGGGGGCGTCGGGGCCGGCCCAGCGCGCGGGCAGGACGGCGGCGTCGCCCGCGCCGCGCTCGGCCACCCGTACCAGCTCGCCGTCGGCGCGATCCCGCCGCCAGGCCGCGGCGTCGTCCTGGCGGACTTCGAGGCAGCACAGGTCGAGCCACTCCGCGACGATCTGGTGCGGGTCGTCGCGCGAGAGCAGCGCAAGCCCGCGCTCGTACACCGAGAGCAGGCCGAGGTAGGAGAGGTTCTCGTCGACCAGCCGCGCGTTCTCGTGCCGGATGCGTTTGGCTTCGAGCACCGACTCGACCGACCGCAGCAGCTCCTCGCGGTCGATCGGCTTCAGCAGGTACTCGGCCGCCCCGAGCTTCATTGCACCGACGGCCGAGCGCACGTCGCCGACTCCGGTGACCACGATGACGGGCTTCTCGGGCCAGCGCTCGCGGATCCGCCGCACCGTCTCGATCCCGTCCATGCCGGGCATGATCAGGTCGCTGATCACGATGTCGATGGACGGATCGCGCTCGAGCGCGGCGAGCGCCGCCGGCCCGGACGCGGCGGTCTCGACGGCATAGCCGTCCTCTCGCAGCAGCTCCTCGATGAAGCTGCGGAAGTAGAGCTGGTCATCGACGGCGAGAATCCGCGCCTTCTCTACCATCCTCCCCCCAAACGGCATGGCCAGCGAATCCGGAACGAGGCCGCGCCGGCGCGCTCATCCGGGCGCGGCGCGCGCGTCACATCTTGTACGTGCCGAGCTCCCTGGGGTCCATTTCCTCGAGGAGCCTTTTCCACTCCTCCTTGTCGGTCGGGGGGCGCGGATCTTGGGCTTCGGGGAGGGCTTTGCGCAGCACCTGCTCGTGCACGTAGATGCCGGCGCCGAAGCGCACGGCCAGCGCGATGCCGTCGCTGGGGCGGCTGTCGAGCCGCAGCTCGCGGCCGGCAGCGTCCTGCAAGACCAGCTCGGCGTAGTACGTCGTCTCGCGCAGCGCGACGACTTCGACGCGCAGCAGCGTCGCTCCGAGGACACGCACGGCGTCGCGGAACAGGTCGTGCGTGAGTGGCCGCGGGAGCTCGACCTGCTGCAGCTGCTTGGCGATGGAGGTGGCCTCGGCCATCCCGATGCAGATCGGCAGCGACACGTTCTCCGACTCGTCCTGGAGGAGCAGCACGGCCCCACCACTCTCCTGGTCGACGCTGAGGCTGGCCACGTTCATGCGGCGCATACGTCACCCTCCGTGGTGGAGCGGCAGCTCGAGCGCGGCACCTCGCCCGATCGGCCTTGCGAGGAGCGAGTGGGGCGTGGCCGCCTCGATCACCACGTCGAGTAGTGTGCCCGACGCGGCGGGCGTGTCGGAGGCGAAGTTGATCACACGGTTCCAGGGACAGCGACCCGTCTGCTGGCCCCCGCCGTGCCGGCTCTCGCCATCGACGAGCACGCTCGTCGTGTGCCCGACCCGGGCGGCGTGCGCGCGCAGCGTGAGCGAGCGCTGCAGCTCCTGCAGCCTCTCGAGCCGGCCCTGCGCCTGCTGCGGATCGACCGGGACCAGACCGCGCCGCGTTGCAGGCGTTCCGGGCCGGGGCGAGTACTTGAACGAGAAGCTGTCGACGAAGCCGACCTGCCGCACCAGCTCGAGCGTCTGCTCGAAGTCCGCTTCCGTCTCGCCGGGGTAGCCCACGATCAGGTCCGTGGTCAGCGCGATGTCCGGGCGGACGCGACGCAGGCTGGCGACGATCTCGAGGTAGCGCGCGCGATCGTGGCGCCGGTTCATCGCCGCAAGCAGCCGCGACGAGCCCGACTGCACCGGCAGGTGCAGATGCGGGCACAGCTCAGGGAGCTCGCCGTAGCAGGCGACCAGCTCCTCGCCGACGAAGATCGGGTGCGGGCTGGTGAAGCGGACCCGGCGGATCCCCGGCACGGCGGCGACGCGCCGGATCAGCTCGGCGAAGGAGACCTCGTCGCCGGCCATCCCGGGCCTCGGGCGGCCGTAGGCGTTCACGGTCTGACCCAGCAGCGTCACCTCGAGCACGCCACGGGCGGCGGCCTGCTCGACCTCCCGCACGATCGAGCGCCACGGGCGGCTGACCTCGCGGCCACGCGTCGTGGGCACGACGCAGAAGGTGCAGAACAGGTCGCAGCCCTCCATGACGGTCACAAAGGCGCGTCCCCGGTTGGCGGGCGGGAAATCGGGATGACGCTCCGGAAGCTCGAAGCGCGCCTCCGCGTCGGGCCCATAGTCGACGCGGGCGGAGCGCTCGCGGGCGCGCGCCGCAGCGATCATCGACGGGAGCTGACGCAGGTTCTGTGGCCCGAATACGAAGTCGAGGCTGGGGAAGCGGTCCAGCAGGGCCTGACCCTCCTGCTGCGCAACGCATCCCCCCACTCCGAGCAGCATCTCCGGTCGGACTGCCTTCTGCCGGGCGAGCACTCCGAGCTCCGTGTAGAGCCGGTGCTCGGCCTTCTCGCGGACGGAGCAGGTGTAGACCAGCACCAGGTCGGCCGGCGCGTCGCCCTCCACGGGACGAAACCCTTGGTAGTGCAGCAGGTTTGCGATCTTCTCTGCGTCGTGCTGGTTCATCTGGCAGCCGCAGACGCGCAGCTCGAACCGATCGCCCATGGTCTTCAGAGCCTAGCCGAGTCGCTCACCGAGTCCCGGACTTCCAATGCCATGCGGGCTTGTCCCTCCTGCGGGCAGGGTCGGAAGCTGTGGGAAACGGTTTGACATCGTTGACGCGCCTTGGATAAAGTCGGCCTCGTAGGGTCCCGTCATCCGGCGCCCGGCAAGAGGGGGGACGCAGCAGAATTTTACGGAGATGGCGGCGGGAGACGACATTTCGGCTTTGAAATGTCCAACCTCTCACCCCCCACAGTCGACCGCCGTCCTCTCCGACCTCTCGAACACACAGCCCCCGGCGGCGATGCCGCCGGGGGCTGATGTGTTTCGAGAGCTCGGTCGCGCGGGCTACGAGCCGCGCACGATCGTGCAGAACTCCGCCAGGATCCCGAGGATGTTCTTCGACTTGTGGTCGACGGAATCGATCTTGGTGATTCCGCCGTCGCGCGCAGCTTCCTTGATGCTCGCATCGCCAGTCGCGATCAGTCCGAGAATGCCCTGGGCACACGCCGAGCCTTCCTTGCTCCCGACGCGCTCGCCCGCGTCGATCGGTCCCCAGACCTCCGTGTAGAGCGCCCCCTGCAGCGGGGAGTAGACCGGCATGCAGCCGCTCATCACCAACGCGAGCGCGATTGCCGCGCTGATCCCGATTCCTCGTCGCATGTTCACCCCCTGTAGACAGTTGTCCGCGCCTCGCCACGTGCTGCGCGCGTGGCGACAGTCAACGGCACCCGCGCCAAGTGCGCAAGGGGAAATCGCCGTCAGACGATCAACCGATCGACCAGTCGGGAGAGCTGCTTCAGGTTGCGGCACTCCTCGGCGACCGAGGTGTGCGGCAGGTACTTGTCCATCACGCTGTCGCCGAAGCCCCATGCGCCCGGGGACTCCGGGTTGATCCAGATCACGTTCTTGGCCTTGCGGTGCACCTCGCGCAGGCACCACGCGCGCGGATCGTTGTAGTTGTTGCGGGCGTCCCCGATCACGACCACGGTCGTGCGGCTGTCGATCGCCGCCAGGTAGTCCTTCCAGAACTTGTGGAAGGCCATGCCGAAGTTCGAGCGCGTGTACACGTTGATCACGCCGCCGCCGTCGAGGGCGAGGTCGATCGCCTCGAACATCTCGTGGTCGCGGAAGAGCTGCGTCACCTCACCGAGCTCGGCCACGAACACGAAGGTGCGGACCTTGGTGAACGCCTCCTGCAGGCTGTACAGGAACTGCAGCATGAAGCGGCACACGTTGGCGACCGAGCTGGAAATGTCACACAGGACCACGAGCTTGGGGCGTTCCTTCTTGCGCTGCTTGAAGATCAGCTCGAACGGCACGCCGCCGTGGCTCATGTTCTTGCGCATCGTCGCCTTCAGATCGAACTTGCCCTTGCGCTCGCGCCGCCGGCGCATGCTGATGATGTTCTTGAGCTTCTGCGCGAGGCGGTTGACCACCTCGCGCATCTTGCGGATGTCCTCCTCGGACAGGTTGTAGAAGCTCTTCTCGGCCAGGCTCTCGCGGCGGAACCGCTCCAGGTAGTCGTGGTTCTGCTTGTCGAGCTCCTGCTCGACGTACTGCCGCACCGCCCGCCGCAGGGCGTCCTGCACCTGCTGCATCAGCTGCTGGAGCTCCTCGAGCTGCTCCTCGCTCATCCCCTGGGCGCGGAGCTGGTTGATCAGGTCCACGAGCTCCTGGCCCGCCCCTTCCAGGTTCATCTGCTCGAGGATCCGGCGGCTGAAGAACCCGATCTGCAGCATGTTCTGGATGCGGTCGATCCCCGCATCCTCGCCCGCCTGCCGGATCAGCTGCTCGAGCTGGTTCTGGTCGAGCGACAGCAGCGAGCGCGCCAGCTCTGACATGTCGCCGTCGCTCTGCTGCAGCATGCGCTGCAGCATCTCCATCAGCTTCTCGAGGTCGAAGCCCTCGGGCATGCCCCCGAGGGCGCCCTTGAGCTGGTCGCGCAGAGCGTCGTGGAAGCCGGACCAGAACAGGTCGAACAGCCGGTCGTAGGCCGGGACGTCGTCGGAGCGCTTCACCATGGTGGTGCGCAGCGCGTCCTTGAACAGCTCCCGGTCGTCGATCGACAGCTCGTCCAGGGCGTTGAAGGCGTCGATCGTCTCGGCGACCGACACGCGCACGCCCGACTTTCGCAGCAGATTCGTGAAGTCGACGATCTTGCGCTGCATCAGTGCAGCACGCTCTTCTTGACGGCCGCAGGCGTCGGCGCCGGCACCGCAGGTTGCTCCGTGGTCGCGCGCTGCTTGGCCGCCTTGTCCGCGAGCATCTTGTTGAGCTCGCTCTGCGCCTTGTGGATGTCGCCCTGGTACTTGAGGATGATGTTCATGGTGTCGCCGACCAGCTCGGCGTCGAGCGTCTCGGCGTTCAGCGCCATCAGCGCGCGGGCCCAGTCGAGTGTCTCCGAGATCGAGGGGCTCTTCTTCAGGTCGAGCGCGCGGATGCGGTGCACCATGGCCACCACGTCCTCGGCCAGCCGCTTGTCGATCCCGGGCACCTTCGTGTTCAGGATCTCGAGCTCCTGCGCCTCGTTCGGGAAGTCGATGTGCAGGTGCAAGCAGCGGCGCTTCAGGGCGTCGGTCATCTCGCGCGTGTCGTTCGAGGTCAGGAACACCATCGGGATATTGCGCGCCACGAAGGTGCCGATCTCGGGCACGCTCACCGTGTAGTCCGAGAGCACCTCGAGCAGGAACGCCTCGAACTCGGGATCGGACTTGTCGACCTCGTCGATCAGGAGCAGCACCTGCTTCTCGGCCGTGATCGCTTTCATCAAGGGGCGCGGCACGATGAAGCGCTCGCTGAAGAACACGTCGTCCTGCTGGGCGATGCGCTCGGTGGCCTGGCGCAGGTCCTTGGCGCCCTGCACGATCTCGGCGAGCATGTCGCGCAGCATCTGGGTGTAGAGCAGCTGCTTGGAGTACTCCCACTCGTAGAGCGCCTTCGACTCGTCGAGCCCCTCGTAGCACTGCAGGCGGATCATCGGCAGGTCGAGCGCCAGCGCCACCACCTTGGCCAGCTCGGTCTTGCCGACGCCGGCCGGCCCTTCCACGAGCACCGGCTTCTGGAGCTTCGCCGCCAGGAACACCACGGTCGCGATGCTCTTGCCGCAGATGTAGCCCTGGTCCTGCAACCGCTTCTGAACGTCGTCGACAGTCTCGAACATGGGGACTCCTGGACAGTCGGCTAACCGACCGCCTGCTTGGTGCGGATGGCAGAATCGATGGACACGGCTAGCTCATGAGCGAGAGCAGGTGGCCCAGCTTCTCGCGCTTGGTGCGCAGGTACTCGAGGTTCTTCTCGTTGGGGCGGATCTCGAGCGGCACGCGCTCGACGATCTCGAGCCCGTAGCCCTCGAGGCCGGCACGCTTCGCCGGGTTGTTGGTCATGAGCCGGATCCGCCCGACGCCGAGGTTCGCCAGAATCTGGGCGCCGACGCCGAAGTCGCGCAGGTCCGCCGGGAAGCCGAGGCGCTCGTTCGCCTGCACGGTGTCGAGGCCTTCGTGCTCCTGCAATGCGTAGGCGCGGATCTTGTTGGCAAGGCCGATCCCGCGCCCCTCCTGCCGCATGTAGAGCAGGACGCCCTTCCCTTCCTCCTGGATCAGCTTCAGCGCCGTGTGGAGCTGCTCGCCGCAGTCGCAGCGCTGCGAGCCGAAGACGTCGCCGGTCAGGCACTCGCTGTGCACGCGGACCAGCGTGGGATCGTCGGGCAGGATCTCGCCCCGGACGAACGCGACGTGGTCGACACGGTCGATCTCGTTCTTGAACACGACCGCGCGGAACTCGCCGTAGATGGACGGGATCAGGGCCTCGGCAGCGCGTGTCACGTGGTCCTCGGTGCGCAGCCGGTAGCTGATCAGGTCGGCGATCGTGACGACCTGCAGCCGGTGCTCGCACGCGAAGCGCTCGAGGTCCGGCATGCGTGCCATGGTGCCGTCGTCGTTCATGATCTCGCAGATCACGCCGGCGGGCCGCAAGCCGGCCAGCCGCGCCAGGTCGACCGCGCCCTCCGTCTGGCCGGTGCGCCGGAGCACGCCGCCGGGCTTGGCGATCAGCGGGAACACGTGGCCGGGGCGCACCAGGTCGTCCGGGCCCGTCTTCGGGTCCATCGCGACGCTGACCGTGCGCGCTCGGTCGGCGGCGGAGATCCCGGTCGTGACCCCGGTGCGCGCCTCGATCGAGACGGTGAAGGCGGTGCCGAACGGGGTCCGGTTCGCAGCCTCGGGGACCATCATCGGCAGGTCGAGAGAGCGCGCGCGCTCCTCGGTCAGCGACAGGCAGATCAGGCCCCGCCCGTACCTGGCCATGAAGTTGATGGCCTCGGGCGTCGTGCACTCGGCGGCCATGCACAGGTCGCCTTCGTTCTCGCGGTCCTCGTCGTCGACGAGGATCACCATGCGGCCCGCGCGGATCTCCTCGATCGCCGCATTGACGCGGTCGATCAGCGCCTGGTGTTCGTCGGCGCTCCCGGCCTGGGTCGCGGCGGCCTGGCGCTTTCCACTCGACATGGGCCTCCGGCGCTACCGAATCCCGGGGTAGCCGCCGCGGCGAGCGTACCGACTGACTGACAGCAGTGTCAACGCAAGCGCGCGAAGCGCGCGCGCAGCGAGGCCGTCCGGCCGAGCGAAGGCCGCTCGGCGACAGCCGTCGCGGCAAAGACGGCTCCGTCAGGCTAGGAGCCGGTCTTCTTCTCGTCGAAGGGACGCATCAGCCCGCCGATGAAGTCCTCCTCTTCGAGGCCGAACTTCGCGCCGAAACCGTGCTTCTGGTCGAGCGCCCGGTACAGACTGCGCAGCAGGATCTCGAAGGTCTCGAGCACGCCCTCGCCGCGCTTGGCGACCGCGGGGACCACGGGGATACCCGAGTCCTTCCACGCCGCGCGGATCTCCTCCATCGGCTTGATGTCGTCGAGGTCGCGCTTGTTGAACTGGATCACGCGCGGCAGGCTCGCGCCGTCGATCCCGTTCTCTTTCAGGGTGGTCTCGAGGTCCTTGAACGAGTACGCGCTGGCCGACGCCGCGGAGCGCTGCGAGTCGGCGATGAACGCGACGCCGTCGGCGCCGGCGAGCACGACGCGCCGTGTGGCGCGGTGCATCACCTGCCCGGGCACGGTGAACAGCTTGAGCTTGATGCGGTAGCCGCCGGCCGCGCCGAACTCGACGGGCAGGAAGTCGAAGTACAGGGTGCGATCGCCCTGCGTGTCGAGCGCGACCATCTCGCCGCGCACGTCTCGCGCGAGCAGCTCGTGGAGCTTAATCAAGTTGGTCGTCTTCCCCGACAGCGCGGGGCCGTAGTAGACGATTTTGAGCGTGATCTCGCGTGCGGCCAGGTTTAGCTGTGGCATCGCGTGCCTCGAGGGTCTGCCCGCGTATCGGCGAATTCGCGCTGCCGGTTGAGCGGCCAGTGGCGCGGCCTTCCGCTCGCGGCCGCTACAATCCACTGGCGGCCTTGAATTTCCCTCGGCCGACCCCGGAGGAGGCTGTCATGGCGGACCCGCGCAGCGTCGAGACGCGGTGCTCGCGGACGCCTTCCTCGACCACCTCTCCGACGGCCGCGTGGACCTCGACATCGGGCGCGAGGCGCCGCCATGCTTCGCTCGCGGCTCGAATCCGAGGCGGTCCGCTCTCGACGCGGCGAACGAGCACCGCGTGGCGCCCGGGAGAACGGCGCGATCAGAGCGCGCTTCGAGGAAGCTGTTCGGCGGCTGCTTGGGAGAGGTGGGCGGAACGGTAGAGCTCGGCGCACTGCGGGCAGGCCCCCTGCTCGGGGTACCAGCCGGGGAAGTCGGAGAGGATGCGGCGCGTGACCTCGTCGGAGAACGTCTTCTGCAGGGCGGCGATCGGGAAGCTGCACAGCGGGCACTGCCCGGCGTGGTGTCTCGATGGCGCGCCGCCGGGCAGCAGGTCCGGGTCGAGGGCGACGGCGCGCATCTCCGCGTGGGTCGGGCGCGGGCTGTCGAAGTAGCGCGTGAACGCGCGCTCGATGTCGCTCTGTGCGAAGGGAAAGCAGCCCGCGAAGTCGGCGAGCCGCGTGGCGCGGAGTGCACCCGAGCCTGCGCTGTGGCGCGCGATACGGCCGTCGATGGATGCGTCCCATTGCGCGCGATAGCGCTCGCGGATCAAGCGCTCGACCGCGGGGGCGGCGCCGGTCTCTGCCAGTTCCAGGTCAGGGCTGTAGCCGAAGTCTGGATCGAGCATGTCGTGGACGTGGCAGAGCTCGTGGCGGAGCAGCTCGCGGAAGCGCTCCGGCCGCGCGACGGTGGCGGCGAGCGCGCGCACTCGCACGCGCCGGCCGCCGCGAGCGTGCGCTCCGCCCGCGGCCACGTACAGCTCCGCCTCCTCCTCCTTGCGCGCCCGCGCGCGCCCGACGGACACGACGTCCACGCCGTCCACCAGGGTGGGATACTCGAGCATCACGATCTCCAGCGCTTCCGCGAGCCCCAGCCTTCGGAACCAGGCGCGCGACAGCTCGACGAAGAGCGCATCGCGCTCGTCCTGGTCGGCGCGCCGCTCGTAGACCTGCTCCCGCTCGCGGTCGAAGCTCCGCTCGTCGGCGTGTCCGCGCACGGCCAGCAGGACGCTCTCCTCGAGGAGCGTCGGATCGTATTCGATCGTCGGGCCCGGGGCTCCGGTCATTTCTCCGCCTCTGGGAACGAGACGTTGCTGCAAGCCCCGCCAGCGGAAGCCGAGCCGCAGTCACTTCCGCAGGCCATCGGGGTCGCATCCGGCTCCGCGCTGCGCAGCTCGATGGAGGGGGGACCCAGGCGGACGCCGAGCCGCTCAGCGTCGAGCTCGATCTGCGCGACGAGCAGGCTCTGCAGCGCATCGAAGAACCCTTCGCTGCGCTCGCGGTGGACGCGCGCGCCGAAGCCGGGCGCGAAGCTCCCGAGGTGTTCGCGCAGGAACAGACGCTGCGCAGCCTGCGTATCGCGCAGCATCTCGTCGTCTGCGACCTCGCGCGCGTGCGCCTCCTTCTGGCAGAGGAACTGCATGAACTCGCACTCCGCGCTCACGTGGTCCACGCGCTCGTGGACCTGATCGTCGACGCGCAGGCCAAAGGCCGCGAAGAAGCCCGCGATGTCCGCGAGCTGGGCGGGCTGCTGGAACGGGCTCCCGTCGCCGTACTCCGTCTCGTAGGGCGGAACGGCCCCGCGCACGGCGTGCCCGAACAGGGCCACGGACTCGCGCTCGATCGCGTCGACGTCGTGCACAGTCCACGCGGCGAGCGAGCGCGCCCGGGCCGCCAGCCCGGAGTCGGGCGCGGCGCAGCTGGCCGCCGCCTCGAGTGCGTCCAGCGCCCCCGGCGAAAGCAGCCGCGCCAGACTCCCCGGAGTGGGTCGCGTGAGTCCCGTCGCGGCGGCCGCGTACAGCACGCTGCGGGCGAGCGCGCGGTCGGCTTCGAGACTGCTGTGTTGCAGAGTCGGCTCCATGGTGACCTCCTCAGATCGAGTTCGCGTGCACGCCGGGGCGCACGTAAACAGGCTCCTCCACCTCGGTGCGGAAGAGCTCTTCGCCGTCCTTGCCGTACGCGATCACGGTGTCGTTGTACAGCGTGAAGGGCTTGCCTCGGTACGTGGTGCGGTAGACCTCTGGGCCCTGCTTGACCTCGTAGCGGAAGATGATGCGGTTGGAGCGCCGGAACAGCTGCAGCACCGTCACCAGCTCGCGGTCGGGGTGGGTGTAGCGCTCGATCGCCGCGTCGACGCCTGGTCCGAACATCTGGCGCAGGTACGGGCGCGGCACCCAGCGCGGCGGAATGTAGTAGCCGTTGGGCTGCGTCCCGAACTGCGGATACAGCGGCAGCGCCACGCGCGCGACATGCACCAGGTAGTACAGCGGGTGGTAGCGGTCCTCGGCCCATGTCCCGTCCTGGTTCATCTTCACCAGTCCCTGCATGCGGATCTGGCCGATACACGCCGCCATGCAGCGCGTCTCCATCGGCTTCCCCTCGCTCTCCGGATCCGTTCCTTCCACGCGCGGGTAGCAGCCGATGCACTTCTCACTGACCCGCGTGTTCCCGCGATACATCGTCTTCTTGTAGGGGCACGCCTCGACACACTTGCGATAGCCGCGGCAACGCTCCTGGTCGATCAGCACGATCCCGTCCTCGGGCCGCTTGTAGATCGCCTGGCGCGGGCACGCGGCGAGGCAGGCCGGATGCGTGCAGTGGTTGCAGATCCGCGCGAGGTAGAAGAACCAGGTGCGGTGCTCGGGCAGCTGCTCGCCGGTGCGCGACAGCTCGCCGCGCTTGCCGAGCTCGCCCACCGGGCTGTCCTCGTAGAGATTCGGCGAGTTCCACTCCTCGTCGCTCGGGAGGTAGCCGAGCACCCGCGAGCTCTCCGGAGCGAGCACGGCGTCGTGCGCCTCGAAGATGGTGCGGCCGTCGAGCTGCCCGTAGGGAGCGCGCGGATCCTGGCCCGGCTTGCCCCTCCAGGTGACGCCACCGGGGTTCGCGCGCTCGAGCAGCTCCAGGCCCCTGGCGTCCCAGTGCTGCGGGTACCCGCCGTAGGGCTTGGTCTCGACGTTGGCCCACCACATCTGCTCCTGTCCCTTGGAGAAGGTCCACGTCGACTTGCAGGCCATCGTGCAGGTCTGACAGCCGATGCAGCGGTTGATGTTGAACACGAACGCGAACTGGCGATCCGGGTAGGCTCCCTCGTACGGGAAATCCATCTCTCGGCCGAGCTGCCAGTTGTAGACCTTGGCCACGTGGTACCCCCTACTCGCGGTCGATGACGCGCACGCGGCCGAAGACCGCCGTGCACTCTGTGATGATCCTGCGGACCTCGGCCTCTCCGAGCTCCCGCCAGGCTGCGTGCGCGATCCCGTAGTGGGGGTCCTGGAAGAGAGCGAGCACCCGGTCCGCGCCGTGGCCGAGCTGCACGAACTCCTCGGCGTAGGTGTACGCCATCTCGCGTACCGCCTCGGCGTCCGCGGGAACACTCACCCCGATCCCCTCCAGCGGGTCGTCCGCTTCCACCTCGTGGTACGGCATGGGCTAGTCCTCCTCGCGCTTGACCAGCAGGCCGGCCAGGTAGCGCTTCATGAAGTCGCCCTCGTTGGCCGGCGTGAAGCCCGTGGTCGCCGTCTTCCAGGGACCCCTCCCGCCCAGGCCTCCGTCCTCGGCCTTGGTGACCCGTACGAGAGTCTCCTTGGGGACGGTGTTCACCGCGTGATTGTCGGCCTCGCCGCCGAACAGGAAGCTCATGAACGCCTTCGACTTGTGGAACAGCGTGTCGGTCTGGTGCATCGGCATGTGCCAGTTGCGAGTCACCGACTGCTGCGAGCCGTAGCGCAGGTTCGACTGATAGCCGGTGTTCTCGGCGAGCGCGCGCCCGTCGGGGCGGGTCTCTGCGGCCTTCACGCTGCGCTCCGTGGCGATGAAGGGGCCGTGCTTCATCATCACGATGTTGTAGGGATAAGCGTGGTTGAAGGTCATGCGCAGCATCAAGCGCGCCACCCGGTAGAAGGGGTCGTCCGGCTTGGCGCCCAGGTACGGGCGGTCCGCCGGGTTCGCATCGACGTAGACGTAGTCGCCGTCCTTGATCCCCAGATCGTGGGCCGCCTGCGGATTCATGTGGAGCTGGTGCTCGCCCACGCAGGGGGCGCGCTTGTCCAGCCGGTAGGGATCCCCGAAGTTCGAGTCGTACAGCATGTGCCAGTCGACGTTCGACCAGCTCGAGTGGACTCGGTGGCGGGTCTTGGGAGTGAGACAGTAGAACTGGTAGCCCTTCTCCCACAGGAAGTTCTTCGTCTTCTTCACCTTTGACCACGGCAGCTTGACGTTCCGGATGGTGCGAGCGTCCCAGTGCTCGGCATCGCGCGGGATGCCGTAGTCCTCGGGTCGCACGTACGGATTCGAGCTGACGATCACGTTCGGCAGGTACTGAGTCGCCTCGGGGCCCTCGCGGTGGACGATGAAGTTCTCGCCGTACTCGATCGCCTCGGGGACGTCGGCATAGGCGTGCAGGCGCCCGGTGTCGGTGAAGAATGGCTGTGAGTCGTGCACCTGCTCGTAGAACGGGATGCGCGGATAGGTGCGGAACAGCATCAGCGCGCCGCCGGGAGGCCCGTACTTCCCGGCCATGATGTCGGACAGCTTGTAGCCGGCGGTGGTGGTGCACGAGTCGAGCAGGCGCTGGATGTAGACGTCGCGGTCGCCGGGAGCGTGGAACTTGAAGTAGCTGCGTATGCGCTCGTCGCCGGTCTGGTCGGCGAGCGCGCCGGCGATCCCCGCCAGGATGTCCACGTCGTCCTTGCTGTCGAAGACGGGTGGGATGCCGCCCTGCCAGATCTGCAGGAAGGGGTTGGAGCAACTCGCGGTCAGCTCGAGGCCCTGGAACTCGAGCCACGAGTTCGCCGGCAGCGCCACGTCCGCATACTCGATCGACGCGGTCATCTGGATGTCGAGCGTCACGATCATCTCGACGTTGGGGTTCACGTTCTTGATCATGCCGTAGGCCCACTTGGCGTTGTTGATCAGGTTCACGTTGTTGAACACGATCGCCTTGGTGGGCGTCGGCATGTGGGTCTTGCCCGTGAAGTTCATGCGCCCGTGCTTCGGCGTGTCGACGATCAGTGCCTGGTCGCCGTGGTTCCAGTAGGCGGGCTCCTCGTCCCTCGTGAAGGCGTGCGCGTGCACGTCTTTGCCCGCTGCCGCCGGGTCGAGGTTCTGCTCGAAGGGATCCTCCGCGACCCAGCCCTTGAAGCCCGGCCCGGTCCAGGGCGAGCCCTGGAACAGCGCGGCCTTGTAGTTGCCGGCCCAGGTGTGGCAGCCAGCTCCGGGCTTGCCGATGTTTCCCGTGAGCATGAGCGGCAGGTACGCAGCGCGGTTCATCTCGGTGGCATGGAACCAGTGGTTGATTCCCTCTCCCTGGTGGATGCCCACGGGTGCCAGCGTCGCGATGTCGTCGGCGAGCTGCACGATCAGCTCCTTGGGCGCCTGCGTTATCTCGTGCACCGTGTCGAGGTCATAGTCTCGCAGGTGCGTCTGGTACAGGGTCCAGAGCGTAGCGACCTGGACGGTCTTGCCGTCGACCAGCTTCACGCGGAACTGCCCCTCGAGCGCGGGCGAGATCCCGAGCTTTTCCATCTCGTCGCCCACCTCGTCCCGCGTAATGGCGCGAGGGCCACCCTGCTTCTCGTCCCACACGACGAAGTCGCCGAGCTTCGCATGCTGCTCGACGGTGAGTCCCTGGATCTTGCGCGAGGCGCCCTCGGCCGAGAGACTCGACGCGTAGTCCTTGAACACCTCGGCCGCGCGCAGCCGCTTCAGGTTGTCAGTGCGGACCAGCAGCGGGAAGTCCGTGAAGCGCGTGACGAAGCTGCGGTCGTACTGCTTGCGGTCCATCATCAGCTTGGTAATCCCGAGGAACAGGGCGGCGTCCGTCTGCGGGCGGATCGGGATCCAGTAGTCGGCCTTGGTCGAGGGCGGGCCGTACTCGGGGGCGATCACCACGAGCTTCGCGCCCCGCTCCATGCACTCGATGAACCAGTGCGCGTCGGTCATCTTGTTCTCGACCAGGTTCTTGCCGTCCATCACGATCAGCTTCGAGAAGCGCAGGTCGTTGAAGTCGCAGTCCGACGCCTGGAGTCCGTGCACCCAGGGCTGGCCGGGGGCCTGGTCGCCGTGCCAGGTGTAGTTGGACCAGTTGCGGCCGCCCTTGGCCTGGTCGGGCCCCACGCCGCGCACCTTCGCGTCGAGCAGGGCGAGCGAGTTGGAGAGACGGTACATCCCGTACTTCCCGATCACGCCGAGCAGGCCCATGCCGCCTCGCATCTTGATGGTGCGCGTGCCCGCGCCCTCGGTCGCCTCGACCATCTCGCGCTGGTAGCCCTGCTCGAGCAGCCGCTGCTTTCCCTGCTCGCCGCTGTAGCGCTGCGCAATCGACACGAGCCCGCCGGCGATCTGGCGGTACGCGTCCTCCCAGGAGATCTGCACGAACTCGTCCGTGCCGCGGCTGTCGAACTTGAACTTCGTGCGCAGCTCGGCCGTGAGGTGCGGGAAGCCGGCATCGGCCCAGGCCTTCCAGCCGCGCCGCACGATCGGATGGCGCAGCCGGTAGGGACCGTAGAGCACGCGGTGGAAGGTGTAGCCCTTGGCGCACTGGCGCGGGTTCCAGTTCACCGTCGCGTGGTTTCCGTAGAGGTCGCTGTAGTTCTGGTAGTCGTAGGTGGCTCCCATGCGAGTCACCACACCGTTGCGCACGTAGGCGCGCACGCGGCAGGCGTGGGTGTCGTTGGGCGAGCAGACCCAGTCGAACATGCTGTCGTAGCGGTACTGGTCGCGGTAGATCTTCTCCCAGCCGCGATCGACCGAGCCCGCCAGCGGGTTCTGCCCGACAACCGTCGCCGCGAGCAGCCGGGTCGGCAGCCCGAGCTCGAGCGCGCTGACGCCGACTCCCGCGCCGAACCAGCGTAGGAAGGTGCGCCGATCGATTCCGCGCGCCGCTTCCACCACCACCGGTCGTGTCATGTCGCTCTCCTCACTCCGCCAGTTCGAGGTCCTGCCAGATCGTCACCGACTTCTTGCCGTCGCGATCTCCCTCCGCGCCGTTCCAGATCGCGAAGGCAACCTGCACGTGCTGACCCGGATGCAGGCTGATCGCGCCCTCCCCCCGGCCGCCAAGCGCGCGATGGAACACGACTCTGTAGGAGCCGAGCGCGTAGCTGCCCTTCGAGTGCACGATCTGGTCGGCGCGCGGCCGCGCCGCGAGCGTGCCGATGCCCTCCGCAGTCAGGTCCTCCACCGAGCTCTGTAGCGTCGGGTCCGAGACGATGTTGCCCGCGCCCCAGCCCGTGACGAAGGTCTTGTCGGATTCGAGGGTCAGCGCGGAGCGCAGCGGCTGCTCGAGGGGCGAGCGCGCCAGGTTCGGGTAGCTGTCGATGCCGATCTGCGGGTACTGGCGGTCCACGTCGCCGAACGCTCGATCGAGATCTTCCTGCCGCTCGCTCTTCCACATCCAGATGTTCACGCGCCGTCCGGCCTCGCCCATCGCGAAGAACGGCGGATCGCTGTCGGCCGCGAACTGGACGGCGGCGGCGTCCCGGAAGTCCTGCGGCCTCACGACGCGGGCGTCGTGCGTGTCGTCGGCCCAGAGCAGCAGCAGCGCCAACTCCTTGCCGTCGTGAACGGCCTGCACCGTCAGATACTCGGGCCGGTTGTAGCGCCACCACAGCGGCATCATGTGGAGGTCCGCGGGCTCGGCCTGCCGCCAAGTCGAGTCGTCGGGATGCTCCGGCACCTTGGCCACGCGCGCCGCGCGGATCCGGTAGCGCTTCATCTCGGCTCGCTCCCGCATCGTGTCGCTCGAAAGCGAGAGGACGTAGTGCGCGAGGTGCCAGGCGTCGTCCCCGTACAGGGCGGGGTTGCCCGGCATCGGGCTGCCCGGGATGCCGAGCACGATCACGCGGAACAGGCTCGCGGGATCCGGATTCCGCTTGAAGACCCCTGAGTGGAGATCGCGCGCGCGGATGGCGAGACCGCGGTCGTCCCGCATCGTCTCCGAGAGCGGGCCATCGCCGTGACCCTCCGCGCCGTGACAGTAGGCGCACATGGGCGTGAAGAGCTGCTGTGCGCGAGCGCGCGCAGCCGCGTCGAAGGGCGGCTCCGGCGGCGGGATCACGACCCCGCGCCCCGGCTGACCGGCGGCCGGCGGGGGAGCACTTTCGGGAACCAGTGCTCCATCGTGCCGGAGCGTGCGCAGATAGTGAACCAGCGCCCAGCGCTCCGACTCGGGAAGGTGGGCCCAGCTCGGCATTGCGGATCCCGGGATGCCACGCGAGATGACGAGATAGAGGTCGTCGTCCGTGGGGACCCGCTCCCAGGTAGAGACGAAGCGATACGCGCCGCCCTTGAAGTCTCGCGGCTTGGGGTAGAGCAAGTACGCCGCTGGCCCGTCTCCGCGTCCGTCCGCACCGTGGCATGCGCTGCACTGCCGCGCGAAGGTCTGGCGGCCGAACTCCTCGGACTGGGCGCTCGCTCCCGGGTGGGACGTCGCCGCGATGGCGTACGTCACCTGGGTAGGCGACGCGGGCTCTGCCGGTGTGACCGGCAATCTGGTCAGCCCGCACCCCGCGGCCGCCCCAAGTAACACCGCGGTCCCGAGGACCACGCAGCGGGGCCTTCGAAGCCTCCTCACCTGCACGCGCTAGCTCCTTCGCGCTTCCGACGCGTCCCGACGCTTTGCAAGACGGGCACCACGTTCCGGGCGGCGCTCGCGGCGCGCATGCGGCGGGAGCGTGGTCGTATGCCTCGCGTGACTGAGCCGATTTGACTCAGCCCCCGTGTGATTCCGACAGCGCTCAACGCGGTCGAGCTCGCCGGCGGCCAGTTCCACCTGCGGCCGGTGATCATCGCGATGCAGCCGTCGCACACCGACCACGACACGCACGTGGAGGTGGCGCTGGCATGAGCGCGCCCGCCCTCCAGCCGGCGCTCGGGTCCGCGGCCGAGCGCTGCGCCGCGTTCAGCCGGGCCTGGCGCGTGTTCGCCGCGGCGCTCGGCTATCCCGAAGGCGAAGCGCTCGAAGACGTGAAGAGCGGCGCGCTGGCGTACGCGCTCGCGGAGGTGCTCGGCGACATCGAGCCTGCCCTGGCCGCCGGCCTCGATCTGGCGGCGCTGCTCGACGGCGGCGACGGCGACACTCTCGCGGTCGAGTACACGCGCCTCTTCGACGTGGGCGCCGCGGGCCCGCCCCTGCCTGCTCTACGGCGGTGTCTGGGGAGGAACCCCGATGAAGACCATGGAAGAGGCGGTGCGCTTCTACAACCACTTCGGCCTCTCGATGGCGGATGATCCGCGCGAGCTGCCCGACCACCTGACCACCGAGGTCGAGTTCCTGCACTTCCGCGCGTTCCGCGCGGCGGAGGCGCTGACGGCGGGGGGGGACGCCGGCCCCTACCTCCGCGCGGAACGCGACTTCGGCCTGCGCCAGCCGCCGACCTGCAACCGGCGCTGCGGCGCCGGGGCGACGCGCTCTCGGCGCGGGTGCGCGAGACCGGCGAGGCCGAGGCCCGGCGCATCCTTCGCGCTCTCGAGCTTCCGCCGTCGTCGAGTATCGACGACTACCTGCTGGCTCAGGAAGCGATCATCGGCCTCCTCGGACCGCAGCTTCTCTATTGCGGCGTGACGAAGCTCGGCGACGACGCGTTCTCGTCAGCGGCGCAGTATCAGTGCGGGATCTTCCCGCGCATCGAAGGCTAGCTCGACGCCCTCGGCCTCTCGCACCGGATCACGCCCTGCGTGCGCGGCGCACGGCTGCAGCGGGCGAAACTGCGCGGGGCGAACCTGGTGGACGCGAACCTGACCGGCGCGGACCTGACGGGAGCGGATCTCACCGACGCGCGCCTGGACAGCGCCGACCCCGGCGGCGCCGTCTGGACGGACGGGCGCCGCTGCGCCGAGGGCTCCGTCGGAGCCTGTCGCTAGAGCTTCGTTCACGCAAGTCGCCGCCGGAAGAGGCAGCCGAACAGGAAGCGCAGCATGCGCGGCCTAAGCGTCAGACGCAGAATCCCGAGGAACTCGCCCAGGCTCATGTGAGTGGTCGCGCTCCAGACCCCCATCCGCCCGGTGATCAGGATCTCGCCGTCACCGGGCTCCATCGCGTCGAAGGAGAGCAGAAAGCGACCCGCCTGAGACTCGACCGTCATCTCACGCCACCCGGAGCTTCCGCTCGCGCCGCCCATGCCACCTCTCCAGGTGGCGGCGGTGCCGCTCGGTGTAGGCGCCGTCGCGGTAGTAGGTGTCGTAGAAATCGCAGTCGAGATGGTGCGCCTGCAGCATGACCGTCATCACGCAGCCGTCCACGTAGACAGGGAAGCGTCCGAAGCGCCGCCACACGTAGTTCAGGATGTCCTTAGTGCACTGGATGATCGCGGGGTCGGTGCGCGGGATCGCCTGCTCCATCTCGCCGGGCCGCTTGTAGGGCGCGCGCTCGGCGTTGGCCGGGTTGAAGATCCCGTGCGCCCCCCACTTGCGCTCGATCACGTCGTCGACCGCGTCGTCGAGCGAGCCGCCGAAGTAGTGCGGGTGATGCGTCTCGAACACCCAGTCGCGGCCGATCGCGTAAGGGAAACCCGCGAACGGCCCGCTGGTCGCGGTCTCGAAGCGGAAGCCCAGACCGCGACAGGTGGGAGTCCCGCCCAGCGCGATCAGCGCGTTGAAGCCGCCGAAGGGCCAGCCGCCGAGCCCGAGCGCCGACTGCACGAGCAGCAGCGTCTGCCCCATGAAGCCGACTTCCACGTTCGACGCGCCGTACGCGACGAGCGGCTCGAGCATCTGCCACGGCACCGGCGTCGTCGCCAGCCCGTCCTTCACCCACTTCTCACAGCCAGCGGGCTTCATCTCGTTGGTCGCGTCGACCGGGTAGTTGCCCTGCTCCAGGAACAGCATCAGCCCGTTGATCAGCTCCTCGGTCACGTCGCACACCGGCATGAACAGCGTCGTGCCGGGCATGTTCGCGTTCCAGGTGTTGAACGACATCAGCGCCGGCGACGCGTGCGGTAGATCCATGCGCCCGTCGGAGAGCTTGATGCGCCGCTCGTCGAACGTGGCCACGATCCGGTCCAGGTCGCCCTGGCCCGCGATCTCCTGCATCTTCTCCGGATGCGTCCCGCGCACCTTCACGATGTAGGTGCCCTCGTCATTGGTGTAGAACAGCTCGGTGCCGTGAGAACCGCACGGACTCGGGAAGGTGCGCCCGTTGTACTCGAGCATGGTGTTGCAGTTGCCGTCCCACACTTCGCCGGGCCGGAGCTCGTCCTTCTGCGTGTGCGGCATGTCGGCCAGGTTCATGCCCGACATCCCGGTCGCGGCCATGCACAGCAGCGCCTCTTCCTCGTGCGAGAGCGGCAGAGGCTCCGCGTTGGAGCGGAAGGAGTTCGGGCCGTGCTTGATCTCCATGCCGAGCCCGAAGCGCCGCGAGCGGCGCGTGAAGATCGACTCGAACAGGGGAGTGTTCCAGGCCTCTTCCAGGAGCTTGCGCGTCTCGGCGTCCATGGCGTGCCCTCCTCGAGCAGACCAAAGCGCGCGCGCGGCTCCGTGCGTATGACAGCGGTCATAGATCCGGCAGCGCGACGCTCCTAGCCTCGGGTGCGGAGGTGGCGACATGGAGTTCCAGCACGTCCTCGGGACTCGCCGCTCGATCCGCTACTTCGACCCGGACCGGCCGGTCGAGCGCGACAAGATCCAGAAGGTCCTGGAGGCGATGCGCATCGCCTCGTGCGCGGTCAACGCGCACTGGCTCCGCGCGATCGTGGTGAACCGCGCCGAGATTCCGCCCGCGACGCTCGAGGCGCTCAAGACGCCGGTGGCCGGCGTGGTGCAGGAGCTCGCGCCGACCCACGTGTACTGTTACCTCGACTCCGGCGTCGTCGAGCGCGTGAAGGGCAAACGACTCCGCGAGCTCGTCGACGTCGGGGCGCTCAACCCGAGCCACGGCTGGAGCCACAAGTTCGTCGACGAGTTCGTCTTCCCGCAGATCCTGTCGCCGATGACCAAGAGCCCGGGCTATCTGGTGGCGGCCGCGTTCGACTGCGGCGGCGCCGGAACGCAGGGCTTGCTGATGGCGGTCGAGCTCGGGCTGGGCGCCTGCTGGACCGCGTTCGTCGCCGAGCCGGCCAGGCGCATGCTCAACGTCCCGGACGACTGGGTGCCGCTCTACTGTCTGAACCTCGGCTACCCGCTCGAGTCGCGCGAGGCCGGCGGGCAGCGCCCGCGACCGCCGTTCGAGGAGCTCTACTTCGAGGGGCGCGTCGGCCGGCCGTTCGCCCGCGATCCGAAGGTCGCGCGTGAGCTGGAGCAGACGGGCATGCTGCAGCAGCCGGCACCGCTGCCGGGGCGGCGCGAAGAGGTGCGGCGGATCTCGCGCAAGCTCGGGCTGCCGGAGTAGCCGGGGTGCAGGCGCGCGCGCTGGACTCGTGCGCGAGCGTCGCGGCCTGGGCCGCGGGTCTGCGCGCGCAGTGGGGCGGCGACCCGCTGGCAGAGGATCCCGAGCGCCTGGCCGCTCTCGCCGACTTCTGCGCGTTCGCGCGCAAGAGCCCTGACGAGCTGGTGGCCTTCTGCTTGCTGCGCAAGCGCGAGACGGGCGAGCGCTTCGCGAGCGCGGCGCGCCGCGCCGAGATCGCCGCGATCCTGCACGCGTTCGTCGACTCGCGCGGAGTGTCCGGCAGCGCGGCCCGCCGGCTCGTCGCCGACGTCCTCTCTTTCTTCATCCACAACGGCGTGCTGATGACCCCGTCGCTGGTCGCTGCGCCGGGGGCTCAGACCGGGGCGTAGAACAGCGCCGCGATGCGCTCGCCGTAGAGCGCGATCTTCTGCGGCGACAGCCCGAACGCGGGCGGCACCAGACACATCGAGTCCGCGACGCTCCAGGCCTTCTCCACGCGCTCGCGCACGCGCTCCGGGTCGCCGAGCACGACGAACGTGCGCACCATCTCGTCCGGAATCGCCCTGGCCTGGGCGAGCACCTCGCCGCGCTTCACCGCCTGCTGCAGGCGCCGCGCTTCCTTGCCGAACCCGTGCGCTTCGAAGAAGGACTCGTACTGCTCGATGCCCGCGTAGAACGCGACGGTCCCGCGCGCATCGTCGAGCGCCGCTGCCTCGTCCGGGTTCGGCGCGAGCCAAAGCCACAGGTTGAGCTCGACTTCGTCGCGGCGCCTTCCCGCTCGCGCGAGCCCCGTCGCGAGCTCGGCCGGGATCTTCTCGAGGGCCCACTCGATCGACCAGATCGGGTGGCCCATCACGCCCTGCGCGACCTCCGCGCCCAGTCGCACCGCCGGTCCACGCAGCGCCGCGATCCAGATCGGGATCTGCTCGCGCAGCGGCGGCGCGGTCGGCTGCAGCTCGCGGAAGTCCGCGCGGTAGTACTGGCCTTCGAACGGCTCGAGCCCGCGGTGCGCGCCGCGCACGACGTGGCGGACCGCGGCGATGGTCTCGCGCAAGTGCGTCAGCGGCTTGTGATCCGGAACGCCGAACATCCCGATCGTCCAGAACTTCACGCTGGCACCGAGCCCGAGGATGAAGCGCCCGCCGCTGAGTCGGTCCATGTCGATCGCCGCCATCGCCGTCTCGAACGGGCTGCGCACCGCGGCGATCGCGATCCCGCTCGCCAGCTTCACGCGCTCCGTCGCCATCGCGGCCGCGGCGAGCGGAATCCACGGCGGGCCGTAGACCTGCGGCGCGAAGATCCCCTCGAGACCGCGCGCCTCGGCCTGCGCGGCGACCATGCGCAGGATCGGCGCCGGCAGCGGGCTCACGAAGCTCCAGTAGCGGCGGCGCAGGGCCATCCTCCTCTCAGGGGCACGGCTTCGGAACTCGACGTTCTCGCGCATCGGGCCTCCTCGCCCGCCCGGACAGCCTACCGGCGCTGCCGCGCGCGCCGCATGACTCCCGTCATATCGGAGCGGGGAACGTCAAAGTTCCGCAAAACCCGCCGCGTCCCGCTGAAGACGGCGGCGCACGGCTGTAGCGTGGACGCATCCGCTCGCGGAGGGCCCATGCGCATTCTCCTCGTGGCACCGAGGGCTACGTGATCCACCGCCGGCGCATCCACGAGATCGTCGCGGAGTTCCGGCGCCGCGGGAGGATCGTCGCGGTCGGAGGTCCGTACGCGTCGACGTCGCCCGACGAGCTCGCCGGCGTGGCCGACACCGTCTTCGTGGACGAGGCCGAGCGCACCTGGCCCCGCTTCCTCGGCGACCTCGCCGCCGGCCGCGCCGAAGCCCGCTACCAGGACTCGGAGCGCCCCTCGCTCGAGGACGCGCCCGTGCCGCGCTTCGACCTGCTCGACCTCGAGCGCTGCCGCTCCGTCACGATCCAGTTCGGCCGCGGCTGCCCGTTCCAATGCGAGTTCTGCGACATCACGGTGATGTACGGGCGGCGGCCGCGCACGAAGACGGTGCCCCAGATCCTGGCGGAGGTCGCCGAGCTGCACCGGCTCGGCGTGCGCAACGCCTTCCTGGTGGACGACAACTTCATCGGGAACCGCCGGCTCGCCCGGGAGGCGCTCGCGGCGATCGGCGCCTGGCAGCGCGAGCGCGGCTGGCCGCTCGAGCTGATGACCGAGGCCTCGCTGAACGTCGCCGAAGACGACGAGCTCCTGCGCGGCCTGCGCGACGCCAACTTCACCTCGCTCTTCATCGGGATCGAGAGCCCGCGCAGGGACTCGCTCCTGTCCACGCACAAGACCCAGAACACGCGCGGCGACCTGCTCACGTCCGTGCGTCGCATCCAGTCGTTCGGGATCCAGGTGACCGCGGGGATGATCGTGGGTTTCGACGCCGACGATCCATCGATCTTCGACGAGCAGTTCCGCTTCATCCAGCGCGCGCGCATCCCGGTCTCGATGACCGGCATGCTCAACGCCATCCCGCGCACGCCCCTGCACGAGCGCCTCTCTCGCAGCGGCCGCCTGGTCGCGGAGTCCGTGGGCGACCAGTTCGCGTTGCGCGCGGTGGGGCGGCGGCTCGACGCTGCGATCGCCGCGGGCGAGTAAGGCGGCGCGAATCGCCTGCGTCGCGTCACGCCCATCCGATGCGCGATTCCGATCGGGCAGCGCTCCTCGCAGGCGCCGCAGCCCGTGCAGGCCTCAATCCGTGGGGGGTGGCGGGGGCTCGCTCGCGCGCAGCTTCGGGATGACCTTGTCGCGCATCAGCTCCATCGAGCGCAGCACCTTGCGGTGGTCGAGGCCCCCGAGGCGCGTCCAGCACAGCACATCGGTGAAGCCGTAGATCTGCTGGTACTCGGCGAGCTTCTCGGCGACGTAGTCGGGCTCGCCGCAGATCACGGCGTCGCGCTCGAGCAGCTGCTCCCACTGGACCGAGGCCGCGATGTCGCGAAACGACGTGTACATCTCGTAGCTCTTGACCGGGGCCTGACCCTGCTTGGGCGCGACGTACTTGGCGATCGTCCGGTAGTACCAGATCACCGGGTCGCGGAAGTCGGCGCGCGCTTGCTCCTGCGAGTCGGCGACGTAGACCATCATCAGGCAGCCTGCGCGCTTGTCCTCTGCGGCGTGACCGCCGAGGCGGAGCCCGCGGAAGTAGTCGCGCCGGCGCTGGACCGCAAGGTCCGGAGATAGCCCGAACACGCTGCCGTAGAGCAGGTTGAGCCCGTAGCGACCCGCGAGCTCGAACGTCTCCGCCGAGAGCGCGGCCATCCAGATCGGGGGATGGGGGCGCTGCACGGGCGCGGGACGGACCGGCACGTCGTGGAAGCGGTAGTGCTCGCCCTCCAGGTTCACGCGGCCCAGGGTCCAGGCCTGGCGGATCGCCTGCAGCCCCTCGTCGAACATGCCGCGCGTGTCGGTCTGCGCGACGCCATAGCGCTGGAACTCGAGCGGCTGGTAGCCGCGACCGACACCGAGGTCCACGCGGCCGTCGGAGAGATGGTCGAGGAAGGCGTAGTCCTCGGCGACGCGCAGCGGGTGATTCAGCGGCAGCACCACCACGCCGGTGCCGAGCCGCACGCGCTTGGTCTCTGCCGCGATGGCGGCGAGCGAGAGCGCGGGCGACGCGCAGTAGCCGTACTCGGTAAAGTGGTGCTCGGCGGGCCAGACCGAGTCCCAGCCCAGAGCGTCGGCCGCGCGCATCAGCTCCATCTGCTCGCGGATGATCTCGTGCTCGCTTTTGTGCACCGGGTTCTCGAACAGGTGGAGCATTCCGAAGCGCATGAGTTCTCCCTTCGCTCAGTTGAGCCCGTCGCTGCGCGCCGCGCGCGCGGCCAGGTGGAACACGATCCAGGCCCCGCAGCGCTCGCAGTCCACGTCGTTGCCGTAGCAGCAGGCGGGCGTGCGGAAGCGGCCGCCGTCGAGATACAGGGGCAAAACGTGCTCGCGCGCCGGACAGCGAGCCGTCACGCCGGGCGCGTGCTCCGGGAGCATGAGCTCCAGGCTGACCCGCGAGTTGCGCACGAAGCCGGGATGCGCGCGGCGCAGCCGCAGCACTTCTCGCACGGCTCCCGCCCGCGCCTCGTTGTCGTCCCAGGCGTCGGGACCGCGGTCGCCCGCGCGCGGCACGTAGAAGCTGAACGTGACCCAGCCGACCCGCGTGCCGCGCAAGAGCTCCACGAGCTCGCCGAGCCGCGACTCGTTCCGCCGCGTCACCGTGCACTGAACCTGCACCGGCGAAGCGAAGTGGCGCGGCAGCCGCTCGAAGGTGGAGAGCACGCGGCGGAAGCTGCCGGCGCCGCGGATGGCGTCGTTGACGTCCTCGGGACCGTCGAGGCTCACCACGTACAGCACGCCGGGGCCGAAGTCGTGGAGCGGAACGGTGCCGTTCGTCGTGATCGTGTTGCGCGCGAAGAGCGCGAGCCCGCGCTCCACCAGACGCCGTCGCAGCAGCGGCTCGCCACCCATCCAGAGCGCATGGCGCAGGCCGTGGCGGTCACGCAGTCGCGCGAGCAGGTCGAGGATCTCCTCGTCCGCCGGCTCGTCGCGCACGCGGTCGGGGCGCTCGTTCGGGTTCGCGTCGCGAAACACGAAGCAATGCGAGCAGGCCAGATTGCAGCGGTTCGTGACGTTCACCACCACGCTCGCGTAGCGCACGTCCGGGCGATAGTGCCCCTCGAGGACCGCCTCCACTGGTAGATCCTACCTTCCTCCGGTTGAACACCGGGTTGCGACAGGACCCCCGTTCAAACCGTGCGTGCGAATTTCCCGCACACGGCTTACCGATGGTCTTCGTGACGGAACATGCGCGTGCGGTGCCCATGCTCCTCGCCGAGTCCGTCGCTGGGCGTCACTCCAGCGCCGTGTTG
>CAYVQJ010000042.1:0-18946 GCA_964454165.1 uncultured Myxococcales bacterium | reverse complement strand
CGCAGATCGGGCGCCCCACCCGGGCGCCCGGGCTCCCGATCGCGTCGCTCCAGCCCGCGCCAACGGAGCAGGCGGCGCAGGTCGGGTAGGCGGTGGCGATCACCTGACTCACGGCGGCCTTCGCAAGGTTGAAGTCGCTGGCGCTGATCACGGACCCCGCGCCGTCGTGGTCGAACTCGCCGCAGCGCTGGCCGGTCGTCGGAGCGACGCCGCAGACGCTCTGCGAGACCAGCTTGCTCACTGCGGACTTCGCGTTGTTGAAGTCCGTCGCCACCACGACCGTGCCCGTGTTGTCGTAGTCGAAGTCGCAGGCGTTGCCGCGACCGTCGGCATCGTCGTCGAGCTGGCCCGAGATGCGCGTGCGATTGGCGAGCGTCCCCGCGAACACAGGATTCGCCTGGAGCTGGCAGGTGTCGCACGCCTGGTCGACACCATCCATGTCCGCGTCCGCGACGGCGTTCACGAGAGTTGGGCAGGAGTCGCAGGCGTCGCCCAGCGCGTCTGCGTCGAGGTTCGCCTGTGACAGGTTGCCGAGCATCGGGCAGTTGTCCTCGGCGTCGGTGACCAGATCGCCGTCGGCGTCGGGCAGCACCGCGATGCTCGAGATCAGCACCACGTTGTCGCCGTCCACCGGCACGAAGGCCTCGAACTCCTGCGCGGTGTAGTTGCGCATCGGCGCCTCGGTCCACGCGCCCAGGAACTGGAAGGTCGGCAGAGCGGCAATGGCGTCCGCCACGCCCATACCGCTCCCGAGCACGCGACCGAACACCGTGAACCCGCCGTTCTGCGTGTCGAGGATCGGGGCATTGTCGTCGTGCAGGTTGATGAACCACTGGTTCGTGGCGCTGTTCGGCTGACCGGAGAGCTTCGCCATCGCGAGCGTGCCGCGCACGTTGCGCGGCGCCGGCAGGAACGGCTCGTTCGGGACCGGGCACTGGATCGGCGCGCCCGGGCACGCCGGCGTGACGGGATAGCTCGACGGCTCCACCTGCGCCGTGCCGTCGAAGCGATAGCCGCCGCCCTCGATCACGAAGTCTCGCAGCACCGGCATCGTCACCTTCGCCGAGCGGTGGATCAGCGTGTTCTGGTAGTCCGCCGCCGCGACGTGGCCGAGGAAGTTCGCGACGGTCAGAGGCGTCTGGGCGTCGAACAGCTCGGCGTCGAAGCTCCCGAGCACCGTGGTGAACCGGACCAGCGTGCCGGCACGCGCCTCGGGGGAGCCGAGCCCGACCCCGTACGCGACGAGCGCCAGCGCGATCCGCCAAGGCATGGCTACACCCACGAGGCCCCCTGCAAGATGGTCGCGGCATTCTACACCGAGAGGCGTAGGTGGACTGCGCGCGCAGGCCCTACGCAGATCGGAGTAGCACCAGCGGGATCTCGCGCGAGGTGAACTGCTCGTAGCGGGCGTAGGCCGGGTTCCACTGCTTGACCGCGGGCCAGAGCCGGGCGCGCTCGTCGGCGCCGGCGACGCGTGCCCGCATGCGCCGGGTCTCGGAGCCGAGCTGCACGCCCACTTCAGGGTTGCTCTCCAGGTTCGCGAGCCAGGCCGGCGCCCGGTCGCTGCCGCCATTCGAGGCGATCAGCACCAGCGTGTCGCCGTCGCGGTAGTAGGCGAGGGGCAGCGTGCGCCGCTGTCCCGACTTCCGACCGGTCGTCGTCAAGAGCAGCATGGAGATCTCGCCGAAGCGACCGAGCAGGCGGCCGCCCGTCGCCGCATACACCGCCGAGTGGAGACGAATCAACGCGAGCTGCCAGCGCTTCATGGTGGCGATCCTCCGGGGTTGCGCAGCACCGGGCCGACATACGGGTCGACCGGGTTCAGCAGCGCGGCGCGGCGCGCCAGCTCGAGCCAGGCGGGACTGCGTCCCTCGCGCGCCTCGACGTCGCGCGCCTCGAGCACGAGCGGCTTGCTGCTGCGAATCGCGGAGAGCCGCTCGGCGAAACGCGTCGCCGCTGCGTCGGCGCTCGCGCCCTCGCCGAAGAAGCCAAGCGGATCGGGCCGCAGCGCCTCCAGCTCGCGCTGCGCGCGCAGCCGATCGCCCGTGCGAACCGAGCGCGGCCCGAAGAACTCCACGAACGCGTTGTCGTCCGTGTTCAGCACACCCGACTCTGCGTAGCGCCGGATCTCGTCGGGGCCGAGCAGCAGGAGCCCCGCGAGCTCTGGCGCGCCCAGCGCCCCGAGCCGCGCCAGATCCGCGCCGGCGCGCGTGCCGTCGAGGCGCCGCGCGAGCTCGGCGCCGGACCACGGACCCGCGTCGAGCGCGCCGACCAGCACGTACTCCCCGAGCACGAGCGAGTCGAACAGGAACGCGCGCTCGAACACGCCGGAGAACGTGCGCAGGATCGAGCGCAGCGTGTCGGCCTCCTCGTCGGTGACGAGGAACCAGATGCAGGCGACGCCGCCCGGCCGCAGCTGCTGGCGCAGCTCCTCGAAGAAGTCGCGGGTGAACAGGGCTGCGCTGCCGGAGATCCACGGGTTCGACGGCTGCGAGATGATCACGTCGTAGCTCATTCCGGAGTGACGCAGATGGTTGCGGCCGTCGCCGATCAGCACGCGCGCGCGCGGACTGTCGAGCGCTCCGCCGTTGTAGGGCGTGAAGTGGCGGCGCGCGAAGTCGACGACCTCGGGCGAAATCTCGACGGCGTCGACTCGGCGGACGTCGTGCGCGAGCGCGCTGCCGAGCGTGTTTCCGCTGCCGATCCCGATCACGAGCGCTTCGCGCGCGCTGCCGTGCAAGAGCAGCGGCAGGTGCGCGATCAGGTTCTGCGTCGAGGCGTAGCTGTAGGCGTCGCTCTTGCCGCCGACCTGCAGCGACAGCTTCTGCCCCTTGCGCCGCAGCGAGACCACGCCGCTGGCGCCCTCGCGGTAATCGATGAGCTCGCCGTACGCGCGGGTCCACGCCTCCGCGACCTGCGCTGGTGAGCCGCCTGCGGGCATCTGCGCGGCGAGCGTCCTGCCGTACAGGTAGGGCCCGCTGGTCAGGATCGTGCGGTCCCAACCCGGAGCCGCGAGTGCAACCAGTGCGACGAGTGCCGCGGCGACGCCGGCGTGGAGCGCCGCGCCGGGGCGTCGCTCGCGCAGCGCGGGCACGAACCACGCCACGCCGACCGCCGCGGACAGCGCAGCCGCGAGCGCGATCGTCGCGCGCATGCCGATCGCGGGCACCAGCACGAAGCCGGCGACGAACGAGCCCGCGATCGTGCCCCAGGTGTTCGCGGCGTACGTCGAGCCCACGGCCTGGCCAGGCGCGGCCGCGCCGCGGTGCAACACCTCGGTGACCAGTGGAAAGAGCGCGCCCATCGCGAGCGTGGGAACGAGGATCGTGGCGCCGACCAGCACGAGCTGGCGCGCGGCGAGCTCGCCGAACGAGAGGTCGGCGTCTGCGAAGAGCGCCGCGACCCAGAGCGGCAGGCGCGCGAGCCAGCCGATCGAGAGCGCGGCCGAGAGCGCGATCCCGAAGTGCAGATAGGCGACCCCGCGCACGGGGTGGCGCGCCAGCCAGCCGATCCGCGCTGCGGCGACACTCCCGAGCGCGATCCCGAGGATGAAGCTCGAGAGCGTGATGGCGAAGCCGTACGACGTGGAGCCGATCGAGAGGCCGACGACCCGCGCCCACGCGACCTGCAGCGCCAGCGTCGCGAAGCCCGACACCGCGTACAGGCTCGCGACCGCGAGCGCCGGCGGCGACGGGTAGTCGAGCACTAACTCGGGCTGAGCTCGACGGCGGCGTTCGGTCCGTCGCGGCTGCGCCGCACGTTCGCGGTCGGGAGCGCGCGCGGGCGCGACGCGGTCGGCCGCGAGCGCCAGCAACGCGACCGCGACGTTGATGCCCGCCGCGAGCAGGCTCGTCCCGCGCACGCCGAGCGCCGGCAGCAGCGCGAAGCCGCAGAGTGCGGCGCCGAGCGCCCCGCCGAGACTGTTCGCGCCGTACAGATCTCCGACGCGGGCCGTGAGTCCCTGTGTGTCGCGCACGACGGCCGCGGTGAGCACGGGCAGCGTTGCACCCATCAGCGCTGTCGGCAGCAGGAGCAGCGCTCCGGCGATCGCGAGCTGCGCCACGCTGTAGGCGACCAGGCTCTCTCCGAGCGCCCGGTACGCCACGCCGAAGAGCGGGCTCGCGGCGTCGACCAGCGCAGGCATCGCCCCGGCGAGCAGTGCGATCCCGAGCTCGAGGCCCGCGTAGGCGCGCAGGCTCGGCGTGCGCGTGCGCGTGGCGCGGCCGGCGATCCACGCGCCGAGCGCGAGCCCGGCGAGGAACGCCGTCAGCATCGCGGACAGGGCATACGCGGTGCTCCCCATCACGAGGGAGAGCAGGCGCAGCCAGACGACTTCGTAGACCAGCGCGGCGCCGCCCGAGAGGCCCATGCACACGAGCGCGAGCGCAAGGCGCCCGTCGGATCCCGAGCTCGCCGCTGCGCGCCTGGCCGCCAAGCCGCGAAGCCTAATGCAATTCGCAGCATGCGTCGGCGGGGTAGAGTGGGCGGATCCGGCCTCGGGGAGGTTACGTGGGCCTGTTCGTGCTGCGTGGCTGCAACCTGCTCGATCTCGAGGCCGGCGTGGCGCGGCCCGATCACTCGGTGGTCGTCGAGGGCGAGCGGATTCGCGAGGTGGTGGCCGGCGAGGCGCGCGTAGCCGGGGCCACCGTCCTCGACGCGCGCGGTCGCACGCTGCTCCCCGGGCTGATCGACGCCCACGTGCACGCGACGATTACCACCATGGACCTGGCGGCGATGGCGCGCCGGCCGCTCATGCTGATGGCGCAGGAAGCGCGGCAGATCCTCGAGGCGATGCTCGCGCGCGGGTTCACCACGGTGCGCGACGCCGGCGGAGCCGACTTCGGTTTGGCGCAGGCGGTCGAGCGCGGCCTCGTGCGCGGGCCGCGCATCTTCTTCTCGGGCCGCGTGCTGAGCCAGACCGGCGGCCACGGCGACCACCGGCCGCGCTCGGAGGAAGGCGCGCTCTGCGCCTGCCAGATCCACTCCACGGGGTTCTCACACGTGGCCGATGGCGTGCCTGCCGTGCGCAAGGCCGCGCGCGAGGAGCTGCGTCGCGGCGCCACGCAGCTCAAGCTGATGGCGTCCGGGGGCGTCGCGTCGCCGAGCGATCCGATCTGGAACCTGCAGTACTCCGAGGAGGAGCAGCGCGCGATCGTGGAGGAGGCGCAGAGCTGGCGCACCTACGCCATGGCGCACGCCTACACGCCCGAGGCGATCGCGCGCGCGGTGCGCGCAGGCGTGCGCACGATCGAGCACGGCAATCTGATCGACGCCGCGACGGCAGCGGTCATGTCTCGCGCGGGCGCGTTCCTGGTGCCCACGCTCGTGACCTACTTCAAGATTGCAGAGCTCGGCCGCGCGCTGCGCTTCCCGGAGGTGAGCCAGCGCAAGGTCGGTGACGTGCTCGACGCCGGCCTCGCCTCGCTCGAGATCGCGCGCGCGGCTGGGGTGCGACTCGGCTTCGGTACGGACCTGCTGGGCGAGACGCACGCGCACCAGAGCCAGGAGTTCACGATCCGCGCGCGCGTCGAGAAGCCGCTCGACGTGCTGCGCTCTGCGACGCTCGTGAACGCCGAGATCCTGAACCGCACTGGCGAGCTGGGCGTGGTCGCGCCGGGCGCGCTCGCGGACCTGATCCTGGTGGACGGCAACCCGCAGGATGACCTGTCGCTGCTGGAAGGTCAGGGCGAGCGGATCCCGTTCGTGATGAAGGCCGGCGCCGTCTACGTCCACCGCCTCTGATCGAGTCTGAGCGGTGTACGGCCACGGGCGGCCGCGGCCTACCGCCTTCGCACGCTTTGCGTGCTGCGCGCGCTTCGCGCTTGCTGGGTCAGGCTCCTGGTCCCGGTTACACTCCCGCGGCTGATGCGTGCGCTCGCGCTGTTGCTCACGCTGCCGACCGGGTTCGCGGGTCTCGTCTACGAGGTCACGTGGCAGCGCTGGCTGGCCACGCTGCTCGGCGCGCACAGCGAGGCGACCGCGGCGGTGCTGGCGCTCTTCCTGGGAGGGCTCTCGCTCGGCTACGGCGTGTTCGGCGCGCTCACGCGCCGGCTCGCCGCGCGCGGCCGCGGGACGCTGCTCGTGGCCTACGGCGCGATCGAAGCGGCGATCGGCGTCTGGGCGTTCCTGTTCCCGGCGCTGTTCGGAGCGGTGCAGGCGCTCGCGTTCCGCTTGCCCGTTGCGGGCGCCGGCCTGCAGTTCGCGCTCGACGTGGCGCTCGCAGCATTTCTGGTGCTGCCGCCGGCGACGCTCATGGGCGCCACCATCCCCGTGCTGACGCAGGCATTGTCCCGCGGTCTGGACGACGCGACCCGGATACACGCGCTCGTGTACGCGCTGAATACGGGTGGCGCCTGCGCCGGCGCGCTCGCGGCGGCGTTCTGGCTGATCCCCGGCTACGGGCTCGATGGCGCGCTCCGCGCGGTCGGCGCCGTGAACCTGGTCGCGGGGGCCGCCTACGTGCTGCTCGGGCTCGGGCTGGGGCGCGCGCAGCCGGCGGTCACTGCCGCGCTCGAGGCGGGTGCCGAGCCGCTCCGCCTGCGCGCGTACCTGGCGATCGCCTTCCTGTCCGGCTTCGGGATGATGACGCTCCAGACCGTGTTCAATCGCGTCGGCGCGTTCTCATTCGGCTCGTCGCAGTTTACCTTCGGGATGATCGTCGCCGTATTCGTGCTGTGCATCGCGCTCGGCAGCTTTTGGGTGTCTTCCCTGCGCCGGGTGCCCGATGCGCTGCTGCTCGGCTGTCTCTGGGCGCTGCCCACGAGCTTCTTCGCGCTGTACCGCCCGCTCGAGGACGCGCCCTACTGGGCGCACGTGCTGCGCACGTTCTTCCGCGACGAGCCGCAGGCGTTCTTCGCGTATCAGGCGGCGTCGCTGCTCGTGCTGCTCGCGGTGCTCGGCGTGCCGGTCCTGCTCTCCGGCGCCGTGCTTCCGCTCTTGTTTCACCATTTGCGCCGGCGCGCCGGCGAGCTCGGCCGCACGGCGGGACGGATCTACGCCTGGAACACGCTCGGCTCGCTCGCCGGCGCTCTGGTCGGCGGGTACTTGCTGTTCTTCTTCCTGGACTTGCATCAGGTGTATCGCGTCGCGCTCGCCGGGCTGACACTCGCGGCGATCCTGCAGAGCGCGCTGCTCGCGCGCGGCGCGCGCCGGGTGCTCGCTCTCGGGTTGGTGGCGCCGGTCGGAGCGGCGCTCGCGCTGCTACCCGCGTGGGCCGGCGAGCGGCTTGCGGTGGGCGCGTATCGCCAACGCACCCCGATCGCGGCGACGTACGCCGGGCCCGACGCCTTCTTCGACGCGCGGCGCAATGTCGCGCGGCTGGTGCGCTACGAAGACGACCCGGTCGCCTCCATCGCCGTGGTCGAGATCCACGGCGCGCTGGCGCTGCTCACCAACGGCAAGAACGACTCGTCGCTCGGCGGCGACCAGCCCACGACCGTGCTTCTCGGCGTACTGCCGGCGCTGTTCGCGCGCACGCCGGAGCGCGCGTTCGTCGTCGGCTACGGGACAGGCGTGACCGTTGGCGAGCTGGCCGCGCTGCCCGCGACGCGCGAGGTTCGCGTCGCGGAGATCTCGCGCGGCGTGATTCACTCCGCTCCGCTCTTCGACCACGCCAACCACGGCGCCTCGCGCCATCCGAAGGTGCAGATCGAGGCGGGCGACGCGCTGCGCACGCTATTGCGCAGCGAGGGTGAGTTCGATGTGATCGCCTCCGAGCCGTCGAACCCGTGGGTCGTCGGCGTCGAGAACGTCTACAGCCTGGAGTTCCTGCAGGCGGCGCGCGACCGCCTTCGCCCCGGCGGAGTGCTCGCGCAGTGGGTGCAGCTCTACGACATGGACGACGAGACGCTCGCGCTCGTGCTGCGCACCTTCGGCGCCGCGTTCGACCACGTGTCGATCTGGTATGGCGTGGGCGTGGATCTGCTGGTGCTCGGCTTCGACGATGCAGCCGACGCGCTCGACATTGCGCGGATCGAAGCGCGCGCCGCGGAGCCCGCCTTCGCCGCCGCCCTCGCGCGCGCGGGAGTCGCGGGGGTGCCGGAGCTGCTCGCGCACGAGCTGTTGCCGCTCGACGTGGCGCGCGGGTCCACGACCGGTCCGGTGCACACGCTGCGCCATCCGCTGCTCGCGGACCGCGCCGCACGCGCGTTCTTCCGGGGCGCACAGGCAAGCCTGCCGCGGCTCGCCGCGTTCGGGCCCGCCTCGCTTGGCGCGCAGAGCTCGCTGGTGCGGCGCTGGGCCGCCTTGCACGGCGGCGCGCTCACGCCGGCGGCCATGCAGGCGCTCGTCTCCGAGACGTGCGAGCAGCGTCACGAGGAGTGTCTGGCCTGGCTGGCGCGCACTCAGGGGGTCGGAGCGAGTGTCGAGTCACTCGAAGCACAGCTCTCGGCGCGCGCGCTCGGGCAGGGCGGACCGGTCGGCGCCGACCTTCTGTTCTGGCTGGTGCAGCCGCTGCCAGGCGACGAGACTCGCAAGCCGGTCTCGCCAGGCGTCGCGCGCCAGCTCAGCGCGCTCTTCGAGCGCTACTACCACCACGCCGCGCCGTTCTCGCGCCCGGCGCTGGCCGCGATCTGGCGCGATTGCGCGCGCGACCCGGTACGTGTTGCAGCCTGCCAGAGCGGGCTCCAGGACGCGGAACGGCGCCTGGGCCCGCTCGACCACGAGCTTCCGGGCCCGCCGCCGCTCTTCGGGACGGCTGGCGGGTGAGATCGGTGCGCGCCGCCGCCTTCGTGTCACTCACCGCTGCGCTGCTGGTCGCCGCGCACGCGGCGCGCGGAGAGCCGCGCTTTTCCAGCGGTCCCTCGCGCGGCGAGGCGGAGCGGATCGCGCGAGATTGGCTCGAGACACAGGGCCTGGACGCCAGCGAAATCGCGGAGCTCGAGCTGCGCCGCCACCGCGTGTCTCGCAGCGGCGTCAGGCACCTGCACTTCCAGCAGCGCCACGCCGGTCTCGACGTGTTCGGCGCGGGCCTGGCGATTGCGGTGGATCCCGCCGGGCGGCTCGTGCCCGCGGGGGATCGGCTCGTGCGCCGCGCGCGCTCGGCTGCGGCGACTCCGCGCCTCGCCGCCGCCGCTGTCGCCGCGCGCGCCGCCGCGGCGTTCGGCGCGGTCGAAGCCTTCGATCCGCGGCTGCCGCCGAAGCTCGTCTGGCTGCCGACTGCCGGCGGCGAACTGCGCCTGGGCTGGCACCTCGCGCTGCGCGCGCTCGACGGGCGCCACGTGTGGAGCGTCGTCGTCGATGCGGACGACGGTGCGCTGCTGTTCAGCAACGACTGGGTCGCGCGCGACGCCTACCGCGTGTTCGCGCCGCCGCTCGTGAATCCCGACGAGGGCAGCCGCATCCTCGCTCCTGGCCCTGCCGTCCTCGCCGCGTCTCCGCAGGGCTGGCACGACCAGAACGGACTCCCCGGCGCCGACACGAACGAGACCAACGGCTTCGCGGCGGTCGCGCAGGACGACGCGGACGCCGACGACGCCGCGGGCTTCCGCCCGAACGGCGGGCCGTCGCGCACGTTCGACTTCGCACTCGACACCAGCCGCGACCCGAGCACGCACCTACCGGCCTCGGTCGCGCAGCTCTTCTACCTGGTGAGCTGGCTGCACGACGTGCTCTGGCGCTACGGCTTCGACGCGGCCAGCGGCAACTTCGAGCGCGTCTCGCCCACGACCGGAGATCCCGTGATCGCCGACGTGCAGGACGGCTCCGACGTCGACAACGCCCGGTTCCTGACGCCACCCGACGGCTTCGCTCCGCGCATGGAGATGTTCCTGTGGAACGACGCGCGCCTGGTCGTGAGCTCGCCGCCGGCGATCGCGGGCGTGTTCGGCGCGGGGGGCGCGCGCTTCGGCCTGATGCTCACGCCGGGCGGCCTCGCCGGTCAGGTCGTGGCGGCGCTCGACGCCGCGGATGCCGCGGGACCGAGCACGACCGACGGCTGCTCCGCGTTTTTCAACGCGGCGCAGGTCGCGGGACGCATCGCGCTCGTCGACCGCGGCACCTGTCTATTCGTGGAGAAGCTCGCCAACGCACAGGCCGCGGGGGCAATCGGCGTGATCGTCGTCAACAACCTAGGGACTGGGCTGATCACGATGTCGGGTAGCGACCCGGCGCTGGCGATCCCTTCGCTGTTCCTGTCGCAGTTCGACGGGTCGCTCGTCCGGGCGCAGCTCGCCGCGGGAGTTTCGGCCTCACTCGCGGGCTACACGCGTGACAGCGCGCTCGACGTCGGCATCGTCATCCACGAGTACGCACACGGGCTCACGAACCGGCTCACGGGGGGCGGCGTCGATTGTCTCTCGGCCACACAGAGCCGCGGCATGGGGGAGGGCTGGAGCGACTTCTTTGCGCTCGCCCTCACGCAGCAGCTCGGCGACACCCGGGCGGTCGCGCGCGGGATCGGGAGCTACGTGGTCGGGCAGCCGCCGACGGGGCCCGGGATCCGCGTCTACCGCTACGCCACCAGCACCGCGCAGAACCCACGCACGTTCGGGCACGTCGCGCTGCTGCTCCCGACGCAGGTGCACGCGATGGGCGAGGTCTGGGCGGTTGCGCTCTGGGACCTGTGGTGGAGCATGGTCGAGCCGTACGGCTTCGATCCTGCGCTGGCGGCTGGCGAAGCGGGGAGCGATCGGGTGCTCCAGCTCGTGATCGACGCGCTCTCGCTGCAGGCCTGCAATCCGACCTTCCTGGACGCGCGCAACGCGTTGCTCGCCGCCGACGTCCTCCCGAGCGGCTCGCGCAACCGCTGCCGGATCTGGAATGCGATGGCGAAGCGCGGCATGGGTGTCTCCGCGGCGGACGGCGGCAGCGCCGCGAGTCAGGCCGTGACGGAGGCCTTCGACCTCCCCGCCGAGTGCCGCCTGTGTGGCGACGTGGACGACGACGAGGCCTTCGATCTGCTCGACATCGCCCGCGCGCGCCGCGCGCTCGCCGAGCTCGACCCACGCCTGGTGGCGCCCGAGAAGTGCAACGCCGTGGGCCCTGTCGCGCTCGGCGACGCGGACGGCGACGGCGTGCTCGACGACTGCACGGGTGCGGACCTCGTGGTGCTGCGCCAAGTTCTGGCAGGCATCGTGCCGGCCGTGCCCGACGCGTGTGCGCCGGCGCTCGGCCTGTTCCGTTGAGGTGAGCATGACGACTCCGCGCCCGATCGATCCGCGCACGCTGCTCTCGGGGATCGCTCTGTTCGAGGGCTTCACCGCGCGCGACCTCGAGGGCCTGCTCGCCCTCACCACGATCAAGCGGCTGAAGCCGGGACAGGTGCTGTGCCGCAAGGGTGACCCGGGCGTGCAGCTCTACGGCGTGCTCACCGGTCGCCTCCGCGTGCTGTCGGAGGGAGGCGAGGGTAAGGAGGTCATCCTGAACTTCGTCGGCCCGGGCGAGGTGATCGGCGACATCGCTGTGATCGACACACAGCCGCGCTCCGCGACGGTCGAGTCGATCGAGGCGGCGGAGGTGGTGTGTCTGCACCGCCGCGACCTGCTGCCGTTCCTGCACCAGAACCCGAAGGCCGCGATCCAGCTCGCCGCGGGGCTCGCGCGCCGCGTGCGCGCTTTGTCGAGCGTGGTCGAAGACGCGCTCCTGCTGGCGATCCCCGCGCGCCTGGCCAAGAAGCTGCTCGCGCTCTCACAGAGCTACGGCAAGCCCACGCCCGCCGGCACGCGCATCGAGCTGCGCCTGCCGCAGCACCAGCTCGGCGAGATGATCGGCGCCACGCGCGAGAGCGTGAACAAGACCCTGCGCGGCTGGGTGGACCAGGGCGCCATCGAGGTCGACCGTGGCTATGTCACGCTCAAGGACCCGGCCGCGCTCGAGGCTGCGGTGCGCCTCTCGGTCGACTGAGATTGCCGCTCAGCGGAGCGCGAGCGCAGGTCGCTTGCGACCGAAGCCGGTGGCTTGCTCGAACGCGTGGGCAAGCTGAAGGACGCCGAAGTCGTCCCGGTAGCGGCCGACGATCTGGATGCCGACGGGCAGCCCCTCGGAGGTGAAGCCGGCCGGTACCGAAATGGCCGGACGCAGCGTCACGCTGATCCAGTAGGCCGACTGCATCCAGGCCAGGTAGTTCTCCATCTTGACGGCCTCGATCTCCTTCGGCCAGTCGAGCGTGGCGTCGAAGGGCGGCAGCTGGCTCACCGCGCACAGCAGAAACTCGTATTTCTGCTGGAAGAGCCGCATCCGCTCCAGGAGCTCGCCGTGCTGGATCATTGCCCGGGCGACGTCGCTGCCGCTGTGCCGGGCGCCAGCCTCGATCTGCCAGACGGCCTCTGGCTTCATCTGATCGCGATGCTTCTCGAGAAGCGGTCCGAGCACGTTCCAGGACATCCAGCTCCGGATGTCGAGGAAGATCTGGTTGGCAGCGCGCAGATCCGGACAGGCGTCTTCGACGCTGCAGCCGAGATCCGTGAAGGTCTTGCGCTGCGCTTCGAGAACGCTGCGCACCCGTCGATCGAGTGGAAGTCCGCCAAGGTCGGGGCACCAGGCTACGCGCACCCCCTCGAGGCTCCGATCCAGCGTCCTGGTGAACGCCGAGGGCTCGGACGGATAGCAGCCCGGATCGCGCGAATCGGGTCCTGCGATCACGCCGAGCAGGAAGGCGGCGTCGGCGACCGACCGGGCCATGGGCCCCTTCGCCGTGAATCCGACCCGCGAGAGCGGGGCCGGAGCTATGGGTACGAGCCCCACGCTGGGGCGGAGCGCGACGACGTTGTTCCAGTTGGCCGGGTTTCGCAGCGAGCCGCCGAGGTCACTGCCGTCCGCAACGGGCAGCATCCCGGCGGCGAGCGCTGCCGCGGCGCCCCCACTGGAGCCGCCCGCACTCTTCGTCAGATCGTATGGGTTGACGGTAGTGCCGTACACCTTGTTGTATGTGTGGGAGCCCATCCCGAACTCCGGGACGTTCGTCTTGCCGATGGGAACCGCACCCGCGTTCCGCAGCCGCTCGACTAGAACGCTGTCCTCCTTCGGCATGTAGTCCCTGTAGATCGGGGAGCCGCGGGTGAACGGAAAGCCGATCGCAGCCTCGGTGTCCTTGAAGGCGATCGGCAGGCCGTGCAGGGGCCCGACCTGCTCCCCTCTCTCGAGGCGTCGGTCGGCTTCATCTGCCAGGGCGAGACACTCGTCGTCGTCCAGCTTCGCGACGATGGCGTTGATCTGGGGGTTCACCCGCTCGATCTGTTGCAGCTGCGCCGCCATCAGTTCGCGTGCCGAGAGCTTGCGAGTGCGTATCAACCTGGCCAGCTCGCGTGCGCTCATGAAGCAGAGCTCGCTCGACTCGTTGGCCATCATGCTGAGTTCATTCGACGCCGTTCGCGGCGAACCAGTCGAGCATGCGGCGCCAGCCGTCCTCTGCGGGAGCGCGCTGGAAGCTCGGGCGGTAGTCGGCGTGGAAGGCGTGCGGGGCGCCGTCGTAGACGTGGAGCTGCGAGCGTCCGCCGGCGGCGGCGATCGCCTGGCGCATGCGCTCGACGGTCGGGAGCGGGATGCCCTGGTCCTCGGCGCCGTACAGACCGAGCACGGGGGCGCGCAGCTCGGCAGCGACGTCGAGCGGATGCCGCGCCGGCGGATCGCCGACGAGTCGCCCGTACCAGGCGACGCCAGCGCGCAGCTTCGGGCTGTGCGCTGCATAGAGCCACACCGCGCGCCCGCCCCAGCAGAACCCGGTGATCGCGAGGCGCGCGCCGTCGCCGCCGTTGCGCTCCGCCCAGGCCGCGCACGCGTCGAGGTCCCCGAGCACCTGCGCGTCCGACACGCGGCCGACGAGCTTGAACAGATCTTCGCGGCTGGCGGCTTCGGTCGGCTCGCCCTGACGCGCGTACAGCTCCGGCGCGAGTGCGAGATAGCCGCGCTTGGCCAGGCGCCGGCAGGTGTCCTTCAGGTAGTCGTCCACGCCGAACACTTCCTGTACCGCGAGCACGATTGGATGCGGCCCTCCGCTCGCCGGCGCCGCGCGATACGCGGGGAGCTCGCCGTCGGCGACGGGCACCCACACCTCGCCTTCGACGAGCCCCGAGGCGTCGGTATGGATCAGGGTCTCCCGCACGGGCGGGATCATCCTCGGGTAGCCCTTGGACAGCCTGCCGATCCTTGCCATCTGCGACCTCCGCTGTAGGGCCCGAGTATGCTGCAAACCCGATCGCGCGAGGGAGGGACCATGCGAAGGGTGCACGTCGTCTTCACGGCCTGCGGACTGCTCGCCTCGGCTTGCGCGGGGGCGCCGCCCATCGTCGATTGCTCGGAAGCCCCGGGGATGCACCCGGTGTGCGGCTTCCAGAATCCGGAGGATCTCGCGGTGCTGCCGGGCGGGAAGGCACTGCTCGTGAGTCAGTTCGGCGCGATGGATGGCACGCGGCCGGGTAACGTCGCGCTGTTCCGGATCGAGGGCGAGGCGCTGACTCCGCTGTTCCCGACCGGCGGCACCGGCGGCACACCGGACGTGGCCTCGGGCGAACGCTGGGGCGATCCCGACTGCGCGCCGCCGTCGGCCGCGTTCAGCCCGCACGGCATCGACCTCGCCAGCCGTCCGGACGGCCGGCTTGCCCTTTACGTCGTCAACCACGGCGGCCGCGAGTCGGTCGAGCTCTTCGAAGTGACTCCGACCGACGACGGCGCCGCGCTCGCGTGGCGCGGCTGTGCGATTCCGCCGGAAGAGAGCTTCCTGAACGACGTCGTCGCGCTCGCGGATGGTGACTTCCTGGTGACCCACATGTACGCGAAGCGCGAGGGGGTCGCGGGCTTCCTCGTGCTCGCGCGCGGGCTCGTCGGGATGGACACGGGCTACGTGCTGGAGTGGAGCCCGAAGGATGGCTTCCAGAAGGTGCCCGGAACGGACGCGCCCTTCCCGAACGGAATCGAGGCGTCTGCGGATGGCGCTCAGATCTACCTGAACGCGTATCTCGGCAACGAGGTGCGGAAGATCGACCGTAAGACAGGCGAGCGGCTCGCGACCGCCGAGGTCCGGCAGCCCGACAACGTGACCTGGGCCGCCGACGGCCGGCTACTCGTCGCCTCGCACACGGCGGGGATGGGCGACATGATGGCGTGCGGCGAGATTCGCCAGGGCGCCTGCGGCTTCGAGTTCCAGATCGTCGCGCTCGACCCCGACACACTCGCCAAGGAAGTGCTGTTCACGCACGAGGGAGCGCCGATGGGCGCGGCCACGGTCGCGGTGCAGCTCGGCGACAACCTCTGGCTCGGCTCGTTCGCCGGCGACCGCGTCGCGCGCGTCTCACTCGCTCCTTAGCCGGGCGACAGGTCTCAGGCGGCGTCGCGCATGCGGCGCCAGAGCTCGACGAAGCTGAAGGCGTGCGCGTGGCGCTCGTCCGCGGGGTGGCGTTCCCGATTCGCCTCGAGCCAGTCGACGGGATCCAGGTCGGGGAAGAAGACGTCACCCTCGACTTCCGCGTGCACCTCGGTCAGGTAGATCCGCTCCGCGCGCGGCAGGAAGTCGAGGTAGAGGCTGGCGCCGCCGATCACCACGATCTCCGGAGCGGCGCCGGCCGCATCGAGCGCCGCGTCGAGGTCGTGCACCACCGTGCAGCCCTCCGCCGCGAAGTCGACGTGGTGCGTGACGACTACGTTGCGGCGCCCCGGGAGCGGCTTGCCGATCGACTCGAACGTGCGCCGGCCCATGATCACGGGCTTGCCGAGCGTCCGGGCGCGGAAGTGTTTCAGGTCGTCGGGCAGCCGCCACGGCAGGCGCCCGCCGCGGCCGATCACCCGGTTGGACGCGACCGCCGCCACCAGCGAGATCAGCACTAGACGGCCACGGGCGCGGGAATCGCCGGATGCCAGCGGTAGTCGACGAGCCGCACGTGCTCGGCCGAGAAGTCGAAGAGCGAGCGCACCGACGGCTCGAGCTCGAGCCGCGGCGCCGTGTAGGGCGCGCGCGAAAGCTGCAGGTCCGCTTGCTCGAGATGGTTCAGGTACAGGTGCGCGTCGCCGAAGGTGTGCACGAACTCTCCCGGCTCGAGGTCGGTCACGTGCGCGACCATGCGCGTGAGCAGAGCGTACGAGGCGATGTTGAACGGCACGCCGAGGAACAGGTCGGCGCTGCGCTGATAGAGCTGGCACGACAGCCGCCCCGCGGCGACGTAGAACTGGAACAGCACGTGGCAGGGCGGGAGCGCCATGCGCGAGATCTCCGCGGGATTCCAGGCCGACACGACGAGCCGCCGCGAGTCGGGGTTCTTCTTGATCTCCTCGATCACCTGGCTCATCTGGTCGACGGTCGAGCCGTCTGGCGCCGGCCACGAGCGCCACTGCGCGCCGTACACGGGGCCGAGGTCGCCCTCGGCGTCCGCCCACTCGTCCCAGATCGTCACGCCGTGCTGGTGCAGGTAACCCACGTTGGTGTCGCCACGCAGGAACCAGAGCAGCTCGTGCAGGACGGCCTTCCAGCGCAGCCGCTTGGTCGTCACCGCGGGGAAGCCGGCGGCGAGGTCGAAGCGGAGCTGGCGCCCGAAGACCGAGAGCGTGCCGACCCCGGTGCGGTCGCGCTTGCGCACGCCGTTCTGGCGCACGTCGCGCAGCAGCGCCAGGTAGCTCTCCATGCCCAGAGCATAGGGCGGGTCCCGGGGGTCGTGTATCGTGCGCCGGCATGAAGCTCGACGCCGGCCTGTGCCTGGTGCGCTCGTGGGAAGAGGGCGACATCCCCTCCCTCGCCGCGCACGCCAACAATCGCCAGATCTGGCGCAATCTCTCCGATCGCTTCCCCTACCCGTATACGGTCGACGACGCGCGCGCCTGGGTGCGGCTGCAGCAGTCGGCCGCCGAGGGCAGCACCAACTTCGCGGTCGTGTTCGAGGGCCGCGCGGTCGGCGGCGTGGGGATTCTGCGCGGCGAGCTCGAGCACCGCCGCACCGCGGAGCTCGGCTACTGGCTCGGCGAGACCTACTGGGGTCGCGGCATCGCGACCGCAGCGGCGCGTGCGGTCGCCGAGTGGGCGTTCGAGCTGCCCGACATCGCCCGCCTGGAGGCGCGTGTGTTCGCCTGGAACGAGGCGTCGTGCCGCGTGCTCGAGAAGGCCGGCTTCGAGCGCGAGGCCCGTATGCGCAGCTGGGCGTACAAAGATGGCCAGCTCATCGACACCTTCCAGTACGCACGGCTCAGAACCTAGGCGCCCGGTGTCGTTCGAGATGGTCGAGCACACCGCGGATCTGGCGGTACGGCTGCGCGCTCCCGATCTCGCGGGGCTCGTGGTGTCGGGGATCGAGGCGCTGCGCGCGATCCTGTTCGAAGGCACGCCCGCGACGGACGCACCCCGCGTGACCGCGAGCGCGCGCGTGCGCGGGATCGACCGGGAGGACGCGCTGGTGCAGGCGCTCGCCGAGGCGCTGCACGCGCTGCAGTCGGGGGCGCTGTATCCGCGCGAGATCCGCGCCCGCGCGGCGGCGAACGAGATCGAGATCGAGCTCGCCGGCGCGCCCGTCGACGGCACGCAGGTGCGCCGCGTGGACGAGATCAAGGCCGTCACTTACCACCAGGTCGTGATCACCGAACGCGACGGCCAGCTCGAGACGCTCGTCGTGTTCGACGTCTAGAGCCGAGATAGACTCCCGTCGTGCAGCCGATCTCGATCGACCAGATCCGCCCCGAGCGCATCGACGCGTTCCGCTGGCGCCTGCCGCGCGTCGGCGCGATGCGCACCGACGGTCTGGTCTACGCGAGCCAGGAGCTGTTCGACTCGATCCGCCACGACCAGGCGCTGGTGCAGGTGTGTAACGTCGCGACACTGCCCGGGATCGTCGGCGACTCGATCGCCATGCCCGACATCCACTGGGGCTACGGCTTCCCGATCGGCGGCGTGGCGGCGTTCGACCTCGACGAGGGCGTCGTCTCGCCGGGCGGCGTGGGCTTCGACATCTCCTGCGGGGTGCGGCTGCTCCGCACCGGCCTGCTCGCGGCGGACTTCGCGAGCGGACCGCGGCGCGACGCGCTGGCGAGTGCTCTGTTCGACGCCGTGCCGTCGGGGGTCGGCCGCGGCTCGCGCACCAAACTCTCTCGCCCCGACCTCGTGCGCGTGATGAAGGACGGAGCGCGTTGGGCGGTCGCGTCGGGGCTCGGCAACGCCGCGGACCTCGACCACCTGGAGGAGGGCGGCCAGCTCGCCGGCGCCGATCCGGATGCGGTTTCGCCGCGCGCCGTCGAGCGCGGTCTGGCCCAGCTCGGCACGCTCGGCGCGGGGAATCACTTCGTGGAGGTGCAGCGCGTCGACCAGGTGTTCGATGCCGCCGCGGCGCAGGCGTTCGGGCTGGCGCAGGGCGCGCTTGCGGTCTCGATCCACACCGGCTCCCGCGGCTTCGGCCACCAGATCTGTGAAGACTCGCTACGCGGCATGGTCGCCGCATCGGCGCGCTACGGGATCGAGCTGCCCGATCGCCAGCTCTGCTGCGCGCCGCTCGGCTCGCCCGAGGGCCGGCAGTACCTGGCGGCGATGGCGTGCGGCGCGAACTACGCCATGGCGAACCGCCAGGTCATCACCGCGCGCGTGCGCGAGGCGTTCGCGTCGATCGGCGTTCCGGCCGAGCAGCACAAGCTCTCCGTCGTCTACGACGTGTGTCACAACATCGCCAAGCTCGAGACACACGAGATCGACGGCGTGCGCCGCCGCGTGTGCGTGCACCGCAAGGGCGCCACACGCGCGCTGCCCGCGGGGCATCCAGACCTGCCCGCGGTCTACCGCGCGATCGGTCAGCCCGTGCTCGTGCCCGGAGACATGGGCCGTTACTCGTTCGTGCTGTGCGGTTCGGCGGCGGGCGCGGGCGAGACGTTCGCGTCGAGCTGCCACGGCGCGGGTCGCGTGCTCTCGCGGACCAAGGCGAAGCAGGCGGCGCGCGGCCGGAAGATCGAGCGCGAGCTGCTCGAGCGGGGAGTGCTGGTCAAGAGCGAGAACCGCGGGTCCGTCGCCGAGGAGATGCCTGAAGCCTACAAGGACGTCGCCAACGTGGTC
>CAYVQJ010000041.1:0-22101 GCA_964454165.1 uncultured Myxococcales bacterium | reverse complement strand
TCACCCGCTGGAGCGGTGCAGCATGAATCGGAACTCTCGCCTTCCTGCGAAGACGATCGCTCCGCCTCTTCACGACGCACCATGGCGGCAGTGTACAACGGCCTGCAGCCGCGTCCGCTGCCGGCGCCGCGTGGAGCGCGCCGGCAGCACCTGGTTTGCGCGCGCTCGCGCGCGTTCCGTAATCACCGTCACGGCTCCGGGAGATCCCCCCGGAAGGTGACGATGACGGCGCGCAAATTCGCTTCGCTCGGCGCGGCTGCGGTCGCGCTGGCGTGCATTGCGTGCGCGGACCCGAGCCAGCCCTACCGGCTGGCCGAGTCCTACCACCTGGTGCGGCTCACCCGGATCGAAGACGGACCGCAAATCGAGCGAGGCCGGCCCAACGCGCTCCTCGACGGGATCAACCATTTCTTCTTCAGCCTGCCGACCAAGCTGATCCTCTGGGAGTGGCACGTGGACGACCACGCGCTGCCCCCCCGGAGCGAGGAGCTGCTCGAGGCCTATCTCGCGGCGAACCTCCTCTCCACGGTGAAGGTGCGCCACAACCAGTACGCGCCCGGCGGCGAGTGGAAGCGGCTCACGCACAACCGCGACGTGGGCGCGGGCTATCGCTACACGCTCGGCGTGCTCGCCTGGCTGCACTACACGCTGGTTCCTGGCCGGCTCTTCGCGGGCTTCCCGATCTTCGGCGCGGGCGAGTACTTCAACCCGTTCACCAACACCATCCACGTGTACTCGAGCGACCCCGGGATCCTGCTGCACGAGGCGGGGCACGCCAAGGACTACGTGCCGCACCGCTGGCGCGGCACCACGTTCGTGCTCGGCCGCGCCGTCCCGCTGGTCGATCTGCTGCAGGAAGGCGCCGCCTCGGCGGACGCGATCCACTTCCTGCAGTGCCAGGGCGCGTACGGCGACGAGCTCGACGCCTACAAGACGCTCTGGCCCGCCTACGGGACCTACCTCGGCAGCTACGCCGCCCGCGTCGCGATCATCCCGGGGGCGATCGTGGGACACATCGCCGGTCGCGTGAAGGCCGCCTCGCGCTCCAACAAAATCGCCAGCGACGTCGCCGCCGCGCCGCTGCCCCATTGCAAGGGAGAAGCCAGATGACCCGACTTTGGATCGCACTGCTCGCCGCCGTAGCACTCGCCTCGAGCGGCTGCGCCGCCTTCTACTCCGCACCGGTGGTGCCGGCTGTCGCCGGGCTCTACATGAACACCAAGGCGCCGCTCGACACGCACTTCGATCCGACACAGCTCGGTAACAAGACGGGCAAGGCGTCGGTGCGCACCGTGCTCTGGCTCGTCGCGTGGGGCGACGCCAGCGCTGCAGCCGCCGCGCAAGACGGCGGCATCAAGACGATCCGCCACGCCGACTACGAGTTCGTCTCCGTGCTCGGGGTCTACCAGAGCTTCACGACCGTCGTCCACGGGGACTGAGGCGATGGCGCGCCTGCCGCTGTTCGTGGCTGCGCTCGCGCTCTGCGCCTGCGGCGCGCTCCCGGTGAAGGTGGCGGTGAATCCCGCGCGCGGCTTCCTCTGGTCGCACTACCGCGCTCCCATGCAGACGGACTTCCACGAGACGCAGCTCGGCACCAAGCACGGCGAGGCTACCGTCTGGTATCTGCACGACGCGCTCTGGACCGGCTCGAGCATGGCGTGGGGAGACGTCTCCATCGCCGAGGCCGCGCTCGATGGTGGCATCCACCAGGTGCGCCACGCCGACTACGAGCTGCTCCACATCGCCGGCGTCGTGGTCCGCTTCCGCGTGCACGCCTACGGGGACTGAGCGGTGTACGGCCGCGGGCGGCCGCAGCCTACCGCCTCCGCACGCTGCGCGTGCTGCGCGCGCTTCGCGCTTGCCTGGTCTTTGCCGCGACGGCTATCGCCGAGCGGCCTCCGCTCGCGCGGACGCGCTCGCTGCGCGCGCTTCGCGCTTGCCTGGTCTTTGCCGCGACGGCTGTCGCCGAGCGGCCTCCGCTCGCGCGGACGCGCTCGCTGCGCGCGCTTCGCGCTTGCCTTAATCCGCGGACGCGACGTCGTTGCCCCGGTAGGCGCCGCAGGCGCCGCCGTTGGCCGCGGCGTACTCATTGGGCGTGAGCGCGCGGCCGAAGCGCACGAACTCGGCGAGCTGCGCGCACTTGCGCTTGCGGTCCGGCAGCCGCGCGTCCTGCTCGATCGCGGCGACGAGGCTCGCCTCCGTGAGCGCTTCGTTCGAGGCGCGAATGCCGCCGTCTTCCGGCGAGTCGAGCACGACGAACTTCGGCGCTTCGGGGCTCGAGTCGTCCCACGCGCCCCAGAGCGGGAGCGTTCCGTCGCGGCCGCGGCCCGGGTCTCCCGTGTACGCGAAGTTCGCCCAGTAGCTCATCATCGCGTGCGAGAGCGCCGCGCGGGCGTCGGCGTTGCTGTCGTCGTACAGGAACCCGGCCAGACGCCCGGTGTTGAAGTGGCCGAACACGAACCCGATCTCGAGCCCGTGCGCGGCGCCCATCAGTACGGGCAGATCGACGAAGATCGACTTCGGCCACGCGTCCCAGTCCCAGCGGTAAACGTACACCGGCGCGTGTCCCGCGGAGCGCATCGCGGCGGCCGGCTCGTCCGCTCCCTGCGCCTTCCACAGCTTGCTGTTGTACTCGGCCGAGAGCTGGTAGTGCTCCAGGTCGCGCGCGCGCGGGAAGATCCAGAGCCAGCGGCGCACCTGCTCGGGGTCCATGAACTGGAACAGCTTGGTCTCGTCGCGGTTGGTGCCGAGGATGACCGGCACGCGCGCGAACTCGCCACGCGCGAGGCGGTCGGGGATCTCGTCCGTGGGTAGGACCACGCCGTCACGGAGAAGTGACGGCGCGCGGTACATCGAGAGCCCTCCGGGCTGGTAGGCGCCGAGGATCTCCGCCGGGCTCTTGCCACGCAGCCAGCTCGCGAAGTCTGCGGGCGCCATCTGCGCGGCGACTGTGCGAGCGGCGGCACGGTCGGCGGCCTTGCCCTCGGCGACGAGCAGCCGCAGAGCGATCTCCGAGGCGCTCGTCTCCTCGCCCGGCTCGGCGTCGTCCAGGAGGTTCGACGCCTCCGCGAGCGAGACCGTGCTGGTGCCGCCGCTCTGCACGATCGCGCGCTGGAACAGACCGCGCGCGCGGGGCGACGCGAGCAGCGTCACCACGTTCGAGCCGCCGGCCGACTCGCCGAAGATCGTCACCTTCGACGCGTCGCCGCCGAAGGCCGCGGCGTTCTCGCGCGTCCACTCGAGCGCGCGCAGCAAGTCGAGCGTGCCGTAGTTGCCGGACGCGTCGAGCGCGTCGGCTGCGGTCGCCGCCAGCGCGGGATGCCGGAACCAGCCGAACGCACCGAGCCGGTAGTTCACGGCGATCACCACCACGCGGTGCGTCGCCGCGAGGTTCCCGCCGTTGTAGTACGCCGCGTGCCCGAGCGTGTTGCCGCCGCCGTGGATCCACAGCATGACGGGGAGCCGCGCGTCTCCCGTCGGAACGTCGCCGGGCGCGAAGCGCGGCGCGTACACGTTGAGGAACAAGCAGTTCTCGTCGCCGATCAGGCTGCCAGGCTCCGCGGTGGCGCTCACGAGTCCGCTCGCGTACTGCGGACACGGCGAGCCCGCGACCAGTGCATCGCGCGTGCCTTCCCAGCGCGAGGGCGGCTGCGGCGCGCGCCAACGCAGCTCGCCGACCGGCGGCGCCGCGAATGGAATCCCGAGCCACGCGTGGCTCGCGTACCTCTCCTGGAACCCCACGACGTCGCCCGTCGCCAGCGTGCGCCGCGCGCCGGCATCCGCCGTCGGCGGGGGCGGGGGCGTCTCCGGGCCGCGCCCGCGCCCGGCGCAGGAGAGGGACAGGAGCACGACCAGGGAAACGAGCCAGGCGCGAGCAAGTGTCATCGGCGGGCCTCCGTGCGAATCGCGGCAGACTACGCGGGGGCCGCGGCCGAGTCGAGGCGGCTTCCCCCTGGCCGTCCACAGTGGGACAATCGGGCCGTGACGCGCGTGATCGACGCCGACGGGCACATCACCGAGCCGCGCCTGCTCTGGGAGTCGTACGCTGCGCCCGCGTACCGCGAGCGCGTGATCCAGGTGCGCCGCGACGACTCCGGCCGCGACGAGATCTGGGTCGGGGGCGAGCGCCGCGAGCACTCGAATCCCGCCCCCGCCAGCATGCCCGGCGGCTTCGCGGCGAGTCGCACGCCCGGCTGGGACGACGTGCTCCCCGGCGGCTTCGACCCCGCGCGGCGGCTGGCGGTGCTCGACGAGGAGGGGATCGACATCGCACTGCTCTTCCCCACGATCTACCTGCTGATCGGCGACGTGCGCGAGCCCGAAGTCGCGGCGGCGTGCTGCCGCGCCTACAACGACTGGATGGCCGACTTCTGCCGGCGCGACCCCGAGCGGCTGCACGGCGTCGGGATCGTGCCGCTGCAGGATCCCGCGCTGGCGGCGCGCGAGACACAGCGCATCGCGACGCTCGGCCTGCGCGCCGCCCTGATCCGCCCGGAGCGCTACGCAGGACTCGCGCTCTACGACCCCGCGTGCGAGCCGTTCTTCGCCGCGGCGCAGGAGTGCGACCTGGCGGTCGCCGTGCACGGCAGCTTCGGCGTGCGCATGCCCGGCTTCGCCGCGCGCTGGCAGAACCCGTTCTTCACGCACATGGTGTGTCACCCGTTCGAGCAGATGGCGGCGTGCATGGACATCGTGTGCGGCGGCGTGCTCGAGCGCTTCCCGCGGCTGCGCGTGGGCTTCTTCGAGTCGGGGCTCGGCTGGCTCGTGTACTGGCTCGAGCGCATGGACGAGCATTTCGACGACATGCGCCGCTTCGTGCCGACGCTGCGCCGGCGCCCGAGCGACGCCTTCCGCGCGCAGTGCTTCCTGTCGATGGATCCCGACGACGGCGAGGCGCTGGCGCAGATCGCGGCGCACGACCTGGCGCACTGCGTGGTGTGGGGCTCCGACTACCCCCACTACGACTGCGTGTATCCGGGCGTGCGCAAGGCCCTCGAGACGAGCTGCGCCGGGCACGTCGAGAGCGGCGTCCTCGACGAGGTGCTGCTCGCCAACCCCCTCCGCTACATGGGGCTCGCGGGGTAGACACTTACCTCCATGGCCTTGCAAGAGGCCCACACCGTGCGGCCAGCGGCGAGGCCGAGCTCCGAGACCGCCGCGGGGGTGACCTCGGCGACCACCGGCAACGCGCCCGCCACGCGGACGCGCGCGCGCTGGCCGTCGACCTCGACCCCGTCCACGGTGCCGCTCCACACGTTGCGCGGAGAGCCCTCGGGGCGACCGGCGTGCAAGGCGACCGCGCGCGGATGGAGCACGGCGAACACCTCGCCCTCGGCCGCGCCTGCGAACGCCAGCACCGCGCCGGACGCGAGCGTCACGCGATCGCCGCTCGCGCGTCCGCGGTAGAGGTTCACACCCACGAACTCCGCGATGTAAGGCGAGCGCGGCTGGCGCGCGATCTGTTCGGGGGTTCCGGTCTGCACCACGCGGCCGGCCTCGAGCACCACCAGGCGCTGCGCGAGGGTCATCGCCTCGAGTGGGTCGTGCGTGACGAGGAGGCGCGTGCCCGCGAAGGCCGCGAGCTCGCGCGAGAGCTCGCGACGCACCTCGGGAGCGGAGCGCGCATCGAGCGCGGCGAGGGGCTCGTCGAGGAGCAGGAGCCGCGGCGCGATCGCAAGCGCGCGCGCGAGCGCCACGCGCTGCGCCTCGCCGCCGGAGAGCGCCGCAGGTCGGGCGTCGGCGCGCGCGCCCATGCCCAGTCGGTCGAGCCACTCACGCGCGCGCTTGCGTGCGTCCGTGCGCGAGACGCCGCGCGAGCGCAGCCCGAACGCGACATTCTCGAGCGCCGACAGGTGCGGGAACAACAGGTACGACTGGAACACGAAGCCGATCGAGCGGCGCTCTGTGGGAACGTGCACGCGCGCCGCGGTGTCGTCCAGGACCTCGCCGTCGAGTGCTATGCGCCCCGCGGCGAGTGGCTCGAGCCCGGCGAGCGCGCGCAGCAGCGTGCTCTTGCCGGCGCCGTTCGGGCCGACGACGGCGACCAGCTCGCCCGCAGCCACGGCCAGCTCCGCCTCGAGCGCGAAGTCTCCGAGCTGCACGCGCAGGCTCGCGTCGAGCGACACGCTAGACGCCTGCGCCGCCGAGCCGGGCGCGCAGCGCGACGAGCACGCCCAGCGACACCGCCAGCAGGACGAGCGAGAGCGCGAGCGCGGCGTCGGGTCGCGTCTCGAGGGCCATGTACACCGCGAGCGGGAGCGTCTGCGTGGTGCCGGGGAAGTTCCCCGCGAAGGTGATGGTCGCGCCGAACTCGCCGAGCGCGCGCGCCCACGCGAGCGTGGCGCCGGCCGCGAGCGACGGCGCCAGTAGCGGAAGCGTCACGCGGCGGAACACCGTCCAGGGGCGCGCGCCGAGCGTGCGCGCCGCGTCCTCGTAGCGGCGATCGAGCGCGCGCAGCCCGGCCTCGGCCGCAATCACCAGAAACGGCAGCGCCACGAACGCCTCGGCCAGGATCGCCCCCGTCGTGGTGAAGGGCAGGCGGATCCCGAACGCGCTGTCGAGCCACGCGCCGAGCAGACCGCGGCGCCCGAACGCGGCGAGCAGCGCTACCCCGCCGACGACCGGAGGCAGCACCATCGGCAGCACCGCGAGCGCGCGCACGACCGCGCGCCCCGGAAACTCCACGCGCGCGAGCAGCCAGGCGAGCGGCAAGCCGAGCACGACCGACAGAGCAGTCGCCGAGAGCGAGCAGACCAGCGACAGCCAGATCGCGGCGCGCACCTCCGGTGTGGCCAGCTCGGTCGGGAGCGTCGTCCACGGCGCGCGCAACGCGAGCCCGACCAGCGGGAGCGCCAGGAACGCGAGCCCGGCGAGCGCGAGCAGCGCCGCCGCGAGCGGTGCGCGCCTCACGGCGATAGGAATCCGTGGCCGGCGAGGATCCCCTGCCCTTCGGGACCGAGCACGAAGTCCACGAACTCGCGCGCGCCCTGCGCTTGCGGCGCGTCGCGCAGCACGGCGATCGGATAGCGCGCGCGCTCGTTCTGCGCGTCGGGGATCGCGACGCCGGTGACCTGCGCCGCATTGGGCCGCAGGTCGGTCGCGTACGCGATGCCTGCGTCCGCCTCGCCCGTGGCGACGCGCGCGACGACCGCGCGCACGCTCGGCTCGAGCGAGCGCGGCACGACCTTGACCCCGGCGCGCTCGAGCATTGCGGCGGAGTAGCGCCCCGCGGGAAGCTCGGGATGGCCGAGCACGACGAGAAGCTCCGGCCGCCCCAGGTCCGCCAGGCTGCGCACACGCTTCGGGTTCCCCTTCGCGACGACGAGCGACAGGCGATTGACCGCGAACACCGACGGGGGTGCAGCGAGGAGCGCCTTCACCTTGTCCATGTTCGGCTTGTCCGCCGAGGCGAATACGTCGCCGCGCGCGCCTTCGAGAAGCTGCGCCGCCAGCGCGGACGACCCGCCGAACGAGAGCTTCGCCGCGAAGCGCGGCTGCATCTGCTCGAAGCGCGTCTCGATCTCGCCAAACGCCTCCGCGAGCGACGCCGCGGCCAGCACGATCACCTCCGTGCGCTCCGCGCGCGCGTCGCCAGCGCCGAGGAGCACGAGCACGGCGAGTGCGAGCCGGCGCATCACTTCACCGCCAGCGGGTTGATCGGCGAGCCGAGCCCGTGCGTGACGCGGAGCGGCGGCGCGCAGAACAGGAACTCCCACACGCCGTCGGCCGCGCAGTCCGCGGCCAGCTCCTCCAGCCAGAAGATCTCGCCGAGCGGCATGCCCATGTCGCGGATCGCAAGACAATGGACCGGGAAGAAGACGTCGGGCTCCTCGCAGGGCATCACCTCGATCGCGGTGTTGTCGGCGCAGACGGCCGCGACGTCGCGCGCGCGCAGCCACTCGATGCAGTCGATCCCGAGGCCGGGCCCCTGCCAGAGGTACGTCTCGCGGTCGCCGTCCTCGAGCCACACGTTGATGTGTCCGGTGCGGAAGAGCAGCACGTCGCCGGGGAGGAGCTCCACGCGCTGGCGCGCGAGGGCGGCGTCGAGGTCGGCAGGTCGGATCAGCGTGCTCGGTGCCAGCCGCGACACGCCGTGCAGGCGCGCCAGGTCGAGCAGCACGCCGCGCGACATCATTCCGCCCGGCGCCTGCTTCTCGATCCCGTTCTTCGCCGCGCCGCCGGTCGAGAGCGCCTCGTCCGCCGCGTAGCCGTTGTACAGGCGCCCGTCGTAGTGAGCGTGTGCGAGGCTGTCCCACTGCGTGGCGCACTGCAGCGGCATCGTGATCACGTCGTCGCTGAAGCAGAAGCCGCCCGGCTCGGGAAAAGGCTGCGCGATGGCCGTCATGTAGCGCTGCGGGTTGAAGCGGCCGACCACGCTCCCGCTCTGCGGCCCGCCCGGGCCGAGCTCCACGCCCAGGCTGAACGCCTTCCCGCGCCGCACGCAGCGGGCCGCGCGCAAGAGCACGTCGGGGGTGATCAGGTTCAGCGTGCCGCGCTCGTCAAGGGGACCCCAGCGCCCCCAGTTCGAGACGCGCTTGGCCACTGCGCGAATCTTGTCGGTCCCGCCCGGCATCCCGGCTCCCCATGTCTGCCCGTCCTTGCATAGCATGGCGCGATGAGCAGCGTGATCGAGCCGGCGAAGACCGGGCGCGCCGCCTGCCGCGGCTGCCGCAAGAGGATCGCCGCGGGCGAGCTCCGCCTGGGCGAGGGCGCGCCGAGCTCGTTCGGCGAGGGCGAGAGCATGCTCTGGTTCCACCTGCCGTGCGCTGCGTACAAGCGCCCCGAGGCGCTGCTCGCGGCCCTGGACGCCGCGCCCGCTCCCGCGCTGCCGCCCGACGAGCAGGGCGCGCCTGCGCGCGATCGCGGACTTCGGCGTCGCCCATCGCCGCGTCCCGCGCATCGACGGCGTCGAGCGCTCTCCGTCCGCCCGCGCCCGCTGCCGCGCCTGCCGCGAGCCCATCGAGAAGCGCGCGCTCCGCATCCGCCTCGTCTACTACGAGGAAGGGGTCTTCAGCCCCGCCGGCACCATTCACGCGACCTGCGCCCGCAGCTACTTCGAGACCGATACCGCCCCCCTCATCGACCGCATCTCCCACTTCAGCGAGATGCAGAGCGACGAAGACCGCGGCGAGCTCCGGGAGATCCTCAGCTGACGCTGGCCCTCAACGGGACGAGGGTGGAGGAGGGTCCAAGAGCAGCGCGAGCACCGGCGCCGGGGAGTCGGTCGTGCGGCCGGCCAGCTCGTGGTCGGTGAACTCGAGAATCGCGCGCTCGTGGGCGGTGACGTGGCGGGCGATCTCGAGGCCATCGGCGGGAGCGGAGGCCTCGGCGGCCTCGTACTCGGCGACGAAGCGGACGACCTCGGTGCGGAAGCCGGCCATGAACATGGCGCGCGGGACCGCGACCAGGCGGCCGCCGAGCTTCTCGCCGTTCGCGCGCTGCTCCTCGCTCTCCTTCGCGTCGTGGCCGCGGTCGCGCAGGGCGCGCGCCAGGTACTCCTTGGTTTCGCGCTCGAGCGCCTCGAGCACGCGCCACTTGTAGCGCGCGTCGGGATCGGGCTCGGCCTCGGCCATCGCCGCGAAGATCGCCTCGCCGAACACCTCGCCCTGGAACCGCTCCTCCAGGTACTTCAGGAAGCCGTCGTCACGCTCGTCGATCATGGCTCGAGCTTACAAGAACACCGGCGCCAGATCGCAAGGGAAGGGCGGGGTAGACTGCCGTATGCGGCGACCACCGGCGGCGCTTCGCAAGTTTCTCGAGGCATACGATCCCGCGGTCGCGCGCCTCTTCTTCGCGGCGCGGAACCTGGTGCTCGCCGCCGCCCCCGAGGCGACCGAGCTCGTCTACGACGCCTACAACGCGGTCGCAGTCGCGTACTCGTGGAGCGATCGGCTGAAGGACGCGTTCTGTCACATCACCGCCTATCGGAGCTACGTCAACCTGGGATTCAACCAGGGCGTCGCTCTACCCGACCCCGAACGCCTGCTCGTCGGCGGCGGAAGCCGCATTCAACACATCCGCATCGGCACGGCGGACGACGCGGAACGGCCCGCGGTCCGAAGACTGGTGCGCGAAGCCGTCGAGCACGGGCGGCCCTGGAGCGCTGCTCCACCGGGGAAGCCGCGCGCGGTCGTCAAGGCGGTGTACGCGAAGAAGCGCCGCCCGTCGCCACCCCGAGCACGCTCGCAAGGTGGCGGTTGACGAGGCGGCCGCCGGGATCGAGCGCGCGGCGCACCTCGAGGAAGTCGCGCCATCTCGGGTACAGCGAGGCGAGGCGCGCCGCATCGAGCGTGTGGAGCTTTCCCCAGTGCGGGCGCCCGTCGTACTTCCAGAACACCGGCTCGACCGCGGCGAAGTAGGGGCGGGGATCCACGTCGTGGAACTCGTGCACCGAGATCGAGAAGCCCGCGCGCTCGTGAAACATGCTGAGCCAGACATCGTCCTCGCGCACGTAGCGGCACTCGATCGGGAAGCAGACGTCGAGCTCGCGCGCGCGGATCGTGTCGAGCAGCTCGCGCAGGCAGGCGGGCCCGGCCTCGGCCGGGACCGTGTACTCCATCTCGTTGAAGCGCGTGGTGCGCGGATGCGTGAGCACCCGATGCGACCAGTCGGCACGCTCGGTGCCGGGCGACGCGCGGATCAGCGCGTCGTAGAGCGAGCCGCCGAGCGCGGCGGGGAGCCAGCGCGTCCAGCGATGCAGCGCGCGCAGCGTGTGCAGCCCCTGGGGGTCGTCCTCGCCCTTCACGTAGGGCGCGGCGTCGGTCTCGTTCGTCGTGATCACGAGGGCGACGCTCGCGTGCGGAAAGGCGTAGAACTCGAAGTGGCGGTTCGCATCGCGCTCCTGCGGCAGGTCCGCGAGCACGCTCTCGAGGTCGCGCCAGGCGGTGCGCTCGACCAGCCGGAACGCCGTCTGGTTCTGCAGGCGCACGCGCGTGACGACGCCGAGTGCGCCGAGCGACGTGCGCGCCGCATGGAACACCTCGGCGTTGCGGCTCGCGTCGCATTCGAGGAGCTCGCCCTGCGGCGTCGCGAGTGTGAGCGCCACGACCTGCGACGAGAGCGAGCCGAATCGCGCGCCCGTCCCGTGCGTCGAGGTCGCGAGCGCGCCGCCGAGCGTCTGGTAGTCGATGTCGGGCAGGTTCGGCAGCGCCTGGCCGATGGCGCCGAGCGCCGGACCAAGTTGGCCCAGGCGCGTCCCCGCCCAGACGTCCGCCTGCAGCGAGGCCGCGTCGGAGTCGATCATTCCGCTCATCCGATCCAGGAACAGCAGCGCGTCGTCGCTCGGCACAAGCGCGCTGAACGAGTGACCCGCGCCGGCAGGCCGAATCACACCGGGCCCCCCGGCGAGCTGCGCGGCGACCTCCGCCTCGGACCGTGGGCCCAGCCGCCGCGCCGGTCGGCACTCCTGCAGACCCGACCAGTTGCGCCAGGGAAGCAAGCGCTCTGACGCGGAGACGCGGCGCAGCGGCAGGCACGCGAGCGCACCCGCCGCGAGGCCGCGTTTCAGCAGCGCGCGCCGCGTGAGAGAGCGCCCGCTCACTGCGCCACCGGCTGCGGCAGGAGCGCCATGTACGCGATCAGCTCGCGCAGGTCGTCCTCGGAGCAGAGTCCGCACGTCCCGAGCGGCGGCATGCCGCCGACGCCCACGACCGTGCTCTCGAGCAACGCATCCAGGCCCCGGCCGCGCCGCTCACTCCAGTCGGCTGCCACCCCCGTGAGAGGAGCACCGATTCCTGGCCGCGCATGGCACGAAGCGCAAGCGGCCTGATAGGTGATCGCAAGCTCGGGCCGAAGCTCGATCGCTGTCGGCGCGGGGTCGGATCGGCACCCCGCGGCGCAGATGATCACCAGGCAGCGAAGTCGTAGACCCATGCCCGAGCCTTTATCTCACCGGCGAGGTCCGCCTCGGGCTCGAGGGGGTGGTGAGGGCTTCGCCTTCCCATTTGGTGGCACACGGCGCGCGCGAGAGAGCGCGAGGCAGAGGCGGCGAAGTTGCTCCGTCAGAAGGAGTCGAGCAGTGACGGCCCTGGCGGACATGTCAGTCGGCATCGTCACCACGTTCATTGTCCTCGAGGCTGCGGATGTCGTCCATGTCCTGTCCGCTCCCGCGCAACCGCTTCATCGCGACGAGCCCCGATCGCGAGACCACGGGAACGCCGCCGTGCGTCCACTCGACTCGTTCTCGCGTCGCCCAAACGGGGGCGAGTGCAGGGGTGACAACGAGCAGATCGAGACTCAGCAGAGCACCCGTCTCGGGATCGGGCTTCGACAGCCGGTGGATCACGACCGCTCCCTCTCGGAACACGAGCGGGCCGGCCTCGATCCCGTACCCGAGCCCGCGGGCGATCCGTTTGGCGGCCTCGAGTTGGTCCTCTGGAAGCAGCAGGTCGACGTCGAGGGTCGCGCGGGGTCGGGCGTGAATCGCCACCGCGAGTCCCCCGCAGACCGCGAACCCGACTCGTGCCGCTTCGAGAGCGTGGACAAGGACGCGGAACTCCTCGACGAGATCGAGCACGAACGCATGCTAGCGCTGCCTAGCGGAACTCGGGCCAGATCTTGGTGGCGAAGAGCTCGAGCTGGCGCTGCCAGACGTGGCGCGGCGTCGTGCCCTGGTAGAAGAAGTTCCAGGAGATCCAGTCGAGGGAGCCGTCTCCGTGACAGCGCACCAGCTTCTCGAGCTCGCGCTTGACCTGGTCGACGGTGCCGCAGAGCTGGTAGCCCTTCTCGATCATGCGCTTGGTGGCGTCGGCGTTGCTCTTGAAGCGCCACGGCCGCACGTTCGGGTCGTCCTCGGGATTGCGGAAGAGCTCGAGGAAGCCGAAGTGGCCGAAGTAGTCCTGATAGTCGTGCCCGGTGGTCTCGGCGGCGAGCTGGAACGCCTCGTCGAAGGTCGAGCCGATCGTGATCGCGCGCACCGCGCCGCAGTTCTGGCCGAGCCCGTAGCGCCGCCCGCGCAGCGCAGAGACGCGCTGGTACTCGCGGCACATTGCGAGAAACCCCTCCGGCGTGCCCTCCCAGATCCAGGGCAGGAAATCCTGCTCGGCGCAGTACACGAGTGACTTCATGCCGCCGGTGATCGGGACCATCACCTGCGGGTGCGGGACCTGATACGGACGCGGGCAGACGCCGATCTTGCGCAGCACGCCCTTGTCGTCGATCTCGCCGGGCGCGCCGAACTGCCGCGTGTAGTCCGCGGCCGGCCAGCCGGTGATCCCTTCGTGCGGGTACGGCACCTGGAAGTGCTTGCCCTTGAACTCGAAGCAGTCGTTCTTCCAGGCCCGCAGCACGATCTCGACGTTCTCGTCGTAGCGCTCGCGGTTGGCCAGATCGTCGGCCGACTGGTCGCCGCTGGCCGTGGTGCCGCCCTGCCCGAGCACAGCCATCCAGCGCTTCTGGTAGCCACGCGCGAAGCACACCGCGACGCGCCCCTTCGTGAGCTGGTCCAGGATCGCGATGTCCTCGGCAACGCGGATCGGATTCGCGCAGCTCATCACGATCGACATCGGCACGAGCTTGATCTGCTTGGTGCGCGCGGCGAAGTCCGCGAAAAGCAGGATCGGGTTCACCGAGAGCTCGTTGCCCTCGGTGTGGAAGTGGTGCTCGGTGGTCGAGAACGCGTCGATGCCGAAGCCGTCGGCCATCACGCACAGGTCGCGCAGCTCCTCGAGCAGCATCTGATAGCGCTCCGTGCTGCGGCCGATGGGGCGCAGGCGCTCGCGCTCCTCGAGCGTGGCGGGCACCGCGGGCATCGCGAACAGGTCGACTTTCAGGCCCATCTCAGCAGAACCTCTCGCGGATCCACGCGACGATCAGGCGCAGCGCCGCGGCCTGACCCGAGCGGTCGCCGAAGCCGCCGGGTCCGAAGCCGAGGTGGTCGCCCGGAACGCGGTGGATCGCCTTGTCGCGCGCGCGCGACGCCTGGTGGATTGAATCGGTGTGGTACGAGAAGACGGTGTTGTCGCCCTCGTAGGCGACGACGAGCGTCGGCTGCGGGATCCTCTCGATGCACTCGAGCGTGGACGCGCGACTCGAGAGCCCCGACCAGGTCGAGAGCCAGGCGCGCGGCGTCTGGTACTTGCCGAAGCCCGCCTCCATGTAGTTGAAGACGTCGGGACGCGGCGAGAAGAAGGAGCCGATCTGGCGCTGGCTCGGCCAGAGCGCGAGATCGGTGTACGCGGGATTCGCCTCGGTGCGGTGCACCTCGAAGTAGCGCCCGACGAACGAGCGGCGCAGGATCCACTGCTGCTCGGCTTGCGGGAGCGCCTCGAAGTCCGGCGCGCCCAGTCTTCGGCGCCACCACGTCTGCTCCTCGAGCATGCCGCGCGCGATCGCGTCGATGCGGGCCGTGCGCGCGACCTGCCCGGCTCGGTAGCGCTCGAGGAATTCCGGCGCGTACCGGCTCGACTCCGGCAGCGGGCGGAAGCCGTTGCGCGCGTCGTACATGTCGAGCGACGGGTCGCACGAGAGCGGATCGTTCTCATCCACCAGCGACGGGTCGATGATCGAGAGCATGAGCCGGCCCTGACCGAGGTGGGTCGCGAGCTGGACCATGCCGTCGGCGACCGGCATCTCGAAGCGCCCGAGGTCGAAGGGGTCGCCGGCGGCGGTGTCCTTCAGGCGCTCCGCGGGCGCGGCGAGCGCCTGCGACTGATAGAAGCTGTAGAGCGCACCGCCGCCGGAGTTCCCGAGCAGGATCACCCGCTCGAAGCCACGCTCCTTGCAGAGCCAGCGCAGCGCAGCGGCGACGTCCACGATGATCTGCTCGTGGATCAGGTTGATGTCGTTGTTCAGGAAGCGGCCGGCCTGGCCGAAACACGCGATCCCCGCCTCGAGCAGCGCGGGCATCGCGTAGTGGCGCTGCATGTCGCCGCGCGGGTGCATCATGCAGGCGACGACGCGCTCGCCCCCGCGCGTGTAGAGCATGCCGTGCGACTCGCCGCCGTCCTCTGCGCGCAGCGGTACCGGCTCGACATTCGTGCGCGGGGGCAAACGATCGAAGGACCACAGGCTCGGGCCCGCGACCGGGTAGCGCGCGATCACCGGGAAGGCCACGTCTACTTCGCCCCCTTGCCGGTCAGGAGCTGCACCTGATCGCGCAGCGCGGCGCGCGCCGCGGGAGTCACCGTGAGTGGCCGCACGGCGTCGATGTTCACGGCCTCGAGGTCGTCGCCACGCACGAGATCCCACGCCGCCTCGGCCCCGGCACGCGCGGCCTCGCCCGGGCCGTGCACCGCTCCGCGCGGGTGCCACATGATCGACGTCCCGGCCATCGGCGCGCCGCCGAGCGTGCCCGCGTGCAGGAAGCCGATCTCGTCGTAGTCCACGTTGCGGTGGTAGTAGGGCAGGCGCGCGGCCTCGCGGTCCATCTGCACCGGGTGTGGCACGAAGTTGCAGAGCACCCAGCCCTCGGCGTGGAACAGGCCGAACGCGGTCGGCGGGACGTGGTTGCGGTCGGCGACCACCGGCCGGAAGTCGGTGTTGTGGAAGCGGAACGGGAACAGGTCGCCCTTCCAGCCGACCACGTCGATCGGGTGCCACGGGAACCAGAACGAGGTCGTGCGCCCGTCGCGCTTCACGCGCAGCTCGTACTCGCGACCGGGATCGCCGGTGTGCGGCTTGGGATCGGGCACGCCGATCACGTCGGGGTCGTAGGGGTTGTGGCGGCCGAGCGTCGGATGCTCCACGAAGCCGATCTCGGCGCGCGACTCGAGGTGCAGGAAGTAGTTGTCGCGCGTGCGCGGGGCGATCCGGAAGGTGACTCCCTTCGGCAGCACGAGATAGTCGCCGGGCCGGAACTCGAGCGGCCCGAACTCCGTCTCACAGGTGCCCTCGCCGCGGTGGACGAACCAGAGCTCGTCGCCGTCGGCGTTGCGCCAGTACCAGGGCATCGCCTCGCTGCGACGGCTGACCGAGACGACGAGGTCGGCGTTCCACCAAAGCTTGGTGGCGTCGCCGCGCGCGTCGTGCTGGTCGGCGGGCTCGAGCTTCTCGCCGTCCACGTCGCCAGGCGCACCGTCGCCTTCCACGCGCACCCAGCCGACCGGCTCGTTCAGCCGGTACACCTCGGCCACGCGACCCTGGAAGCCGCCGCGCCCGATCTCCTCTTCCTTGAGCCCCTTCGGCACCCCGACGTGCGCCTGCCGCGGCACCTGCCCGCGCGTGAGATGGAACCAGGAGTTCTTCATCGCTCGCTCCTAGCTAAAGAGCACGTCGTGCGCGTACCGGGTGTCCACGTACTCCTTCACGTGGACGATCCGCCCGCCGCGCACCTCGAACGCGAAGTGGTAGTGGTTGCGGTAGTCGCGCCCTTTCGCGGTCTTGGCCGTGAGCACGAACTGCACGCAGACGTCGTCGCCCTCGGCGACCAGCTTCTCGACCGCGATCTTGATCGGCTCGGTCTGCGAGTACAGCCCGATGCCCTTGCCCATCATCTCGAGCACCGCCGTGCGGCCGCGGTACGTGCCGGCCATGTCCGATCCCGGCGGCACCCACCAGACCACGTCGTCGGCGAGCAGCTCGGGGAGCGTCGGGTCGCCTCGGCTGATCTTGTCGAAGTAGCTCTCGATCAGGCGCTTGTTCTCGGCGGCTCCCATGCGTCGGCTCCTTGCCCCGAGCCGCGACGGCTGTCGCCGAGCGGCCTTCGCTCGGCTGCGCCTCGCTGCGCGCGCGCTTTCGCGCGCTTGCGGGGGGATTTCGCGCGCGATCCAGTCTCGCACGAATGGCACGTCGGCGCGGTCGAGCGCGAGCGCGTTGCGGATCGCGTCGGCGCGCTGCCCGGCGAGTGCGAGTGCCAGGACCGCGCCCTGCCCTGCCCCGATCGCGACGATCGGAAGTCCGGGGTGCGCGTCGCGGATCTCGCCGACCAGGAGCTCGAGCGCGGCAAGGGCGTCGCCGAAGCTCGCCGGCTCCACGCTGCCTGCGTCCTCGCGGTACCACGCGTAGCCGCGGTAGGCGTTCCAGTCCGCGGCGGCGTGGCCGCTGCTCAGAACGGGATTGCGCGAGCGCGGCGCCTGGGCCGCCCACACCGCGCAGTGTCGCGCGGCGGCGCGCGCGAGTGCTGTGAGCTCGGTCGCGTCCGCGCCCTCGCGGTGCAGCGCGATCACGACGCCGCGCGCCGCGCCGGACGCCGGCTCGACCCGCCGCAGCAGCGCGCTCGCGCTCACGCGAGCTCCTTCACGGGCTCGGCAGCCGCGTGCTTCCCGGCGAGCCAGGCGAACGCGACCAGCGGCCCGAGCGTGCCGCCGCCCGCGTAGTACGCCGGACCGGTCGGCGACGCGATGCAGTTGCCGGCGCCGAAGAGGCCGGGGATCGGCGCCCCCGCCGCGTCGAGCACCTGCGCCCGCGCATTCGTCTGCGGCCCGCCGTTGGTGTCGAGCGTGCCGCAGCCGAGGATGATCGCGTAGTAGGGACCCTTCGCCGCGAAGCTCGCCATGGTCGGGTTCGGCGCCGCGGGCTTCCATGCGGTTCCGGGGTTGGCGAACGACCAGATCTTGGCGTGCCACTCGCGGTCGTACAGACGCTCGCCGCGGTGGAAGTCGAGGTCGGCGCCGCGCGCGGCGAAGCGATCGAAGCGCGCGAGGGTCTGGCGCAGGTTCGCGCCAAAGGTCGGATCGAGGCGCACGCCGGCGGTGCGCGAGGCGAGCTTCGCGAGGCGCGCGTCGAGCGCGGTCGCGAGCGCGTCCCACGAGTCGCCGCGGATCACGTACGGGGCGGTGGTGCCGGCGGCCGGGAGCGGAAAGCGCCCCGCGAAGAGCTCGGCGCTCCGCCGGTCGTAGAGCATGAAGAGCAGCGCGTTGGTGAAGTCGTGTCGGTGCGCGTCCCACACGTGGTGCACGCGCGTGCGCTCGTTGTAGTTCACCTTCTCGTTCACCACGCGCAGACCGAGCCGGTTCACCAGGACCATGCTGTCGCCCGGCGGCATGAACACGTCGTCGGGTGTGGACGAGAACTGGAGGGCCTGCTCGAGGACGATCTGTGCGCGCCACGCGCTCGACATGTGGCCGAGCCTCGCACCCGCAGCCTGCGCGATGTGCACGAAGTCGCCCTCGTTGGTCGGCGCAGCGCAGCCGCCGTGGATCGGGCCGGGCTGGTAGTGCAGCACCAGCTCACGAGCGTGCGTGAAGCCGCCGCTGCCGAACACGACGGCGCGGCGCGCGCGCACGCGCACCACCCGGTCCATCGCGTCCGTCGCCTCGAGCCCGACGATCTCACGGCGCGCGTTGGTGAGCAGGCGCGTGGCCCGGTGCGAGAGCAAGAGCGGAACATGGCGCGCGGCCATCCCGGCCTTGAGCTGGCGCATCATCTCGTCGCCGAGACCGAACGAGCCATCCGGCTTGCGCGGCCACAGGCGCCGATCGACGACGACTCCGGCCGTAGTGCGCGTGTCCCAGTAGTCGGGGAGCGGGCCGACCATCACGTCGGCCGGCATCGAGTGGAGCGCCCCGAGCGCTTCCAGCGCTTCTACGGCCGGCGACGCGTTGTCGTAGAACGCCTCGAGCAGCGACCACTCGAGCGGCGGCACGCCGAAGCGCTCGGCGCCGGCCTCGAAGAGCTGCGGATACGACGCGCGCGCCATGCGCCCGAGCGTGTCCGCGCGAGATTCCGCGAGCCCGCGCGCGCGCTCGAAGCGATTGTTCGGGATCCAGTAGACGCCGCCGGATTTCGCGGTGGTGCCACCGAGTAGAGGAGCCTTCTCCAGCAGACACGCGCTCGCGCCGGCAGCCGCCGCGGTGATCGCGGCGATCGGCCCCGCCGCGCCGCCGCCCACGACCGCCACGTCGACCTCGTGATCGAAGCGTCTGCGGGCGTCGTGATCCCACGGCAGCGTCGCGCAGCCGGTCGCGGCCAGCGAAGCCGCGCCTGCCCCGGCGAGCCGCAGGAACTCGCGCCTGGAGACCATGCTTGCGGGCCCGGAGCTAGCGCTCCGCGGCGGCGGCCTTCGCGTACCAGTCCTCGCTGTAGAACTGGCGCGCCCACTTGCGGAACTCGCCGATCGGCCCGTCGCCGTCGCACAGGTTCGGCCGCGGCCGGAACTTCTTGTGGCTCCAGATCTCGAAGTCCTGCTGGATCGCCAGCGCCTGGTCGTCCATGTAGGCCTTCAAGAGCTGGCGCGTCTCGTCCTCGCTGCGCCCGTCCTTCTTGCCGGCGACCGCGAACTGGATGTGCGTGGTCTCGGCGTCGATCGGCGTGAGCCCGCTGGCGATGATCGTCTTGAACATCCCGGTGTAGTACAGGAAGTTGAAGCCGAGGCCCCAGTTCTGCGCCTCCATGTACAGGCTGTCCTGCTGGCCCATCGTCTGCACCGTCTTGCGCGTGCCGATGTTCCAGAAGAACATGCGCCCGTCGAACTTCTCGCTGCGCTCCGACGGCACCGCCATCAGGTGCACGCTCTCGAAGTGCGGCCAGTCGATCGCGTTCTCCATGATCTCCTGCGGGTGGGTCTTCACCGTCCAGTTGTACTGGATCCAGGGGTGCGTCCACTCCGGGTCGCCGTACTCCGGGATCACGGGAGTGCGGAAGTCGGCCGGCTTCTCCTGGTCGTGCTGCCAGACGAAGATCATGCCGCTGTGCTCGTGCACGTCGTAGGAACGGAGCTGGGCCTTGGCCGGGATCTTCTTGGCGTACGGCACCTCGACGCACTGGCCGCTGCCGTCGAAGCGCCAGGCGTGGAAGGGACACTGGATGGTGTCGCCGACCACCTTGCCGCCGTAGCCCAGGTGCGCGCCGAGGTGCGGACAGAAGGCGTCGAACACGCGGGCCTGGCCGTCGCTCGCGCGGAACAGCACCAGCTCGCGGTCCAGGTAGTGGATCGGCTTGACCGCGCCCACGGGCAGATCCTGCGTGTAGCCGACGAGGAACCAGGAGTTCGGGATCCCGAACGGGAAGCGACCCATGCGCGGCCTCCTGCCGGAGTGATTGACGCGCCGGATTAGAACATGTTCCACTCGATGGCTCAAGGAGGTCGCGGCGTTGGCGGACCGCTTGCGTGGCAAGGTCGCGATCGTCACCGGCGCGGGCTCCGGGATCGGGCGCGCCTGCGCGCTGCGCTTCGCGGCTGAGGGCGCGCGAGTCGTGGTGTCGGACGTTCGCGGCGACGCAGCCGAAGCGGTCGCGAAGGAAATCGCGGCTGTGGGTGGGACCGCGGTCGCGCTCGCGGCCGACGTCTCGCGCCGCGAGCAGGTCGACGCCCTCGTGCGCGGCGCGCTCGAGCGCTTCGGACGCTTGGACGTGATGGTCAACAACGCGGCCGCGCCGCTCCCGGGCAGTGTCGCCGAGACCACGGACGAGGCGTGGCGCACCGTCCAGTCGGTGACGCTCGACGGGACCTTCTTCGGCACGCGCGCCGCGCTTGTCGCAATGGCAAAGCAGGGCTCGGGCTCGATCATCAACGTGTCGTCGGGTGCGGCGCTCGGCGGCGAGCCCGGCCTCGCCGCGTACGCCGCCGCGAAGGCCGCCGTGGTCAGCCTGACCAAAACCGCGGCGGTCGAGAACGGCCCGCTCGGCATCCGCGTGAACGCGATCCTGCCGGGGCCGATCGAAACACCGCCGCTGCTCGCCTTCGTCGAGGCGACCGGCGGTCGCGAAGTCTGGGCGCGCCAGATCCCCGCACGCCGCCTCGGTCGCCCCGACGAGATGGCCGCCGTCGCCCTCTTCCTCGCGAGCGACGAGTCGAGCTACGTGAGCGGCGCCGCGATCGTCGCCGACGGCGGTATCGCCGCCCGCACCTCGGCCCCGAGATTCGAGTAGCTCCCGCCTCGAAGTTGGTAGTACTCTGGGACTACCTCGAACGGAGCAGCAGTCATGCGGACCGCCGAGCGTTTCGCGATCGCGTGCACCCTCATCGTCTCGCTTCTCGCGCCGGCGTCGGCGCCTGCGTTTCTGACTCCGGGCAAGACGACCGGCACGGAGCTCGCACTGGTGCCGCTCGGCCCGGCGCTCTGGCAGCTCACGCTGGAAACGACAGGCAATGCAGACGCGGGTGGCAGTCTCGCGATCCGCAACGCCCTGAGCTTCGAGCCGAACCTCGCGGTCTGCGACGGCGACACGCTCGTAATTTGTGCCAGCCTGAGCGCCAGCGGTATCGATCCCTCCGATCCCACGCTCGCGGACATCATCGTCATCATCGTTGCGGTGATCTCGGAGGGAGCACTGAACGGTGGGGCCGGGAATCCGCTCCGCCTGGGCTGGATCCAGGATACCGGTCTCGCTCCACAGCTCCTTCGCGACAGCCCACACTGCAGGTACACCACGGGGCTGAGTTGTGGCCCCGATGATTTCCCCGCGCCGGTCAGCTTCGTGAACCCGATCCCGGAGCCCGGATCCGGCGCACTCCTCGCCGCTGCGCTCTTGCTCGTGCTGGCGCTCGGCGTCCGTCGACGCTGCGTCTGCATGTTCATCGCGGCGCTGGCACTCGCGACGCCGAGCCACGCCTACCTGACTCCGGGAAAGACCAACGGCACCGAGATCGCGCTGCTCTGGGCCGGCCCCGCGCTCTGGGACCTGACGCTCGAGACGGACGGCGACGCTAACGCCGGGGGGACCATCGCGATCGCCGATGCCGACACGTTCGAGCCAAACCCGCTGGTCTGCGACCCCGGGGGGAGCAATCTGATCTGTGGGCCCGTCGACGGAGACGACCTGGGAGAGCCGTCGACGGCCGGGAACCTCTATCTGATCCTCGCGGTCGTCAGGGCGGGAGCGCTCAACACGGGCATAGGCAACCCGCGGCTGCTCGGTCAGATCGGGGCTTCCGACCCGATCCTCTTCGACCCGCCGTCCTGCGGCGTGTGCACCACCCCGGGGGTCGACACGTCCTTCCCGGAGCCAGTGACCTACTTCCGCGGGCCGATTCCGGAGCCCTCGTCGGTCGCCCTCGCTGCGGCCGGCGTCCTTGGCGCGATGGCGTTGCGCTGCCGCGGCCGGCGCGCGCGCTAGTGCCTTGTCCCATCAGTTCCACCCCAGGGTACGGTGATCGCTACTCGCGGAGGACGCTCGGGTCGGGCTGTCCCCACTGCGGGGCTTCCCGGGTGGACGCCGGCGACTGGGGCGCGGCTGGGCCGCTACTGGCCCCGGGGCCACCAACAGTGGACGGGCGTTCTCGCC
>CAYVQJ010000040.1:0-65047 GCA_964454165.1 uncultured Myxococcales bacterium | reverse complement strand
CTCGGCTGCGCCTCGCTGCGCGCGCGCTTTGCGCCAGTCTGTGCCGCGACGGCTCTCGCCGAGCGGCCTACGCTCGGCTGCGCCTCGCTGCGCGCGCGCTTTGCGCCAGTCTGTGCCGCGACGGCTCTCGCCGAGCGGCCTACGCTCGGCTGCGCCTCGCTGCGCGCGCGCTTTGCGCGCTTGCGGGGGCATCGAGCTCGCGACACGGCGTGGTCGGTTCGCCGCCTACCGGCTCTCGGGTTACCCGGTAGCGCTTGCCGGGTCCGCGCCTGTGTCGCTGTCCCGGAGGTTCCAAGCGCGCTCGCTCGCGCCGTTCGCGACGGCATCGCGTTTGCAGCGTCGAGGCGCGATGTCTTCGGGACACTACGTTGCGTATAGCGGGGCGGCCGCGCGCCTCGGCGCGCTGGAGACGATCGCCAACAACGTCGCCAACGCGGACACCGCCGGCTTCCGGCGCGACCGCACGCTGTTCGACATGGTGCTCGGCGCCGAGCGCGCCTTCGTCAAGACCTCGAGCGGCAGCGTCGACACCTCGCCCGGCAGCACTCGCCTGTCCGGCAGCCCGCTGCACGCGGCGATCTCGGGCTCCGGCTTCTTCGCGGTGCAGTCGCCGAGCGGCGGCGAGCGCTACACGCGGCGCGGCGACTTCCAGCTCGATGCCCTCGGGCGGCTGATGCTGCCCGACGGCAGCCTGGTGCTCGGCGACGGCGGACCCATCAGCGTTCCGCCCGGTGCTGCCGTCGAGCTGCGCGGCGACGGCTCAGTCGCCGCGGACGGCGAGGAGATCGGCCGGCTGAAAGTCGTCGATTTCGGCGAGCGTCCCGAGTTCAGCAAGGCGCGCGACGGTCTGCTCACGGCTCGCGGCCGCGGCACGCAGGTCGAGCGGCCGCAGCTCCAGGTTGGCTTCGTCGAGACCTCGAACGTCAATCTCGCGGGTGAGATGGTCGCGCTGATGCAGGCGGCGCGCGCCTTCGAGGCGAGCCTGCAGGCGATGCGCACCAGCGATTCGCTCACGCAGCAGTGGATCCGGGCACAGGGCTAGAAGGAGAGCAGTCCAGATGTCGAGCGGCGCGATGTTCACCGCGGTCACCGGGGCCAGCGGCCAGCAGGTCAAGATCGACGTGATCGCGAACAACCTCGCGAACCTGTCGACCGTCGGCTTCAAGCGCATGACCGCGCAGTTCGAGGACCTGTTGTACGAGACCGTGCGCCCGCCCGGCGGCGAGGGCGACTCGCCCACCGGCATGCAGTTCGGCCGCGGCACGCGCGTGGTCTCGACGCCGCAGATCCACAGCCCGGGCTCGCTGCGCCAGACGGAGCAGTCGCTCGACCTCGCGATCGAGGGGCAGGGCTTCCTGGCGGTGCGTCAGCTCAACGGCGACGTGGCCTACACGCGCGACGGCGCCCTGGGCCTCGACGTGAACGGGAGTCTCGTCAACCCGCAGGGCCTGCTGATCGACCCACCGCTCACGATTCCACCCGACGCGCTCGCGATCACGGTCACGCCAGACGGCCGGGTGCAGGTGACACAGCCGGGAAGCGCCACGCCCACCGAGGTCGGGCAGATCCAGCTCGCGCGCTTCTCGAACCCCGCGGGACTGCGCTCGCTCGGGCACAACCTGCTGGCCGAGACGGCGTCGTCGGGCACGCCGCAGACGGGCAATCCCGGCCAGGATGCCTTCGGGACGCTCGCGCAGGGCGCCCTCGAGGAGTCGAACGTGAACATCGCCGAGGAGCTCGTGAACATGATCCTGGCGCAGCGCGCGTTCGAGGCGAACACGCGCGTGATCTCCACCACCGACGAGATGCTGCGCTCGGTGACGCAGCGCTAGCGATGCAGCTGCACGACGCGGTCGTCGCCACGGCACTCGCGCTGGTTCCGCTCGCCGCGGGCGCGGGCGGCGCCGTGCGCGTCTCGGATGAGGTGCGCGTCCCGGGCGGCGAGCTCACGCTGGGCCTGATCGCGCAAAGCGACGGCCTCTCCGCCGACGAGAACACCCGGCTCGAGGCGGTGCGGCTCGGACCTGCCGCCGGCGCGGGGCGCGCACGCACCTTCTCCGGTGACGCGCTGCGCCACGAGATCGAGCGCGCGCTGCCGGACGCCGCGGTATCGGTGCCCGATGCGGTGCGCGTGCACACGCGCGAGCGCAGCGTGACGCGCGCACAGGTTCAGGCGCTGGTCGAGCGCGCGATCCGGCTGCGCGCGCCGTGGCCGGCCGACGCGCTGCGGCTCTCCGCGTGGACGCTGCCGGCGGACTTCAGCGCGCCGGCCTCGGCGACACGCACGGAGATCGCGTTCAAGGACGGCGAGGACTTCGTGGGGCGCGTTCCAGTCGAGCTGCGCTTCCGTGACCCTGCTTCGCACGACGCGGCGCCGCTCACGCGCAGCGCAATCGTACACGTCGCCGTGTTGCGCCCGGTCGCCATCGCGACGCGCGCGCTCGGCCGCGGCGCGATCCTCGACGCCGACGCTCTGGCGCTCGAGGAGCGCGACCTTTCGGCGCTTCCGGCCGGCGCGAGCACGGACCTCGCCGGGCTTCTGGGTCGGCGCACGGCACGTGCCGTCGCCGCCGGAGCCGTCGTCTCGCCGGACGCCGTGGAGCTCGAGCGCGTGGTGCGCCGCGGCGACCTGCTCGCGGTCGACGCCAGCGTCGGCGCGCTGGCACTCTCGGTCGACGCGCGCGCGCTCGAGCCCGGCGCGGTCGGCCAGGTGATTCGCGCCGAGAATCGCGAGTCGCATCGCGAGCTCCTGGTGCAGGTCATGGCACCCGGGCGCGCGCGCCTGTCGCTGCCCGCGGTCGGCGCCGCGGAGGCCCAGCACTGATGCGCGCCGCTGCGCAGATCGCGCTCGCGCTCGCCGCCTCCGGCTGTGCGATTCCGGGACTCCCCGACGACGTCCCGCCTCCCCTACCTCCGCCGAAGCCGCCGCTCGAGCTGCGCGCGGACCCCGCTCCCGGCTCACTCTGGCGCGGCGACGCCTCGCGGCGCTTCCTGGCATTCGAGGCGCGCGCGAAGCAGGTGGGCGACCTGCTCACCGTGCTGATTGCCGAGACCGCCGAGGCCGAGAACCAGTCGTCGTCGGAGCTCGACCGGAGCTCGAGCATCTCGAGCACGCTCTCGAGCGACATGCCCTTGCGCAGCCTGATCACGCGGCCGCTGATCGGCCTGCTCAATCTGCTCGGCTTCTCCAACAACCCGATCGACCGCGACTCGACCGAGGACCTCAACGTGATCGGCGCCAGCACCAGCTCGACGCACGAGGGCGAGGGCACGGTCAAGCGCGAGGCCACCTTCACCACCACGATCGCCTGCCTGGTGACGGGTGTGACGGAATCGGGCCTGCTGCGCATCGAGGGCGAGCGCCAGATCCGGCTCGGCCACGACACTCAGGTGATCCGGGTGGCCGGCTGGGTGCGCCCGGAGGACGTGGCGATCGAGAACACCGTACCGTCCTCGCTGATCGCCGACGCGCGCATCGAGTACGTGGGCGCCGGCGCGATCCACGAGGCCCAGCGCGTGCCATGGGGGCTGCGCGTGATGAACGCACTGCTGCCGTTCTGATGCCGCGCTGGCTGCTCGCAGCGCTGGTCCTGGCCACGGCGCTCGGAGCCGCGCGCAGGCCCGACACGCCGGCTCCCGGCGGGCCGCTGGTCCGCATCAAGGATCTGGCCGACTTCGAGGGCGTGCGCACCAATGCGCTGCTCGGCTACGGGCTGGTGGTCGGGCTGCAGGGCACCGGCGACACGCCCGCGAGCCTGTTCGCCAATCGCTCGCTCGCCGGCCTGCTGGCCAAGCTCGGCATCGTGGTCGACGCCACGCGCGTGCGCGTGTCGAACGTGGCGGCGGTGATGGTCACGGCGGAGCTGCCTCCGTTCGCGCGGATCGGCGACGCGCTCGACGTGACCGTGTCGTCGATCGGCGACGCCAAGAACCTGCAGGGGGGCACGCTGCTGGCGACGCCCCTGCTCGCGGTGGACGGCGACGCCTACGCGCTGGCGCAGGGTGCGGTCTCGATCGGCGGCTTCGCGGCCGAGGCGCCCGCGGGGGATCGCGTGCAGCAGAATCACCCGACGGTCGCGCGCATCCCGCGCGGCGCGCTGGTCGAGCGCGAGTTCGCGCTCGTGCTCGCCGAGCGCGAGTCGATGCGGCTGGTGCTGCGCGAGAAGGACTTCATCACTGCCGCGCGCGTCGCCACAGCACTCAACGCGGAGGTCGGCGACGGGATCGCGCACGCCACGGACTCGGGCACGGTCGAGATCGCCGTGCCCGACCAGAGCCGGCTGGACCCGGTGCCGTTCCTGGCGCGGATCGAGGACGTGCGCGTGCAGCCGGATCGCCCTGCGGTGGTCGTGATCAACGAGCGCACCGGCACGGTCGTGATGGGCGCGGATGCGCGCATCTCCGCCGTCGCGGTGGCCCACGGCAGCCTGTCGATCCGGATCGACGCCACCACCAACGTGTCGCAGCCTGCACCGTTCGCCGAGGTCGGTGGCACCGTCGTCTTCGACAACAACGAGGTGGTCGCGCTCGAGGCGGGCTCGCAGCTGCTGGTGGTCCAGGGCGTCACGATCAAGGAGCTGATCGACGCGCTGAACCGGATCGGCGCCTCGCCGCGCGACCTGATCGCGATCCTGCAGGCGATCAAGTCGGCGGGCGCGCTGCAGGCCGAGCTGCGGATCCTGTGAGGAGGAGATGCTGATGGACGCCCTGCTCCCTGGCCCCGTCGCCGGCGCGCGCGCGGCGCCGCCTGCCGCGACCGCGGGGCAGCGCGCACTCGCGGATGCCGCGCGCGAGTTCGAGGCCTTCGTGCTCAAGCTCCTGCTCGGCGAGATGCGCAAGACCGTAGACGAGGGCGCGGAACGCGATCCCGCGCTGCGCGGCTACGACACGCTGATGGACGACGCGCTGGCGCGGCGGATGGCGGCGGCCGGCTCGTTCGGGCTGGCGCAGCAGCTGCTGCGCAACCTGCCCGCGGAGAGCGGAACGTGAGCGCGGCCGCGCTCATCGCCGTGCTCGAGGAGCAGACCCGGCTCGCGCGCGAGCTGGTCGAGATCCTGCAGGCGGACCAGCAGCGCATCCTGCGCCAGGAGATCGCAGCGCTCGAAGCGTCGAGCACGGCGAAGGAAACGCTCGCGCTGCGCATGCACGCCGCGGAGCAGGCGCGGCGGCGCGCGACCGAGGCGCTCGCGGTCGAGCTCGGCCTGCCCGACGGAGCCGACGCTCGGGTCACCGCGCTGGCGGCGACGCTGGGCGCCGAGGGCCCCGCGCTGGAGCGCGCAGCCGAGAACCTGCGCGCCGTCGTGGGCAGCCTGCGCGAGCTGGTGGCGCTCTCACGCGGCTTCCTCGAGCAGTCGATTCTCGGGATCCGCGGGCTGCTCCAGCTGTTGCATTCGCTGCGCGCGCCGCAGCCGCCGACCTACGACGCGCTCGGCCGCGTGGCCGCGCAACCCGACCCGGGCGCGATCGCGGTGCGGCGGGAGGCCTGACGCGTGAGCCTGTTCGGCACTCTCGTGATCGGCCGCCAGGGTCTGATCGCGCAGCAGCGCGCGATCTCGATCACCTCGAACAACGTCGCGAACGTGAACACGCCGGGCTACACGCGGCAGCGGCCGGTGTTCGAGCCGGTCTCGCCCGCCTACCTGAACGGGGTCCCGATCGGGGGCGGCGTGGACGTGGTCGACGCCGAGCGCATCGCCGACGCGTTCCTCGATGCGCAGCTCAACCGCGAGCGACAGCAGTTCGCGCTCCACGAGGGTCTCGACGCGGGCCTCACGCGGGTCGAGGCGATCTTCGACGAGGTCTCCGGCAACGGCATCGGCGCGACCCTGTCGGCCCTGTTCCGCGCGCTGAACGACCTGTCGTCCCATCCGGAGGACCCGACCGTGCGCGCCAGCGCGGTAGGAGCCGCGCAGACCCTGGTGGACCAGATCCGCGACGCCGACCGGCGCCTGGAGCAGATCCAGCTAGACGCCAACCAGCGCGTCGAGCAGCTCTCGACCGACATCTCGCAGATCGGTCGCGACATCGCCGCGCTGAACCGCCAGATCTTCGTCAAGGAGGCAGGCGGCGAGGCCACCGCGAGCGCGCTGCGCGACCAGCGCGCGGCGCTGCTCAGCAAGCTCGCCGGCAAGATCGACGTCACCAGCGTCGAGCGCGCCGACGGCACGGCCTCGGTCTACGTCGCCGGCGGCTTCTTCCTGGTCGACGGCGACCAGGCCGCCGAGCTGACCGTCGATGTGGGCGCCGGCGCCAACGGCAACTTCTTCCACGTCTGGCAGAGCCTGGACGGCGCGCTGCAGGGGCCGATCACCTCGCGCATCACGGCGGGTGAGCTGGGCGCACAGCTCGCCCTGCGCGACGACCGGATCGTCGACTACCGCGCGAGCCTCGACGAATTCGCCTTCACGCTGGCGCGGCGTATCAACACGGTCCATCTCGCCGGTCTCGGCCAGGTCGACGCCACGGCACGCCGCCTGTTCGTGGATCGCAACGCCGCAGCGAGCGCGGCGGGCACCGACCTGGCGTCGGTCGGCGGCGCGGCGGCTGCCCTCGGCCTGCACGCGGCGATCGCCGCGGACGCGCGCCACCTGGCCGCGGGCTATCCGCCCGGCGGCGGCGCGCCCGCGGACGCCGGCGACAACCGCAACGCGCTCGACCTCGCCGCCGTGGAGGCCGCCGCGAGCGCGACCTTCCGCGTGGGCGATCCGGCTGCCGGGCCCGCCAGCGGCTCGGTGCGCACCATCGGCGCGGCGTGGGACGCCACGCTCGGCGCGCTCGGGACCGAGATCGAGGCGAAGCGGCGGCTGGCGCAGCAGACCGACCTGATCGTGGCCGACCTCCAGGGCCGGCGCGACGCGCTCTCGGGCGTGTCGCTCGACGAAGAGATCGCGAACCTGGTGCGCTTCGAGCGCGCCTACCAGGCGAACGCGCGCGTGCTCGACACGGCGAACCAGCTGCTCGAGCTTCTGCTCGGCATGTAGGAGCGGGCAGCATGGCGTTCCGAATCTCCGACTCCAACCTGTTCGACGCCTCGGTGCGCAACATCCAGCGCAATCACGCGCGGCTGGTCGAGCTCCAGACCCAGGTCTCGACCGGCAAGCGCATCAACTCGCTGGCGGACGATCCCGCGAGCGCGAGCCAGGTCTTCGACCTGCGCCGCGGCCTGGCGCGGATCGAGATGTTCGGCCGCAGCATCGACGCCGCGCGCGCCAAGCTCGACCAGAACGAGGCGGCGCTGGCGCAGCTCGGCGGCGTGCTCATCCGCCTGCGCGAGCTGGCCGTCTCCGCCGACGTCGAGACCGCCGAGTTCGACCAGATCCAGTCCGAGGTCGAGGAGCTGTTCGGCGAGGTCGTGGCGCTCGCCAATAGCCGCTCCGGGGGCGAGTTCCTGTTCGCGGGCTTCGAGAGCGACGCCGCGCCCTTCAGCGTGGTCGGCGCCTTCGTGGCCGGCGGAGCCTCGCCGACGGTGACCTACAACGGCGACTCCGGTGTGGTACTGGCGCAGATCGGCGAGTCGTCCACCACGCAGGTGAACGTGCCCGGCAGCGCCCTGTTCCGCGGCGATAGCAACGGCGACGGCACCTTCCCCGACGCGCCGCGCGTGGACCTCTTCACGGTGATCACGAACTTCCGCGATCGGCTCCAGGCGCAGGACTCGGCCGGAATGCTCCTCACGATCGGCGAGCTCGACGCCGCCATCGACCAGGTGCTCGTCACGCGCGGCGCGATCGGCGCGCGCTCGAACCGGCTCGACATCGCCGAGAGCCAGCTCTCGAGCTTGGAAGTGGCCCTGAAGGTCGAGCGCGCTAGCTTGGAAGAAGTGGACGTGATCGAGGCCGCCTCGGAGCTGCGCAGCCAGGAGGCTGTGTTCCAGGCCGCGCTGGCAGTCACCGCCCGCGTGCTGCAGCCCACGCTGCTGGACTTCCTGTCCTAGTCATGCTCGTACTGACTCGACGCATCGGTGAATCGATCCGGATCGGCGATGGGATCAGCCTGCGCGTGCTCGACATCCAGCGCGGCCAGGTCCGTCTCGCGATCGATGCGCCGCGCGAGATTCCCGTTCATCGCGAAGAGGTCTACCTGCAGGTGCAGGAAGAGAACCGCCGCGCCGCACACGCCGCAAAGGGAGCCGATCCGACCTCGCTCTGGCGGCGCACCCAGGGAGATGCCTCGTGACCCTCCAGTTCGTCTCGCCCCGCTTCGGTCCGATCGAAGTGTCCGAAGACGCGGTGCTCCACTTCGAAAGCGGCCTGCCTGGCTTCCAGGGCTGCAGGCGCTTCATCGTGATGGACCACGACCGCGAAACGCCCCTCAAGTGGTTGCAGTGCGTGGACCGGCCCGAGGTGGCCTTCCTGATCGTAGAGCCCGGCGAGATCGGCGCCGCCTACGACCTCGATCTGCCCGCAGAGGCATTGCGGGTGCTGGGCCTGACGACGGACACGCCGACCGAGAACGTCGCGGTGTTCCTGATCTTGACCGCCGAGGAGGGTGAGCTCACCGCCAACCTGCGCGCGCCCGTCGTGGTCAATCTGGCGAAGCGCGGCGCCTGCCAGTTGATTCTCGATGGCGCTGGCGCGCCGCTGCGCCATCCGCTCGCCCGCCGCGCCAAGCAGGAAGCCGAGGCCTGAGCTCCGACGCGAGTCATAGGTTTGGACATGAACATCAGGACCTGACGTCGCGCCGCCGATAGACGGGGCGGAGCTCGCAAGCATGGGCAGCGGCAATGGCAAGCGACCAGCTGAAGGCGAAAGCGCCCGGATTCCCCGCGTAAGCGAGGCTGCAGCGGCAACGGACGCCAACCGCTTCGCGCGCGCGACGTTCGAGGGTTGCGCCGCGAACATCGCGCCGCTGATCGGTGTCGAGCTCACGCTTGCCGAGACGAGTGTCGAGACGGCCGAGGAGTCTCCGGAAGGAGACCTCGCGGTCCTCCCCTCCGGTCTGGAGGTCGACGGTGCGGCGCTCGGCTCGCTGACGCTCTACTTCCCGCTGGCGGCGGCCGCCACGCTAGCGCGTCGCATGCTGGGCGACGCCGAGCCCGAGAAGGAGCGCGCGCTAGCGGCCGACGAGCTCGATGCGGTGGGCAAGGTCCTGAACCTCTGCAGCGGCGCGATCGACGCCTCGCTGCGGGCACACGTCAACCCGGGAGCGCTCGCGCGCCCACTGCCCTGGTGGCGTACCGCCGAGCCGGGTTCCAACACCTTCGAACCCGGTTCCCGCGTGCTCGCGCGCTCGGAGCTGCTGGTGCCCGGCGGCAGCGCGATCCCCATCTTCCTACGCTTCCCGCGGACGCTGCTCGCGGAGACCTCGGTCGCCCAGGTCTCGCAGCTCGAAGGCATCGTGCTGCTGCTCGGCCTCGACGCCGACGCGTGCGAGGGACTCGCTCCCGTGCTCGCTTCTGCCCGCTTCGAGGTTCGCAAGCAGCCTCTGGACGCACCCGATCGCGGGGAAGCGGCCGCCGCGGCGACTGCGGTCTTCCTGCCGGGAGACGCAGCTCTTGCGCTCGCTGCGTGCAGGCAACTCCGCCTCGCCAACGACACCTGGCGCACGCCCACCATCGTCTGCATGAAGGAGCCAACGAAGCAACGCGTGATCGATGCGGTAGCTCACGGCGCGAACCACGTGCTTCGGATCCCCGCCGATGCCCTGACCGTCCTACGCGTGATGAAGCTCGCCCGCGAGTAGGAGAATCAGACCCGGCACGCTCAGGAGGACTGCCGGTCGAACGCGGCCATCAGGTCGCGGTAGCGCTGCTCCACGAGCCCCCGCCAGTGCGGATGCGTCAGGATCCAGAACTCGCCGGCCCGCACTGCGCGGATCACCTTGTCGCCCACGATCGCCGGGTCGATCATCTCCTCGGCTTGCTCGTTGGCGGCCTGACTCACGGCGTCGCGGTCCGACTGGGTCACCTGCGAGGTTCCGAGCCGCGCCGGGCGGTTGCGCTCGCTCTCCGTGATCCGCGTCTGAACCCCGCCGGGACACAGAACGGAGACGCCGACGCGCGTCCCCTGGAGGTCCGCGCGCAGAGACTCGCTGAGTCCGACGACCGCATACTTGCTGGTCGTGTACACCCCGAGCGTCGGAAACGCGACGTGCCCCGCCATCGACGCGGTGTTGACGACGTGCGACTCGCCGGCCTGCGCCAGCAGCCGCGGCAGGAAGCACTGCACGCCGTTCACGACTCCGCGCAGGTTCACCGCGAGCACCCACTCCCAGTCGCTCTCGCTGCGGTCCTGGAGCGCGCCCATCACGAGCACACCGGCGTTGTTCGCGAGCAGGTGGCAGCCGCCGAGCTCGGACCAGGCTCGCTCGGCCAGCCGCTCGACGCTCGCCCGATCCGATACGTCGCAGTGCACGGAGAGCGCGCGCCTGCCCAGCGCGCGCACCTCCTCGGCGACCTGCTTCGCGGCGCCTTCCTCGACGTCCGCCACGACGGCGTGCATCCCAGCGCGCGCCCCCGCCAGCGCGATCGCCCGCCCGATCCCGCCGCCCCCACCAGTGACGACCAACACCCGATCCTCGAGCTGCCCGAGCGCCATCGGCGTCTCCTGCTAGTGAAGGGTCCGCGGCTCGCCCAGCGCGAACTCGGGGATCGCGATCTGGAGCAGCGTGCCGGCCGTGTCGCGCATCTCGTAGCTGCCGCGCATCGAGCCGTGCGGCGTCTCCAGCACGGCTCCGCTGGTGTAGGTGTGGTCGTCTCCCGGACCGAGCACCGGCTGCTCACCGATGACGCCGTCGCCGTACACCTCGGTCACCTGCGCGTTCGCATCCGTGATGATCCAGTGACGGCGCAAGAGCTGCACGGTGCGGTCCGACTCGTTGCCGATCGTGATGCGGTAGGCGAAGGCGAAGCGCTTCTGCGCCGGCGAGCTCTGCTCCGGCAGCTGAAAGCTCTCGACCGAGACCCGAATCCCCTCGGTGACTGCCGAAACCACGGGCGCAGCGTACGGAGGCCGAGGGCGCGAATGCAAGCCGCCGTCGCTTGCCGTGCGGGAGGCAGGCTCCGTATCCTGCGCGCGTGACGGCGTACACCCTGTCGGAGCACGAGTCGAAACAGCTCCTGGCGAGCGCCGGGGTGCCGATCCCCGAGGAGCGCCTGGTGGCTGACCCGGAGGCCGCCGTCGCCGCCGCCGAAGACCTCGGCTACCCGGTCGTGCTCAAGCTCTGCGGCCGCGACATCGCGCACAAGACGGAGCGCGGACTCGTCCGGCTCGAGCTCGTGGGCGAGGAGCAGGTGCGCGAGCACGCGCGCGATCTGCTGGCGCGCCGGCTGCCCGGCGAAGGCGACGCGCAGCTCCTCGTTCAGCGGATGGTCCTCGGGCGGCGCGAGCTCATCGCGGGGCTGGTGCGCGATCCGCAGTTCGGGTCCTGTGTGATGTTCGGCCTTGGCGGGATCTTCGCGGAGGCCCTCGCCGACGTGGCGTTCGCGGTCGCGCCGCTCTACCCGGGCGACGCAGAGGAGCTCGTCGGGGCGCTCGCCAACGGACGCATCCTGGACGCATTTCGCGGCGAGCCCCCCGTGGATCGCGCTGCCCTCGCTTCCATACTGGTAGCGCTCGGGCGGCTCGCGCAGGCGCGCCCCGACGTGCGCGCGGTGGACCTGAACCCGCTGATCGTGGTTGGCTCGACGCCGGTCGTGGTCGACGCGCTCGTCGAGCTGGACCCGCGCGCGTGAGCCGAACACTGGAGCGCTTCCGCCCGCTGTTCCATCCGCGCGGTGTGATCGTGACGGGGGTGTCGAGTCACCCCGGGAAGTTCGGGACCATCGCGTACCACAACCTGCTGCGCTGCGGCTACGCAGGGCGGCTGTTCCCGATCCACCGCGACGGCGCCGAGGTGCTCGGTCGCCCGACGCTGCGCGACGTCTCCGAGGTCCCCGACGGCGCCGCCGATCTGGTGTTCCTGTGCACGCCCGCGAGCGCGAATCCCGAGCTGCTGCGCGCGTGCGCCAAGCGCGGGGTGCGCGCGGCGTTCGTCGCGTCCGCCGGCTACGGCGAGGCCGGCGAGGAGGGGCGCGTGCTCGAGCGCGAGCTGGTGGCGCTCGCCGACGCGCTCGGCGTCGTGGTCGCGGGTCCCAACGGTCAGGGTCTGATCTCGACCGCGGCCCGGCTGTGCGCGCAGATCGTCGCGCCCTACCCGCCGCCCGGTCCGATCTCGATGGCGAGCCAGAGCGGGAACATCGGCTCGAGCCTGATGAACTACGGCTGCCTGCACGGCGTGGGCTACGCGAAGGGCATCTCGTGCGGAAACTCGGCGCAGCTCGGTCTCGCCGACTACCTGGAGTACTACGCCGAGGACCCGGACACGCGCGCGAGCGTCGCGTACCTCGAAGGCGTGGGCGACGGGCGGCGCTTCCTGGAGGTCGCGCGCGCGCACGCGTTGCGCAAGCCGCTGGTGGTGATCCGCGGCGGCGTGTCGGAGCGCGGCAAGCGCGCGGCTTCGAGCCACACCGGGGCGCTGGCCTCCGACGATCGCGTGTTCGACGGTGTGTGCCGGCAGGCGGGCATCGCGCGCGCAGCGACGGTCGAAGAGGCCTACGAGACGGTGGCGACGTTCGCGACGCAGCCGCTGCCGCGCGGGCCCCGCACGCTCGTGTTCACCGTCGCGGGCGGCTGGGGCGTGCTCACCGCCGATGCCACCGTCGCCGCCGGCCTCGACCTGTGCGCGCTCCCCGACGATCTGCGCGCGAAGATCGACAGCATGGTCCCGGCGCGCTGGAGCCGCGGCAATCCCGTCGCCCTCGCGGGCGGCGAGACGCGCGACACGATCCCGGAGGTGCTCGAGCTCGCGGCCGCGCATCCGGAGATCGACGCGATCGTGTACCTCGGGCTCGGCATCCAGGCAGCGCAGGCACAGTTGATCAAGAGCGGCGCGTTCTATCCCGGCTACGGGCTGGACCGCATCGCGGAGTTCCACGAGCGCCAGGACCGCCGCTACGCGTTGGCCGCGGCGGAGGCGAGCGAGCGGCACGCCAAGCCGATCCTGATCGCGACCGACCTCGTGTACACCGATCGCGCGTACGGCAATCCGGGCCCGCTCGCGATCCGGGAATCGGGCCGCGTCGGCTTCCCGTCCGGGCATCGCGCGATCAAGACACTTGCGCACATGGTGCGCTACCGCGAGTGGCTCTCCCGCAGGTCCTAGGGCATCGACACCGTATGGTGTCGTTCGGTGCTGCTGCGCGTCAACTGCCGTTTTTTAGAATCTGTGATGCAGATCACACTCGAGCGCTCGTCCAAGTTGGCGTCGCAATTGCGCTTTCGGCTGTGATAGCCGTCGCTTGACGCCGCTTTACGCCTACGTATGATGCCGCCCGTGCGGAGCTTGTGAGGGCACCGTCGGATCGGTAGCGCGTAGCGCCGAGCCGCCAAGAACACGGGCCCGGCAATCCCTCCGCAAGCCAGTCCTGGGCTGGTCAAAGAAACCGGACGCATCCCCCGCCACCCATCGCTTGCCCCGGTCTCGCCATACCAAGCCATCGGACGCCTTCCGAGCCGCGATCGAATGAACGATCGGGCCCCTCGATCTGATCGCGCAGCGAGCCTTCCGGGGCTCGGAGGTAGCTGAAACAAGCAGCCGTGCGCGATTCGGACCCGTCAAGTCACTCGAAACTCTCCGCAGCCGCCATCCTAACTCTCGTGCTCGGCGCCAACGCGCTGGCGTGGGCCTGGGCGAATCGTCCCGTCGAGCCACCTGCGTGGCGCGGGCCGATCCCGGGCGTTTCCTTCAGCCCTTATCGCGAGGGCCAGGATCCCATCCGTGAGATCCACCCCACGCGCGCGCAGCTGGAAGCGGATCTCGACCTGCTGCGACCGCACGTGCGCGCCGTGCGCACCTACACAGCGCTCGACGGCTTCGACGTCGTGCCCGCCCTGGCGCGCGAGCGTGGCCTCGATGTCGTCGCAGGCGCGTGGCTCGACGACGACCTGGTCGAGAATGAGCTCGAGGTCGAGCGCATCGTCGAGATCGCCAACTCCAATCCCAATGTCACGCGCCTGATCGTTGGCAACGAAGCGCTGCTGCGCGGCGACCTGAAGGCCGCGGACCTCGCGCGCTATCTGCGGCGAGTGCGCGAGCGCGTCGCCGTGCCGGTCTCCACCGCCGAGCCATGGCACGTCTGGACCAAGCACCTGGAGCTGGGTCGCGAAGTGGACTTCGTCGCGATCCACGTGCTGCCCTACTGGGAAGGCGTGCCGCTCGAGCGCTCCGTGCGTTTCGTGTTCGACCGCGTCGCCGAGGTTCAGAAGAAGTTCCCGGGCAAGCCGATACTGGTGTCCGAGGTCGGCTGGCCCAGCAACGGCCGTATCCGCCGCGGCGCCGTGCCCTCGCTCGCGAACCAGGCGTGGTTCCTGCGCGAGTTCATGAACGCCGCCGAGGCGCGCGGCCTCGACTACTTCGTGATGGAGGCCTTCGACCAGCCGTGGAAGATCCCGGTCGAGGGCGGTGTCGGCGCCTACTGGGGGCTCTTCGACTGGGACCGCCGGCAGAAGTTCGCGTTCGAGGGTCCGATCGTCGGCGTTCCGGAATGGCCCTGGCTCGCCGCTGCCTCGGGCGCGCTGGCGCTCTTGCCGGTGGCGCTGTTCCTGCTCGCGTTCTCCTCGATCGCCGTCGCGGGCCGCCTGTTCTTCGCCTCGCTCGCGCAGGTCGCCGCGTCGGCGTGGGTCTGGGTCAGCCACCAGACGCTGATCCAGTACCACTCGCTGTGGTCGGCGACGGCGTGGGTGCTCCTGCTCGGCTTCCTGGGGCTCTTGCTCTTGATCGTGCTCACGGAAGGCTTCGAGCTGGTCGAGCTGGTATGGAAGCGGCGCTGGAGCCGGCGCGTATCGCGCGCCGCTGCGCCCGACCCAGAGTTCCCGCCGCCGCGCGTCTCGATCCACGTGCCGATCTCCAGCGAGCCGCCCGAGATGGTCAAGGAGACACTCGCCGCGCTGGCCCGCCTGGACTACCCGAACTTCGAAGTGCTCGTGATCGACAACAACACCGCCGACCCCGGGCTCTGGAAGCCGGTGGCCGACCAGTGCGAGATCCTGGGCAGCCGCTTTCGCTTCTTCCACGTCGAGCGCTGCGTTGGCTTCAAGGCGGGCGCGCTGAACATCGCCCTGCGCCACACCGATCCAGCGGCGACGGTGATCGCGGTGATCGACAGCGATTACGTCGTGCGCGCGGACTGGCTCGCCAACCTGACCCCCCACTTCGCCGACCCGAAGGTCGCCATCGTGCAGGCGCCCCAGGACTACCGCGATCGCCACGAGAGCGCGTTCAAGGCGCTGTGCCACACCGAGTACGCGGGCTTCTTCCAGATCGGCATGGTCCACCGCAACGAGCGCAACGCGATCATTCAGCACGGCACCATGACGCTGGTGCGCCGCGTCGCACTCGAGCGCGTCGGCGGCTGGGCCGAGTGGTGCATCTGCGAAGACGCGGAGCTCGGTCTCCGGCTGTTCCAGAGCGGACACCAGGCGGTGTACGTCCCGCACAGCTACGGCCGGGGCCTGATGCCCGACACGTTCGCAGCCTATCAGCGCCAGCGCTTCCGCTGGGCGTACGGCGCGGTGCAGATCCTGAAGCGGCACTGGCGCGCGCTCTTGCCCTGGAGCAAGGGCGGGCTCACGGGCGGCCAGCGCTACCACTTCGTCGCAGGCTGGCTGCCCTGGTTCGCCGACGCGCTGAACGGCGCCGTCACGCTGCTCGCCGTGGTCTGGAGCGCCGGGCTGGTGCTGGCGCCGCGCTGGTTCGAGTTCCCGCTCGGCTTCTTCCTGACCGCGGCGCTGGGCTTCTTCGCGCTCAAGGTCGGCAAGACGCTCTGGCTCTACGCGGTGCGCGTGCGCTGCCGGCTGCGCGCCAACCTCGGCGCGGCGCTGGCCGGGCTCTCGCTCACGCACACGATCAGCAAGGCGGTGATCTCGGGGCTGCTCACGCGCGAGCGCCCGTTCATGCGCACGCCCAAGTGCGAGAACCAGCCGGCGCTGGTGCGCGCGCTGCTGGCGTCTCGCGAGGAGGCCATCCTGCTCGGCCTGCTCGCGGCCTCGGCGCTCGCGATCACGCTGCGCTACCCGCGCGACCTGGACGCGACGCTCTGGATCGCGCTGCTCGCGGTCCAGGCGCTGCCGTACGCCGCCTCGCTGGCGACCGCGCTGGTGAACGCCACGGCGGGCCTGCTCCCCGAGAGGCTCGGGCTCGAGGCGTTCGCGCCGCCGAGCTACGACCCGGTCGTCGCGCCGCTCTCGCACCAGCACCACTTGAACTAGCGTCGGGTCTTTGCGGTGTACGGCCGCGGGCGGCCGCGGGACTGACGGCGGTACGCCCGCGGACGGCCGCGGGCTAGCCGCTCCGCTCGCGCGGGACGCGCTCGCTGCGCGCGCCTACGGCGCTCGCACCGCCTCCGCACGCTGCGCGTGCTGCGCGTGCTGCGCGCGCGTAGCGCTTGCTCTCGACGCGCTGCCTGGTCGAAGCCCCTGGCAACTCCGTTCGGCGGCGTGTGATGATCGCCGGCGCACCGGAGGTGCCCGCGATGGCCTACGAGATCCTGCGCTTCCCCTACGACGGGACGATCGACGCCGACGGCCACGTGCTCGAGCCCGCGTGGCTCTGGGAGCGCTACCTCGAGGAGCGCTACCGCCCCCGCGCAATGCGCGTGCGCACCGACGCCGACGGATTGGAGTACCTGGAGCACGACGGCAAGGCGTCCACGCGCGCGCGCAAGGGAGTGCTCTCGCTGATGGGCGCGATGGGCGAGACGCACCCGAAGCTCGGGCCCGATCACCGCTACATGGACTCGATCCCCTACGGCGCGGGTGATCCGAAGCAGCGCGTGGAGCTGCTCGACCGCGAGCACCTCGACAAGGCGCTGCTCTACCCCACGCTCGGCCTGCTCTGGGAGTGCGAGGTCACCGACCCCGAGATCACGCTCGCCTACATGCGCGCCTACAACCGCTGGATCGCGGACTTCTGCCGCGATTCCGAGGGCCGGCTGGTTCCGATCGCGCAGCTCTCGCTGCTCGATCCCGAAGGCTCCGCTCTCGAGCTCGAGCGCGCGGTGCGCGACGGCTGCCGCGGCGGCTTCGTCTGTCCGTTCACCCACACGCAGAAGGCGCACGGCCACCTCGATCACGACGCGCTCTGGGCGAAGGCGCAGGAGCTCGAGGTGCCGATCGGGATCCATCCCACGTGGGAGCCGGCCTGGGCCGTGCCCGTCCGCTTCAAGGGCTTCGGACGCGAGTCCGAGTTCTTCTACAACGTGATGCTGCGCCAGGGCGTGCAGCAGGCCTTCCTGTCGTTCTTCGCGCTCGGCACGCTGGAGCGCTTCCCGGCGCTGCGCCTCGGCGTGCTCGAGGCGGGCTCGGGCTGGATCGGCGCGTTCCTCGACCGCATGGACGCGATCCACGAGACGATCAGCGGCCGTGCGGTTCCGCTCTCGCAGCCACCCTCCGCCTACTTTCGGCGCCAGTGCTTCATCTCAGGGGATCCCGACGAGACGGCCGCGCCGCACCTGATCGACCACGTCGGCGCCGATCGCTTCATGTGGGCCACCGACTACCCGCATCCCGATCACCCCGGGACCTGGGTTCGCGCGCTCGAGCGCTTCGTCCGACCGCTCACGCCGGCCACGCGCGCGAAGGTGCTGGGAGACAACGTGCGCAGGATCTACCGAGTCTGAGGCGTGTACGGCCGCGGGCGGCCGCGGCCTACGCCCTCCGCTCGGCCGGACGGCCTCGCTGCGCGCGCGCTTCGCGCGCTTGCGGGGCTCGCGCGCTTGCACGCCTGTGCCGCGACGGCTGTCGCCGAGCGGCCTTCGCTCGGCTGCGCCTCGCTGCGCGCGCGCTTCGCGCGCTTGCACGGACCTCCTTCGCCGCCGGGTACAATCGGCGACCCTGCACTGGAGAACTGGACATGGACGCTTCTGAGCTGGAGCTGGTCGCTGCGGTGCGCGCGCTGGCGCGCGACAAGTTCGCGGCGCGGGCCGCCGGATACGATCGAGACGGCAGCTTCGTCGCCGAGAACGTGGAGGAGCTGCGCGCGCTCGGGATCGCCGGGATGGTCCTGCCGCGCGACGTCGGCGGCCTGGGCATGGGTTGCGAGGCGATGGTGCGCGTGATGGAGGAGATCGCCTGGGCCGACGCCTCCACGGCTGTCGCGCTCAACATGCACCTTCTGATCGCGCACTTCGTCTCCTTCATGCCGCCCTTCGCGCACCAGCGGCGCGTGCTCGAGGAGATCGCGCGCGGCGCCTTCATCTGCGGCCCCGGCTCGATCCCGAGCGCGGAGCTCGACAACCGGCGTAGCGGCTTCGTGGTGCGCGAGGACGGCGGCGACCTGGTGTTCGACGGCGCCGGCGGCTTCGCCTCGATGAGCGAGGGCGCGACCTTCCTGATCATGGGCGGCTGGATCGAGGGGAAGGCCGGAGAAGAGCCGCGCGTCGCCCTCGCCTTCCCGCGCACCGACGCGCCCGGCATCAAGAACCTGCGCAACTGGAACGCGATGGGCATGCGCGGAACCGCGAGCCACGACGTGCGGGCCGAGGGGCTGCGCGTGCCTCGCAACGAGGCGCTGGTGCTGCCGCTCTCGCTCGCGCGCGAGGGCCAGCAGCGCATCACGCTCGACCTGGCGCAGCGCCGCTCCTGGGGCGCGCTCGGCATCCTCGGGATCTGGCTCGGGCTGTCGCAGGCGGCGTTCGACCACACGCTGGCGTACGTGCAGAAGCGGCACGGCTACCTGTCCGGCACCAGCGCGCTGGCTCCGAACGTCGGCCTCCGCTCCGACGAGGCATGGGCGCAGAGCGCGATCGGCGCGATGGACCACTGGCTCGGCACCGGCCGCATCCTGCTCTACGACACGGTCGCGCGCCTGGAGCAGCCCTTCGACGACTTGCAAACGTTCACGCGGCACATGGTGCGCAACGTTTATCATCTGCGGCGCATGTCCGAAGAGGTGGCGCAGGGAGCGATGAAGACCTGCGGCGCGCACGCGTACGTGGTGGGTCACCCTCTCGAGCGCGTGTTCCGCGATCTGGTCGGCGCCAACGTGATGGCGTGGAAGACGGACCAGCTCGAGCACCTGCTCGGCCTCGCCGCGCTCGGGCGGCCGATCACCCTCGTCGGCCCGGCCGGCACCTGACGCGAGGAGAACCGCGATGACGATCGTCTTCGAGCACCCGCTCTCCCCCTACGCGCAGAAGGTCAAGATCGCCCTGCGCGAGAAGGGCGTTCCCTTCGAGCTGCGGCTGCCGGTCGCGATCGGAACCGGCACGCTGGGCGACGCCGAGTTCGGCAAGGCCAGCCCGCGCGGCGAGGTGCCCGCGCTCATCGATGGCGACGCGCGCATCTTCGACTCGACGATCATGCTCGAGTACATCGAGGATCGCTGGCCGACGCCGCCGCTGCTGCCGCGCACGCCGGCCGCGCGCGCGCGCGTGCGCATGCTCGAGGACGCGATGGACACGCACTACGAGGCGATCAACTGGGGGCTCGCCGAGATCGCCTACTTCAAGCGCGCCACGGGAAGGCTCGCGGCCGAGATGCAGGCGCGCGCGGCCGAGCAGACCGCGCGCTGGCACGAGTGGCTCGAGGCGCGCCTGGGCGGAGCGCCGTGGTTCAACGGTGACGCGTTCGGCTGGGGCGACCTGTGCGTCGTGCCGTTCCTGAACGGCTCGGTTGGCTTCGGCAACGCGCCGAAGCCCGGCACGCGCCTGGCCGGCTGGCTGGCGCGCGCGAATGAGCGGCCGAGCGTCGCGCTCGGTGTGAAGGAGGCAGCCGACGCGATCGCAGGCATGAGCGCCGCAGCCACTTTCGTCGAGCGCGGGCTCATGCGCCGCGAGTACCGCGACCACCGCCTGGAGTGGATGGTCAAGACCGGCGGGCTCGAGATCGTGCGCGCGGGCCTGGAGAAGAACGACATCCGCTTCATCGATCCCTTCGCGTGAGGAGTCCCCCGTGAAGCCCTTCGATCTCGCTGAAACCGACCGTTTGCTCTCGACGACGCGCGCCGTGCGCAAGCGCCTCGACCTCGTGCGGCCCGTCGAGCGCGACGTGGTCCTCGACTGCATCCGCCTGTCGCAGCAGGCGCCGACGGGCTCGAACGCGCAGGGCTGGCGCTGGCTCGTGGTAACCGACGCAGACAAGCGCAAGGCTCTGGCCGAGCTGTACCGCCGCGCGGGAGGCGAGTACCTGGCCGCGTCGGGACGCGACCAGCGCGCGCAGTCCGACGCGCAGTACCGCCGCGTCTACGACTCCGCGATGTACCTGCTCGACCACCTGCACGAGGTGCCGGTGCACGTGATCCCGTGTCTCGCCGGCAAGCTCCCCGCGGGCACACCCTCGGGCATGGCCGCGGGCTTCTTCGGCTCGATCTACCCCGCGGTCTGGAGCTTCATGCTGGCGCTGCGCAGCCGTGGTCTCGGCAGCGTGATCACCACGATCCACCTCGGTCTCGCCGACGAAGCCGCGAAGCTGCTCGACATCCCCGACAACTTCACGCAGGCGGGCCTGCTGCCCGTCGCCTACACCACGGGCGACGACTTCAGACCTGCAGCGCGCCGGCCGGTAGAAGAGATCACCTACTGGAACGCGTGGAAGCAGCGATGAGCGACCTGGCCTTCCGCTCCGCGACCGCGCTCACTGCGGCGCTCCGCGCGAAGCAGGTCGGCTGTCGCGAGCTGCTCGAGCACTACGCGGCGCGCGTCGCCGGAGTCGGCGCCAGCCTCAACGCCGTCGTCACGCTCGACCTCGAGCGCGCGCGCCAGCGGGCCGACGCGGCCGACGCGGCGCTCTCGCGCGGCGAGTCCTGGGGTCCGCTGCACGGCTTGCCGATCACGCTGAAGGACACCCTCGAGACGGCGGGACTGCGCACCACCGCCGGCTTCCCACCGCTCGCCTCGTACGTGCCCGCGACGAACGCAGTCGTGGCGCAGCGACTCGTCGACGCCGGCGCCGTGATCTTCGGCAAGACGAACACTCCGTCGCTCGCCGGCGACGGCCAGGCCTACAACGCGATCTTCGGCACCACGAACAACCCCTGGGATCCCGCGCGAACGCCGGGCGGCTCCTCCGGGGGCTCGGCGGCCGCGCTCGCCGCGGGACTCACCGGGCTCGAGATCGGGAGTGACATCGGCGGCTCGATCCGCAGTCCCGCGCACTGGTGTGGTGTGTACGGCCTGAAGCCCACGCACGGGATCATCCCGCTGCGCGGACACATCCCCGGCCCGCCAGGGACGCTCTCCGAGGCGGACCTCGCCGTCATCGGGCCGCTGGCGCGCTCGGCGCCCGACCTCGACCTTGCGCTGCGCGTCTGCGCGGGGCCGTTGCCGGAGCGCGACCAGGCCTGGCGTTTCGAGCTGCCACCGCCGCGCCGGGAGCGGCTCGCCGAGTATCGCGTAGCCGCGTGGCTCGACGAGCCCGCGTACCCGGTCGATGCGTCGGTGCGCGAGCGCCTCGAGGAGACCGTGTCGGCGCTTCGTCGGGCCGGCGTGAAGGTCGACGAGCGCGCGCGTCCGCCGTTCGCGATGGCCGACGTGATCGACACCTACGTCACGCTGGTCTTTGCGACCATGTCCCCCGGGTTGCCGCGCGCGGAGTTCGACGCGCTGGCGAAGCGGGCGGCGCAAGCCGATCCGTCCGACCGCAGCCCCGCGGTTCTCTACGCCCGCGCCACGACCGGGCGCCACCGCGACTGGCTCGGCGCGAACGAGCTGCGCAACCAGCGGCGCGCGCAGCTCGCCGACTTCTTCCGCGAGTTCGACGTGTTGCTCTGCCCTGTGCTGCCCGTCCCCGCGATCCCGCACGATCACTCCGAGCCGATGGACGCGCGCACGGTGACCGTGAACGGCACCCCGCGCGGCTACACCGAAGTGCTGTTCTCCTGGATCGCGCTAGCCACCTGTCACCTGCTGCCCGCCGCGAGCGCACCCGTCGGGCGGACGCGAAGCGGCCTGCCGGTCGGGATCCAGATCGTCGGTCCCTATCTCGAAGACCGCAGCGTGCTCGACTTCGCCGCGAAGCTCGGCGATGTCGTCGGCGGCTTCGAGCCTCCGCCCGGGTTCTGAGCTCAGCGCTCCGGGAGCGTCGCGAAGAGTATGCGCAGGACGTTCTCGCCGAGGATCTTGCGGATCGCGGCGTCGCCGAGGCCTGCTTCGACCAATGCCTGCGTCAGCACAGCGAGTCGGCTCGCATCGAAGCCGACGGTGGTGGCGCCGTCCCAGTCGGAGCCGAGCGCGGCGTGGTCCTCGCCGGCCACGTCGACCACGTGGCGCAGCGCGCGGGCGACGTCGCGCGGCCGCGTGCCGCATACCGCGACGGACCAGTAGCCGATCCCGATCACGCCGCCGCCCGCGGCGATGCGCACGAGCTGGTCGTCGGACAGGTTGCGCGCGCCCTCGCAGGTCGCGCGCACTCCGGTGTGCGAGACCACGACCGGCTTCGTCGCGATCGCGAGCACGTCGTCGATCGCGCGCGCCGACACGTGCGCCAGGTCGACGATCACGCCGCGCGCCTCCATCTCGAGCACCAGGTCCCGTCCAAGAGCGCTGAGCCCGCCCTTCTCGACGCCGTGCGCCGACCCCGCGAACTCGTTGTCGAAGAAGTGCGTGAGCCCGATCATGCGCACACCCGCGTCGGCCAGCGGCGCCAGGTTCTCGACGCTGCCCTCGAGCGCGTGCGCGCCCTCGTTCCCGAGCAGAGCGCCGACCACGTCGCCCGCGCGCGCGCGGTGCGCCAGCAGCCGCTCCAGGTCGCGGCGGGTGCGGATCGGGACCAGCCGCCCTTCCGAGCGCTCTTCGGCCTCGGCGAGCCGCCGCGCCTGCCAGCGCGCGCGCTCGACCAGGCTCGCGCGTGTCTCGGCGGGCCAGCCTTGGAGCCACGCCAGCAGCGTGATCAGGTCCGGGCGCCCCGCGGCCGTGCGCTCCGGGTTGAAGCCGAGCGGGACTCGGCTCACAATCGTGAACACCTGGAGCGCCACGTTGCCTTCGAGCAGCCGCGGCAGGTCGACGTGCCCGAGGTCGGAGCGCTCGAGCAGATCGCGGCTCCAGAGCAGCGTGTCGGCGTGCAGGTCGACGATCCGGCTCTGGCGGTGCAGCTCGAGGGCGCGTTCCGAGAGCGCGGGCAGCGGTCCCGGCTCGACGCGGTCGATCAGACGCTCGGCGTTGCGCGCGAGCCAGCCGAGGCCGAGTCCGGCGGCGAGCAGCGCCCCGAGCCCGACGACGAGCCCGGTCCGCGGCGTCACGCGCCGAGCGCCCGCGCGACGACGTCCAGCCAGCGCGCGCGGGCCTGCGCCCGCTCGCCGTTGCCCATAGCGGGCACGAAGCGCCGCGGCGGCAGCAGCACCGCGCGACACGCTGCGGTGTCATGCCACACCCCCGTGGCCAGGCCGGCGAGGAACGCCGCGCCGAGTGCGGTGGTCTCGGTCTCGGCCGCGCGCCAGATCTCGCGCCCCGTGAAGTCGGCGAGCCGCTCGAGCAGCAGGTCCGCGCGCGCCAGGCCCCCGTCGACGCGCAGTGGTCCCGGCGGCACTGCGAGCGCGTCGCAGACGTCGGCGCAGCGCTGCGCTATGCCCTCGAACGCCGCGCGCGCCAGCTCGCCGCGCCCCGTGCCTCGGGTCAGGCCGCCCACGAGTCCGCGCGCCCGCTCGTCGAGCCACGGCGTGCCGAGACCCTGCAGAGCCGGCACGAACGCGACACCCGCGCTCGACTCCGTCGCACGCGCCAGCGCCTCCAGCGCCGCGGCATCGGGCGCGATCCCGAGCGAGACCAGCCAGTCGATCGCGGCGCCGGCGGCGATCACCATGCCTTCCACGCAGAAGGCGCGCGCGCCGTCCGCGAGCCGCCAGAGCGCGAGCGGGAACGCCCCGGGCGGCGGCGCGGCAGCGGTGGAGCCATGGTGCAGGTCCAGCATCGCGGAAGTCCCCAGCGTGAGCTTCGCGTCCCCGGCAGCGTGTACCCCCTGCGCGAAGCAGGCCGCCTGCTGGTCGCCCGCGCGCGCGGCGAGCGGGACAGCGGCGCCGAGCAGGCCCGCGCGCGTCTCGCCCGTGACGCCGGAGGTCGGCGCGAGCGCGGGCAGCCACGCCGGGTCCACGCCGAAGAGCGCGCACAGCGGCGCAGACCACGCGTCGGCCGCGCCGTCGTAGAGCGCGGTGCAGCTCGCGTTGCCGGGATCGGTGTGCGCCGCGCCCCCGGCCGAGAGCCGGAACGCGAGCCAGGCGTCGGGCGTGCCGAGGCGGAGCGTGCCGCGCTGCGCCGCGGCCTTGATCGCCGCGTCCTCGCGCAGCCACCACTCGAGCTTGGTCGCCGACGCGAGCGTCGTGATCGGGATCTGGCGCTCGCGGAACCAGGCGCAGCGCTCGGCGGTGCGCTGATCCTGCCAGCCGATCGCGGGCGCGAGCGGCTCGCCGCTGCGCGCATCCCACGCGATCACTGTCGCGCGCTGTGTGACGAGCCCGAGGCCGGCCAGCTCGCGCGCCCCGATGCCCGCGGACGCGAGGGCCTCGCGCATGACCTCGACGCCCGCGGACTCGAACTCGCGCGGGTCCTGCTCCACGCGCCCCGGCGCGGGGAACGCGACGCCGAGCGGGCGTGAGGCGCGCGCGGCCACACTACCGTCGCCCCGCACCACCAGCGCGCGCACACTCGTGGTTCCGAGGTCGAGCGCCAGGACGGCGTCGCCGCTCATGCGTCGGGCAGCAGCACGCCGGGGTTCAGGAGACCGTCGGGGTCGAGCGCGCGCTTGACCGCGCGCAGCGTCGCGACCCCCGTCGCGCCGATCTCATCCGCGAGGAAGTCGCGCCGCACGCGACCGACGCCGTGGTGGTGCGCCAGCCCCGCGCCGCACGCCGCCGCCGCCGCCAGCGTGCGGCGCCAGCACTCGCGGTAGCAGGCGGCCATGGCCCCGTGATCGCCCGGCCGCGCAATGAACGTGAAGTACAGGTTCGTGCCGGACCGATAGGAGTGACTCGAGTGCGCGGTCGCCGCCAGCACGCCCGGCACCTCGCGCAGCGCGCGGGTCACGTCGTCGTAGAGCCGCGTCACGCGATTCCACGTCGCGGCGACCTCGATCGTGTCGACCACGAGCCCGCGCTCGAGCAGCTCGCGAAAGGTCGGCACGCGGTTGCGGTGCGCGAGCCACTGGTCCACGGCGGCGGCATCGGCCCCGACACCGCGCTGTGCCGCGCAGAGCTCTGCGACGCCGACGAGCGCCGCGTCGACGACGGCGCGCGGGCCCTCGTGCAAGAGCAGCAGGAACGCCCGTCCGTCCGGGCACCACTCCGCGAAGGAGCGCTTGGACTCGGGCGCGTCGTACAAACGCACCACGGGCGGCCGCCAGCCGGCGCGCACGAGCTGGCGCAGCGCCTCGAGCCCGTCTTCCAGGCTGGCAAAGTGGAACGCCTGCCCGCGGCTCGCCTCGGGCTGCGGCCAAGCCGAGAACGTCACCTCGGTCACGACTCCAAGCGTGCCCTCGCTCCCGAGGAAGAGCTGGCGCAGGTCGGGACCGGCCGACGCGCGCGGCGTGCGGCGCGTCCGCAGCACGCTGCCGTCGGCCAGCACGACTTCGAGCGCTAACACGAGATCCTCGATGTTCCCGTACAAGGTTGAGTACTGACCGGAGGCGCGCGTCGCGACCCAGCCGCCGACGGTGGAGAGCTCGACTGACTGCGGCCAGTGGCCGAGCGTGAGCCCTTCCTGCGCGACGCGCCGCTCGGCGTCGATGCCCATGGTCCCGGCGCGGAAGCTCGCCAGAAGCTCGCCGGGGTCGAGGTCGACCAGGCCGGAGAGGCCGCGCGTCGAGAGCACGATCACGCCTTCGGGCACGCGAACGGCGCCGCACACGCCCGAGCCGCCGCCGAACGGGACCACGGGCGTGCGCGTTTCGCGACACGCGCGCAGCGCGAACTGCACGTCGCCGACGCTCGCCGCCTCCACCACGGCGAGCGGCAGCGGACCGGGCCGTCCGGCCAGGTCCTCGAGCTCGGCGAGCATCCAGCGGTCGTGGCGGTGGGCGCGCAGCGCGGCGTCGTCGGTGCGGACGCGCGGACCGAGCTCGGCGCGCAGCCGCTCGACGACGTCGCTCACGCGACGGGTCTCGCGAACGCCAGATCGGCGGCAAGCTTGCCCTTCGCCAGCACGATCTCATCGGCGCGGCGCGCCGCGTCCCAGCCGAGCAGCGGCGCCATGCGCGCTCCGATCTGCTCGGCGGCTTCCTCGCGCCCGGCCGCTTCGTAGAGCGCGATCCGCGTGCGCCGGTACAGCACGTCCTCGACGCGGACGGCGCCATCGACGCGCACCGCCCACTCGACTTCGCCGGCGCGCGCGTCGAGCCCTGCGCCGAGCGGCTCGGCGCCGTATGCGAGGAGCGCGCCCGCCTCGCTGCCGTACAGCCGGACGAGGCGCAGCGCCGCCGCAGCGTCGAGACCGCGCTCGCGCGCGAGTGCACGCGCCGCGCCGTCGAGATCGCGCTCGACATCTCCACCCGGGAGCGACTCGTCGTCGGCCGGTGGCGGCGGGAGACGTGCTCCGATCGAATTCGCGATCTCCTCGACCGCGCGGCGAGTCATCGGCCGGTAGCCGGTGAGCTTGCCGCCCGCGATCGTGATCACCCCTGCGGCTCCGCGCAGGATCTCGTCGCGCCTGGAGATCTCGCTCGGCTTCTTCCCCGGCTCGGCGATCAGCGGCCGCAGCCCCGCCCACGCGGCGACGCAGGCCTCGGGCTTCACGGGCTCCACCGCAAAGTGTCGGGGGAGCGCCGAAAGCAGGTACTCCACGTCCTCCGAGGCGATCTCGGGCCAGAGCGCAGCACCGCGCGCGTAGGCCGTGTCGGTGGTGCCCACGTAGACGATCGGCCCGCGCGGGATCGCGAAGATCGAGCGCCCGTCCGGCATGCCGAGCACCCACATGTGACGCAGCGGCAGGCGCGCCGCGGGCAGCGAGACGTGGATCCCGCGCGAGAGCAGGAGGAGCGGCGCCGCTCCGGGGTCCTCGAGGCGGCGCACGGCGTCGACCCAGGGCCCCGCGGCGTTCACGACGGCGCGCGCGCGCACGCGCACCCGGCGGCCGCTCTCGCCGCACACTGCCTCCACCCCGGTCGCGCGCCCGTTCTCGACGACGATCGAGGCGACCGGCGCGTAGTTCAGCGCGACCGCACCGCCGCCGACCGCCGCGCGCAGCACCGCGAGCACGAGTCGCGCGTCGTCCGTCAGGTACTCGCGATAGGCGCACGCGTACGGGTAGTGACTGCGGTCGAGCAGCGGCTCTTCCGCGCCGAGCTCGTCGTTCGACCAGTTGCGGTGGACGTCCTCGCGCTCGACCGCGCCGAGCTTCTCGTAGGTCCCGATCCCCACACGGAACTTCATCACGCCCGCGTAGGAGCGCGCCGGCACGCACATCCAGCGCCGCTCGGCGAGGTGCGGCGCGATGCGGTGGATCGCCTTGCGCTCGAGCGCCGTCTCGCGCACCAGCGCGACCTCGCCCTGCGCCAGATAGCGCAGCCCGCCGTGGATCAGCTTCGACGACCGGCTCGACGTGCCGGAGGCGTAGTCGTGGGCTTCGAGCAACGCCACGCGCAGCCCGCGCCGCACGGCCTCGTGCGCGATCCCCGCGCCCGTGATCCCGCCGCCGATCACGGCGCAGTCGAACACCTCGCGCTCGAGCGCGTCGAGAGCCGAGGAACGATCGAGCGTGGAGAGCGCAGGCGTAGGCATGTCCAACGAGTCGGCCAAGGGCAGCGAGAACCTAACGGTTCGAGGCGCGAGCGGGCTAGTGTATGCGCTGGTGGGCCGCTCGCGGACACTCGACTGGGCCCTTGGGGCGCCGCGGGTTCGGGACGCCCTACCCTGAGACGGGAGTGCCGGATCCAGTACTAGTCGGTCCCAACTACGCGCTTCGCGCCGGCGACGGCGGGGAGCTTCGGGTCCATCAGCCAGCGCACGCGGCGGAGCTCGACCTTGCCGGTGGCGAACGTCGCCGGGAGTGGGCTCGCGAGCTTGATGCGCGCGTCGCCGAAGGCCTCGGCGTCGAAGACGCGTACGCGGGGCTTGCCGCGCTCGGCCGACGCCACCGTGTGGCGGGGCTCGACCTGGACGATGCCCGTCTTTCCGCCGACTTCCGCAAGGTGGAAGCTCGGTGGATACAGCGCGTCGCTCGACCCGATCGGCTCGGCGTGCTCGAGCTCGGCCTCGAGCACGCTGCGACTGTCTGCGCGCACGCGGCCGATGATCGCGTGGTGCAGGCGATCGATCCGCACTAGGCCGAGTCGCACAGGCCAGCCGTAGCTCTCGCGAAGGAACGCGACGGCTGCCTCGGTCGTGGCGAACGCGCCGAGCGTGAAGCCGCCGGGGTGCACACCCGCACGCGCGATCACGCGCAGCTCCGCGAGCGCGAACGGACCCACCGGGCTCGTCGCGTGCTCGCGCAGCATCAGGTTTGCGTACACCGGGATCGAGGGGTGGAGCGCCGGCGGGATCAGCTCGAGATGGTGAGTGTCGTCGATCTCGTAGTTGAAGGAGAGCACCCGCGCGTCTGTCTCCCACGCGCCCTTTGCGAGGGCGGAGACGACAGGGAGACGACCGCGCAGATTGTCGACGTCGAGCTTTCCGAACTGGGGCACGGCGGCTCCTACTTCTTGAACTGCGGCATGACTTCCTTGCCGAACAGCCGCAGGCTCTCGAGCACCTGCTCCTGCGGCAGTGTCTCGTGCGCGTTCAACAGGAAGTTCACGCAGTCGATGCCGGTCGCCTCCCAGCCTCGCAGCATCTTCGCGATTCGATCTGGATTTCCAATACACAGGTTTGGCGGCAGCTCGGCCGCCTGTCCGGGGTCCGCGGCGGGCCGGGAGAGCTGCGGCAGCAGACCGAAGCTCTGGTAGCCGCGGCCGGGGTAGTTCTCGCGCACCGAGACGAGCTGCGCGGCCAGATAGCCGAAGGTGCCCGCCATCCTGCGCCCGCTGGCGACGCCCTTCGCGTCGTCGGCGTGGCAGAACAGGAAGTTCACGGTCGCGACCGAGTCGTTCACCGCCAGACCGACGGGCTCGCAAGTCTTGATGCGCCGCCGGTACTCCGCGGTCTTCTTCTCCTGCACCGCGAAGTCGACGAAAGTGAGCCCGAGCGCGCCCATGCCGCGCTCGGCGGCGTCGAGCTCCGTGCCCGGACTCGTCACCGCCACCCACATCGGTGGGTGTGGCTGCTGCAGCGGCTTGGGCAGCACCGCGCGCGACGGCATCGAGAAGGCCGGCCCCTCGTGCGCGTAGCGCTCCTGCGTCCACATCTTCGGGATCGCGCGCACGAACTCGTCCCAGGTCGCCTTGGTCGTGTCGGGATCCGCGCGGAAGCCGCCGAGCTCGGTCCAGGTGGCGCTGCGCCCGGTGCCGAAGTCGAGCCGGCCGTTCGAGACGATGTCCATCACCGCCGCGCGCTCGGCCAGCCGCACCGGGTGGTTCATCTCGGGCACGCAGACCGCGATCCCCTGCCCGATCCGGATGCGCTGCGTCTTCATCGCGCACGCGGTCAGGAACACCTCGGGCGCGGAGCAGTGCGAGTACTCCTCCAGGAAGTGGTGCTCGACCGCCCACACGTAGTCGAAGCCGACCTCGTCGGCGACCATCGTCTGCTCGAGGCAGTGGTCGTAGACGCGCTTCTCCACGCCCGGGCTCCACGGCCGGGGCACGCTGATCTCGAAGAAGATCCCGAACTTCATGCAGCGATCGTACACTCCCGCGCCATGAGCCGTCTGCCCGCGAGCCCGCGTCCCGAGTCGTATGCCCTGGACCTTCATGTCGATCCCGCGCTCGACAAGTTCCAGGGCGAGGTCGAGATCGCGCTCCAGGTGGCGCGGCGCACGCGCGTGGTCGCGCTGCACGCGGTCGAGCTGGAGCTCGAACACATCGAGCTCTCGGACGCGAAGGGCGCGGTCGAGGTGGCGCGGGTCTCACCCAGGCCCCGGGACGAGAGCGTCGAGCTGCGCCTGTCGCGCGACCTCGCGCCGGGCCGAGCCACACTGCGCATCCGCTGGTCGGGACCGATCCGCAGCGACCTCCGCGGGCTCTACCTCGCGCGCTCCGGCACGCGGCGCTACGCGGTCACGCAGCTCGAAGCACCCAACGCGCGGCGCTTCTTCCCCTGCTTCGACGAGCCTGCCTGCAAGGCGCGCTTCCGCCTGCGCGTGACGACGCCATCGCAGTACGAGGCGATCTCCAACGCCCCGGTCGAGCGCGTCGACACGAGCGGCGGCCAGAAGACCGTCCACTTCGCCGAGACACCGCGACTGTCCAGCTACCTGGTGGCGCTCGTGGTCGGCGAGCTGGTCGGCTCGCCGGTACGCCAGGCGGGAGCCGGCGCGACCCCGATCCGCGTCTGGTGCGTGCCCGAGAAGGCTGGCATGCACGACTTCGCGCTCGACGCCGCAGCGGAGTCCCTGACCAGGCTCGAGAAGTACTTCGACCTGCCCTACGCCTACGCCAAGCTCGACCTCGTCGCCGTGCCCGACTTCGAGTTCGGCGCGATGGAGAACGTCGGCGCGGTCACCTTCCGCGAGACGCTGCTCTTGCTCGACCCGAAGACCGCGACGCTGCGCGAGACCAAGCGCGTGGCCGAGGTGATCGCGCACGAGCTCGCGCACATGTGGTACGGGAATCTGGTCACGATGGCGTGGTGGGACGACCTGTGGCTGAACGAGGCGTTCGCCACCTGGATGGCCTTCACCGTCGTCGACGACTGGAAGCCCGAGTGGAAGATGTGGCTCGACTTCGAGTCGCACCGCGCCAGCGCCTTCGCGCTCGACTCGCTGCGCAACACGCACCCGATCTACGTGAAGGTCGAGAAGCCCGACGAGGCCACCGAGAACTTCGACGCGATCACCTACGAGAAGGGCGCGTCGGTCGTGCGCATGCTCGAGCGCTGGCTCGGCCCCGCGACGTTCCGGCGCGGCGTGCGGCGCTACATCCGTCGGCATCGAGAGTCCAACGCGCGCGCCGCCGACCTCTGGAACGCGCTGGAGGAGGCGGCCGGCCGGCCGGTCGCGCCGGTCGTGCGCGCGTGGATCACCAAGCCCGGCTTCCCGCTGGTGAACGCGCGCCGGAGCGAGCAGAACGGGCGCGCGTTCCTCGAGGTCTCGCAGGAGCGCTACTTCGCCAACCCGCGCGAGAAGGCTGCCGCCCGCCGCACGCGCTGGCCGATCCCGCTGGTCGCCCGGGTGCTGCCCGCGCGCGGCACGCCGAAGCTCGTGCGCGAGCTGATCAGCGGCGCGCGCGGCAGGATCGCGCTGGGACCCGCGAAGGCCGCGCCCGTCGTCTACGCGAACGCGGAGGAGTCGGGCTTCTTCCGGCCGATTCACGACGACGCGCTGCTCGCGGGGCTCGGCGCCAACCTGGCGCGGCTGCTGCCCGCCGAGCGCATGGGACTCGTCGGACACCAATGGGCGGGTCTGCGCGCCGCGCGCGCGCCGCTCGCCGACCTGCTCGAGATCGTGGCCGCGCTCGCCGACGAGCAAGAGGCCGACGTCCTCGACGCGCTGCTCGCCCCGCTCGCGACCCTGGACGATCTGATCGCGCCTGCAGCGGGCCCCGAAGCCCCCGCGGCGCTGCGCGGCTGGCTGGCGCGCCACTTCGCAAAGCAATTCGCCGCTCTCGGCTGGGCTCCGGCGCGCGACGAGCCCGACGGCCCGCGCCTGCGCAGAGCAGCGTTGCTGCGCATCGCCGGTGGGATCGCGGAGGCGCCCGAGATCGTCGCCGTGACCGCCGCGCGCGCGGAGGGCTACCTGCGGGATCGCGCGTCACTCGACGCGAACCTGGCGACGCCGGCGGTCGAGCTCGCGGCGCGCTTCGGCGATGCTCGCCTGTACGAGAGCTACCTCGAGACCTTCCGCGAGGCGCGCACGCCGCAGGAGCGCACGCGCTTCGAGCAGGCACTCACCTGCTTCCGCGAGCCGGCTCTGGTGGAGCGCACGCTCGAGCTCGCGCTCTCCGACGCCGTCCCGATCCAGGACGTGGTGCCGATGCTCGGGCGCGCGCTCGACAACCCGGCCGCGCGCGAGGCGACGTGGCGCCTGATCCGCGAGCGCTGGGAAGAGCTCGCGCCGCGGGTCCCGGCCGGGCTGGCGCCGCGCCTGGTGGCCGCCCTGCCGCTCTTGCAGACGCGCCGCCATCGCGCGGAGGTCGTGGCGTTCCTGAACGCCCACCCGCTGCCGAGTGCCGTACGCGCGCGCAAGCAGGCGCTCGAGCGCTTCGACCTGAACGAGGAGCTGCGCCGCCGCGCCGGCAAACAGCTCGCAGCCTGGCTGGCCAGCGCCTAGGGAGACACGCATGACGAACCTCGCCGACCGGCGCTGCGAACCCTGCCGTGGGGGCGTGCCTCCGCTGAAACCCGACGCGTGGCAGCCCCTGCACGCCGAGCTGCACGCGGACTGGCACGTGGTGGACGGCCACCACCTGTCGCGGAGCTTCCGCTTCAAGAACTTCGTCGACGCGCTCGCCTTCACCAACCGCGTGGGCGCGTTGGCGGAGGAGGTCGGACACCACCCCGACCTCTACCTCGCCTGGGGTCGCGTGCGGGTCGAGATCTGGACGCACAAGATCGACGGCCTGCACGAGGCCGACTTCATCTTCGCGGCGAAGTGCGATCGTTTGACTTAGAGCACCCGCTGGAGTCGGTGCGAGAGGCGTGCGCTCGCGTCGCGGACGGTGCGAGCCTGGTGCGGATCGACGTTCCGGCGCTGGAGCGTTTCGCGGCGGCGCTGCCGCTCGCCGAAGTGGCGCGGACCGAGCTCGACGGCTTCCCCGACTTCGGGGGCGACGCGGAGCTCGCGGCCGCCTGGGTGTTCAGTCTCGACGCGGTGAACTTCGGGTCCGGCTGGTTTCCGCTGCTGCGCAAGCGTCCCGGACACTCCGGCTACCGGCACGTCGAGGCGTGCCTGCGCGAGCGCTTCGAGCGCCGCGGGGCGCCCGGCGCACGCGAGCTGCGCGCTACCACGCCCCAGGACTGCGCCGAGCTGTTCGAGCAGCCGCCCGACTCGCCCGCGGCGGAGCTCCTCGCGCTGTTCGCCCGCGCGTGGTCCGACCTCGGCGCCTGGATCGACGCCCGGCATGCGGGCTCCTTCCTGCAGGCGGCGCGAGCCGCGGGCGGCTCCGCGGAGCGCCTCATCGCGGACCTGTTCGAGATGCCGCTCTACCGCGACATCGCGACGTGGCGCGGCCTCGAGATCCCCTTCCTGAAGCGCGCGCAGATCACGGCGTGGGACCTGTCGCGCGCCGTCCCCGATCCGACACTCCGCTTCGAAGACCTGGACCGGCTGACGCTGTTCGCCGACAACCTGGTGCCGCACGTGCTGCGCACGGACGGCGTGCTGCGCTTCGATCCAGAGCTCGAGGCGCGCATCGAGCGCGAAGCGCTACTCGTGTCGGGCTCTCCGGAAGAGGTCGAGATCCGGGCCTGCGCCGTCCACGCCGTCGAGCTGCTGGCGGGTCTGCTGCGCAGCCGTGGCGCCGCGGCGTGCCCGGCCCAGCTCGACCAGTGGCTCTGGCTCCGCGGCAGCGAGCCCCGCTACAAGGCCCGCCCTCGCCACCGCACCCGCTGCCCTTACTACTGAGGTCGCTGCTAGAATCGCGCGAAGCCTCAAAGGAGACGTCGAGATGAAGCTCCTCTGGTTCCATCTCATGCCCTACACCGATCTGCCGGACGACTTCCGCGAGAAGAACCCGTCCGTGTGGGTCGACATCGATTCGCGCCTGTTCGATCCCGCCAAGGCGCATCACATGTACAACGACTTCCTCGACGAGCTCGAGTTCGCGGCACAGATGGGCTTCGACGGCATCTGCGTGAACGAGCACCACTCCAACGGCTACGGCCTGATGCCGTCGCCGAACCTCATGGCCGCAGCGCTCGCGCGCCGGACCCGCGACACCGCCATCTGCGTGATGGGCAACTCGCTGTCGCTCTACAACCCGCCGACGCGGGTCGCCGAAGAGTTCGCGATGCTCGACGTGATCTCGGGTGGCCGCCTGATCGCCGGCTTTCCCGTCGGCACGCCGATGGACACCTGCTTCGCCTACGGCCAGAACCCGAGCCAGCTCCGGCCGCGCTATTACGAGGCGCACGACCTGATCAAGAAGGCATGGACGACCGAGGGCACCTTCACCTGGAACGGCCGCTACAACAAGCAGCGCTACGTCAATCCGTGGCCGCGGCCGCTGCAGAAGCCGCACCCGCCGATCTGGATTCCCGGCGGCGGCTCGGTGGAGACGTGGCGCTGGTGCGCCGAGGTCGACTACGTCTACGCGTACCTGTCGTACTTCGGCTACCAGCAGGGCCTCGCGACGATGCAGGGCTTCTGGAACGAGATGAGCAAGCTCGGCAAGGACCGCAATCCGTTCCGCGCGGGCTTCCTGCAATTCGTCGGCGTCGCCGACACGCGCGAAGAGGCACTCCGGCTGTACAAGGAGCCCGCGGAGTACTTCTACGGGCGCTGTCTGCACGTCGACCCGCGCTTCGTAGCGCCGCCCGGCTACACCAGCGAGGCGACGATCCGCGCGCGTGTCACGTCACAGGTCGCCGCTGCGGCGAACCAGACCGCGGCCCTCGGCGGCGTGGCCACCGAGTGGAACGAGATCGTCGACAAGGGCTACGTGATCGTCGGCACGCCGGACGAGGTCGCCGAGAAGCTGCGCGAGGTCGCCACCACGATGAACGTCGGGCAGCTCATGCTGCTGCTCCAGTACGGCAACATGTCGAAGCAGCTCGCGACGTACAACACGGAGCTCTTCGCCAAGGCGGTCTATCCGCAGCTCACCGGCCTGTTCGAGGACCGCTGGGAGAACCGCTGGTGGCCGAAGCCGCTGCCCAAGGAGGAGCGCGCCGCGCCGCGCTCGGTGGCGCCGTAGTGAGCGCACCCGCAGAGCGCACGCTCACGATCAACGGCAAGCCGTGCCGGGTCTGGGAGAAGGGGGCCGGCGCGCCGGTCGGCTATCTCGCTGGTCTGGTCGGGCTGCCCAAGTGGACGCCGTTCCTGGACAAGCTTGCTGCGCGCCGACGCGTGATCGTCCCCTCGATCCCCGGCTTCTCGGGCGGGCTCGGGCACGATCAGCTCGACACTCATCTGGACTGGATCGCGACGGCGCTCGATCTCGTCGAGGGCGCGGGGCTCGTCGGCGCCGATCTGATCGGCGCATCGGTGGGCGGAACCCTCGCCGCGGAAGTCGCGGCGATCGCACCGGCCTACGTGAGGAAGCTCGTGCTGCTGGCGCCGTTCGGAATCTACGACGAGCGCGAGCCCGTGCTCGATGCGTTCGCGCAGGCGCCCGGCGTGATGCCCGGCATCCTGTGCAGCAACGCCGGACCGATCGCGGAGCTGCTCGAGCAGCCCAAGGACCTCGACCCGATCGAATGGCAGGTCGCGCAAGTGCGCGCGCAGGAGGCAGCCGCGCGCCTGCTCTGGCCGACGTCGGACACCGGCATCGCGAAGCGACTCCACCGGATCCAGGCGCCGACGCTCCTGGTCTGGGGCGCCCGCGATGCCGTCATTCCGGCCAGCTACGCGAAGCGCTTCGCCGACGGGATCCGTGCGAAGACCGAGGTGCGCTCGATCGACGGCGCCGGCCACCTGGTCGACCTCGACGCCCCGGACGCCGTGGCGGAGGCTGTCCTCGGCTTCCTCGGTCTGCATTGAACATCGCCGTTCCGCTCGAGATGGCGCCCGGCGAGCGCCGGGTCGCGCTGGTTCCCGACTCCGTCAAGCGGCTCGTCGACCGGAAGGTGGGCATCACCGTACAGGCAGGCGCAGGGGCGCAGGCCGGGTTCGGCGACGCGGCTTACACGGCGGTGGGCGCGACGATCGAGCCGGACGCCGTGAAGCTCTATGCGGGCGCGGACGTGCTGCTCAAGGTGCGGCCGCTCGGCGACCATCCCATCGCCGCCCGGCACGAGGTCGATCTGCTGCGCGAGGGCGCGACCGTGATCGGGCTGCTGCTGCCGTTCGCGGAGCGCGACGCCGTACGCCGGCTCGCGGCGCGGCGCATCACCAGCTTCTCGCTCGATCTCCTGCCGCGCATCACGCGCGCGCAGAGCATGGACGTGCTGTCGTCGCAGAGCACGATCTCCGGTTACAGAGTGGCGCTGCTCGCGGCGTCGAAGCTGCCGAAGCTCATGCCCATGCTGATGACCGCCGCGGGCACGCTCAACGCGTCGCGTGTGCTGGTGATCGGCGCGGGCGTGGCGGGGCTGCAGGCGATCGCCACGTCGCGCCGGCTCGGCGCGGTCGTCGAGGCGTACGACGTGCGCTCGGCGACGAAGGAGCAGGTCCAAAGCCTCGGCGCGCGCTTCGTCGAGCTGCCGGGGGTCGCGGACGCGTCGGGCGCCGGTGGCTACGCGCGCGAGCAGACCGCCGAAGAGCAGGCGCAGCAGCGCGAGCTGCTCTCGAAGCACATCGCGGAGGCCGACGCGGTGATCTGCACCGCGCTCGTGCCCGGACGACCGGCGCCGAAGATCGTGACCGAGGACCAGGTGAAGCGCATGCGCCCCGGCTCGGTCGTGATCGACCTGGCGGCGGAGGCCGGCGGCAACTGCTCGCTCACCAGGCCCGGCGAGACGGTGGTGCACGGCGGCGTCGAGGTGATCGGGCCGCTCAACCTGGCGAGCGCGCACCCGCTGCACGCGAGCCAGATGTTCTCGCGCAACTTCCTGAACTACCTGGGTCTGTTCCTGGACAAGGAAGGCAACTGGAAGCTGGATCTCGACGACGAGCTGGTGCGCGTGCCGATGGTCACGCGCGAGGGCGCCGTCGTGAACGAGGCTTTGAAGACCGCACTCGGGGGATAGCATGGACCGCGACGCCGTTCGGAAGTTCATGGACCGCTTCATGGAGATGGCGACCGGCGCCGCGGTGATGGGCGTGATCGGCGTCGCCGACCGCGTCGGCCTGTTCGGCAAGCTCGCCGGCAAGGGACCGCAGACGCTGGCCGAGATCGCGGCCGGGACCGGCTTGAACGAGCGCTACCTGCGCGAGTCACTGGCGTCGCTCGCAGCCGCGGGAATCGTGAGCTACGACCCGGCCCGCGAGAGCTACGCGCTTCCCGACGAGCACGCCGCGTGCCTCGCCGACGAGTCGAGCCCCTACTTCCTTGCCGGCTGGAGCCAGATCGTGCGCGGGATCCTCGGGGCGGTGCCCGGCGTCGCGAAGGCGATGCGCGAGGGCGGAGGCGTCGCCTTCACGGACTTCGGTCCCGAGATGGTCGAGGGCATCTCGCGCTCGAACGCGCCGGGCATGCGCGTGCTGCTGGTGCGCAAGTGGCTCCCCTCGCTGCCGGACGTGACCAAGCGCCTCGACCAGGGCATCCGCGTGGCCGACGTCGGCTGCGGCGCGGGAACCTCGACGCTGGTGATGGCGAAGGCGTATCCGCGCTCCGAGTTCACCGGCTTCGACATCGACGAGACCTCACTCGCGCGCGCGCGCGAGTCGGCAGCGAGCGAGCGCCTGGCCAACGTGCGCTTCGAGCGCGTGGCGGCCGAGGAGATCCCGACGGCGCCGGGCTTCGACTTCGTGGCGAGCTTCGACACGATCCACGACATGGTCAAGCCGCGCGCCGCGCTCGCGCGAATCCGTCGCTCCCTGCGCGAGGACGGCGCGTACCTGATGGTCGAGCCGTCGGCCGGCGACACGCTCGCCGACAACCTGAACCCCGGCGGCGCGCTGCTCTACGCGATGAGCACGCTGCACTGCATGACAGTGTCGCTCGCGCACGGGGGCGAGGGCATCGGCGCCGCGTTCGGACCCGCCCTCGCGGAGTCGCTGTGTCGCGAGGCCGGCTTCACGCGCTTCCGGCGCCTGGACGTGCAGAACCCGTTCAACGCGTTCTACGAGGTTCGGCCGTAGCCACCCCGCCGCGGTTTCCGATCCGCGCGGTCGCTGCGCTCTTTCTCGAGCGCCAGTGGCTCGACCGGCCGCGCGGGCGGCGGCTCTCTGCGACGTCGCTCGGGCGCTTCGCAGAGGCGACCGGCGGCATCCAGCTCGACTCGATCAACGTGGTCGAGCGCGCGCACTACCTGACGACCTGGAACCGCTTCGACGTCTACGATCGCGCCGCGCTGGATCGGCTGGTCTGGCAGCGCCACACGCTCGTCGACTACTGGGCGCACGCCGCGTGCCTGATCCCGGCCTCGCATCTTCCCGCGTGGCGGCGCGCGATGCTCGAGTACGACACGCGCCACACCGGCTGGGGACCGTGGCTGCGCCGCCATCGCCAAACGCTCGCGAGGGTCGAGCAGGCGATCCGGGAGCGCGGGCCGCTCGGGAGCGCCGACTTCGAGTCCACGTCACCGCGCCGCAAGGAGAAGGGCTGGTGGAACTGGAAGAGCACCACGCACGCGCTCGACTTCCTGTGGAAGAGCGGACGGCTCGCCGTGCACTCGCGCCGGCACTTCCACAAGCGCTTCGACCTGGTGGAGCGCGTGCTCGGCGAGCGCTTCGCCGCCGCTCCGCTCGCGCCCGGCGCGTTCTTGCTCTGGCACGCGAAGCGCGCGCTCGCCGCGATGGGCGCGGCGACAGAGGGCGACCTCCGGATGTACCTGAGCTTCCCGCGCCTTCGGCCGCGCGAGCGCAAGGACACGCTGGCGCAGCTCCTGCGCGCGGGCGAGATCGTGGAGGTCGACGTCGAAGGCGAGCGCGGCGTGTGGTACGCGCTCGCCGAGGATCTCGACGCGCTCGCGCGCGCCGGCCGCCGCCGTTCTGCGTCCCGGGGAACGGCGCTGCTCTCGCCCTTCGACTCGTTCCTGTGGCACCGCGAGCGTACGTCGAAGCTCTACGGGTTCGACTACAAGATCGAGGTGTACACCCCGGGTCACGCGCGCAGGTACGGGTACTACACGCTGCCGATCCTGCACGACGGCCACCTGGTGGGACGGCTCGACCCCAAGACGCATCGCGAGCGCGGCGTGCTCGAAGTGAAGAGCGTCCACTTCGAGCGCTGGTTCGCGGACGGCGCGCCGCCGCCGCACGCGCGCGCGCCGCTCGATCCCGCCGCCGCGCTCGGCGGGATCGCGGACGCGCTGCGCTCGCTCGCGCGCTTCGTCGGCGCCTCGCGCGTGGAGCTCGGCCGTGTGGTCCCGGGGCGTCTCGCGCGCGGGCTCCGGCGTGCGCTAGCCGCCGCGCCTGCGCCGGAACGCGAGCGCAGCCGCGAGGGGCGCGGCGCAGACGGCCACGCCGAGCGGCAACGCCCAGGGGAGCGACACGACATCGAGCGTCCAGCCGATCCAAACCGACGCCAGCGCGTATGAGCCGCGCCAGGCGAAGCTCTGCAGCGACAGCAGCGTTGCGCGGTGGCTCCCGTCCGCGACCCGGCGATTGACGAGGTCGTGCACGACGACCGGGAACAGCCCGCCGACCCCTCCTTCGATCGCGAACAAGAGCACCGGCGCGCGACCCGGGGCGAGTGCCAGCCCCGCGAACATCGCGAGGACGGCGCACGGCATCGCGACCACGAGCGCGCGATCGCCGAACGCCTGCCGCAACGCGTGCGCGCGCCATGCGGCGAGCGCGCCGCACAGGCTGACGAGCGCGTAGAGCGAGCCGAAGCGCTCGACCGGGACGCCCTTCCACGCCAGGATCGGGTTGTAGTACGCGGCATTTGCGGAGCGGTACAGCATGTAAACGCCCGCGCCGTACAGAATCAGCCGCAGCAGCACGCGGTCGCCGGCGACCGCGCGCAGGGCGCCGCGCGTGAGCGCCAGGCTCGAGCGGCTGTGCAGGCGCGCCGGCTCGCGCAGCGCGAAGGCGGCGCCGGCGCCGACGAGCGCCAGCAGCGCGGTCGCGAGATACGCCGGCGCGGGATCGCCCCCGCGCACCAGCCAGACGTCCGCCGCCGGGAGCCCGAGCACGAGCGCCAGGTACGAGGCGGCGCGCGCGCGGCCGTAGACGCGGGCGTAGTCCGCCTCGCGTCCCTCGGCGACGAGCGAGTCGTACAGGAGCGCGGACTCCGCGCCGGAGTGGAGGGCGTTGCAGAGCGCGAACACGAGCTCCGCGGCGGCAAACAGCGCGAAGTCGGTCGCCGTGGCGTAGATCAGGCAGGCGAGCGCGTTCAGGAGCGCGCTCGAGACCAGTGCTACGCGCCGGCCGAAGCGGTCCGCGAGCGCTCCCATCGGCACTTCCAGCGCGACCGTCGCGCCGTAGTACAGACCTTTGAGCGCGCCGAACTCCGTCGCCGAGAGCCCGCGCGTGACCGTGACCAGGTGGAACATGTACGGCCAGTACAACGGAGCGTTCTGGCCGATCGAGTAGAGCGCGAAGAGTGCCGTGTTGCGCCGCGCGCCCGACCCCTGCCCCATCCCGGAGGGAGACTACAGCTTGACGCCCTCGATCAGCGAGAGTCGCGCCGCCGTCGGCACGCTGCGCTCGAGGCGGAAGCCCGCCGACGCGTACAGCGCGCGGAACTCGCTCTCGGAGCGCTGCCGGCCGCCGGCCACGACCAGCATATTCACGTCGTTCGACGCGGCGCCGCGGCTCTCGAGCGAGACGTCGATCTGCGCCGGGTACAGGCCCTCGGCGATCAGGACGCGGCCCCCGGACGGGAGCGCGCGGTGACAGCTGCGCAGGATCGCGGCGGCGCGCTGGTCGTCCCAGTCGTGGATCACGTGCTTCAGCAGGTAGGCGTCCGCTCCAGGCGCGACCGACTCGAAGAAGTCGCCGCCCACGGCCTGGCAGCGCGACGCGAGGCCGGCCTCCGCGATCTTCGCGCGCGCGCGCTCGGCGGTCGCCGGGCGGTCGAACACCACGCCGGCGAGCTTCGGCGTCGCCTGCAGGATCCCGATCAGGATCGCCCCGTTGCCACCGCCCACGTCGGCGAGCGTGCGCACGCCGGAGAAGTCGTAGGCGGCCGCGATCGCGGCGGCCGTCGCCGGCGCGAATGCGGCCATCGCGTCGTCGAATACCTTCGCACCTTCCGCGTCCATGCCGGAGAACGCGTCTCCGTCGGGGGAGTGCTTGCGGAACGCGGGCTCACCGGTGCGCACGCAGTACTCGAGATCCTTCCAGCTGTCCTGGATCCCGATGCCCGAGAACACCATCACCATCGCCCGCATCGAGCCAGGCACGTCCGCGCGCAGCAGCTGCCCGGTCGGCGTGAGCGCGAACACGCCGTGCTCCTGCTCGGCGAACACGCCCACGCTCGCGAGCAGCCGCAGTACGCGCGCGAGCGAGGGCGCGTGCGTGGAGGTCGCCTTCGCCAGATCCTCCGCGTCGCGCGGCCCGTTCGCGAGCAGGTCGGCGATCCCGAGCCGCGCGGCGAGATCGAGCGCGCGCGACACGTAGTGGCCGATCGCCATCTGATAGAGCAGCGCGCCCGGAGGCATGGCGGGCGACTGCGATCGGGGCGGGACGGGTTGCGCGGACATCTCACTTCTCCGAAGTAGCGAGCGCCGCGATCTCTTCCGCGAGCAGCTCGGCGTGGGTGATCGGGAGCATGTGGCTGCCGCCATCGACGACGACGAGCCTCGCGTGCGGTGCGCGCCGCGCCAGCTCGCGCCCAATCGCAATCGGAGCGAGCTGGTCGTCGGAGCCGTGCACGATCAGGATCGGCAGCTCGAGACCGGTGGGATCGGGAACGGCGCTGCTGCCGAGCGCGGCGCCCTCGGCGCGGAAGGTGAGCGGAGTGTGGGGGCGCGCGAAATTCGCGTTCAGCCCCGGCATCCACCAGTCCGGCATCGGCTGGCCACTGAACGCCGCGACGCTGGTGAGCTGGCGCAGCGCCTGCGCGGCGGGCGGCACGAAGCGCAGCCAGAGCAAGACGGGCGTAGAGAACAGCACGCGCGCGACCAGGGGAGGCTTGCGGTCCTCGATCCCGGGGCCGGCGCTCCCGACCAGCGCGATGCGCGCGAGCCGGGGCGGCCGGCGCTGCGCCGCGACCATCGCCGTCCCGCCTCCGTACGACCAGCCAACCACGGTCGCGTCCTCGAGCGCGAGTGCGTCCAGCAGGTCGATGAGCTCCGTCGCGTTCTGCTCAACGGTGTAGCGGCCGTCTCTGCGCGCGTCGGAGTAGCCGTAGCCGACGCGGTCGTACGCGATGGCGTGCAAGCCGCGCTTTGCGAGCACGGCGGACAGCACGCGCCAGTCGTACGCGCTGCCGGGCAGACCGTGCGCCATGACGATCGGCGCGCCGCTGCCCTCCTCCACCACGTTCACCGCGACTCCGCTCGCGAGCGCCACACGCCTGCCCGCCGGCGGCAGCTCGAGCGCCCTCGGTGGGAACAGCGCGTACCAGAGCGGCGGCACGACGATCGCGGCCACGACGAGCAGCAGCAGTCCGCGCAGCAGCCTACGCATCACTGGACCCTCCGGGGACTCCGGCCGAGCCGGGGTCGAGTGTGCGCAGCGACACCAGCAGCTCCGCCCACCAGAGCCCGATCATCGAGACGAAGGCTCCCCCGCGCAGGCCGTGGCGCGTCGGGTGGTCCTCGGGCAGGGCATCCCAGCCGCGGTGCTCGACCGTCACGCGCGTGCCGCCGGCGACCCGCTCGAACCAGACCTCGACTTCCGTACGCTCGCCGGGGCGGAAGGTGTTGCCGCGCCACTCGAACACGAGCCGCTCCGGCGGCTTCCAGATCCGCACGCGCCCGACCTCGTACACGTCGCCGCCGGAATCGTCGTAGACCTCGACCAGCCGCCCGCCGACGCCCGGCTCGAAGCGCATCTTCCCGTCGCGCTGCGCGCGGAAGCGGTAGCGCGGTCCGCGCTTCCACCAGGCGTCGACCTGCTCGGTGAAGACCTCGAACGCGGTCTCCGGCGCGACGGCCACGATCGTGGTCGCGCGCGCGCAGTCGCTGGACGGCTCAGTCGCCACCGCTTCTCCTTTCCCGTCGGGTCGGCCGGGTTCGCGCCTCGGCGTGCGCGCGGAACGCCGCCAGCTGTTCGCCCCAGAAGCGCTCGACCTCGCCGAGCCAGCTCGACAGATCGCGGAAACGCTCGGGGCGCAGCCGGTACACGCGCGCGCGCTGGTCGCTCGCGTCGCGTTCCTCGGCGATCAAGCCTCGCGTGCGCAGCACGCGCAGGTGGCGGCTCATCGCCGGCGCGCTGGCGTCGAACGCCGCGGCGAGTTCGCCAGCACGGCGCGGGCGCTCGCGCAGCAGATCGATCACGCGCCGGCGCGTGGGATCGGCAAGGGCGGCGAGCGTGGCGTCGAGCGGGCTCGAGCGCGCGGCCGAGCGGCGGCCCATCAGGCGGCGTCCGCGAGCGGCGTGGCAAAGATCCAGCGGTGGCCCTCGAGGTCGAGCGCGCGGTAGCTGCGCGCGCCGTGGTCCTGGTCCTCGGGCTCGCCGACGATGGTCGCCCCGGCTTCGCGCGCGCGCGCGTGGTGTGCGTCGACGTCGTCGACGTAGCAGAGGAGCTGGGAGTGCTTCGCCGGCAGCTCGAGCGGGCTCGCCAGGCCGCCCACACGCCAGGTGGTGGCGAGCATCACCACGTGCCCATCGAGCTCGACCTCCGCGTGGCCGATCGTGCCGTCCGGCATGTCCATGCAGAAGCGCTCGCGAAAACCGAAGGCACGGCACAGGAAGTCGAGCGCCGCGCGCGCATCGTCGTAGGCGAGCATCGGCACCAGTCGCTGCATGCGATCCCCTTCCGTGGCGAATCGCATTCTGGAGATAGTTAACTATCTCGTCAAGTGATTGCAAGCGCGCTTCGCGCGCTTACTGGACGGGCTCGGGCTTCTCGACCTCGAGCTGCAGGTCCTTGCGGCTGTCGTAGATCTCGTTCAGCTTGCGGCGGCGCTCCATCTCGAGCACGAGCTCCTTGCGCGCGGTCTCGGCGTCGACCTTGCGCTCGACCACGGCGTGCTCGGCCTTGCGGCACTGGTTCTTCATGTACGGCCCGCACGCCACGTCGCCGCAGCAGAACTCCGCGAAGTCGTCGAAGTTCGCGATGGACCGGGCCACCGGGGCCTCGTTCCACTGCGCGACGACCTCCGGCGAAGCGCCGAGCGCGGACGCGAACAGGTCGTCCGCCTCGACCAGGTCGCCGCCCTTCCACGCCGCCAGCGCCTCCACCAGCTCGATGTAGGCGCGCGAGCCGTGCCGGCGGCGCGCGTGCTGCAGGTAGCGGTGGGCGGCTTCGAGCTTTCCCTTGTACACGTAGGCTTCGCCCAGATTCCAGTACGTACTCGGGTTCGAAGGCTCCAGCCGGCGGGCGTTCTTGAGATTGGCGATCGAGCCGTCGAGGTCGCCCTGGTGCAGGCGCACGATCGCCATCATGGTGTGAGGATGCGAGGCCGCCGGATCGATGCGGACGCACTCGACCCATTCGTCGAGCGCGTGAGCGAGGTTCAGCTCGTAGTCCGCAGTGCGTTGCTCGTCGAGCGCCTTGCGCGCGGAGCGGTAGTAAGCGCGGGCCAGCGCGTCGCGCACGCGCGCGTCCTGCGGGTACTTGTCGCGCAGCGGCTCGAGGCGCTTCACGGCCTCTTCGGGCTTGCCCTGCTCGATCAGCTCCGTGGCGTCGCGCACCCCCATGTCGGTGGAGGCGCAGGTCAGCAGGAATGGCAACAGCAGCCAGAGCACGCGGTTCATCTCTCCCCCTTTCACTCGGCCGCGAAGTACGCGGCGAGCACGTCGATCAGCGGTGCTATGTCGGCGGCGCCCGCCATCTCGCGGCAGGAGTGCATCGCGAGCATGGGATTGCCGACGTCTACGCTGCGCAGCCCGGCGCGCGCGGCCGTGATCGGCCCGATCGTCGAGCCGCACGGCAGGTCGCTGCGCACCACGAAATACTGGGGTGTGACGCCGACGCGCTGGCACAGGGACTGGAACATCCCCGCGGTGACCGCGTCGGTCGCATAAGACTGGTTGGCGTTCTGCTTGAGCACGGGCCCGCGGCCCAACACCGGGCGGTGTCCGGCCTCGTGGCGGTCGGCGTAGTTCGGGTGTACGCCGTGCGCCATGTCGGCGGAGATCAGCGTGGAGCGCGCCAGAGCGCGGGCCAGGCCCTGCGGGGCGCCGCCCTTGTAGCCCGCGACCAGGCGCTCGAGGGTCTCGACCAGCACCGGCCCGCCGGCGCCGGACGCGCTGCGGCTGCCGACCTCCTCGTGGTCGTAGAGCGCGATCACGCGTGTAAACGACCCCATGCCGCCGGCGGCGGCGCGCACCAGCGCCGACACCGCGGCGTGACAGGACACCAGATTGTCGAGCCGCGCCGAGCAGACGAACTCCTGCCGTGCTCCAACGAGCGCGGGCGGCTGCACGTCGTAGAGCAGGAGGTCGAAGCCGAGCACGTCCGCAGCCGCCGCGGGCGTTCCCGAGCGCGACAGCTCGGCCGCGACAAGCTCCGCGAGCGGAGGCGCGTCCTCGAGGCCCAGCACCGGCACCGCGTGCGTCTGAGCGTTCAGCTCGAGCCCCTTGGTCGCGAGGTCGCGATTCAGGTGGATCGCCAGGTTGGGAATGCGCAAGAGCGGGCGACGGAAATCGACGAGCTCGGTGGCCACGCCGCCCCCGCGCCGGAGCGTGACGCGACCCGCTAGCGACAGCTCGCGATCGAGCCAGGTGTGCAGCAGCAGGCCGCCATAGGGCTCGACCGCGAGCTGCCGGTAGCCTGCCGCGACCACGTCGGCGCGCGGCTTGGCGCGCAGCCCCGGCGAGTCCGTGTGCGCGCCGATCGCGCGGAAGCCGCCCTCCGCGGGCGAGAGCGACCCGATCTCGAACGCCACGAGCGTGCCTTCGTCGCGCACCAGGTAGCCCCGCGCCCCGGGGCCGAGCTCCCAGACGTCGGCGCTCGCGAAACGCCGAAAGCCGGCCAGCTCGAGCCTGCGCGCGGCCTCCGCGACCGCGTGATAGGGCGTCGGCGAGCGCTCGAGGAAGCCGAGCAGATCTCCCACCAGGTCCACGTTCGGAACCCTAGCAACTCGCGACGTGCGGGCCTGCGCCGGGCTGGGCTCCTGTAGAGTTGTGCGCCAGAGGAGGCCGCTCGTGCCCACCATCGTCGATGTCGCGCGCAAGGAACCGGACCGCATCGCTCTCGTCTACGGCAACGGCGAGTCCGTCGAGACCTACGGCGAGCTCGAGGCCCGCTCCCGCCGCATCGCGCACCTGCTGCGCGGCTGGGGTCTCGAGCAGGGCGACGGCGTCGCCGCCCTGATCGGAAACGACGAAGAGTTCTTCGACGTGTACTGGGCCGCGCTGCGGCTCGGGCTGTATTTCACCGCGGTGAACTGGCACCTGGCCGCCGGCGAGACCCAGTACATCGTCGACAACTGCGACGCCAGGGTGTTCTTCGCCTCACAGAAGTTCGCGCAGCTCGCGACCGAGGCCGGGGCCGGCGCGTCGAAGCTCGCGCGCCGCGTTTCGCTGCACGGCGAGATCGAGGGCTTCCTGCGCTACGAGGACGTGCTGGCGGACGCGCCACAGAACGCGCCGCTCGCGGGCGAGCGCGAAGGCGCGGTGATGCTCTACTCGTCGGGCACCACCGGGCGCCCCAAAGGGGTGCGCCACCCCCTCCCCAACAAGCCGTTCGGCGACCCGGCCGTGGCGCTGGCGTCGATGGCGTTCGGCGCCTTCTTCGGCTTCGTCGAGAGCGATCGCTACCTGTGCCCCGCCCCGCTCTACCACGCCGCGCCGCTCGCCTTCTCGGCGATGCAGCACCGCTTCGGCTCGGCCGCGGTGATCATGCGCCAGTTCGACCCGGAGATCGCGCTGCAGACGATCCAGGACCAGAAGATCACCACGTCGCAGTGGGTCCCGACCCACTTCAAGCGCCTGCTGCAGCTCCCGCCAGAGGTGCGCCGCAAGTACGACGTGTCGAGCCTGCGCGTGGCGGTGCACGCCGCGGCTCCCTGCCCCGTGCCGGTCAAGCGCGCGATGATCGAGTGGTGGGGCCCGGTAATCGTCGAGTACTACGCCGGCACCGAGGGCGGCGGCACCATCATCCGCTCCAAGGAGTGGCTGGAGCACCCGGGCTCGGTCGGCAAGCACTGGGCCGGCGGCAAGCTGTTCCTGCTCGACGAGGACGGGAACGAAGTCACAAAGCCGCGCCAGGAGGGCGCCGTGTACTTTCCGGCGAACCCCGATCCTGCGGCGCGCTTCAAGTATCACAAGGACGACGAGAAGACGCAGACGACGTACCGCGGTGACAAGTTCACGCTCGGCGACATCGGCTTCCTGGACGAGGACGGCTATCTGTTCCTGACCGATCGCCAGTCGAACATGATCATCTCGGGCGGCGTGAACATCTACCCGCAGGAGACCGAGAACGCGCTGATGTCGCACCCGAAGGTGCACGACGTCGCGGTGATCGGAGTGCCCGACGACGTGATGGGCGAGCAGGTCAAGGCCGTCGTGGTGCCCGCCGCCGGCGTGCGCCCCGGCTCCGAGCTGGAGCGCGAGCTCGTCGAGTACTGCCGCGGCCTGATCGCGCACTACAAGTGCCCGAAGTCGATCGACTTCGCAGCGGAGCTGCCGCGGACGCCGACGGGCAAGCTCGTCAAGCGCGGTCTACGCGAGAAGTATTGGGCGGGACGCGACTCGCGGATCTGAGCGCACGCGCAACTCGGGGACGCAACCCACTGTCATTGCAACCGGGTGGCACTTGCGTGCGTTTTGCGAGCCACGGGGTCTTTCCCCGTGGTAGAAATGCTGCGTCGGGGGGCGGGACCAAACGAGGAGTCGAGTGATGCGAAGCGTTCTAGGCGTTGGCGCCCGCCGGGTGGCGCTGATCGGGACGGCCCTGGGTTTGACGGTGTTCGCGGGCATCGCGCTCGCCGTACGCCAGGACTGCTGGATGACCGGTGGCGGGAGCATCTTCGACACCGCAGGCAACCAGGTGGACTACGAGGGTCGCGTGACGCACGGCTTCGTGCTCCACTGCGATCCGCGAAACTCCGACAACCTGCAGATCAACGACCATGAGTCGGGTCAGAGCTTCCACCTGCTCAACCTGGACACTGCGATCTGCATCGACGACCCGGGGATCGAGCCCAATCCGCCGGATGCGCTGTTCGACACGTTCGTGGGCGAAGGCACGGGTCGCTGCAAGCAGCCCGATCGCGCCTGCACCGCGCGTTGGACCTTCACAGACGGCGGCGAGCGCGGCGGCTGCCTTCGCGACACCGCCGTGATCGAGGTCTCCGACGCCGGCGGCATCGTCTTCAGCGTCTCGGGCGACGTCGACTGCGGGAACCATCAGGCTCACAGCAACTAGCGAAGGCTCCCCCCGACCCCGACGGCAACGCCGTCGGGGCTCGGGGCAGCCAGTCGGGCCCGCGATGGCTCGACGACCACCCGGTCGTAGTAGACGTCGGGGTTCGGGCAGCCCTTCAGGTAGCGCGGATCGGTGCCGCGATCCGGACAGGGCGGACCCTGGCGGCGATCGTCGGACCACACCATGTGGATCGCGTTTCCGCGCACCACGAGCTGGTCGTAGTCCCCGTGGTAGCAGTTGCTGCTGTGTCGATCGACGTGGGGCTGCGTCGGCGAGACCGGCGAGCTCTCGTCACTCACGCGCAGGTTCGGCTCGAAGCTCGCGCCGCCGTCGCGAGACACCGCGAGATAGCGGTCGAACTTCCAGTTTCGCGCCGCGTCGAGCCGCCGGTCGTACCAGCTCACCGCGACGACGCCGCCCGGGCCCGCGCCCAGCGCGGGATTCCACTGGTCGCTGGTGGTGTCGTCGTCGTTCAGACGGCGCGGCGCCGACCATTGCCGCCCGCCATCGAGAGAGCGCGCGTAGCGCACGTCGGATACGTCGGGGCCCTCGCCGTCGGGGTCGGCGTTCCAGACCACGTGCAGCACGTAGCCCGCGGGCGCCGTGGTATCGGCGTGGCTCGCGAGCTGCGGCAGCACCTCGATGCGGATCTTGCCATTCAGCGCCGCGCGCCGGCACTCGCGCGTGGCCGCGCGTTGCGCGGGGGCCCGCAGCACGAGCGCGACCGGAGCGCGTTCCTCCCAGGTGCCGCCCGCGCCCCGCGCGAACAACCGGATCGACGCGCCCGACGAAAAGGCAAGGAACGCCGTGCCGTCCGGCGCGACGTCGATCCAGGGACCGCTGCCGGGAGCGATCACGCTCTCTCGCGCCCAGCGCGCGTCCGGCTCGCGCTCGGGCGCAGCGGACTCCGCGACCACGATCTGTCCCAGCTTGACGTAAGCGGCGTACAGACGGCCGGAGCCCGGGTCGAGCGCGAGCCACGGCTTGTCCACCGAAAAGTTCGCGTGGCCCGACGTCACGTGGCCGACGTACGCGAACGTCGCGCAGTCCGCGCTCTTGTGCAGGATCACGCCGCGCAGTCCCGCTTCGAGCGAGGCATACCAGAACCCACCGCCGGGAATCGCCAGCAGGCTCGGATCGGCGAACAGCGAGTGCGCCAAGGACACCGGGCCGCCGTCGCGGAAGGTCTTGCCGCCGTCGCGCGACACGCCGAAGCCGTTCCGCCGCGCTCCGTCGGCGAAGTCGCGCCAGCCCACGCAGAGCACATCGCCGTCGACCGCGAGCGTGACCTCGTTCTGGGTCACGCCTCCGTTGTCCTGCGCCGGGTCGTTGACGCGCACGTCCACGCCCTGCGCGCGCGTTCCGCCCGGCCCGAGAGCCGCAAGTGCTACCGCGAGCGTCGGGGCGGCGATCCGAGGCCAGCTCATCGTCATCCTCAGTAGACGCGCCGCGTCGGGATCTCGGTGCGCTCGTAGGCGTAGTCGCGGACCACGCCTTCGCCATCGAACAGCACGGAGAGCTCGTGCCGAGTCGTGTTCTCCCAGGCGATGTTCACCGGCGACCAGAACACCGGATACCCGAAGATCGACGCGACCGCGGCGCCGATTCGCGTGAGCACCCCGGTATCGCGCGAGGTGGTCTCCTCGTACAGGTAGCTCCAGCGCGTATCGCCGCTCGCGACCGTGGCGATCCCGGCCGGCTCGCCGAAAATCCTGCGCACATCCGCCTGCGTCGACTTCTCGGGGTGGATGAACGGGATGCGATCGGGATCGAAGCGCCGCCCGCTCTGCGCGCAGGCGCCGGCGACGACGAGCAGCAGGACGAGGGGGAGCGAGGCCCGGGCTGTCATCGCTCTACGCCTCCGTTCCGGCGAGTCTACGGCCCGCGGTAGACTCGCGCGAGCGAAGGGAGGTGAGATGGACGTGCGCGACCTGCGCGGCAAGACCGCGCTCGTGACCGGGAGCGCCAGCGGCATCGGGCGCGCGACGGCGCTGGAGCTGGCGCGACGCGGCGCGGACCTGTTCCTGTGCGACGTGTCCGAGGACGGCCTGCTCGAGACCCAGCGCGCGATCGAAGCGCTGGGCCGCAAGGCGCACGCGCGCCGCGTCGACGTCGCAGAGGTCGAGCAGATGCGCGCCTTCGCCGAGTTCGTGCACGGCCACGTCGATGCGGTCGACGTGCTGGTGAACAACGCGGGCGTCGGGCTCGGCGCGGGTCTGCTCGACACCACGCTCGAGGACTGGAACTGGATCGTCGGCATCAACCTGATGGGCGTCGTGCACGGCCTCCACTTCTTCGCGTCGCGCATGGTCGCGCGCGGCCGCGGCGGGCATGTGGTCAACGTGTCGTCGGCCGCCGGCTTCGTCGCGAGCGAGCCGCTGGCCGCATACTCCGCGACGAAGTTCGCCGTGCTCGGGCTCTCGCAGGCGATCGCCTCCGAGCTCGGGCGCCACCAGATCGGCGTGACCGCCGCCTGCCCGGGGATCATCAACACGCCGATCACGACCGCGAGCCGCATGCGCGGCCCCGGCGCCACGCCCGAGGCGCGCCAGCGCATGGTCGAGCTGTATCGCCGGCGCAACTACGGGCCCGAGCGCGTCGCGAAGAACCTGCTTCGGGCGATCCAGCGCAACCGCCTGGTCGCTCCGATCTCGCCCGAGGCGTGGGCGCTGTACTGGCTCGTGCGCCTGGCGCCGTGGGCGGTGCGCTGGCTGAACCGCGCGGCGAGCGCACGCCTCGCACGCGAGGCAGCCGCCGCAGCAGTAGACTCCCCGCGATGAGCACGCGGAGCGCGGCGCCGGGCTTCCTGATCGCGATGCCGCAGCTCGACGACCCGAACTTCGACCGCAGCGTGGTGCTTCTCGTCGAGCACGGACCGAACGGCAGCTTCGGCCTGATCGTGAACCGGCCGAGCGAGATCAAGCTCGCGAGCGTGGTCGAGACGCTCGGGATCGAGTGGGCCGGCGATCCCGACGGCGTCGTGTGGAGCGGCGGGCCGGTGCAGACCCGCAGCGGCTGGCTGCTCCACGAGCCGACCGGTGTGGAGGGTGCGGCCCTGGCCACCGAGGTCGCAAGCGGCATCCTGCTCTCCTCTTCCCCCGATCACCTGCGAGCGATTGCGGCTGCGCCGCCGGAGCGCCTGCGCTTCTTCCTGGGCTACGCGGGCTGGGGCGCCGGTCAGCTCGAGTCCGAGCTGGCCAGCGGCGCCTGGCTGTTCGCGCCCGCGAGCGCGGACCTGCTCTTCGGGGCCGACCCGGAGCAGCTCTGGGACGCCGCGATCCGCTCGCTCGGGGTCGACCCGGCCAGTCTGGTCCCGGCCCACGGCGTCCACTGACCCTCCCGGAGAACATTTCAGTTCTTGCCACGATCGTCCGATGGATGTAATGTGCGCGACGTGCGTCCGAGTCCGCGCAGCCTGATCCTCGACCTGCTCTCCACCCTGCCCCACGGCGCGATGCCGGTGCGCGCGCTGGTCGAGGCCGCCGCGCTGTTCGGGATCTCCGCAAACGGCCTGCGCGTCGCCCTGGCCCGGCTGCTGGCGAGCGGCCGCGTCGAGTGCTCCGAGCGCGGGCAGTACCGGCTGGGCAGCGCGGCGCAGCCGCTGAACGAGCTGGTGGTGTCGTGGCGCCGGCTCGATCGGCGCGTGATCGCATGGTCGGGCGGCTGGATCGGCGTGCATACGCTCGGCCTCGTGCGCGAGGAGCGCCGCGCCGCGTCGCGCGCGCTCTCGCTGCTCGGCTTCCGCGCGCTGCGCCGCGGTCTCGAGGTCCGCCCGGACAACCTGGTCGAAGGCGTCGCTGGCGTGCGCGAACGGCTGCGCGCGCTCGGCCTGCCGCTCCCGCTTCCGGTGTTCGAGCTGTCCGGTCTCGACGCGGAGACCGACGCCCGCGCGCGTTCGCTCTGGGACGCCCGCCGCCTGGTCGCCGGGTATCGCGCCACCAGCGCGCAGCTCACGCGCAGTCTGGGCGAGCTCGACGGACTCGAGCCGGCGGCGGCGATGTCCCGCTCGTTCGTGGTCGGCGGGCGCGCGATCCGCCAGCTCGCCCTCGATCCCCTGCTGCCCGACGAGATCGTGCCTGCGCGCGAGCGCCAGGCGCTCGTCCTGGCCATGCGGCGCTACGACGTCGCCGGGCGCGCGAGCTGGGCGCCCTTCCTGCGCCGCGCAGGCGTGGAGCGCAGCCGTGCGCCCGCGCATCAGGTCACGCAGACGGCGGCCGAGCTCGAGCCCGCCGAAGGAGCCGCATGAGCACGTTGGAAGCGGTCGAGAAGTCGGGCTGGCGCGACGCGCTCACACGCGACGAGATCCAGCAGCTCCTGCGCATGGACGACTTGCGCGGCTGGCGCTCGATCCTTGGCAACTGGGCGCTCGTCGGCGCGGCGATGGCGCTGGTCGCGTGGGCGCCGAATCCGCTCACGATCGTGCTCGCGCTGCTCGTGATCGGCGCACGCCAGCTCGGCTTTGCGGTGCTGATGCACGAGGCCGCGCACCGCACGCTGCTCGCCGACCGGCGCTGGAACGACTTCGTCGGCAACTGGCTCTGCGGCTATCCGATCTGGAGCGACCTGCATCCGTACCGCGGCTATCACCTGCAGCACCACTCCAAGAACTGGACGAAGGACGATCCCGATCTCTCGCTGGTCCTTCCCTTCCCGATCACGCGCGCGAGCATGCGGCGCAAGGTCTGGCGCGATCTCTCCGGACAGACCGGCCTGAAGTTCGCACGCGCGGGCTGGAAGCGGACGATCGGTGGCTTCCAGAAGGGCGGGCACGCGCGGCAGGCGGCGATCGGCGTGGTGGTCACCAACGCCGTCCTCTTCGGCATCCTCGCCGCGCTCGGCCAGCCTGCGCTGTATCTGCTCTGGGTCGTGGCGTGGCTGACCACGCACACACTGGTGACGCGCATTCGCTCGATCGCGGAGCACGCGCTGGTCCCGAACCCCGACGATCCACTCAACGACACCCGCACCACGCTCGCGAGCTGGTGGGAGCGCCTCTTGATCGCGCCCAACCGGGTGAACTACCACCTGGAGCACCACCTGCTGATGACGGTGCCGCACTACAAGCTGCCGGAGATGCACGAGCTGTTGCTGGCGCGGGGCGTGCTCGAGCGCGCCTGCGTCGAGCGCGGCTACGCGGGCGTGCTGGCGCGCGCGGCGTCGAAGGCGGCGTAGCCGCTCAGGGAAGCGCGTCGGCGCAGACGGAGCGCAGGCCGGGCGGGCGCTGGGACTGCCAGCGCTGGATCACGGCCACGTCGCGGATGTCGCAGTCCCCGGGGCCGCCGATCACGCTGCAGCGACCGGGCGACGCGGGACCCGGCGGCAGGTCGGCGAGCATGTTTCGCACCGCGAAGCGGTCGGCGGAGTTGATGATGCCGTCGTCGGTGAGATCGCCGCAGCGCGGGAAGTCGACGCCGTCGTCGCCGCGCAGCTTCACCACCGCGAAGTCCGCCCCGAGCATGCCGACCGCGATCACGTCGTCCGCTGCGTCCACCGCGACATCGTCGGGGAGGTCGGCGCCCGCGGCGCCGACGTCGAGCTCGCGGCGCCATAGCTGCGTCCCCGTGGCGTCGTCGACTTTGAGCACTCCAAAGTCGGTGCTCGTCGCCGCGTTCGAGATGTAGCCGGTCACGACGATGTCGCCCGTGGAGTCGAGTGCGACGCCCGCGGCTTCGGCGCCGTTGCCGGTGCCCGATGCGATGAAGCGCGGCCACACGTCGACGCCGGTCGCGGCCGCGAGCCGCATCACCAGGAGCTGCGAGAATCCGGTCACGTCCTGATCGAACCCGCCGACGGCGACGACGTCGCCCGACGGATGGACCACCAGCTCGTTCACCGCGGCGGGGCCGCCGGTCGTGGTGACGTCGCGCTCCCAGATGGTGTCGCCCGTCGCGGCCTCGAGCTTCGTCACGAACGCGCCCGCCGCGCGTCCGCCGACGATCACGTCGCCGGCGGCGTCGATCGCCACCGTCGCCGCCCCGGTGTTGGGGAAGTTGACCTCGTGCATCCAGAGCGGCTGCCCGTCGCTGCCCGCGAGCTTCCAGACCTCCAAGTTGCCGGCGTCGGCGCCCACGGCCAGCACGTTGCCGGCCGCGTCGAGCGCGAGCGCCTGGATCACGGGCAGACCGGACGCGGCCGTCCAGAGCGGCGCGCCGGAGGCGCCGGAGAGCTTCATCACGACCCCGATCGGCGTGTTGTCGCCGTTCGCCAGGATCACCAGCATCCCGGCCACGACGACATCACCGGCTGGGTCGACCGCGACCGCGAAGGCCTCGTCCTGCTGGCTGTAGTACGACCTCCCATCCCCGAAAGTCGCCCGCCACGACTCGAAGCCGTGCGGAGCGTTGAAGCGGACCGCAGCGAACTGGCGCAGCACCGTCTTGTAGTCCAGGAAGCCGGCGGCGATCGCGTCCCCGGCGGGCGTGAGCGCGACGGCCCAGGCGCCCTCGACGGCGCCGCAGTTGCACTGCTGCGCGTTGCCGAAGGCCCAGCGGTCGTACATCGGATAGCCGGTCACGCCGTTCCGCTTCACCGCGAGCATGTCCCAGAAGCGCGCGGCGTCCCAGAAGCGACCCACCGCGATCACGTCGCCGTTCTGGTCGATCGCGACGGCGCGAGCCTGGTCGACGCTCCCCGTCCCGCTGCCGTTGACCAGCGACTGCCACGCCGAAACGCGGGACGGCGTCGCGACGAGGACGAGCGCCAGCACGAGCGCGCGCATCAGCATGCCGGCCCCGCGCAGCTGACCTTGCCGGGAGCGTTCCACGGGGGCGTGCACGCCGCGCCGCAGCTTGTGCCCTTGAGCTTGCCGACCTGCGCCTTCATCAGGTTGAAGTCGGCGGAGGTGATCACCGTGCCGCTCTCGTCCTGGTCGAGCTTGGCGCAGCGCAGATTCGCGGTCGTGCCGCAATTGGACGCCGAGACGAGCTTCGCGATCGACGCCTTCAAGTGATTGAAGTCGGCGGAGGTGATCACCGCCCCCTGCTGATCGTGGTCGAAGTCGCAGCGGTCGCCGAAGCCGTCGGCGTCGCTGTCGCGCTGGCCCGAGACGAGCGTCATCCACGCCGGCGGCGCGCTCGTGACGCGCGCGTTCGCGATCCCCGGGCATACGTCGCACGCCTGCCCGACGCTGTCCATGTCGGAGTCGGCCTGGTTCGCGTTGGCGACGCTTGGGCAGTTGTCCGTGGGGTCTCCGACGCCGTCGCTATCCGAGTCCGTCGCGATCGTTGTGACCTCGCTGTCGGAGTTGTTGCTGATGATAGGATCGGCCGCGTCCGACGAGACGGTCGCGACGTTGGTGACCACGCCGGCCCCGGCGGTGCTGAAGAACAGGTTCAGCGTCCCGCTCGCACCGAGGGCGAGGTTCCCCATCGCGCAGGTGAACGTGTTCCCGAGGTAGCTGCAGTCGGCCTGCGTGAATCCCGAGACCGAGCCGCCGGCAAACGTCAGTCCGGCCGGCGCCTGGTCGACGATCTCCACGTTCTCGGCGAGTTCGGGCCCGAGGTTGGTGACCACCAGCGCGTAGACGACCTGCGAGCCGGGCGCGACCGGGTCCGGCGTGTCGTTCTTCACGATGCGCAGATCCGCGACGGCAGTCACGTCATCGCAGGCGTCGCCGATGCCGTCCCCGTCCTGGTCCGACTGGGTCGCATTCTGGAAGGTGGGGCAGTTGTCGTAGAGGTCCGGGACGCCATCCGCGTCGCCGTCCGGGAGTTGCCGCACGATCTGGATCTCGAGGTTCGCCTGCCCCGGCAGCCCGCCCGCGTCCGTCGCCACCACCGTGATCGTGTGTGTCCCCTCCGAGAGCGTCGCCGCATCGCGGACGATCTCGCGTCCCGTGCCGAGGCTGCCGTCCAGGCTCGAGATCCACGCGTAGCTCGACCCGGGCAGGGCACTTTCGCGGTCGAACGCCCGCGCGTCGAAGGCGATGCGCTGGTCCGTCGCGAACAGCTGGTTCGCCGCGGGCGCGAGGATCGCCACGGTTGGGGCGCCGTTGGCAACGCCGAAGACGGCGTCGGATGCGTCCTCCGCGCTGTGGAAGCCGTCCCGCGCCTGCACGCGGATGCGCCCGAGCGACGTGCCCCGCAGCGCGCTGCGCGGGACGTCGAGCGTGGTACCCGCGTGGTCGAGCGTCAGGGTCTCCCAGCTAGCCCCGTCGTCCGCGCTGAACTGCACGAGGAAGGTGAGCGAGTCGCCGTCTGCGTCGGTCGCGGCCCACTGGAACGTCGCGGTGGTGCCCGAGATGACCTCGCCACCGTTGGGCGAGATGACCGCGACGACCGGCGGGTTCGCGCTCGCACTGCGCGTTGCGAGCACCTCGGCAGCGCGCCGCAGCACCACCTGTCGCGCTGCGGCGTTCCACGGGAAGGCGAGCAGCAGCGCGGCCGCGGTGTCATCGGAGTCCTCGGGGACCTGCGGCTCGAAGCTCTGCGACGCGAGCATCGCTCCGCCGGCGTCGAGCAGATCGACCGCGTAGCTGCCCGGCGCTGGTGTCTCCAGCGGCGAGGCGGTGGTGAGTCGCGCCAGCCGGCCGAGGCTGCCGGTGCCGAGCGCGACGTCGACGGTTCCCGAGACCACGAGATATTCGACGGAGGTGAGCGCAGCCGCCGGCGCTGCCGCGGACCCGAGCGACTGCAGGGCGCTCCGCAGCGCCGCGTAAGAGAGATCCGAGAAGCCCTGGATGCTGCTCTGGCAATACGACATGTCCTCGGGTGTTTCGTCCGGGTCGAGCAGATCGAGCGTGTTCGCCGAGTTCGACACGGCGGTGGGATAGGTGTCGATGCCAGCGACCTTCCGGTCCTCTCCCTGATCGCGCGGCCCGATCAGCGCGACCCAGGCGCCCGGCTGGCCCGCGGTGAACCCCTCGCGCAGGTACACGTACGGGAAGTCCGGCGGTGCGAGCGGGGCGAAGGGCCGACCCCTCTCGCCGCATGGACCGGAGACCAAGAAGAACGGAGGCTCCAGATAGTCCGGCGTGCCGTCGCCGTCGATGTCCACCTTTCTGCTGAACGTGTGCTCGAGACCCAGGTTGTGGCCGAGCTCGTGCGGCGCGGTGTGCGTGGCCGCGCCGTACCACCAGGGCCGATAGCTCACCGACGAGAAGCCCGAGAGGACTGCGAGCCCGCCCTCGTTCGCGTCGGGAACGACACCGTGATACAGCTCGCGACAACCGAAATGGCACGCGTCGAAGAAGCGCTTCTCTTGTACGAACTGCAGCACGCCGGCGCGCGACGGAGTCCCGCCGAGCAGCGGGACGTAAAGCGCGTCCTCGAACGAATGAGCGATGTCCGCGACCGGCAGTAGCGCGACGAGCTTCCGCACCATCTCGCTCTTCTGAGCGTCGCTCAGGGTGTGACGGACGCCGGGCGGGTCGAACCACTCGATCCCGATGAGCTTGACCTCCGGCGAGGGGACGGCCTCGAAGCTCGCCGCAACGGTGCAGTCGTGCGGCGAACCGCCGGGGTCCGCAGGGTCAGCGCACGAGAGCTCAGGCGCATTGGGGTCGGGCGGATCGCTCGCGAGCTGCGCGCAGGTCTTGGTCTCGGCCTGCCGTTCGAACCGCAACGATAGCTCGCCGTCCGTCAGCCAGCCGAGCGGGAGCCGGAAGTTCAGGGTCGAATCGAGATTGGTGCGATTCTCGACGGCGTCGTCGAGCGTGCCGAGCCAGAGCGTGCCAGCCGGGTTCTCCGCCACCAGGGGCGAGCCTACGACCTCCTGGCCCCCGCGGAAGCCGCGGAGGCAGCCCTTGACCGCAACCTTCGCGCCGCCGGACGCACCAGTGCCCGCAGCCTCGAGATGTGCGCGGACCCAGGTGGTCTTCCCGCTGACCAGCGCTACGTCGTTTTGCCAGTTCTGAACGTGCTGCGCGACCTCGAGCGCGCGCAGCTGAACCGTCGGTGCCCCCCCAAGCGCAGTGATCCGGCCGTCCTCGGAGGCGAAGTAGAGCGTTCCGTCGAAGCCGAGCGCTGGGCGCGGCCGTGCCGCGCCTGCCGGCGCGTGCGTCCATAGGGCTGCCCCCGAACGCACTGCGACGACGGAAGCCGTGCCTTCGGTCGCGGCGTAGAGCGTGCCGTCGCGCCCGAGGATTGGACCTTCGCGGACGACCGCGCCGAGCAGGCTGTAGACCTGGTCGAGAATCGCACCCGCGGGACTCAAGCTGAACAAGTTCTGGAACGGGACGCCGCCCTGGAGCAGGCCGCCTCCCACGTGGATCGTTCCGTTCGGACCGAGCGCCGCGCCTCCAACCCAGCCGAAACCAATCGTGTGATCGGTGGGGAAGGCCCAGCGGATCGAGCCGTCGTCGGCGTCGAGCGCGAGGAAGTGACCGTGGGCGCCGCAGAAGACGTTCATCGTCAGGCCGACGTAGACGGTCCCGCTTCCGCCGCCATCGCGGGACCAGGTTGGGGCCGACACGAACGCGGGGAGCACCAGCCCCGGACACGTCTGCGTGGTCTCGAAGTCGCCCATCAGGTTCGTCTGCCAGCGCAGCGTGCCGTTCGGGTTGAGCGCCGTGACGCGTCCGTTGAGGTTCCCGACGTAGATGGTTCCATCCGCGCCGATCGCGGGCGTCTCGTAGACGCTGCTGCCGGGGCCCCCGGTGGGGTAGCTCCAGATCTGGCTGCCGTCGATCGCGGAGCGCGCATACACGCGGCCGCTGTTGGTCGCGAAGTAGACGACTTGCGAGCCGTCCATGCGGAGGACGGGTCCCGCGATGATCTGATCGTCGAGCTGGGCCGCCCAAAGCTGGGTCGCGCTCAACCGGTCGGCGGCGGGCGTGATCGCGTACGCCCAGCGGTTGCGGCTGCCGAAATAGACCGTCCCGTCGAGCCCGAGCGCGGGGCTCGAGATGAAGTCCGCCGGGGTCGTGTTGAACGTCCAGAGAAACGTGCCGGACTGCGCATCGAACGACCAGAGCTGGCCGCCGTTGTTGCCGACGTACACGGCGTTGTCCCCGCTTAGGACCGGGCTCGAGCGCGCGCAGCAGGACGGCGTGCCCACGCCGGAGTCCTTGACGTAGCTCCAGCGCACCGCCGGACTGGCGAGGGAGAGGGGACCCTTGACTCGCCCCTGCGCGTCGTGAGCGGGCAGCCGACCCTCCATCGGCCACGGCGGGAGGATGTCCAGTGCCGGCTCGAACAGCGCGTCGACCGCGTCGAAGCGGCCGTCCTGGCACTCGTCGAACACGATCGCGTAGCGCCCGGAGGTCAGCCCGCCCTTCGGACGGACGGCTCCGAGCGCCACGTTCGTCGCCTGCGGCTGGGAATCCAGAGAGCAGGACGGAGTGAGCGGCGCCGGCAGCGTCGTTCCGTACACGCCGGGCTCGATGTCGCTCGCCCGCACGAGCACGATGGACGTGCAGGCCGGGCCGATGAGATCCGGGTCGGGAGTCCCGCCAGGACTGCAGCCGGTGACCCGGTTGAACGCGATGCGTGCGGCGGAGACGGTCTCGTTCAGGTCCGCGATCTTGCTCTGCTGCCCCTGTCCGTCCCAATCCAGCGTCTGCACGGCGAACGCCGGCCCGGCCCATGCCAGCGCACAGGCGACTGAAAGCGACTGCCACGGCTTCGCGCTCACGGCGGAAATCTAATGCGCGTCGCAGGAGTTAGACTCTGATCCGAGTCTGATTTCCGGCCGGGGGGCAACCTGATCCAGTGCTTTGGCGAGTTCGAGCTCGATCCCGAGCGCCTGGAGCTGCGGCGCGGCGGACACCCCCTCGCGATCCAGCCGCGCGTCCTGGACCTGCTGCGCTTTCTCATGGCTCACCGCGAGCGCGTGGCGACCCGGGAGGAGCTCCTCGAGCAGGTCTGGTCGGACGCGCACGTCGCGGAAAGCTCGCTCTACCGCGCCGTCACGTTGCTGCGCCGGATCCTCGGCGACGGGACCGGTGTGGCCGAGCCGATCGAGCTGGTGCGCGGGCGTGGCTACCGCTTCTGCGCACCGGTTGCCGACGGACCCGCGCAGACCGATCCGGAGCTCGTGGGGCGCGGCGACGCGCTGGCGGCTCTCGCCGCGGCCCTCGAGCGCGCGCGGACGGGGGAGCGGCAGCTCGTCTTCGTGACGGGCGAAGCCGGGATCGGGAAGTCCAGCTTGATCGACGCCTTCGCGCGCGGACGCGCGGGCGCCGAGGCCAGCGTGGCGCTCGGCCGCTGCCTGGGCGGCGTCGGACAGGCCGGGTCGATCTCGCCGCTGCTAGAAGCGCTCGGGCGCGTGTGCCGGCAGCGCGGCGCGGAGGCGGTCGAGGCGTTGCAGCGCCACGCACCGAGCTGGCTGCTCCAGCTCCCGGGGCTCTCGTCGAGCGACGACTGGGAGCGCCTGGAGGCGCGCACCCTCGGCGCGAGTCGCGAGCGGATGATCGAGGAGCTCGCGGCGGGGCTCGAAGCGCTGTCCGCGGCGCGGCCACTCGTGCTGGTGCTCGAGGACCTGCACTGGGCCGACGCGTCCACGCTCTCGACACTGGAGGCACTCGCGCAGCGACCGGAGCGCGCGAGATTGCTCGTCGTCGGCAGCGTGCGCACGGGCGACCCGCGCGGCGACGACGCGCCGCTGCGCGCGCTGATCGGCGAGCTGAAGGCGAAGGGCCACTGCCAGGAGCTCGCGCTGGCCCCGCTCGCACCCGGCGAGGTGACGGAGCTCGTGGCACGCCACGCGGGCGCCGTCGCGCCGGCGATCGCGGCGCTCGTGGCTGCGCGCTGCGGCGGCAACCCGCTCTTCGCGCTCCAGCTCACCGCGCTGCTGCGCGAGCGCGGCGCCGACGGCACGCCGCACGCGGTGCCCGACGGCGTGCGCGAGCTGATCGAGCGCCAGCTCGAGGCGCTCGACGCCGAAGCCGTCGCACTGCTCGAGAGCGCCAGCGCCGCCGGCAGCGAGTTCTCCGTGATCGAGGTCGCGGCGGCGACCGGCGTCGATCCGGAGCAGATCGAGGAGCGCTGCGAGCAGCTCGCGCGGCGCCAGAGCTTCCTGCGCCGGGCCGGGCTCGACGAGTGGCCGGACGGGACCGCGGCCGAGCGCTACGCCTTCGTCCACGCCCTCTTCCGCGAGGTGCTCTACACGCGCTTGCGTAGCGCGCGCCGGCTGCGCACCCACCGCGCGATCGCGGCGCGCATCGAGGCTGGCTGGGGCGAACGCGCGGCCGAGGTCTGCGCGCTGCTCGCGGACCACTACGACCGCGCGCACGAGCCCGCGCTCGCTTTGCCGCACTACGTGGCGGCGATCGAAGACGCGGGCCGCCGCGTCGCGATCGAGCAGGCACGTCGCTTCGCCGGGCGCGCGCTCGAGCTGGCCGAAGCGCTGCCCGCGGCCGAGCGCGACGCCTCCGAGCTGCGCGTGCGGCTCGCGCTGTACTCGGCGGTCGCGACACGCCAGGGCGTGGAGATCGAGGCGTTGCTCGAGCGCTGCGAGGAGCTGTGCGAGCGGCTCGGCGACCGCGAGCGGCTGCTCCACGTGCTCTGGGCGCGCAGCCTCTGCCGCTTCTTCGTCGGCGACATGGCCAGCGCGCACGCGCTCTCGCAGCGCCTGTTCGAGCAGGCCGAGACGCTCGGCCGTGCGGACTACGTGATCCTGGCCCACGACTCGCTCGCGACGACCTGCAACATGCTGGCGCGCTTCGAGGAGTCGCAGCAGCACGCCGAGCGCGCGCTCGCGCTCTACGATCCGCGCGCGCACGGCCGGCTGGCCGATCGCCTCGGTCTCGACGTGGGCACCACCAGCGCGCTCTCGAGCGCCTTCAGCCTGTGGCACCTCGGCCAACCGGAACGGTCCTGCGCGCGCATGGCCGAGGCGATCGAGCGCGCGCGCTCCGCCGGCCATCCCTACTCACTCGTGGTCGCGCTCTGCTACGCGGCCGGCTTCCATCTCGGGCGCCCCGATCGCGACGCCGCGCGCGCCTGCGCCGACGAGGCGGCGAGCCTCGCGGCGGAGCACCGCTTCCGCGAGCACGCCGCGTTCGCGGATCTGATGCTCGCCGCGTCGATCGCGGAGCCCAAGCCGCGGCTCGACGCGATGCTCGCGTCGCTCGCGCGCGTGCGCGCGCAAGTGCGCGAGCCGAGCGGCGCCGGCGCGACCCTGCTCAACACGCTGTTCGCGCAAGCGCTCGCCGACGTCGGAGCGCGGGATCCAGCACTGGCGCAGGTCGAGCGCGCCCTCGAGGCCGGACGCAAGTACGGTGAGCCGCACTACGAGCCCACCCTGCACGTACTGCGCGCGCGGCTGGCGCTGGACGACGCCGAGCGCGAGCGCGCGCTCGAGACGGCCGTGTCGCGCGCGCGCGAGCTCGGCACGCGCATCGGCGAGCTCGTCGCCGCGGTCGAGCTGGCGAGGCTGCAGCAGAGGACAGGCCGCCCCGGCTCCGCCCGCGCGCTGCTCGACGCGGCCCTCGCTCCGTTCCCGCCCGCGAGCGACCTTTCCGCCGTGCGCGACGCTCAGGGACTGCTCGCGCACGCCTGAGCCGCGCGCGCCGGTTCGCGCCAGGCTCGCCTCAAGTCGCGGCCCGCGCCGCTCCGATGACCCATCGGGCAGGGTTCGCCGAGGCGCCGATGATCATCCCGATCGGACACGAGAGCTCCGAGGTTCGCAGGCTCCCGTGGGTGACGTTCGCGATCATGGCGACCTGCACCCTGGTGCTGCTGCGCACGCAGGGCCAGGAAGCGGCGCTCGAGGGCGAGCTGGTGCAGATCACCGACGAGCTCGGGGGCTACATGCAGCAGCACCCGTGGCTCGAGCTCGACACACGCGTCAGCGACCTGCTGTTCTCCGGCTACGCCGAGGACGAGCGCGCAGAGCTGCTCGACGGCTGGGCCGAGGGTCTGGACGAGCCCTTCGAGTTCGAGATCGAGTCGCAGCAACGCGAGCTCGACGCGCTGACCGCGCGCTTCCTCGGCGTGTACGACGCGCATCCCTTCCGCCAGCTCGGTCTGGTGCCGGCGGAGCTCAGCGCGAGCGGCTGGGTCTCCCACCAGTTCGTGCACGCCGGCTGGCTGCATCTCGTCGGCAACCTGTTCCTGCTCTTCCTCGCGGGCGCCTGCATCGAGGACGTCTGGGGCCGGCCGCTGTTCGCCGCGTTCTATCTGCTGTCCGGCGTCGCGGGCGCCGGGCTGTTCGCCGTGCGCTACCCGGACCTGACCGTCCCGCTCGTCGGTGCGTCCGGCGCGGTGTCGGGCGTGCTCGGCGCGTTCCTGGTGCGCTACTGGTCCACGCGCATCAAGTTCTTCTACTGGATCGGGCTGTTCTATCGCGGCACGTTCCTGGCGCCGGCCTGGCTGATCCTGCCGCTCTGGTTCGGCAACGAGCTGCTCAGCGCGAAGCTCATGGACACGCTCCTGCCCGGCTCGGGTGGCGGCGGCGTGGCGCACTGGGCGCACGTCGGCGGCTTCGTGTTCGGCGTCGGCGGCGCGTTCGCGATCCGCCAGCTCAGGCTCGAGGAGCGCTGGATTGCTCCGACGCTCGACCGCAAGACGAGCTACCTGCAGAACGCAGCCGTCGAGCAGGCGGGGAGCCAGCGCGCGGCCGGGAATGCGCAGGCGGCCTTCGACACGCTCACGCGCGAGCTGCGCGCGCAGCCGACGAACTACGACGCCGCGCTCGCGCTCTGGGACGTGGCGCTCGAGCTCGGCCGCCCGCGCGACGCCGCCGCGGCGCTCGGTCGCGTGATCCGCCACGACGTGCAGGAAGGCGACGTGGTGCGCGCGCTGTCGCGGCTCGACGAGCTGGACGAGCACGCGCCCGGAGTTCCGGTCGAGCCCCTCGTGCTGCTACGGCTTTCGACGGCGCTGGTCAACGCGGGGCGCGCCGACGCCGCGCCGCGGGTGCTGCAGCGCGCGGTCCCCGATACCGGCGCGCCGCTGCCGACGGCCGTCGCCGTGCGGATCGCGAACAGCGCGCGCTCGCTGGATCCGCTCTCCGCCGCGCGCGCGGCGCGCATCGCGCTCGGCGCGCGGGACCTCGATCCGCGCGAGCGCGCCGGACTCGAGGTGATCGCGCGCAGCGCCGACGAGAGCGCAGTCGTGACCCCGAGCGTCCCCGAGAGGGGCCGCGTCGCGCCGATGCGCGCGGCGGAGCCGATCGAGCTGCCCGATCCGCCGCGGAGGGCCGCGCAGGACGACGACGACGTGGTGCCGGTGGCAGAGTCGGTCGAGAAGCCCGCGTGGAGCCTCGACGACGAGGACTCCAAGCTGTTCGACTTCGGGCGCACCATCGATCTGTCGGTCGAAGAGGAGGCTCCGCCGCAGGCCGCGGCGGCGCCCGCGGAGCGCGCGCCGGCGAAGACCGCGCTCGAGCTCTCCGACGAGAGCGCTCTCGACCTGTCCGCGGACGACTCCGCCGTGCCGAACGCGCTCGCTGTCGACGCCCCGCCCGCCGCGGACACGGGCGCGCGCGCCGTCGACTTCGACTTCCAGGACGCGTCCGAGCTCGAGGCACCGCACGCCGACGAGACGCGCGTGCTCAAGGGCGACGCGCTCGACGCCCTGCGCGCGCTCGGCGGCGAGGACGACCGCACCCGTGCGATGCCCCGCAAGCACGCAACGCGCGCGCACAGCGAGGGCGCCACGCCCGAGCGAAGGCCCCTTGGCGAAAGCCATCGCGGCCCGGGCAAGCGCGAAAGCGCGCGCAGCGAGGGCACCTCGCCCGAGCGAAGGCCGCTTGGCGACAGCCATCGCGGCCCGGGCAGACCGATCCTTCCCGCCGCGAACGCCGCACCCGCGCCGGCCCCCGACCCGGACGACTTCGAGCTTTCCGACGACGCTCTCGCGGAGCTCACCGAGGAGGCTGCGCGCGCGCTCGAGGGGGGCGCCGGCTTCCTCCGCACGCCCGACCCGGAGGACGACAAGGAGTAGCCTTTGCCGCGACGGCTGGCGCCGAGCGGCCTTCGCTCGCTCCGCTCGCTGCGCGCGCGCTTCGCGCGCTTGCGGTCTTTGCCGCGACGGCTGGCGCCGAGCG
>CAYVQJ010000039.1:0-2659 GCA_964454165.1 uncultured Myxococcales bacterium | reverse complement strand
GTTCGATCATGAGAGATCCATTAGTGCTGGGTTACACGTGAAGTAGCAAACTCCGTCAATTCTGTGGGACGTAACCCGATAACCATTTTCCAGTTCACCGCTTCAGTCGACCCTACTTTCCGCACATCTCCCTTACTATTTCTCTGAAATATCGTTTGATTCATTGGACCGCGACTTCAGACCGACGCGAGGCGTATGGGGAGAGGCGGCGCCATCCTTGACACGGGGCCGCTTCAGCGCGTCTGCCACTGGCGACGTTGCCCATCCTTTCGCGGACATCGTATTCTTGCTCACGTGTTCACTCCGGGCAAGTGTCCAAGCGCCATCCATGCTGCTTGCCAAGATTGTTTTTCGCCTTGCCGTCGTCCCTCCCGTCAAGCGTCGTGCCGAAATGGTCCTGCGAATCTTTGCGACGGTCCCTTCCGGAGCGTGATTTCTTGCGCGCGCATCCCCTGCGCGCCGCGGCGCGCCGTGCGAACTTTTTATCAGCTACCGACGAACTCCCTCATAGGTGTTTGCCAACTTTCTTTTTTTGGTTTGGCGTGGACCTTCTTGGACATTGGGCCCATCATTCCTGCGACCGCGGGGAGAGGTTCCCCGGGCAACGTTCGTCCGTGGTTCGCCAAAAGGAGTTGAGCCATGTCCACGCGCAAGCCAGCGTCCGCCGCTGCCGCCGCCAACCCGCAGCCCTCGGGCACCGTCGCCCAGTGGCCCGCACTTACCCTAAGCCTGCGTTCCTGGAGCGTCGGCGCTTTGCCCATCGTCAATCACCTCTTGGAACGGATGAAACTCGAAGCCATCCTCCAAGCCCACTTGCCTGCCCGCGATGGTCGCGGCAAATTGCCGGTCGCGCGCGGACTCGTTATCCTCGTGCAAAACGTCCTTCTGGCCCGTGAGCCGCTCTACGGTCTCCGCGCCTGGGCCGCACACCACGATCCCCAACTCCTCGGCCTCACGCCCGACCAAATCGGCACACTCAACGATGACCGTATTGGGCGCTGTCTGACCGCTCTGTTCCATGCCTGTCGTCCCGCCTTGATCCTCGCTCTCATCCGCCACGTGGTCCAAGAGTTTGACGTGTGCTTGGACGAATTGCACAACGATTCGACCACCATCTCGTTCCACGGCGCCTACGCCGAGGCCGCCACCGAGAAGACCCACCAAGGCCAAACCGCACCGGCCATCACCTGGGGCCACAGCAAAGCGCACCGGCCGGATCTGAAACAACTGCTGTACATCCTCACCCTCAGCAGCGACGGCGGCGTGCCCATCCATTGCCGCGTCGCCAGCGGCAATGTGGCGGACGACACGACCCATCGCGATAACTGGGATATGTTGTGTCAGATTGCGGGCACTACCGATTTCCTGTACGTGGCCGACTGCAAGCTGGTGACGCGTGAGAACCTGAACTACATCGCCACACGCGGTGGCCGTTTCGTCAGCGTGCTGCCGCGGACCCGACGCGAGGACGCGCTGTTCCGGGAACGTCTGCTGCGTGGCGCGGTGGTCTGGGAGTCGCTCTGGAACAAACACGACGACGAGGGAAAGGTCATCGATCGCTTCGCGGTGGCCGATGGCAACGAGGTTCTTTCCGAGGGCTACCGGCTGTGGTGGTATCACAGCACACGCAAAGCAGACATCGACCTGGCCAGCCGCAGCAACCGTTTGGACCGGGCCGCGCGGCACCTGCGGCAACTGCAGGCCAAACTGCGCGCGCCGCGTTCGCGCCAGCGCGACTGCGCCAAGGTGCAGCAGCACGTGGAGCACCTCCTGAAACACTACGAGGTGTCGGGCCTGGTGCGCGTCGAGGTGGTCGAGCGTCCGCAGGAGACGTACCAGCAACGGCGGCGTGGCCGACCAGGGAAGAACACGGAGTACGTCAAGCGCGTGCGGCTCCGGCTCGACTTGGATTACACGATTGACGCGGCGGCCGTGCTCAGCGCCCAAAAAACCGATGGCGTTTTTCCGCTGGTGACCAACGATGCGGCGCTGTCGGCGTTGGCGGCGCTGGAGGCGTACAAGCGTCAGCCGGTAATCGAGAAACGCTTCGAGCAATTGAAGACCGACTTCGAGGTGGCGCCGGTATGGCTGAAGGACGTGCGGCGGATCGAGGGCTTGCTGCACGTGTACTTTATCGTGCTGCTGGTGGAAGCGCTGCTGGAGCGGGAACTGCGGCGGGCAATGGCGCGGGCGGGCTTGGAGACACTCCCCCTGTACCCGGAGAGTCGGCCGTGCCGCTGTCCGACGGCCCGGCGGCTGATCGACCTCTTCGAAATGGTGCAGCGGCACACGCTGGAGACAACAGCAGGCACGACCACGACGGCTGTGACAGAACTGACTTCGCTGCAGCGCCAAGTGCTTCGCCTGCTCCGGCTACCCGCGAACACCTACGCTGGCTAGCTGACTTGCCGCTCCGGATAATTCGCGAATAACCCGAGGGAGATGTGCGGAAAGGACGGTCGATCATCCTTTCAGCCCCGTTTCTTGCCCTTCCAAGCCCGGTTTTCCTCCTTTCCGGCAAGTCCGACATAATCGGCAAAGGCTCGCGGACGACGCATGGAGAATTGCCGTGGGACGCGACCTCGGTCGGCTGGTGCTGCCCTACGATTTGACGTATCATCTCGGACATGACCGAGACCCCCGTCTCCCTGCTCGATCG
>CAYVQJ010000038.1:0-15606 GCA_964454165.1 uncultured Myxococcales bacterium | reverse complement strand
CGTCGGGCGAGAACGCGGCGCGCTCCTCGAGTGCGATCCGCACCTCGTCGTGCCAGTCGAGCTCATCCGGCGCGAAGGTGACGAGGCCGGCTGCGAGGGCCGCGTGAGCTCCGAACGGCTCGCTGCGGTCGCGCAGTCGCTCCGCGCGCGCGGGGTCCGCGAGGAAGCGCGTCGCCAGGCGCGTGAGACCGTTCCACATCGGCAGCGCGCCGAACTGGAGCGGTGAGAGGGCGATGCGCGGGCCCGCGTCGGCGTGGAGCATGAAGCTCCGATCCGCCGCGAGCGCGAGCTCCAGCAGCGAGCCCGCGAAGCAGGAGCCCGGCTCGATCACGGCGAAAAGCGAGCGCGCGGTGAGGTCGAGGCGCGCCAACGTGCGCCGCAGCTGGAGCACGATCTCGTGCGCGAACCAGTCGGTAGGGGCGAGCGCGGCGAGGGCGCGATCCCACGCGAGCACGAGCTCGAGGTCGCCCGTGGTCTCGAGCACGAGCACTCCTATCTCCGGCGCGTTCAGACGCAGGTCGAGGAGCGCGTCGTCGAGCTCGCGGAAGGCGCGCAGGGCCCAGAGCTCGCAGCCGAGCTTGCGTGCCTCTTCGGCGGTGGCGGGTGGCGGCGCCTGGGGGCCGTCCACCGAGAGCTTCGCCACGCGGCGCGCGGGATCGAGCGCGAGCGTCACGTGGCGGTAGCGCGCACCGCTGGCACTGCGCTCGGGGGCCAGCGGCGCGAGTGCAACGCCCGGGCCGCTGCGCGCGCGGCTGCGCGCCTCGAGGCGAGCCGCCGCGGCGTCGGCTGCGGCGGCGAAGCGCCCGCGCGGCGCGATCTCGTCGACCAGATTCCACTCGACGGCGCGCGCCCCGCGCACGCCCTCCGCGAGCGTTGCGAACGCGTCCGCGAGGTCGCGCCGCACCTTGCGCTTGTCCACCAGTCGCGTGAGCCCGCCCGTGCCGGGCAGCACGCCGAGCAGCGGCAGCTCCGGCAGGCTCACCGCGCTGGCGCCGTCGTCCGCGAGCAGGATGTGGTCACAGGCGAGCGCCAGCTCGTAGCCGCCCCCGGATGCGGTCCCGTTCAACGCCGCGAGCGACGGAATGCCGCTGTCCGCGGAGAGCTGCTCCAGGTAGAGCCGCGTCTCGTTGGTGTACTTGCAGAAGTTCACCTTGAACGCGTGGCTCGACCCGCCGAGCATATAGATGTTCGCCCCCGAGCAGAACACGCGATCCCGCGCGCTCTCGAGCACGACCACGCGCACCTCCGGGTGCTCGAAGCGGATGCGCGCAAGCGCGTCCGCCAGCTCGATGTCTACGCCCAGGTCGTAGCTATTCAGCTTGAGCGCGTACCCCGGCACGATCCCGCCGTCTTCCCGCACGTCGAGCGCCAGCCGCGCCCGCGCGCCATCGACGCCGAACCTCCAGTGCCGATACCGCCCCGGCTCCGTCTCGAACCGAATCGGCACCGCGCTCGACGCGTCCCTGGTCCTCATCGCATCGGGAGGAATACCACGAAGCATGGGCCGGATCAGCGGGAAGCGTCCGCGACCTCGAGCCCCAGCGCGCGTGCGGCGCTCGCCTGCCGCGCGTCCGCGGTGACGAACGGCAGCTCGAGCCCCTCGCGGTGCAGCCTGTGAGCCGAAGCCAGGTGTATCGCGTCCAGAGTGCGCAGAGAGTGATCGACGAGGCAGCGGCCGGCTGCGTCGAGAATCTCGTCGGACACAGGGACCAGCTCCCACGAGTCGCGGTCGGCCTGCACGCGCCGCAGGAGTCGGCTCAGCGTGGCCGCAGAGATGCGCCCCTCTCTGCGGCGGCGCGCAAGCGCGGAGGTCACCTCGACCGGGAGCAGGGCAGAAGAGACGACCGCCCGCGCCTGCATCCAGCGACGTGCGGTCCGGCTTCCCGACTCGGTCACGTAGCGCTTCACGAGCGCGCTCGTGTCGAAATACGCGTGAGACGCGATGTCAGCCACGCGCGCGCCGGTCGGCGAGCACCGCCGAGCTGAGGCCCCCCCGGATCCGGACCGGACGGAAGCGCGGAAGCTTTCCCGGCTTCCGCGCTCGTTGGAGCAAGCCCCGCATCGCGAGGGCATCGAGCAAGGAACGGCCGGTTCGGAGCGGTTTGACCACCGCGATCGGCCGGCCGCGGTCCATCAGCGTGACCTCGCCGCCTCCGCGCACGATCCGAACCAGCCGTGCGAAGTTCTGGTTGGCGTCCCGAAGTCCCATCCTTCGCATGTAGCGAGGTTACTACGTTCCCGATGCGCCTCGCCAGCTCGCCCCACACTCAGGGCCGAAGTGCGCGCTCGATCTGGCGCGCGGCGCGGACGACGGCGGCGGCGTAGCGACGGCCGGGCTGGCGGGTGGTGCGTTCGACGGGACCGGACACGCTCACGGCTGCGACGACGCGGCCCTCCGCGTCCCGCACCGGAGCGCTCACGGATGCGACGCCGGGCTCGCGCTCGCCGATGCTCTCGATCCAGCCGGACCGGGGCGCGGCGGCGCTTCCGAGTACGCGGCCCGCCGAGCCCTTCTCGAGGGGCAGTGCAGCGCCGAGCGCGACGATCGTGCGCAGGCCGTGCGGAGATTCGAGTGCGGCGACGCAGATGCGGCGGTCGCCCTCGCGCACGTAGAGCTGGACGCTCTCGCCGGTGGCGCGGCGCAGCTCCTCGAGGGCGGGGCGGGCCGTGTCGGCGAGGGGGATCGCGCGGGCTGCTGCCTGCCCCAGGGCTGCGAGCCGGAGTCCGAGCACGAACCGGCCCTCGCCGTCGCGACGGACCAGGCCGTGCGTCTCGAGCGCTCGCGCCAGCCGATGCGCGGTCGCGCGCGAGAGGGAAGTGGCCGCGACCAGCTCGGCCAGCCCGCGCGGCCCCGCTTCGAGCGCCTCGAGCACGGAGACCGCCTTGTCGAGCACTCCCACCCCGCTTATACTGCGTTTCACGATTCGAGAATACCGTCTCATATAATGAGATGCAAGGAGGCGCGATGGCACCGCGCACGATGAGCGAGAAGCTCTGGGACGCGCACGCCGTCACGAGCGGCGGCGGCGACGCGCCCGACGTGCTCTACATCGACATGCACCTGGTGCACGAGGTCACGTCGCCGCAGGCCTTCGACGGGCTGCGCCTGGCGCAGCGGCGCGTGCGGCGACCGGAGCTCACCGTCGCCACCGAGGACCACAACACGCCGACCAAGGACATCGACAAGCCGATCGCCGACCCGATCTCGGCCAAGCAGATCGACGTGCTGCGGCGCAACTGTGCCGAGTTCGGGATCCGGCACTACGCCCTCGGCAAACCCGGACAGGGGATCGTGCACGTGATCGGGCCCGAGCAGGGGCTCACGCAGCCGGGCATGACGATCGTGTGCGGCGACAGCCACACGTCGACGCACGGCGCGTTCGGCGCGCTGGCGTTCGGGATCGGCACCAGCGAGGTCGAGCACGTGCTTGCGACGCAGACGCTGCCGCAGTACCGGCCGAAGACGATGGCGATCGAAGTCGACGGCGAGCTGCCCGCGGGCTCGTCGGCCAAGGACGTGATCCTCGCGATCATCGGCAAGATCGGCACCGGCGGCGGCATCGGCCACGTGATCGAGTACCGCGGCGAGGCGATCCAGCGGCTCTCGATGGAAGGCCGCATGACGGTCTGCAACATGTCGATCGAGGCCGGCGCGCGCGCGGGCATGATCGCGCCCGACGAAACCACCTTCCGCTTCGTCGAGGGTCGCGCGCACGCGCCCACGGGAGCGGCGTGGCAGCGTGCGCTCGACGCCTGGCGCGCGCTCCCGACCGATCCCGGCGCGAGCTTCGACCGCGAGGTACGCCTCGACGCGGGCGCGATCCAGCCCCATGTGACGTGGGGCACGAACCCGGGTCAGGTCGTCCCGATCGACGGCGCCGTTCCAGATCCTGACAGCTTCACGGACGAGGTCGAGCGCGAGGCTGCGCGCCGCGCGCAGAAGTACATGGGTCTCGACGCGGGCCGGCGCATGCGCGAGATCCGCGTCGACACCGTGTTCCTCGGCTCCTGCACCAACTCGCGGATCGAGGACCTGCGCGCTGCGGCGCGCGTGCTCGGTGGCCGCCGCGTCGCCTCCGGCCTGCGCGCGCTCGTGGTGCCCGGTTCGGTCGCGGTCAAGCGGCAGGCCGAAGTCGAGGGTCTCGATCGCGTGTTTCGCGAGGCGGGCTTCGAGTGGCGCGAGGCCGGCTGCTCGATGTGCCTCGGCATGAATCCCGACACGCTCGCGCCCGGCGAGCGCTGCGCGTCGACCAGCAACCGCAACTTCGAGGGCCGGCAGGGGAAGGGCGGGCGCACGCATCTGGTGTCGCCGGAAGTCGCCGCCGCCACGGCGATTGCGGGCCACTTCGCGACACCGGCAGATCTCGCAAAAGGAGCCCAGCGATGAAGGCGGTCAGGAAGCTCACGGGTCGTGCGCTGCCGCTCGACCGCTCCGACGTGGACACCGATCAGATCATCCCGAGCGACTGGTTGAAGCGCGTGGAGCGCACCGGTTTCGGCGCCGGCCTGTTCGCGGAGTGGCGCGAGGACCCGGCGTTCGTGCTGAACGAGCCGCGCTGGCGCGGCGCGAAGGTCCTGGTCGCGGGCCCGAACTTCGGCACCGGCTCGTCGCGCGAGCACGCGGTCTGGGCGCTCATGGACTACGGCTTCGGCGCGGTCGTGTCGCCGCGTTTCGGCGACATCTTCCGCAACAACTGCACCAAGAACGGCCTGGTGCCGGTGCAGGTCGACGCCGACGTCGGCAAGAAGCTGCTGCGCGCGCTGCAGGCCGACCCCTCGCTCGAGGTCACGGTCGATGTGGAGACCCGGGTGCTCTCGGCGCCGAAGGCGGGCGTGGAGGTGAGCTTCCCGCTCGACGATGCCACGCGCGCGCGCTTCCTCGAGGGCCTGGACGACATCGCGATCACGCTCCGGAGCGCCGACGCGATCGGCGCCTTCGAGGCGAAGCGGCCCGACTGGCTGCCCCGCGTCTCGTAGACTCGCTCCCATGAGCGAGCAGCCTCTCGACTTGCGGGGTGTCTTCGCGCTCGAGCCGCATGGGCCCGACACCTACGTCGGCGAGAGCCCGCGCTACGAGTGGGGACGGATCTACGGCGGTCTGGTGATCGCGCAGGCGCTCTGGGCGGCGACGCAGACCGTGCAGCGCGACCACTTCGTGCACTCGCTGCACGCGTACTTCATCCTCGGCGGCGAGCCGTCCGAGCCGGTGCGCTACGAGGTCGATCGGCTGCGCAACGGGCGCTCGTTCACCACGCGCAGCGTGGTCGCGCGCCAGAGCGGTGGCGCGATCCTGAGCCTCGACTGCTCGTTCCAGCGCGCCGAAGGCGGCTCGGATCTGCAGAGCGCGGCGTTCCCCCAGGGCGTGCCGCCGCCGCAGGGGCTCGCGTCCGAGTGGGACGCCGGTGCGCACCGCAGCGACGTGGAGCTGCCCGGCAAGCCGCCGCGCTCGGTGGTGTGGGCGCGCTTCCCCGATGCGCTCGGCGACGATCCGCGCCTGCACGCGTGCGCGCTCGCGTACCTGTCGGACATCAACCCGATGGGTGGAATCCGCGCGTCGCACCCGGCGCGCCCCGAGCGCAGCCGCGACTACTTCGTGACCAGCGCGAGTCTGGATCACGCGATGTGGTTCCACCGCCCCGCGCGCGCCGATGAGTGGCTGTTGTTCGACATGACGGGCCACGGCGTCACCGGCATGCGCGGCCTCGCGACAGGCCTCGTATTCCGCGCGAGCGGCACGCACGTCGCGACCGTCGCACAAGAAGGCCTGATTAGAGAACGCAGCTGAACTAGGAAGCGAGCGGCTCGATGCGCGCTCGGACGTGCTTGTGCCACGGCGTGCCGGCGATCGGATCGCAGTCCTCGGAAGCGGTCAGCTCGTTCGGCGCCACGCCTTCCATCACAGCCTCGCCGTCGGCGTTCGGATAGCTGAGCCCGCGGCCGTTGGGGAGCGTGGCGTGACCGGGCTGCAGCGTGTCGGACAGCTCGACCGCCGCGAGCGCGCTCGCGCGCTTGGTGGTCACGCGCACGCGCGCGCCGTCCACCAGGCCGAGTCGCGCGGCGTCGGACGGGTTCATGCGCAGCGCGCCGGCGGCGTCCTTCGCGAGCGCGCCCGGGTCGCGGATGATGGTGTTCGTGGTGCTGGTGCGCCGCTCGCCGGCGGCGAGCACGAACGGGAAGGCGGGATCGCGCTGCGACGGGTCCTCGCCGCGCAGGGTCGCGAGCTCTTCGAGCAGCTCCGGGATCACGAGCTGGATGCGCTGGCCGTCGTGCTCGACGCGGCGCCAGGTCTCCTCGGGCTCGTCGATGCTGAACACGACTCCGGAGCGGTTGGCGAGGAATGCGTCGAACAGCGCTTCGCCCTGCGCGATCGGGTCGCCGTCGAAGCCGGCCCGGCGCACCGACTCGGGGTAGGTGCGCGCGCAGGTGTGGGCGAGCGCCCAGACGACCGCTGCTCCGGCTGCGCCGTCGGGCAGCGTAGGACCGAGCGCCTCGTACAGGACGACCGGCGCGAGCGAAGCGAGCTTCGGGCTTCGCGCGAGCGCCGCGAAGAACGCCGCCGCGAACGCGGGACGCCCGCGCAGCGCAGCCTCGCGCAGCGGCGCGACGTCGTCCTCCGTGAGTTCGCCGAGCGCATGCACGAGCCGTTTGTGGATCTCCGGCTCGGGAAGCGTCCCCGGCAGCGGCTCGAACAGCGGAGCGCGCAGGTGGAACACGTTCTTCGGAAACTCGAGCGTGAAGAACGTGGCCTCCCACTTCTCGAACTGCGACGACGCAGGCAGCACGTAGTCCGCGAGGCGGGCCGTCTCGGTCAGCGCCACGTCGATCACGACGAGCGCCTCGAGCGCTTCCAGCGCCTGGCGCATGCGCTGGCTGTCCGCGAGCGAATGCACCGGATTGGCGCTCTCCACGAGCATGGCGCGGAAGCGATCCGGGTGATCGGTCAGAATCTCGCCCGGGATCGCGTTGCACGGGACCAGGCCGGTGATGATGCGATGGCCGCCCACCGGCGAGCGACGCTCGCCTGCGCCGCGCCCGATCAGCGCGCCGAAGTGCGTGTGCAGGTTCACGCCACCGCGCCGTCCGAAGTTCCCCGACAGCACGACGACGAGCTTCTCGAGGTACGAGCTCAGTGTGCTGTGCGGCGCCTGCTGAATGCCGAGGTCTTCCAGGATCGAGACGCCGCCGCTCGCGCGCCCGATCCGCCGAGCGACGTCGCGCAGCGCCTGCTCCGGCACCCCCGCCCGCGCGCAGTAATCGGCGATCGGGATCGACCCGAGCTCGGCGCGCAGCACGTCCCAGCCCGCAGCGTGCGCGGCAACGAAGTCCTCGTCGATGCCCCCCGCCTCGACCAGCGCCGCGAGTAGCGCAGCCAGCAGGAAGGCATCGGTGCCGGGGCGGAGCTGCAGGTGATAGTCCGCGAGATCCGCGGTCTCGGTGCGCCGTGGGTCGATCACGACGAGCGTTCGCGTCGGGTCCTTCGCGATCTCGCGCAACACCGCGCGCGCGCGCGGGAAGCCGTGCGACTGCCAGGGGTTCTTGCCGACGAACACCGCCACCTCGGCGTGCTCGAAGTCCGGCGCGGTGTGGCAGCTCGGGCGGCCGAACAGCTTTCCGTCGACCCAGAACTCGCCGGTCTTCTCCTGCGCCAGCGCGTTCGAGACGTGCGTCGAGCGCAGCGCCGCGCGCGTCGCCCGCGCGTAGGCCCCGGGCAGGTGATTCCCCTGTCCGCCCCCGCCGTAGTACAGGATCTTGTCGCCGCCGTGCTGGTCGCGGACGCTTGCGAGCGCCTCCGCCACGCCGGCGATCGCCGCGTCCCACGCGATCGGCTCGAGCGCGCCCTGCTTCGAGCGCCCGAGCGGCGTCGTCAGGCGATCGCGCCCGTTCTGATACTGATCGAGCCGTGCCTGCTTCTCGCAGGTGTAGCCGCGCGAGCCCGGGTGCGCGCGGTCGCCGCGGATGCGCGCCAGGTGGCGCCCTCGAGTCTCCACCTCGATGCCACAGTTGACGCTACACAGGATGCAAGCGGTCTTGTGCCATGCCATGCGACGGGATCCCCTTCGTTCAGGTGAGGTGACGACCGACGAAGTCGAGCCAGGTGCGGTACCAGACCGCGATGTTGCGCGGCTTCAAGATCCAGTGGTTCTCGTCGGGGAACACCAGCAGCTCCGACGGTACGTCGCGCCGCTGCAGCGCCTCGAACAGCGAGAGCGCCTCCGAGACCGGCACGCGGTAGTCGCGCTCGCCGTGGACCACAAGCGTCGGCGTCTTCCAGTCTGCGATGCGCGCGTGCGGCGAGAAGCGGTCGTACTCGCCGGGGCGATCCCACGGGGTTCCGCCCATGTGCAGCTCCCAGAACGCCGGCGAGTCGGTGGTGCCCTGGAATGCCGAGAAGTGGAACAGGCTGGCGTGCGTGACGAGACAGCGGAAGCGGTCGCTGTTGGCGCCGATCCAGTTCGTCATGTAGCCGCCGAACGAGCCGCCCATCGCGCACACGCGCGAGCCATCCACGTCGGCGCGCGCCGCGAGCGCGTCGGCGACTGCGAGCACGTCGCGGTAGCAGCCGTCGCCCCACGAGTTGCCCCAGACGCCGTCGAGGAACGCCGTCGACACGCCCGTCGATCCGCGCGGGTTGGGCAGTGCGAGCGCGAAGCCGGCGCAGAGCGGGACCAGCGGATTCCAGCGCCAGTGCCAGCCATCGGCCCACTGTCCCCACGGTCCGCCGTGGATCCAGAGCACGACCGGCAGCGGCGGGCCGTCGCGCGCCGGACGCAGCAACCAGCTCTGGACCGGACCCGCGTCGCCACCCGTCACCGCGAACGACTCGACGTGTACGAGTGCCGCGCCCTCCTCGGGCGCGAAGCCCGAGAGCGGAGCGAGCAGCTCCGGCTTGGCGCCGGCGCGCAGCTCCGCGAGAAACGGCTCCGGCGGGTGGATCAGTCGGTGACGTAGGCCCACGATCGCCTCTGCCCCCGGCACCAGTGCGATCTGCTCGTGACTCCCCGCCGCGGCGCTCTCGGTGACGCGCTCGATCTCGCCGGTCGATGCGGAGACGCGGAACACCGGGACGTGGCCCGCGTCGTCGGCAGTCACGACCAGCCAGCGCCCCGCGCGATCCCAGCACCAGAGGTTCGGCTGGCGCTCCCAGCCGGGCGTGAGCGCGCGCCCCTCACCGCTCGTCGCGTCGTAGACGCGGACCTCCACGGGCCCGTACGCGTCGACCCGGAGCACGTGTCCGACGCAGGCGATCCGCGCGCCGTCAGGAGCGAAGCGCGGCTGGCGCAGCACTAGCGCGGGATCGGCGCCGATCTCGAGCGCACCGCCGCCGCCGACGTCGAGCACGCGCAGGGCGCGCGCCTCGACCCGCCGCAGCCCGGGATGGGTCGAGGTCACGACGACACGCCGCCCGTCGGGGGATACGTCGAAGTCGGCCTCGCGATGCTCGCGGTCGGCCTGCGGGGTCAGGTCGCGGCGGCCGCCACCCTCGCCGTCGTAGACGACGACGTGCGGCGCCGCTTCTCCGATCCAGTGGTCCCAGAAGCGCACGGGCATGCGCGCGAAGCGGAGCGCGGAGGGGCCGTGCTTCTTGCGCTCCGCGGCGGTCTTGCGCTGCTCGTCGTGGGGGACTCCGGGAAGCACGGGAGCGAGACACACCAGCGTGTCGGCCATGGCCGCGAAGCGGAACGCGATTGCGCCGAGCGGCTCGTCGCTGAGCGGCCGCGGCTCGCCGCCGTCCGCGGGCAGCAGCCACAGCTGCGCGCGCTCGTCGTCACCGTCGTCCGGCTTGCCCTCGCGCGGGTTCCGATTCGACAGGAAACCGAGCGCGCCGTCGCGACGGAACGCCGGGGCGCGGTCGTCGGATGGCCCGCGCGTGAGCCGCACCGGCGGCTTCGAGGCGTCGAGCAGATCCACGCGCCACAGGTCGTGCACGTATTTCGCGCCGTCGGCGTCGAGGCGCGCGACCGAGACCGCGGCCCAGGTCCCGCAGGGTGCAGTCGCGAGGCCGTCGCAGCGGCCAAGTCCGATCAGACGCTCGACGTCGAGCCCCGGTTGCACCTCCGCTCCGCTCATCGCGGAGCAGCCTACCTTAGGCGGCGTCCCCGAGGAACTTCGTCGCGCTGACCCTCAGCAAGCGCAAAGCGCGCGCAGCGAGGGCGTCGCGCCCGAGCGAAGGCCGCTTGGCGACAGCCAGCGCGGCTCAGTCGTCCCAGCGCTGGCGCGGAAGCCTGCCGGCCTTGGTCTCGGTGTGCGCGCTCTCGCGACATGCCTCGAGGAAGACGTGCACGTTGAGTGCTAGCGACTCGCAGTCCTCGGCCGAGGTTTCGATCGCCTCGGGCGACGAGAAGTCGACGAGCATCACGTTCGAGGTGTCGCGCTTGCCTTCGATCGTCACGACGACCTTGGCGCGCGGCTCACTCTTGTCCCAGTGGTAGCGGAAGCCGAGAGTTGCGACGCAGCTCTTGCGCCGGTTCCACGAGTCGTCGGCGAGTCGGACCTCGAGGTCGTGGTCCTGCTCCAGTACGTCCACCAGAGCCAGCTCGAACTCTGATTCCAGCTCCCGCCGATCTGCGGTGCGTTCCTGATCTGTGGCGCTCATGTCCAATGGTTCGGCCCGGGCGTGGCGAGAATTGAGCCAGCCGTCGGCAGCCGAGCATTCCCGTCGCGCGCGGCGGGACTACGGCGGGAAGCTGCCGCTCCGCGTAGCGGCAGCCACTATGCTGTCCCGCCGAATGGAGCAGCCCGTCGAGCGCGTCGCGTCCTACCTGTGCGAGCTACAGGACCGGATCTGCGCCGCGTTGGAAGCCCTGGATGGCCAGGCGCGCTTCCAGGAGGAGCGCGTTCCGGGCGAGCGCGGGGCGCTGGCGCGGCCGCGCTGGCTGGAGCGGGGCGCGAGCGTCGAGAAGGCGGCCGTCCACTTCACGCATGCGCTCGGCCCGAGCCTGCCACCCGCCGCCACGGAGCGCCGCCCTGATCTCGCGGGCCGAGCCTTCGCTGCCGCGTCGCTCTCGCTGATCGTGCACCCGACCAATCCGTTCGTGCCGATCACGCACATGAACCTGCGCTTCTTCCAGGCCGACGCGGCCGGCGTGCGCGGCGAGCCGGTCTGGTGGTTCGGCGGCGGCTTCGACCTGACGCCCTGCTACGGCTTCGTCGAGGACTGCGTGCACTGGCACCGCACCGCGCGCGCGGCCTGCGCGCCGCTCGGCCCGGATGCGCACGCGCGACTGAAGCAGGCGTGCGACGCGTACTTCTTCCTGTCGCATCGAGGCGAGCCGCGCGGGATCGGCGGGATCTTCTTCGACGACCTCGACGCCCCGGACTTCGAGCGCTGCTTCGCGTTCCTGCGCAGTGTCGGCGACCACTTCCTGCCGGCCTACCTGCCGATCGCGCAGCGCCGGCGCGACACGCCCTACGGCGAGCGCGAGCGCGACTTTCAGCTCGTGCGCCGCGGGCGCTACGCCGAGTTCAATCTGGTGATCGATCGCGGCACCCGCTACGGCCTGCAGTCGGGCCGGCGCGTGGAGTCCGTGCTGGCGTCGCTGCCCCCGCTCGTCGCCTGGCGCGTGAGCTCCGCGCCCGCGCCGGGCTCGCGCGAGGCGGAGCTGACCGAGAAGTTCCTGATCGCCCGTGATTGGCTCGCCGAAGAGCGCGACTAGCCCCAAAGTCTTGTGCGCTACGCGCCGATCTTGGGCGCATGGGTGGAACTGCCGGTCGGACCGGGATTCCAGTGGGGTCGCGCGAGCCCGGTGATCGCATCGAGCCTCTGCCCACGCTCGGCGACGTGTACCCGTGGGTGGGCGAGCGCTTCTCCGAGGCGGGCGCGCTTGGCGTACTGCTCATCGATGGATCCGCGCTGCTGCGGGTGGAGGGAATCTACGGCTCCGATGCCTCTGCCCGCTGCCAGGCACGGCTCGGCGCACTGGTGCGCGACGCCTGTTCGCTCCAGCCGCGCGACCTCGTTCTGGCGGGGGAGACCGGCCGCTCCGAAGTGCTGGTGTTCACCTTCCGCGAGCGCGCCCAGGGCGAGTTCTGGGAGCGCGAGCTGCCGCGGCTCTCGGAGGCCGTGGCGGTGGCCATCGCCAAGCAGGGCGCGCGGCTGTTCTACCCCTACTCGCGTCGAGTCGTGCCGCTTTCGCGCGGGACCGCGGCGGCATTGCGCAACCCGATCTGGGCGGCGTCGACGCAGCTACGCCGCGTGCTCGAGGAGGCCCGCGCGGATGCGGACCTGGCCTCGCGGCTCGAGGCGCGCTCGCGGCGCCAGGGGCTGATGAGCGTGGTGCTGCAGCGGCGGATCCACTCGGTCTACGAGCCGATCGTCGACGCCAAGACGTTCACCGTATTCGGCTACGAAGCGCTCGCGCGCGGGCCGGCTGGCGGGCCGTTCGCATCGGCCGCCTCGCTGTTCGGCGCGGCGGAGAGCACGGGCCTGATGTACGACCTCGACTGCCTGTGCCGCGAGGCGGGGATCGAGGGCGCCGTAGACTTTCCGGAGGGCACCAAGCTCTTCCTGAACATCCGCCCGAGCGCGTTCCACGATCCGAGCTTCCAGCCCGACGAGCTGCGGCGCACGCTCGAGCGCTGCCGGCTCCGGCCGTCGGACGTGGTGCTCGAGATCTCCGAGCAGGAGTCGATCGAGAACTTCAGCGTGTTCCGCTCGGCGCGCGACGACTACGGCAAGCTCGGCTTCCAGTTCGCGATGGACGACACGGGCGCGGGCTACGCGAGCTTCGAGGCGGTGCTCGAGCTGCGGCCGGAGTTCATCAAGGTCGACCGCGCGTTCGTCGCGGGCAGCGCGGACGATCCCGCGCGTCAGGCGATCCTGCTGGGCTTCCAGGCGATCGCCGAGCGCATCCGCGCGCGCATCATCGGTGAGGGCCTCGACACGCTCGAAGAGCTGCAGACCCTCGCGCGTCTAGGCATCCCCTTCGGCCAGGGCTGGCTCTTCGGCAAGCCCACCCCGCTGCGCGCGGAATCAGGAAGCGGCGACTCGGGCGAGTAGCCCTCGCGGCTACGGGCAGACGGTGCTCGCGTTGCACAGGTTCGGGCCGACCTGAACCCCCAGGGCGGCCGAGAATTCATCCCCGGCTCCGTTGTTGTTGAAGAACGCGTTATGCCCGACGGCGAAGCCCGCGGCGGCGGAGTAGGACCGAATGCCCTCCCCCACGTTGTTGTGGATCGCGTTGTGCGCGTACATCCCGCCGCCGCCGTCATCGATCCCAGTCTGCGAGTTGTCGTGCACCGCGGTCCCGGTGACGCTACAGCCTATCCCGACGCGGATCCCGGTCTGGAGGTTGTTCGAGGCGATGCTGTCCCGGATCACCGCTCCGTCGTCCGCGAAGAAGCCGTACCCGTTGTTGCCGCTGGCGACACTGTTGGTGATCAGGCAGGAGCTCGCGCAGCGCACGCCCGCGACGAGCGAGCTGTTGCCGTTGTTGGTGGCGTGGATGGCGTCGATCCGGGCTCCGGCGGTGGTGACACGGATGCCGTAGCGCCCCATGCTGATCACGGACCCGTTGCGGATCGTCACGTTCGCGACCTGATCGAAGTCGATTCCGCTGCCGGCGCCATCCCTGCAGTTCGACGAGAGGATGCCGCCCTGGCAGCGCCCCGAGAAGCCGTTCAGGTCGAGGTGGATCGTCCCTCCGCCGCCGAAGAGCGGCACGTCGTCGTCGATCACCGTGATGTCGTCGTCGAAGATGACGAGGTCGCTCGTCAGGCGGTACGAGAAGCCCCCCACGAGAGTCACCGGGAACCCCGCCGTATCGAGGCCTGTCACGCCTCCCGCCAGCGCCTTGTCCTGGTTGATCTCGATCACCCCGTCGACGGCTCCCGCGGAGGCGGTGACCAGCAAGGTGAGAGCGAACCCCGAAGCGAGTGCGAACCGAACCCACGCCATCGAGAACCCTCCGTCGTAGTGTGCTGGCTACGCTACGACGATCGAGGGTCGAACGGAAGCGGGCAGGAGCGTGCTACCGACGGGGCGGCCCGGTTCGGGCGCGGATCGAGGCTTCCGGCGTGAGCTCGACTCTGAACACGCGGCCGTCGCGCAGGAAGATGCGGCCGCCCTCGCGGTCGATGCGGTCCACGTCCAGGTTGTGCAGCCGGCGCAGCTCATCGAGGGCGTCGGAGAGTAGACCGAGCAGGATTCCCTTGAGCTGCTTGGGCGACGTGCCTTGGTCTCGCATGCGGCGAATCTACCCCCGCGCGCGCCCGAGCGCCGCATGCCCGAGTCGTAGTCGGCGTCCTGCATCGGCCGGCTGCCGCGATCCGCTGTAATAAGGTCGGGATACAGTTGAATCCCGGGGCAAGCATGGGCCAGCAGATCAGGCTGCGTCTCCCCGAGAAGCTCGTGCGCGAGATCGACCGCGAGGCCGGGCGCCGGCGCAAGACGCGCTCGGAACTCGTACGCGACGTGCTGGAGCGACACATCCGGAACGGCGCGGCAGAGGAATCGCCGTGGCGAGGTAAGTCTCTGCGAACGGATAGGGGAAAGAAGGGGCAGTTTCCGGGCTCTCGAGGTTCCGATAAGGGCGCGTTCTGACAGATCCTCCAGGGGGTCCGGGTCTGGACGGGGGTCGGCCACTTCGTGACCGATCAGGCGCCGGAGGTCTTCCCGCCGCTCTTGCTCGAGCAGCTGCGCGCGAACGCCTAGCTCGATCCGACACGCTCGACGTAAGCGACGAGGTTCGCGCGCTTCGCGGCGTCGTCCTTCACCGGGCTCGCGATCGGCACGTTCATGATGTTCGCGAGCAACCCGTACGCGGCCGCGTCGACCGAGGTCGCCGCCGCGCCCATCAGGAAAGGCTTGTCGCCGAGGAAGTCCGCGAGCGCGGCGAGGTCCCTTCGCCCGATCGCGTGGATCTCGTCGCGCGAATGCAGGCCGAGGCCGTGCCCGCGAAGCTGGCGCATCACCCCGCGCCGCGCGATCGGTGCCAGCACCCGGCGCAGCACCGCCGGTACCCCGCCGAGCACGACGTTGCGGAATCCGCGCCAGTTCTCGTCCACGGCCCAGCGGTCGTACACGAGCACCCAGTAGAGATTCTCCTCGACCAGCCGCCGCAGCGCGTGCGCGACCGCGCGCTCTGCGGGGGAGAGCTTCGCGTCGGGGTCGCAGCCGAAGCGGCTCTCGAGATACTCGATGATGAACCCCGAGTCGCCGATCTTCCGCCCCTCGTGCTCGATCCACGGGAGCTTCCTCTTCGGACCGCCGAACGGCGTCGCGTCGACCACGCTACGGAACGGCAGCCCGACCATCCGCAGGTAGGTCTCGAGCTTCGGGCAGAAGGGACTGATGGAGGGGAGACCCCAGGCGCCGGGGAGCTGGTGGACGATGAGCTCGGCCGAGGGCATGCGAGGACCTCCGAATGGATGCTACCGCGCGGCGCTGGCGCGTGGGTTTCCGCGGACGGTCTACGCGGCCGCCCGAATGCGCGGGCGCCGCCCGCGCCGGGCCGTCGTAGACTCCGGGCATGGTGCGTCGTGAAGAGGCGGAGCGATCGTCTTCGCAGGAAGGCGCGAGTTCCGATTCATGCTGCACCGCTCCAGCGGGTGAGAGTCCCGTCCCGGTAGGCGCCGGAGCGCCGGGTAGCAGGGTCCAGGCGCGGGTCG
>CAYVQJ010000037.1:0-70886 GCA_964454165.1 uncultured Myxococcales bacterium | reverse complement strand
CGAACAGCTTCTTGCGCGAGAACACCGTGATGATCTCGGCCGTGATGCCGAGCGCGGGCAGCAGCACCACGTACACCTCGGGGTGGCCGAAGAACCAGAACAGGTGCTGCCACAGGATCGGGTCGCCGCCGCGGTTGGGATCGAAGAAGGCGGTGCCGAGCTGCTGATCGAACAAGAGCATGATCGCGCCCGCGATCAGCGGCCCGACCGACGCCATGAACAGCATGCTCGCGATCACGATCATCCAGACCACGATCGGGATGTCGTAGAGCTTCATGCCGGGTGCGCGCGCGTTCATCGCCGTGGTCACGAAGTTGATGCCGCCGAGCAGGAAGGCGACGAACTCGAGCGCGACGGCGACCAGGAAGATCGTCGAGCCGGCCGCGGTCAGACTGAACTCGGCCTTGGCGGAGAGCGGCGGATAGATGGTCCACGCCCCCCCGAAGCCGCCGCCCTCGACGAAGAACGACGCGATCAGGATCAGCGCCGACAGCAGGAAGATCTGGTACGAGAGCCGGTTGATGCGCGGGAACACCATGTCGTCGGCGCCGAGCATCAGCGGAATCAGGTAGTTGCCGAAGGCGGCGATCAGCACGGGCATCGCGACCCAGAAGATCATGATCGCGCCATGGTTCGTGACGAGCATGTTGTACTGCGCCGGCGTGACCAAACCCCAGCCGGGAACGTTCATGCCGGGGAACGCCATCTGCATCCGGAACACGTAGGCGAAGAAGGCGGCGAGCACGCCCATCGCCAGGCCCGTGAACATGTACTGGAAGCAGATGATCTTGTGATCCGTCGCGAACATGTAGTGCATGAACCGCGAGCGCTCCGGGGGGTGCGCGGCGTGCTCGGCGTGCTCGACGTGCTGGATCGCCATGGCTACTCCCCTGCGCCGGCGGCCGCGTGCCCCGCTACCCACGCGGCGTGCTCCGAAGCGGTCTCGATCAAGACGCGCGCGGGCATCAGCCCGTGGCCGATTCCGCAGATCTCGGCGCATTGCAGGTCGTGCGTGCCGGTCTTGATCGGCTTGAACCAGCCGGTCACCACGCGGCCCGGGATCGCGTCCTGCTTCAGGCGGAACACCGGGATCGACAGGCTGTGCAGCACGTCGCGCGCCTCGAGCTTGAAGTGGTAGAGCTTGTCGACCTCGAGGTGCAGGTCGTCGACGGTGCGGATGTCGTCGCCGGTGTCGAGCCGGCCGTCGGCGCCGGGGTGCACGAAGCTCCAGGCCCACTGCTGAGCGACGATGCGCACGGTCGCGTCGGCCTCGGGCAGATCCTGCTTGACCTCGTACCAGACCTTGATCGCGAAAAAGAGGATCACCACGTCGAACACCAGCACCAGGTAGTGCGGGTAGGCGACCCAGCGCTTCTCGCTCTGCAGCTCGCCGGTGATGTACTGCGCCTTCACTCCGTCGCGCTTGCGGAAGCGCACGATCAGCCACACGAAGACGAGCTCGACCAGCACGAACCAGAACGCGATCACGGTCCAGAAGATCAGGTCGAACACGAAGTCGATGTCGGCCGCGTAGCTCGAGGCCGCCGGAACCCAGTTCTCGATCATCTTCTCGTCCCTCAGGGGTTGCGCAGGATCACGAAGCCGAAGGCGACGACGATCCAGGCCAAGACGCCCAGAATCGAGACGCGGAACACGCGCCAGGCGTACTCATCCGGCGGATAGGCCTTTGCCATGGCTACTCCGAACCTCCGCTCGCGGGCGCGCCGAGTGTGCCGATGTGCGCGATCATGTCCTTCATCGCCTGCTCGTCGGCCAGGATCATGGCCATCGGCCGCATCGCGCCGCCGGTCAGGTCGCGCGGGTCGGAGCCGCGAATACCCTGTTTGAAGTTCTTGAGCTGCGTGAGCAGGTACCAGTCGCTCACGCGATTGAGCGACGGACCGGAGACGTCCTTCACGCCCTCGCCGTTCATGCCGTGGCAGCCGGCGCAGACCGGGTAGAGCGCAGCGCCCTTCGCCGGGTCGCCGCCCGCGAGAATGGGCGCCGGCCGCGCCTGCGGCAGCGAGCCGACGTAGGCGGCGACCGCCCGGACGTCGTCTTCGGTCTTGAGCCACTTCGCCATGGGCCGCATCCGCATGCCCGCGAGGTCGTCGAAGTGCGTGGCGCGCGAGCCGTCGCGGAACTTGAGCAGCTGAGCCTCGATGTACCAGGGCTCCAGACCGGCGATCGCAGGAGCCAGCGCCAGCGGACTGCCAGCGGCGCCCGCGCCATGGCACTGCGAGCACAATGCGAACAGCTGCTCGCCGCGCGCCACGTCCTGCGCCTGCACAGACCCGGCCTGCAGCGCGACGAGCGCGAGTGCGGCTGCCCAAGAAAGCCCCGGGGTCGATCTGATGCGTGCCACTCCTGCTGCCCCCTTCCGCAGGACCGAGGTCCACGACGCGGTGCGCGCACGAGGCTGATAGCTGATCGGTCTCGCCCGGGTCAAGGCTTGCGCGCCCAGACCGCGCTCCAGTAGCCGCTCGTCTCGCGGACCGCTGTGTCACGAAACCCCACCACCTCGAGCAGCGCACGCAGTCCCTCGAAGTCCCATTGCTGGCCTGCGGTCCAGACCAGCATGTCGAGGTCGACCAGCGCATTGGCGAGTGGCGTCCCGGGCCCGACGAGCTTCTCGTGCACCAGCACGCGCCCGGCCGCGGGGAGAGCAGCGAACGAGCGCTCCAGCAGGGCGCGACAGGTCTCGGGCGGCCAGTCGTGGAGGATCTGGGAGAACAGGTGGACGTCGTGGTCGGCCGGCACCGGGTCGCGGGACATGTCACCCGCGAGCGCGGTCACCCGCCCGGACAGGCCTGCGGCCGCGACGTACCCGCGGGCCAGCGCGATCGAGAGCGCGCCCGAGCCACCGTGGATGTCGAGCGGGCGCCGAGGCGTCTTTTGGGAGCCTCGATCAGCCCGCCGAGCCACTCTCAGGCTCTGCACCCCGCGCGGATGCAGGCCGAGCCGAGCCGCGATCTGCTCCGGCGCGAGCGCTCCGACGTCGAGCAGGTCGAACAGCTCCACGCGCACCGCGGCCGCGAGCGCCGCGCTCTGGCGGCCCGCGATGTAGGCGTCGTAGACGCGCTTGTCATCGAACGTCCGCGCCATGCGCGCGCACGATACCCGAGCCGCGAAGCGCTTGGCGACGCCGAGGGCCCTTCGGTAAAGAAGCGCGCGACGGAGGATGCATGAAGGGGATCGTGCTGGCGGGCGGCGCGGGCACTCGCCTCCACCCGCTCACGCTGGTGGCGAGCAAGCAGCTGCAGCCGGTCTACGACAAGCCGATGATCTACTACCCGCTGGCGACGCTGCTGCTGGCGGGCATCCGCGAGATCCTGCTGATCTCCACGCCCGAAGACGTGCCTCGCTTTCGCGCCCTGCTCGGCGACGGCTCGCAGTGGGGCATCACGCTGCGCTACGCGGTGCAGCCGAAGCCGGAGGGCATCGCGCAGGCGTTTCTGGTGGGCGCGGAGTTCATCGCCGGCGCTCCCGTCGCGCTGATCCTCGGTGACAACATCCTGTACGGCAGAGCACAGCTCGACGAGATCGTGGCCGGCTTCCAGGACGGCGCGCTGATCTTCGGCTACCCGGTCGCCGACCCGGAGCGCTACGGCGTGGTCGAGTTCGACTCGAACGGGCGTGTGCTCTCGCTCGAGGAGAAGCCGGCGAAGCCGCGCTCCAATCTCGCGGTGCCCGGCATCTACTTCTACGACGGGAACGTCGTCGAGATCACACGCCGGCTCGCGCCGTCGGCGCGCGGCGAGCTCGAGATCACCGACCTGAACAAGCGTTACCTCGAGCGCGGCACCCTGCGAGCGGAACGGCTCGGCCGCGGCATCGCCTGGCTCGACACCGGCACGCACGAGAGCCTGCTCGAGGCGGCGAACTTCATCGCGCTGCTCGAGAAGCGGCAGGGCCTCAAGATCGCGTGTCTGGAGGAGATCGCGCTGCGGCGCGGCTACGTCGCGCGGCCCGCGATGCAGGCGTTCGTGGCGGGCATGCCGCGCTCGCCGTACCGGGCGTATCTCGAGGCGATCCTCGCGGAGACGGCGTGAACGCCGCCGTCTTCCAGCGCCCGCGCAAGGTCGAGCCCCGGCACATCGATCACCTCGGCCACGTGAACAACGCGGTGTGGCTGCGCTTCGTGGTCGGCCTCGCGGACGCGCACTCGAGCGCACTGGGATTCGACTTCGAGCGCCTGCGAGCGCTCGGCGGCCTGTGGATCGTGCGCCGCCACGAGATCGACTACGACGCCCCGGGCTTCGAAGGCGACGAGCTCGTCGAGGAGACCTGGGTGGAGCAGATGAAGGGCGCCCGCAGCGTGCGCGCCTGCCGCTTCACGCGCCCGCGCGACGGCACGCTGCTGCTGCGCGCCCTCACCACCTGGGCCTATTGCGACTTCACCTCGCAGCGCCCGCGCCGGATCCCGCCCGAGATCCTGGCCGCCTTCACGCTGACCTCGGCGCCCGAGCCCGGCAGCTAGCGCGCGACGACTTCCACCAGGTCCGGGAGCAGCTCGCGCAGGCGGGCTTCGATGCCGAGGCGCAGCGTCTGGGCCGAGCTCGGGCAGTCGGCGCAGGCGCCGCGCAGCGCGAGCTCGAGCACGCCGGCGCGCCACGACAGGAACTCGACGTCGCCGCCGTCGCGGGCGACGAGGGGACGGACCTCGCGTTCGACGAGCGCGCGGACCTGTGCGGACTCCGCGTCGTCCGCGGGTCGCGGCGGCGGTGACCAGCCTGGACGGAGCGCCGGCGCGCCACTCGCGAGGTGCTCGCGCAGGATCTCCGCAGCGCGCTCGGCCAGCGGGCGCCACGGCGCAGCGTGGTCCTTGGTGATCGACACGAAGCGCGGGGCGATCAGCACGCGCCGCATGCCCTCCAACGCCATCAGCCGAGCCGCGAGAGGCGACGCGCTCTCCGCTGCTTCCCGGTCCGCGAAGTCCGCGCCCTCTCCGACGCCCAGGTCGCAGCCCGCGTGAAGCTTCAGACAATCGGGGTTCGGCGTGTGCTCGGGCAGGATCACCACAGTCGAAACATAGCGGTCGGGCGCGGTGTTATGGTGACGCGATGGCCGACACGCTGCCGCTCTCGCGCGCGCGTGCGGTGCCCGGCTGGTTCGCGGCGCCGCTGTCTACGCCGCCCGGTGTCGAGCTGCCCGAGAGCGGCCGGCCGCGGATCTACATTGCGCCGCTCGAGTCGAGCGTGGACGCGCGGATCGTGCGGGCGAGCCTGGCGCGGGCCGGCGCCGCGGCACCGCGCTGGGTCCCGAGCCGCACCTCGTTCGCCTCCGAGGCGCGCGTGGTCGCCGAGTTTCTGGCGGGCGCGCCGGTGCTGGTGCCGCTCGGCCCGCCGTCGGGCGGATCGGATCTGCTCGCGCGCCTGCTGGCTGCGTCGCAGCGCGCGGGCGTAGACGTCGACCTGGTTCCGGTCGAAGCGCTCTGGGGACCGGTCGGCCGCGCGCCCTCACTCTGGAGCGTGCTGCTCGGCGCCGCCTACGAGCCGCCCGCGTGGCGGCGTCTGCTGATGGCGGGCCGCGCCGGGAGCGTGCGGCTCTCGATCGGCGCTCCGGGCACACTCGAGCGCCTGCGCACCGAAGCGCCGAGGCCCGACGACGCGCTCGCGCTCTCCGCGTACGTGCGCCGGCAGGCGGTCAAGGCGCTGTCCCAGGCGCAGCGCCACGTGTTCGGCCACTGGTACAAGGTGCCGCGGCTGGTCGCGGAGCAGATCCTGGCCGAGGGAGAGTTCCGGGACCGCGTGGCGGCGGCGGGCGCCGAGCGCGGGCTCACGCGCGACGAGGCCTTGCGCCATGCCGAGCACGCGCTGCGCGAGCTGGCCACGCGCCACCACCCCGCGCACATCGAGCTCTTGCGCCGCTTCGTGCGCTGGCTCTACACGCGCGTGTACCAGCCGCGCATCGCGCTCGACGGCGCTGCGCTCGAGCGCCTGCGCGAGCTTGGCAAGCGCGCGCCGCTCGTGTTCGTGCCGTCGCACAAGAGCAACTTCGATCACCTGATCGTCTACTACGCGCTGCTCTCCGCGGGGTTCCCGCCACCGCACACCGCGGCCGGCATCAACATGAGCTTCTTCCCGATGGGCCGGATCCTGCGCGGCACGGGCGCGTACTTCATCCGGCGCACCTTTCAGGACGACCCCGTGTACAAGGAGTGTCTGAAGAGCTTCATCGGCTACCTGGTCGAGCGGCGCTTCCACCAGGAGTTCTTCGTCGAGGGCGGGCGCTCGCGCACGGGCAAGCTCCTGCCGCCGCGCTACGGGATGCTGCGCTACGTGGTCGAGGGCGCGCAGCGCTGCGACGCGGACGACGTGCTGTTCGTCCCGACCGCGATCGCCTACGACCAGGTCGCCGAGGTCGGCGAGTACGTGCGCGAGCGGCTCGGCGAGGAGAAGCGCGCCGAGAGCTTCGCTTTCCTGCTGCGCATGATCTGGTCGCTGCGACACCGCGACCTGGGCCGCGTCTACGTGCGCTTCGCCGAGCCGATCGGGCTGCGCCGCCACCTGGAGCGCCACGGCGACCTGCCGGTCGAGCGCCTCGCCTTCGCGATCGCCAACGGCATCAACGCGGTCACGCCGCTGACTGCGGTCGCTGCGCTGTGCTCGGTGTTCCTCGGCGCCGGCCGACGCGCGCTCACTGCTGGCGAGCTCGAGCACGAGACCGAGCGCCTGATCGACTACGCCGCGAACCGCGGCATTGCGCTCGCGCCCGAGCTCGAGCAGGGGGCCAAGCCGGCGGTCGCCGCGGCGACGGCCGCGCTGCGCCGGAGCGGCGTGGTGTCGGTGTACGACGGCGGGATCGAGCCGGTCTACTCGATTCACGAGGAGGCGCGGCACGTCGCGTCCTTCTACCGCAACACCACCGTGCACTTCTTCCTGGCGCGCGCGATCGCCTCTCTGGCGCGAGACGCGGCGCGCAGGCGCGGGACGCTCGAAGGCTGGGCGCTGCGGCTGCGCGACCTCTTGAAGTTCGAGTTCTTCTTCCCGGAGCGCGACGCCTTCCTCTCGGACGTCGGGCGCGAGGCCGCCGAGCTCGCGCGCGAGGATCAGGCGGGCGTGCCGCGGATCGGCGCCGCCGGAGCCGGCCTGGTGCTCGACTACCTCGAGGGCTACTGGGTGGCGATGCGCACGCTCGAAGCGATGCCCCCGGGTCGGTCCGTGGGCCGCGGCGAGCTGGCGCGACGCTGCCAGGCGATCGGGCGCCAGCTCCTGCTGCAGGCGCGTGTCGCCGCGCCCGAGCTGCTCACGAGCGTGAGCTTCGGCAACGCGCTGCAGCTCGCCGAGAACCTGGGCGCGCTCAGCAGCACGCCCGACGGCTTCGTCCCCGCGGATCGCGACACACTTGCGGCGCTCGCGTCCGATCTGGACGCGCTCGCCAGCGCTGCGCGTCGTTGAGCGCGCAGGAGCGATGGCCGCAGGTCGGGTGATCCTCTGCCTCGCACGCGACGCGCACGCCGCGGCGCTGCTCCCGATCCTGCGCTGGCTCGATCACGCGCAGGTGACGGTGGTCGGCCAGAGCACGGGCTTCCGGCACCGCGGCGGCGGCGTGAACGCGATCGCGCGCGCGCTCGAGCTGGCCGCGCCCGCGATCGGCTGGCAGCGACGGGTGCGCCCGGAGGTGTCGGACCTGCTGCTCGGCACCACCGACGATCTCGACGCGCTGCTGCGCGCGCAGTCCGAGAGCGAGGCGCGCTTCGTCGCGGTCGCGCGGCTGCCGGTGCCGGCCACGCTGCTCTCGTCGCCACCCCCGCGCCTGCTCGCGGCCACCCTCGAAGAGCACGCGCGCAGCGCGGCGGGCGACATGCTCTCCGCGGGTCAACCCGAATGCGTGCTCGCGCTCGCGCGCCGCACGCGCGGCCTGCCGTTCCTGCTCACGGGCTGCCCGGAGGTCGCGCTGCCGGGCGCGTCGGCCACGCAGGGAACGCTGATCGTGCTGCACCCGGGCGATCTGCCGCTCGCGGGCGTGCCGCCGAAGGAAGCGGCTCTGCTCCAGGAGCGCCTGCTCGAGCGCATCCTCACTCCGCTCTCCGCGGCCGGCATGCCGATCGAGATCCTGGTCCCGGTCGGCGCGGAGCCCGCACAGGACGCCCGCTCGCTGCGTCCGCTCGTCGAGCGCGTGGGGCGTCTGCTCTCGTTCTCCAGCGGCGCTCTCACGCTGTCGCAACGCGCGAGCTGGACCCGGCTCTCGACCGCCGCCGCCGTGCTCGCGCTCACCGAGCGCGATCTCCTCGCAGCGCTCGTCGCCGGCGCCGAACGCTGCTGGCGCCTCGGCTTCGCACTCGAGCCCGACCTACCCGTCGCGGCGAGCGATCCCTCCCTCGACTGCGTGATCCCGACCGCGACCGCCCTCGGCGAGTGGATCGCGGCCGAAGGCTGGAACGCCCCAACCGACGCCGCGAAGCGCATCAACGCCACGCTCGCCCCGCTGACGACCCCCCGCACCCCCGAGCTGATCGCCCAGGCAATCCTCTCCTGCGCCGCCGAGTGCTGACGCCTTGTCCGGGCCACGACGGCTGTCGCCGAGCGGCCTTCGCTCGCCCGCGCGTACAGCGCAAGACCAGCGCAAGACAGGCGGGAGCAGCGTCGAGAGATCCCCCCCGTACACCCCGACGTCGCTCCCGCCCCCCTTGACCTTGCTCCGGGCAGGAGGCCCCTTGCGGGGCACCTCTCAGCAATCGGCAGGAACCGGCAGAACTTGAGCAACCACCACGCAGCTCGCGCGCAGGCAGTGCGCAAGCGCGGCCCAGGCAAGCGCTACGCGCGCGCAGCACGCGCAGCGTGCGGAGGCCGCTTGGCGACAGCCATCGCGGCCCAGGCAAGCGCTACGCGCGCGCAGCACGCGCAGCGTGCGGAGGCCGCTTGGCGACAGCCATCGCGGCCCAGGCAAGTGCTACGCGCGCGGTCGTGTGCTCGTTACGCCAGCTGGCGCTTCAAGGCGTCGACCATGCCCCGGAGCTTGCCGTCGATCACCTTGCGCAACAGCCAGCCCGTCCCCGGCACGAGCGGTCGGAAGCACACCTTCCAGACCAGCTCGGTGCCCGCGCCGCGCGCGCGCGTCTCGATCTCGCCGCGGTACTCGCGCACGGGGAGGCCCGCCGTCAGCACGTACTCGAGTCGCCGCGGCGGGTCGTACGCGATGATCTCTTCCTGGATCGCGAGGCCCGCCGAGCGCAGCACGCGGATCGCGCCGAGTCCGTTCGGCGGTGGATCGCCCGGATGGCGCAGCACCGCCTCCTTCACGCCGGCCCAGCGCGCGTAGCCGCTGTGGTCTTCGAGCAGCGCGAAGACCGCTTCGGGCGGGGCCGGGATCTCCGCGCGGATCTCGATATGCTGCATCGCGCGCAGTGTACCGGGGGGCGCTCACACTCGTCTGGCTCGCGGCGCTCGCTCCCACGGGCGCGCGCGCCGCACCCGATCCGTTCGGCGCGCTCGCGACGCTCGCGCGCACGCCGCTCGTCGTCGCCGGCGATCTGTGCGGCGCAGCGGGACTCGGCTCGGCTGCTCTGATCGCGCTCGGTGGCGACGCGATCGCACTCATCGACGACAACCCGTGGACGCGCCCGCTGCTACGCGGCGCGGCGTCGGGTTTCGTGCACCGCATAGCACTGGCGACCTCGTGGATCGGCACGGGCGCGCTCGAAGGCCTGCGCGGCGAGGACATCGAGCGGCTGCCCGAGGCCAGTGCGACGTACCTCGAAGCAGCACCCGGCGTCGGCCGCGTGGACACGCTGCTCGACGCGGGCAGCGCGGCCAGCCTGGCCGTCGGGGATCTGGCGAGCGCTCCCTTCGCGGTGCTGCTCCGCGCATTCGGCGCGACCACCGCTGCGGACCGCATGGAGCTGTGGCGCAGGGAAGCGCGCGTCCGCGCCCTCGGACCCGAGCCGCTCGCGCCGCCGCCGCCCGGGGACGCGCTGCGCCCGTAGCCGTATGCTGCCGACGGGAGTGGCAGCGTGGCGGTCGGAAGCGAGCAGTTCGAGCACCTGCGGATCGGCGCGAGCGGCCGCGTGCAGCGTGCCGCAGCCGTCGCGGTAGAGGAGCCGCTCGAGATCCGGCTCGGCGACCAGCCGGTCGCGGTTGCGATGCGCACGCCGGGGCACGACGCCGAGCTCGCGCTCGGCTTCCTGCTGACCGAGGGCGTGATCGAGGATCCGGCGTGTGTGCTCTCGATCGCCGAGTGCCCCGACGGAGAGAACGTGGTCGAGGTGCGCGTGGCTCCCGGCGCGCGCGGCGTGCACCCGCCCGCGCAGCGCAGCTTCTTCGCCAGCTCGAGCTGCGGCGTGTGCGGCAAGGCGACGATCGACTCCGTGCGCGTGCGCGCGCGCGACCTGCGCAGCGATGCCACGCGGATCGCGTCGGCGCGGCTGGCCGCGCTGCCCGCCCGCCTGCGGGGCGCACAGCCGCTCTTCGACGCGACCGGCGCACTCCACGGCGCCGCCCTCTTCGACCCCGAGGACGCGCTGGTCTGCGTGCGTGAGGACGTCGGCCGCCACAACGCGGTGGACAAGGTGATCGGCTTCGCCGCCGCGCGCGAGCGACTGCCGCTCGCAGGGCATGTGCTGGTCGTGTCGGGCCGCGCCGGCTTCGAGATCGTGCAGAAGGCCGCGGTCGCGGGCATCCCCGTGGTATGCGCGATCTCGGGCCCGTCGAGCCTCGCGGTCGAGCTGGCGCTCGAGACCGGCATGACGCTCGTCGCCTTCCTGCGCGGCGACGAGATGAACGTCTACAGCGGCGCCGAGCGGGTCACGCGATGAAGCTGCGCCAGCTGGTGCCGTTCGGGCTGCTCGAGCCGGAGAAGCCGCGCCACTACCGCGAGATGCTGCGCGCGATCTGGGACAACCGCCGCGCCCTGCCCTACGCCTGGCGCATCCTGCGCGACGGCGTGTGCGACGGCTGCTCGCTCGGTCCCTACGGCTTGCGCGACAACGTGATCCCCGGCGTGCACCTGTGCACCACGCGCCTCAAGCTGCTGTCGCTCAACACCCAGCCCGCCCTCGATCCCGAGGCACTCGCGGACGCCGGCGCGCTGGAGCGCAAGTCGGAGCCCGAGCTGCGCATGCTGGGACGCCTGCCCTACCCGTTCCTGCGCGGGCGCGGCGAGCGCGGCTTTCGGCGCGCGTCGTGGGACGAGGCTCTCGACGCGATCGCCGAGCGCGTGCGCGACGTTCCCGGCGAGCGCATGGGCTTCTTCGCGACCTCGCGCGGGCTCACCAACGAGACCTACTACACGTTCCAGAAGGCGGCCCGGCTGCTCGGCTCGAACCACGTCGACCTGTGCGCGCGGCTCTGCCACGCGGCGACGGTCTCCGGCCTGTCCGAGACGCTCGGCGCAGGCGCGCCCACCTGCTCGCTCTCCGATCTGATCGGCACCGACCTGGTCGTGCTGCTCGGCACCGACCTGGCGAACAACCAGCCGGTCGCCACCAAGTACCTGCACTACGCGCGCAAGCAGGGCGCGCGCGTCGTCGTGGTGAACCCGTTCCGCGAGCCGGGCCTCGAGCGCTACTGGGTGCCGAGCGTGCCGTCGAGCGCGCTGTTCGGCACCTCGCTGATGGACGACTTCTTCCCGGTCCACGTCGGCGGCGACGTCGCGTTCCTCACCGGCGTGCTGAAGCGTCTGCTCGAGCTCGACGCGCTCGACCGCGCCTTCATCGAGACGCGCACACACGGCTGGGGCGCGCTGCTCGCGCACGTCGGCGGCCTGGAGTGGGCGCTGCTCGAGGAGTCGAGCGGCCTCTCGCGCGCCGAGATCGACCGCTTCGCCCGCCTGTACGCGGGCGCGCGCACGGCGGTGTTCGTCTACAGCATGGGCCTCACGCAGCACCGCTTCGGCGTCGACAACGTGAAGGCCGTGGTCAATCTCGCGCTCGCGCGCGGCATGCTCGGGCGCCCGAAGTGCGGGATCATGCCGATCCGCGGGCACTCGGGCGTGCAGGGCGGCGGCGAGTGCGGCGTCGATCCGGCGAAGCTCCCGGGCGGGATCCCGATCGGGTCCGAGGCGCAGGGCGCTCTCGAAGCGCTCTGGGGCCACGCGATCCCGCGCACGCCCGGGCTGCGCGCGCCGCAGCTGATCGAGGCCGCGGCGCGCGGCGAGATCGACTTCCTGTACTCGATCGGCGGCAATCTGCTCGAGACGCTCCCGGACCGCGCCTTCGCGCGCGAAGCGCTGGCGCGCCTGCCCGTGCGCATCCACCAGGACCTGGTCGTGAATCCCTCCGCGCTGATCCCCGGCGAGCTGGTCGTGCTGCTGCCGGCGCAGACGCGCTACGAACAGCGCGGCGGCGGCACCACCACGAACACCGAGCGACGCATCCGCTTCACACCGGAGATCGCGGACCATCCGCGGGTCGGCGAGTCGCGGCCCGAGTGGGAGATCCCGTGTCTCGTCGCGCGCCGGCTGCGCCCGGAGCTCGAGCGCGCGCTCGGCTACGCGGACGCCGCGGCGATCCGCAGCGAGATGGCCGCCGCGATGCCGCAGTACCGCGGTGTGGAGGCGCTCGCCTCACCCGGTGACTGGATCCAGTGGGGCGGCGACGGTCTGTTCGCGCGGAGCTTTCCCACGCCCGACGGCCGCGCGCGCTTCAGCGCGATCCCGCTGCCGGAGACGCGCATTCCCGACGGGAAGTTCTACCTGACCACGCGGCGCGGCAAGCAGTTCAACTCGATGATTTTCGCGGAGCGCGACCCGCTGACCGGCGCGGGGCGCGACGCAGTGTTCATGTCCGAGGTCGATGCGAAGCGCCTCGGCGTCGCGGACGGCGCGCCTGTGCGCCTGCGCTCCGAGGTCGGCTCGTATCTCGGTCGCGTGCGCATCGCCCCCGTGAAGCCGCGGACGCTGCAGGTCCACTGGCCGGAAGCGAACGTGCTGATCCCGCGGCGCTACGACCCCGTCTCCGGTGAGCCCGACTACAACGCCTACGTCGAGGCCACCCCCGCGTAGCGCTCCCGGAAGCGCGCGGCCATCCAGAGGCAGACCTCCCAGATGTCGGCGAGCGGCTCGCCCGTGCGCGGATCCACCGGCTGATAGGGCGGCGGCCCGAACTCGGGGTTCACGCACAGGAGCGGCCGGCCCTCGGCCGCGCGCGCCTCGATGATACGGTCCCACCAGCGCTCGAAGTGACGCGTCCAGCGCAGCCCGTCGCCGACGCGCGGATCGGGCACCTGCGGCCCGTGCGCCCAGCCGACGCGCGCATGGATGTGGTGCGTGCGCGCGATCGCCGCGTCCATCATCTCCTTGTAGACCGGGCCCTTCATGTTGCCTTCGGCGACCGTGGTGAAGTGACTGAAGTCCGCGGTGAGATTGAGCTCGGTCAGCGCCTCGAGGTAGCGCTGCGTCGCCCACGGCGAGTAGAGGCAGCGCGTGCGGTGCGTCTCGTACACGACCTCGCACTCGGCCTCGCCCGCCATCTCGAACGCCGCGCGGAAGAACGCGAGGCCGCGCTCGAACGAGAAGTAGTCGCGGCCGGGGTGGCAGTTGATCAGCACCGGGCGCGCGCGCCGCACCGCCGCGAGCTGGGTGCGGAACGCCTCCTCGTCGTCGCAGAACAGCATCGCCACGTAGACGAGCCCGAGCTCGGCGCAGCGCTCGGCGAACGCTTCGGGGGGCATGCCGAGGTTCGCGCACTCCACGCCGTCGTAGCCGGCCTCGGCGTAGCGGCGCAGCCGCTCGGGCATCTCGCCCAGGTGCTCCATGCCCCAGTCGCACTTCAGGAGTGCGAGCCTCAAGGCGCGCGCCTCGCGATCAGCACGCGGCCGCGCATGCGCTCGCGGAACCCGAGGCGCTCGTACAGGGCGGTGGCTGTCCCCTCCGAGGGCGATCCCTGTGCGACGTGCAGGAAGGGCAGCTCGCCGCGCGCCTGGATGCCAGACACGACGGCGCGGACGATGGCCTCGGCGAGCCCGCGCCCGCGCGAGTCCGGGTGGGTGCAGATCCCGCTCACCTCGGCGTGGCCGGGCGGCCGCAAGCGCTCGCCGCCCATCGCGAGGAGTCGCCCACCCTCGCGGAAGCCGAGGTAGCCGCCCATCTCGATGGTGCGCGGGCCGAACGGCCCCGGGCGCGTCTCGTCGACGAGGACGAGCATGTCGGCCACGTCCGCACGGGCGAGCGCCGCGGGCTCGCGCTCGGGCGGCGCCACGCTCTTGTCGCACACCAGCTGCGTCAGACCGAGCTGCATCACGACGCTGAAGGCGTCGCCGAGCACGACTCCGGCGGGCGCGACGAGTGCGATGAACTCGCCCGGCGGGACCAGCTCGGCCAGCTCGCGCAGCGCAGCCGCGTCGAAGCGCTCGACCCCCGCGAACGGGCTCACCTCCCCCGGATAGCGGGCGGCCCGCCCCGCGTGGAGGGCCAGCGCGGCGTGCGGGCCACGGAGCGAGGCCCAGACGGGATCGTCCAGCACGTGCATCGGCCGGCATGATACCCGTGACACCAGGAGGGCAGACCCGATGACCACACTTCGGATCGAACGCGACTCCCTGGGCGAGGTGCAGGTCCCCGCGCAGGCGTACTACGGGGCGCAGACGCAGCGCGCCGTGGAGAATTTCCGTGTGAGCGGGCAGCCGATGCCGCCGGAGTTCGTGCACGCGCTCGGCTGGGTGAAGGCTGCGGCCGCGCGCGTGAACCAGGAGCTCGGTCTGCTCGATGACGCGCAGGCACGCCTGATCGAGCAGGCGGCGCGCGAGGTGGGCGACGGCAAGCTCGACGCGCACCTACCTCGAGCCACATGAACGCCAACGAGGTGATCGCGCGGCGCGCGCAGGAGCTCGGCGGCGCGGGCGCGCCCGCGATCCACCCCAACGACCACGTGAATCTCGGCCAGTCGTCCAACGACATCGCGCCGACCGCCTTCCACGTGGCTGCCGTGGTGGCGATCGAGCGCGAGCTGCTGCCCGCGCTGCGCGAGCTGCAGCGCGCGCTCGAAGCCAAGGCCGAGCGCTTCGACGGGATCGTCAAGACGGGTCGCACGCACCTCTGCGACGCGACGCCGATTCGCCTCGGCCAGGAGTTCTCGGGCTGGGCGTCGCAGGTCGAGCACAGCGTGGCGCGCGTCCTGGCCGTGCTGCCCGACCTGCGCGAGCTGGCCGCCGGTGGGACTGCAGTCGGCACGGGTCTCAACACGCACCCCGAGTTCGGGCGGCGCCTCGCCGCCGAGCTCACGCGCACGACCGGCTCGAGCTTCGCCGAGGCGCGCAACCACTTCGAGGCCCAGGGCGCACGCGACGCCGCCGCGTGGGCGAGTGGCGCGATGAACGGGTTGGCCGCCTCGCTCTTCAAGATCGCGAGCGACGTGCTGAATCCGCTCGTCGGTTACGACCGCGCCGCCCAGGTCGTGCGCCGCGCCGCCGAGCAGCACCGCCCGGTGCGCCAGGTGGCCCGCGAGCTGCTGGACCTGGACCCGGCGCAGATCGACCGCGCGCTCGACCCGCGCCGCCAGACGGAGCCCGGGCTGTGAGCCCGAGGGTCTTCGTCGGCCTCGCCGCGCTGCTCTGCGCCTGCGCGCCGGAGCCGCTGCGCGTCGGCACCGCCGCGGACTACGCGCCGCTCGCCTTCCTCGAGGCCGGCGCGCTGCGCGGCGTGGAGATCGAGTTCGCCGAGCGAGTCGCGCGCGAGCTGGGCCGCCCGCTCGCGCTGGAGCGGATCCGCTTCGACGAGCTGATCGGAGCACTCCGCGCCGGCAAGGTCGATGTGATCATGACGGGGATGTCCATCACCGAGGAGCGCAGCGCTCTCGTCCGCTTCACGCGCCCGTACCTGCAGGTGGGGCAGATGGCGCTGATCCGCGCGGCGGAGTGGGAGCGCCGGCGCGGCGTCACCGAGATGAACCAGCCGGAGTCGCGCGTCGGCTTCCGCACCGCGACGACGAGCCAGAGCTTCGTGCGCGAGCGGCTGCCCCGCGCTCACGCCGTGGGCTTCGACTCGGTGGAGGCTGGGGTTGCCAGCCTGCGCGCCGGCACGATCGACTACTTCATCCACGACGCCCCGACCATCTGGCGCGTCATTGGTGGCTTCGCCTCGGACGAGCGCGAGCTTCGGGGGCTCTACGAGCCGCTCACGGATGAACACCTCGCCTGGGCGGTGCGGCAGGAGGATGCAGCTCTGGCGGCGCACCTCGATGCGATCCTCGCGGCCTGGCAGCGCGACGGCGTGGTCGAGGAGACCCTCGATCGCTGGATTCCGGTGCGCAAGATCGAGCGCCGCGCGGCTACTCCGGAGTCGCCTCGATGAACGGCTCGGCGAACTCGCGCAGGGTCTGGCCGGCGCGAAACCAGATCCCGTTTCGCTGGCCGTACGCCCAGAGGAGCATGCGGTCGCGCAGCAGGTAGAGGCGCTGGCGCTCGGCGAAACCGGGGCGCAGCGGGCGGCGAGCGCGGTACGCGTCGAGGAAGCGGTTCGCGCGCTCGCGGTCGCCGATCAGGTACTCGCCGAGCGCACGCGGGAAGTCCTCTTCCGGGTCGCCGAAGTAGCCCTCCATCAGGTCGAAGACGCCGCAGATCCGCCAGCCGCTGGGGACGCGCTCCGCGACCGCGTTGCCTTCCTTGAAGTCGCGATGCACGAACGAGAACCGCTCCGGCGGCTCGAGCGCGGGCAGCGCGCGCGCGATCTCGCGCTCCACCCACGCGGCGTCGTCGTCCGTCGTCGCTGTCGAGGCCGCGCGACACGCGCGCAGCCACTCGCGCACGCTGGCCACGACCCAGTCGCGGAAGGGAAGCTCGACGGGCCGGATCCCGTCGAGCTCGGCGTCGTACTCACCCGCGCTCTCTCGCGAAAGGACGTGAAGCTCTGCCAGACACTCTCCGAGCGCCGCCGCGAGGGCGCGCGCGTCTTCGCGGGAGAGCAGGCTCCGCAGATTCGGGTCGGACGTGCGCACGCCTTCGAGCCGCGGCAGCCATGCATAGCTCCAGCCGAAGACATCGCTCGACGCATCGACCCGGTACGGCCACGGCACGGGAACGCGCGTCGCCTGTGCGAGCTGGCGCGCGAACCAGCGCTCCTTCGGGAGCTGCCACGGCGAGTGCGGGCAGCCGCGCAGCACGAAGTCGCCGGACGTGCTGGTGACGAACACGTTCTGGCCGAACAGCCCACCCGGCGCGGGCTCGGCCGCGAGCAGCTTGCCGAGCTCGAAGCGGTCGAGCGCGGCCTGGAGCTGGTCGCCCGTCAGGACCCCGAGCCGCTTCGAGTACTCGCGCGGAGCGAGCGTCATCCCGTCGGGCGTTCGGCTGCGATCTCCGCGGCCAGCTCGCGCAGCCCCTCGGGGGCTTCCGGCCGCAGGTCTTTGCGGTTGTAGTAGGCGACGCCCTCGCGCCACAGGCGCCGCGCGTGATGAGGCGGGTGCTCCTGGTGATAGACGCGCGCGCGGTGCCACAGGCTCTTCGCGCGCAGCCCGGCGAGCTGCAGGCGGTTGCGCAGATCCGAGTCTTCCTTCGCGATGTTGGTGTAGGTCGAGTCGTAGCCGTTCAGAGCGAAGAAGGTCTCGCGCGAGAGCGAGAAGTTGAGCCCGTAGAACTTGGGCCGGCGCCGCCTGCGGATCGCGATGTAGAACAGGCTCTGGGCGTGCAGCGACCAGAGCCGCGCGTGCTCCATCGGAGTGATCAGCCGCTCGAAGCGGCCCGAGCGCACGTCTTCCACGCGCAGCGCTTCGGTGTCGTCGTGCGACAGCCGCACGTGCCCGCCGATCACGAAGCTCCCGTCGCGCGCGGCGGCCAGGTGCTCCTCGACGAAGGTGGACGACGGAATGCAGTCCCCGTCCGAGAAGATCAGCCACGCCCCGCGGCTCTTGAGCGCGGCGCGGTTGACCGCCTTGGCCTTGCGGAAGCCCTGGTTCGGCTGCCAGGCGTGCAGCAGCGGCACGGACAGGCTGCGCTGGTGGCGCGCGATCAGCTCGGCGGTCTCGGAGCCCGAGCCATCGTCGCCGATCACGATCTCGAAGTCCTGCGTGCTCTGGCGCGCGTAGCCGTGCAGTGCAAGGTCGAGCACGTGCGGCTGGTTGTACGTCGAGAGCAGAACGCTCGCGCGCGGCGCCATCGAAGCGCAGCGTAGCCGCATGGGACGGCGGGCGCTGCCTCGGGTACGTTGCGCCGCGTGATCGCGCTCGAGGTGAGCTCCGCCGCCGGAAAGAACGCCTTCGGCGGAGTCCCGGGAGCGATCCGAAACCTGGTCGCTGCGCTGCTCCGGCACGACCCCGAGACGCACTACCACCTGTGCTACCGCCTGTCGCGCTGGCGCCGGGGCGAGCTGTTCCGGCCCAGGGCGCGCAACACCAGCGTGCGCGTGCTGCAGGATCCGCTGAACGGCCTGCTGCTCGCCGGCGACCGGCTGCTGCACTCGATGGGCATCTGGCTGCCGCGCACGCCGCGCATCCCCAAGCTCGTGACCGTGCACGATCTGAACGCGGTGCGAAACGTCGCCTGGGTGAGCGAGCACTGGCACGAGCACCGCGGCGCGCGCATCCGGCAGGCGATCGCGCGCGCCGACCACGTGGTGACCTACAGCGAGTTCACGGCTGGCGAGGTGCGCGAAGAGTACGGGCTGCCCACGGAGCGCGTGCACCCGATCGCGCTGGGCGTCGACACGGCAGCATTCCACCCGGCGGCGGACGAGGCAATCGCCGCTGCGCGCGCGCGCCATGGCGACTACGTGCTCGGCATCGGTCTGCTCACACCGCGCAAGAACTTCGTGCGGCTGGTCGAGGCCGTCGCGCGCGCGCCCGGCCTGCGGCTCGTGCTCGTCGGCCGGCCGAGCGACGGCGCCGCCGCGCTGCGCGAAGCCGTGACGCGCCTCGGCATGGCCGAGCGCTTCACACACCTCGAGGGCGTCCCGCACGCCGAGCTGGTCGCGCTGCTCTCCGCCTCGCGCGTCTACGCGGTGCCCAGTCTGTACGAGGGCTTCGGCCTGACCGTGCTCGAGGCGTTCGCGTGCGGCGCGCCGGTGGTGTGCTCGCGCGCGGCGTCACTGCCCGAGGTCGCGGGCGACGCGGCGGTCGCCGTCGACGCGAGCGACGTGGAGGCGCTCGCCGACGCGATCGGCCGGGTGGCGTCGGATGCCGACCTGCGCGCCGGACTGCGCGCACGCGGCGCCAAGCGCGTGGCTGAGCTCTCCTGGAACGCCGCCGCGCGACGGCTGCGGGCCCTCTACCGTCGCGTCGCGGGCGTGTAAGATGGCGCGCAGGAGGAACTCATGAAGCTCTACGACTCCGCGGTCGCGCCCAATCCCCGCCGTGTTCGGATCTTCCTGGCCGAGAAGGCCGTCGACGTGCCCAGGCTGCAGGTCGACATCGCCAAGTCCGAGAACCGCGGGGCGGAATACCTGAAGAAGAACCCGCTCGGCGGCGTGCCGATCCTCGAGCTCGACGACGGCACGATCCTCACCGAGTCGGTCGCGATCTGCCGCTACTTCGAAGAGACGAAGCCCGAGCCCAACTTGATGGGCCGCACGCCCCTCGAGAAGGCGCAGATCGAGATGTGGGCGCGCCGCATGGAGCTCGAGATCCTGGCGATGACCGCCGGGTGCTTCCGCAACACGCACCCGTTCTTCAAGGGCCGCATCCCCCAGGTGCCGGAGTACGGCGCGCTGTGCAAGGACGCCGTGACCAAGCGCCTCGAGTGGCTCGACGGCGAGCTGGCACAGCGCCCGTTCATCGCCGGTGACCGCTACACGATCGCCGACATCACCGCGCTCGTCGGCATCGACTTCGGTCGCCCCAGCGAGATCCGCATCCAGCCCGGCCAGAAGAACCTGCAGCGCTGGCACGACTCCGTCTCGAGCCGCCCGAGCGCGAAGGCGTAGCGGCTCGAACTCACCTTGAAATCTCGGTGGCCTGCGCCGAGATTTCGACGTGGCCTCCGGGCGTGATCGAACCCTCCCGCCACCTCGCGGAGCCCTGTCGGCACTCCTCGCGGCGCGAGATGAGACCGGATAGGCTCGAGCGCATGCGATGGCAGGACAGAATCGCCACTTCGCCAGGGGTACGCGGCGGCAAGCCGTGCATCAAGGGTACGCGCATCACGGTCTACGACGTGCTGGAGTACCTGGCCGGCGGGATGACGGAAGCGCAGATCGTCGCCGACTTCCCGGATCTCGCAGTGGAAGATATCCGCGCGTGCCTTGCTTTTGCAGCGGCTCGTGAGCGCCGGCTCGCCGGGCCCTCGGCCGCGTGAGGCTGCTCCTCGACGAAAATCTGAGCCCGAAACTCGTCGATGCGCTTCGAGCGGAGTGCCCGGGCAGCACGCACGTGAGAAGCGTCGGCCTCCGCGGCGCCGAAGATCTCACGATCTTCGAGTACGCGGCCGGGCACGGCTACGCGATCGTGTCCAAGGACAACGACTTCCGGCAGCTCAGCTTCGTGCGCGGCGCGCCCCCGAAGGTGATCTGGCTCTCGGTAGGCAACGCGGGCACCGCCGCGATCGCGGACGTCTTGCGGAGCCAACGGGAGCGGATCGAAGCCTTCGAGCGCGACGATGAGGAGTCGCTCTTGGTGCTCGTCTCGGAGCAGCTGACGGGTTGAGAGTCGCTGCGCATCGCGTCGGCGCTCACGAAACAGAGTCCAGCACCGCCTTTGCCTCGACGAGGATCGGGATCTCGAAGCCTTCGGTGAAGGACGCGTAGAGGGGCACGAGGATCTCGCGCGCCTCCGCGGTGCGGCCGCGGGAGTGGAGGAAGCGGGAGAGAGACGTCGTCGCGTGGAGCTCGAAGAGCTTGTTCCCCAGGGGGCGGTTGATCGCGAGTGCGTCGCGATAGTCCGCCTCGATTCGGTCGGGATCGCCGCCTGTCTGCCTCAGGAGGTCACCCCGGAGCACGAGCAGCTCGGCGTGGTCGCCCTCCTGCTCGGTCAAGGCCGCCAGGCCCGCGTCGACCGTCGAAAGCGCCTCGTCCAGCTCTCCGGCGTGTCCGAGTGCGTCCGCGAGCCACGCGAGGTACGAGGCAAGGCCCACTCGTGATCCGGTCGCAACATTCCCTCGAATAGCGGCGCGGAGATCCGCCGCCCCCTCGTCGGCTCTACCCATCGCGACGAGCACCTTGCCACGATACGCGAGCCCTACGGCATGCCAAGCAGGGAACTTGTGCTCGGTGGAGATGGCGATGGTCCACTCTGCGTGCTCGAGGGCAGGAGAGAGCTCGCCGAGCAATCGGTACACGCCCGATGCCACAATATGCGGTTCGAGCCTGGCGACGAGAAGTTGCTGGCGCTCGGCGAGCTCGAGGCCGGCACCGAGATGCTCCCGCGCTTTGCCGATCATGCCGAGCCAAACGCTGGCCAGGCTCGCATAGAGGAGGCCCGGGTCCGGCGCATCAGTGCCCTTGTCGGAAAGGGCGACGGCCTTCAGCGCATGATCGAGCGTCCGGATCGCGTCGCCCCGATACCGCAGCACGACTGCCATCATGCCGTGCGCCCGGGACAGGGCGACACGGTCCCCACTCTTCTCCGCCAGCGCGATGAGCCGACCCGCGAGCCCTTCCGCAGTACGCAGGTCGCCGCGAGACCAGGCGGCCAGGCTCAACCCCGCGAGGGCAGACCTGGCGTGCCTGGAGTCGCCGAGCTGGCTCGTGAGCTCCGAGGCGCGGGAATAAGCCGCGGTCGTTTCGGGTGCAGCCCAGCCAACGATCAACTCGAACGCTTGAGCGCGACGAATCTGCACGTCCAGCTCACGCTGCATTCGCGACGGGCTCTCGGGAAGCGACGCGAGGACCTCGAGCGCGCGTGCGAAGTGCTCCGCGCTCTCCGCGATCGCGCCGCGGTCGCGGGCGCGATCGCCCGCCTCCTGCCACGCGCTGACGGCCGCCTCGCTCTCCCCCGCCTCGGTCAAGTGGTGAGCGACGAGTTCGGGCTGTGCTTCGGCGACGTCCTCGGCCTTCGCGCGCAGCTCCGCTGCTACCCGGGCGTGCAGCTCGCGGCGCCGGCTGCGGAGCAGCGAGGCGTACGCGGCCTCCTGCACCAGCGCGTGCTTGAACAGGTAAGTCGCCTCGGGCGCGACGCCGCGCGCGTAGAGCAGCTCCGCGTCGCAGAGCCGCCGCAGCGCGACGTCCAACTGGTCGCCGGGAAGCAGCGCCACCGCACGCAGTAGCTCGTAGGAGAATTCGCGGCCGCACACCGAGGCCATCTGCGCGACTTCTTTGGCGGGGCCGAGCCGGTCGAGGCGCGCCATCAGCGAGTCGGCCAGCGTCGCCGGAATCGCGCCGAGCGCGCTCGCGTCGCCCTCGGCCACCGCCTTGGTGAGCTCCTCGAGGAAGAGAGGCACGCCCTCGGTGTGCGCGACCACAGCGTCGGCCAGCGCCTCGGGAAGCGCGGCGACGCGGCTCACCAGCTCCCGTGACTGCGCGCGGCCGAGGCGATTCGCGCGACGTGCGCGTGATGAGCGCGCAGCGGCCAGGGCGCGTGGAACTCCGGCCGGGCGCTGTAGACGAGCAGCAAGGGCGCGGTCGCGCACTGCTCGACCAGGGCGTGCTGCAGCTCGAGCGTCGAGGGATCCACCCAGTGCAGGTCCTCGAGCACCATCACGAGAGGTTGAAGCCGCGCCGTACCCAGCACCCACGCGGCAAGCGTGGCAAGCAGCTTCTTGCGCGCGTTCACGGGGCTCGCGAGCTGCGGTGGATAGTGCTCGGGCACGGCGAGCCCGACGAGCGGCGCGACCAGCGGCAGCGCTTCGACCGGTTTCAGCCCCGCAGCCTCCAGCGCGCGCTCGAGCGCGGTGATGCGCTCCGGCTCGGGATCCTCCGCGCGGAAGCGGAAGAACTGTGCGAGCAGGTCCGTCACCGCGTAGAAGGGCGTGCTCTCGAAGTAGGGCGAGCCTCCGCACTCGAGCCAGGTGTGCGGCTCGCTCGCGAGGTCGTCATGCAGCGCGCGCACCAGCCGCGACTTGCCGATGCCGGGCTCGCCCACGATCAGCACGACCTGACCGCTCCCCTCGCGCGCGAGCTCGAAGCGGCGGCGCAGGAGCGCGCGCTCCTCCTCGCGGCCGACCAGAGGTGTCAGGCGGATCGCGGCCGCGAGCCCGCGCACCCCGCTCGCGCGCAGCGCGCGGAAGAGCGCGACCGGCTCGGGCACGCCCTTGAGCACGTGCGTGCCGCTCGGCTCGACCTGGAAGAGACCCGCGACGAGCCGCTGCGTGGTCTCGGTCAGCAGCACCGTGCCGGGGTCGGCGAGCGCCTGCAGCCGGGCCGCGATGTTCGGCGTCTCGCCGAGTGCCAGGGTCTCGACGCGCGTGCCGTCGCCGATCTCGCCGACCACGACGGGCCCGGTATGGATCCCGACGCGCACGGCGAAGCGCGGATCGACCGCCGGCGTCGCGTCGACGAGACCGAGACCCGCGCGCACCGCGCGCTCGGCGTCGTCGCCATAGGCCTTGGGCCAGCCGAAGTAGGCGAGCAGCCCGTCGCCGAGCCACTGCGCCACGTGTCCGCCGAAGCGCGCCACCACGTCGGCGGCCGCCTTGTGGTAGGCGCGTACGATCTCGCGCCAGTCCTCGGGATCCAGGCGCGAGGCGAGCTCGGTCGATCCCACGAGATCGCAAAACAGCACGCTGAGCTGGCGGCGCTCGCCGGTCGCGGCTTCGGGGCGCGGCGCGGGCTGAGCCTCCCCAAGGGGAGCGCCACAGCTCCCGCAAAACCTCGCGTCGGGCGCCGCGTCGCGCTTGCAGGCGGGGCACGTCCGAGCCAACCGCGCCCCGCAGGACTCACAGAACCTCGCCCCGGCGGCGGTCTCGTGATCACAGGCAGGGCACTGCATGCGTGCGCCCCTCCCTCGGCGACTCTTCTACGCGCCTGCAACGCGCGCCGTCAACCGGCCGAAGCGCCTCGCACGTCGAGCGCGCGCTTCTGTAGGAAGCACGTTCTCGGCGATCTCGCGCGCGATCTCGTACGCCGCGGGAGCAGCTCCGCCGGGGGCAGCACCTTGCGCATCAGCCCGGCCAGAAGAACCTGCAGCGCTGGCACGACTCCGTCTCGAGCCGCCCCAGCGCGAAGGCGTAGCGACCGCGTCACCCGATCCGCGGTCACTCCTCCCCGAAGAAGCGGCGGCGGGCGGGCTCGTCGCAGGGGCACTCCGGACCGAGCGCCACGAGGTCGGGGATTCGATCCCGCTCGTGAGCGGCGCGCGCGAAGATGCGCGCGCGGCGTGCGTCGGCCTCCAGGCCGACCTCGAAGAAGGCCTGCGCGAGCCAGCCCTCCAGTGTGTGGAGGCGCTCGTAGTAGTGGTCGCGCTCGGCGGCGTAGGCGTTCGCGGCGGCGTCCCAGTCGTCGTCCTCGAGCAGCCGCTCGGAGAGGACCCGGACGTCGCGCAGCGTGAGCGAGAGACCGCTCCCCCAGGTGGGGTCGGTGCAGGCGGCGGCATCACCCACCAGCGCCAGCCCGTCACGGTACGGATGGGTCACACGCACGTCCGCGCCGGAGAAAGCCGCGAGCGGGCCCGCGGGCGTCGCGTCCGCGAGCCAGTCGGACGGGACTCGCGCCGCGCCGCACGCCGCTAGGAAGTTCGGGATCCGGCCGCGCCCCGAGAGCCGACCGACGTCTCCGCGCGCCGGGAAGGCGACGTATGCGCGAACCCGTCGCGCACCCTGTGGGAACAGGAGCACCTGCTCGCCCTCCGCGAAGTTCCAGAACACCGAACTCGCGTCGTCGAGTCCGCTGTAGCCTTCGAAGAGAAGCCCGGCGAGCGCGAGGTTCTCGGGATCGCGCTCGACTCGGAAGTCTCCCCAGGCTCGCGACCGCGCTTCTCGACCATCGGCTCCAACCACAAGGCGCGCCGCGTAGCTCCGGGCGCTTCCGTCCGGAGCACGCACAACCACGGTCGGCTTCCCGCCGGGCTCGATCCCGACGACGGACGCGGGTCGCAGTATCTCGACCCCGGCCCCCCGTGCCGCCTCGAGCATCCCCTCCTGCATCGCCGGGTGAGACAGGCACAGCGGCCCGAGGCCCCGCGGATTCGCCCGGCGCACATCGTTGCGCCCCGCCAGCGCGCCCCCGACGTAGAAGGCGAGCCATGGCACTTCGCGCGCGCCCGCCGCCGAGAGTGTGTCGAGCAGGCCGAGGTCGCGCGCCTCGGCGACCCCCCAGGCGTGCAGATACTCGCCGCGCACGCGGTCGCGGAAGCGCACGTCGCGCTCGACGACGAGCACGCGCCGTCCCGCGAGCGCGAGCGCGCGGCCGAGCGCCGCGCCGGCGAGTCCGCCGCCGGCGATGATGAGGTCGTAAGCCACTGAGCTTCCCTCCGCGGTGAGCTATTCGAACTTGCGCTCCTTCCACCACGGGAACCACGACGGCAGGTCGCGGCTCGGGCGGCCGGTGAACTTCGGCGGGCGCTTCTCGAGGAACGACGCGACGCCTTCGCGGGCGTCGGGCGACTGGCCGAGCGAGTGGATGCCGCGCGAGTCGACCTTGTGCGCCTCCATCGGGTGGTCGGCACCGACGAGCTTCCAGAGCATCTGACGCGAGAGTGCTATCGAGATCGCCGAGGTGTTCTCCGCGATCTCGCGCGCGAGCTCGTAGGCGGCCGGAAGCAGCTGATCGGGCGGCAGTACTTTGCGCACCAGACCGGCGTCGAGCGCCTCTTCGATCGGGTACACGCGCCCCGAGTAGACCCACTCGAGCGCGCGGCTGATGCCGACGGCGCGTGTCAGGAACCAGCTCGAGGCGGCCTCGGGCACGATGCCGCGGCGCGCGAACACGAAGCCGAAGCGCGCGCCCTCCGCTGCGAGCCGGATGTCCATCGCCAGCGTCATGGTGATGCCGACGCCCACGGCCGGGCCGTTGATGGCCGCGATCACGGGCTTCTTGCACTCGAACAGGCGGAGCGTGAGCAGCCCGCCACCGTCGCGATGCGTGACGCCGACGTCCCTTCCCCGATCCCTGGCGTCGAACGTCCCGGCGCCACCGGACAGATCGGCGCCGGCGCAGAACGCGCGGCCGCGGCCCGTGACCACGATCGCGCGCACGTCGTCGTCCGCGTCGGCGCGGTCGAGGGCGTCGAGCAGCTCCTGAAGCATCGTCGCGGTGAAGGCGTTCAGCTTGTCCGGTCGATCCAGAGTAAGCGTGAGGACGCGGTCCTTCACCTCGTAGGCGATCTGCGTGTACGTCACGGCTGACCCTAGACCAGCAGCTCGAGGCCGGTCGCGCGGCGGGTGCTGCCCTCCGAGCGGAACGCGTCGATCACGTGGCGGCAGATCTGCGTCAGGTGCACCTCGTCGGCGCCATCCACCAGCCGCGCCGAGCGCGCGTGGCGCAGCATCGACTCGAGCCGCGTGTCGGTCGAGTAGCCGAGCGCGCCGTGGATCTGGATCGCGCGGTCGATCACGCGCCAGAGCGTGTTGGCGACCCAGTACTTGGTCATCGACACCTCCTGGCGGAACGGTTTTTTCGCCTCGATCAGGTAGGCGGAGTGCAGCACCATCAGCTTGCACTGATACAGCTCGAGGGCGGACTGCGAGATCATCCACTGGATGCCCTGCTTGTCGGAGAGCGGCGCCCCGTGGAGCTGCCGCTTCTCGGCGCGCGCGACCATCATGTCGAGCGCCAGCTCGATCTGGCCGATCCAGCGCATGCAGTGCGCAAGACGCGCCGGTCCGAGCCGCACCTGACCCAGCGTGTGTCCCTGCCCGCGCGGCCCGAGCATGTTCGCCGCGGGAACCTCGAGGTTCTCGATTCTGATCTCGCCGTGGTTGCCCGCGCCGCCCATCGTCTCGATGTCGCGCACGTGCGTCCAGCCGGGATTGGGCAGGTCGACGATGAACGCGCTGGTGCGCGCCTGCGGCGGGTTCGCGTCGGGATCCGTCACCGCGATCACGATCGCGAAGGAGGCACCGCGCGCGCCCGACGCGAACCACTTGTGCCCGTTCAGGATGAACTTGTCGCCCACCTGCTCCGCGCGCGTCTGCAGCCCCGTGGGATCGGAGCCGGCGACCTCGGGCTCGGTCATCGCGAAGCAGGAGCGCACGCGGCCGTCGCACAGCGGCTTCAAGTAGCGCTCGCGCTGATCGGGCGTCGCGAAGTGCAGCAGGGTGTGCATGTTGCCCTCGTCGGGCGCCTGGCAGTTGATCACGAACGACGCGATCGGGTTGCGCCCGCACTCCGCCGAGACGGTCGCGATCCCGAGCGGGCCGAGCCCCATACCTCCGAGGTCCTGCGGCATGTGCGGCAGCCAGATGCCGACCTCGCGGGCGCGCTTGCGCAGCTTGAAGATCGCCTCGGCCCACTTCGCGCGCGGGCTCGACTCGCCGAGCTGGTCGGTGATCGGCGCGATCTCCTTCTCGACGAAGTTTCGGATCCGGTCGCGCAGCTCGACGATGTCGGGCGGGAGCGAGAAGTCGATCGCCATCGGGGGGCCTCCTGGTTTTGGTCGGGGATCATACTCGGGAGGCGCGCGGCGTCGGACGCGCGCGCCACAGGAACCACGCGAGCGCGGCGAACGGCGCGAACACAACGAGTCCGGCGACGACGCCGGGCCCGCGCGGGTCGAGCACGCACCACACCAGCATGCCGAGCGCGATCTGTGCGGTGTAGAGCGCCGCCGCTGGCCACACCCACGGCGCCATGCGCCAGAAGCCGACCCCGAGCGCGGCATAGATCGCCAGGTGCAGCGGCTCGGTGGCCTTCGCGGCCCAGCCGTGCAGCACGAAGCCGAACCACACCTCTTCGTCGCGCGCGACGGGCTTCAGCATGTCGTACGGCACGTAGATGAGCGTCATGAACGCGCAGAAGCCGAGGAGGGCCGTCACCCACCACGGACGCCTGCGCAGCTCAACGCGCCAGTCCATCACCTGCCGTCTTGACTTTCGTAGTAGCTTCGCCGATCGTCAGGCGCACGCGAAAAGGAGACGAAACATGCGGATTGCGTTCACCATTCGGCCCCCGCAGCGACCTCCCAAGGAACGCACGATGCGCCCGGGAATCGGCGGCGGTCAGAGGCGTGCGACGAGCTGAGACGCCGCGTCGGCCAGTGCGTCCGTCGTGGCCGACATCTCCAGGTTCTGGAGCCGGCGCTTGAGCAGCGCGCGTTGCTCCGCAGGCGCGGCAGGCGCTGCGGCCGCGAGCGCCTCGATCACGCGGGCAACCTCGGGCTCATCTTCGAGATCGAGCAGCAGCAGGAGCAGCCCGATGTCCTCGGGCACGCCGAAGCTGCGGCTGTACTCACGGAAGGTGCGCAGGAAGTTGGGCGTGCCATGCGAGGCGCGCAAGCGCTCGGCCATCCTGCCGCGTCCGTTGTCGCCACGCTTTCCGAACAACCTCTCTTCGACGCGGCGCTTGTAGGCGGCGCTCGACGCGCGTGGGCGTCGCCCCGGACGATCCCCTCCTGGACGCGAGCCGCCGCCACCTCCACCGGCCTGTCGCGCTTCGCGCGCCCGGCGGTCGAGCTCGCTGAACGGGAGCTTGTCGCGTTCGCTCACCTTGCTTCCTCCTGGCGGACCCCGGACGGTCGGCCCGAGCGGATCCCTCGACCACGCTGCGAGCGCTGCGCATTCCGCGGCGCGTCGCATCGGGCTCCGGTACCTCGGGCGACTCGGAGCAGAGAGAGGGGCGAAGCCGGACTGGCCTCGCCGCTCCCGGCGCGGAGAGAATGCCCGATCTCGGGGGACCTGTCGCCTCCTTTTTTCGCCGCGGGGGTAAGCTGGCCGCCGCCGGCAGTGGAGGAGCAGATGCCCGAAGCCCGAGTCGTTGCGAGTGGATTGCAGTTTCCAGAGGGACCGATCGCGCTCGCCGACGGCAGCGTGCTCCTGGTCGAGATCAAGCGCGGAACGCTCACGCGCGTCTTGCCGGACGGCACGAGCAAGGTCGTGGCGGAGACGGGCGGCGGGCCGAATGGCGCCGCCCTTGGCCCTGACGGCCGCGTCTACGTCTGCAACAACGGCGGCTTCGAATGGCACGAGCGGGGCGGGCTGCTGCTTCCCGGCGATCAGCCGCGCGACTACCAGTGCGGGAGCATCCAGCGCGTCGATCTCGCCAGCGGCCGGGTCGAGACGCTCTACACCCACTGCGCGGGCCGTCCGCTGCGCGGTCCCAACGACCTGGTCTTCGACGCCACGGGCGGCTTCTGGTTCACGGACCACGGCAAGACGCGCGAGCGCGAACGAGACCGCACGGGCGTCTTCTACGCGCGCCCCGACGGCTCCGAGATCCGCGAGGTGATCTTCCCCATGGAGGCTCCGAACGGGATCGGCCTGTCCCCGGACGGCCGCACGCTCTACGTCGCCGAGACCTGGACGGGCCGCGTGTGGGAGTTCCCGATCGAGGCCCCGGGCAAGCTCGGCGGCACACCGAACGCGCCGCTCGGGCGCAAGCTGCTCGCGGGGCTGCCCGGCTTCCAGCTGCTCGACTCGCTTGCCGTCGACGGCGAGGGCTGGGTCTGCGTGGCGACGATCGCCAACGGCGGCATTACGGCGATCTCACCCGACGGGAGCAAGCTCGAGCACACGCCCATGCCAGACCCGCTCACCACGAACGTCTGCTTCGGCGGACCCGGGCTGCGCACCGCCTACGTGACGCTGTCCGCCAGCGGCCGGCTCGCGGCGCTGGAGTGGCCGCGACCGGGACTGCGGCTCCACTTCAGCTGAGGGCCCAGACGAGCACGAGGAGCCCGCCGACCAGCGCCGCGACCAGGCGCGGAAAGTGCGGCTGGATCAGCAGCGGCTCCGACGCGATGCTGCGCACCTCCAGCGGACCCATGCGTCCGTCCACGACGGCCTCGATGTCCTCGAGGCACATCCGGACCGGCAGCTCCGCGTAGGCGCGGCCGACCTCGGGCGATGCGACGGCGGGCCAGCCCGAGTAGCTCACGCGCTCTCCCGCCCGACCCCAGCCGAAGCGCGCGTTCAAAAGCCAGCCCACGCTGCCCGCCAGCGAGCGCAGCAGGTCGCGAACCGGAAGCGTTCCGCTACGGACGCCGCGAGCGTCGAGCAGCGCGCCGATCCGCTCGCCGAGACGCACCAGCCAGGCGACCTGCGGCGGGTGATCCTCGCGCAGCGCCTTCCATTCCGGCGCGACGAGCTCGGGGCGCTGCGCCAGATACCACGAGGTCTCCCAGGTGCCGGCATGCTCGCCCGACACGAGCCCGTGTCGCTCGGCTTCGCCGAGCGGGCGCCCGATCAGCGCCTCGACCTCAGCGAGCGCCTGACCACTCACCATGCGATGCAGCGCGCGGATCGCGGGCGTGAACATGGCGATCCCGCGCCGGCGCGAGACCTTGCGGCAAGCCGCCTCGAGCGCCGCGGCGTGCCGCGGCCCGCCGTGTGCGTTGGTGACGACCACGAAACGGAAGCCCGCGCGCGCGAGCGAGTCGCCGAACGCACACAGCGCCCGAAACACCACGCGCGGCGGCGAGTTGATCGAGCCCGGCAGCGGTAGCTCGTCGGTTCCGATCGGCAGCGGCGGGAAGCGCAGCACCGTCCAGTCGGGATGCGCGAGCGCGAAGCGGCGGCCGGTCTCGTCCGCCAGCCAGCAAGCCTGGTGAAAGTCCGCGCCGAGCGGCAGGTGCGGGCCGTGCACCTCGAGCGCGCTGACCGCGACCAGCGCCAGCGTGCGATCGCGATCGAGGGCTTCCAGCTCTGGATAGGTCAGCTCGTCCGCGTTGCGGAAGTTCTGCGGCGCCGGTTCGGCGAGCAGGAGCTGCATCGCCGCCATGATACGCGCCCCCCGCCTATGATGCGCAGGCGCGAGGAGCGACGCGTGATCGAACGCTGTCTGGAAGCGCTGGAACGGATCGGTGACGGCGAGGCGCAGCTCGGGCTCGACGCGGCCGGCGCGCTCGCGTGGCGGCGCAGCGGCCACGAGGTGCTGCGCGATGCGGCCGCGTGGCAGCTCTGGCTGCGCGGCCAGGGCGTCGCGCCCGGCGATCGCGTCGCGCTCGATCTGCCGCGCGGACCCGAGCTCTTGCCCGCGCACCTCGCCGCGCTCGCGAGCGACGCGACGCTCGTCCCGCTGAATCCCGCGCTGGCGGCCGAGGAGCGCAGGCGCGTGCTCGAGCGCGCCAGCCCGCGCGCGCTGGCCGACGTTTCAGTGCGACCGGGCAACCCGACCGCAGCGCGCCTCGCGCTCGCCGCGCGCAGCCACCCGGCGCTCTTGATCTTCACCAGCGGGACGACGGGCGAGCCCAAGGGTGTGCCGCTTCCGGAGTCGAGCCTGGAGGCGAACCTGGCCGATCTGGAGCGCGCATGGGGGCTCTCCGCCGCCGATCGCCTGCTCCACGCGCTACCGGCGCATCACGTGCACGGGCTGGTGCTGGCGCTGTACGGCTCGGTGCGCGCGGGCATCCCATTGGTCTGGCTGCCGCGCTTCGACACCGAGCTGTGTCAGAGCGCGCTGGCCAGCCAGCGCATCACGCTGTTCATGGGCGTGCCCACGATGTACCACCGGCTGGCCGGCGGCTCCGACCCGGTCCAGCTGCCGCACGCGCGCCTGTTCGTCTCCGGGTCGGCGCCGCTCGCAGCCGGCGACTTCGCCGCGTTCGAGCGCCGCTTCGGCCACGCGCCGCTCGAGCGCTACGGGCTGACCGAGACGTTGATCCTCTGCTCCAACCCGCTGGCCGGTGAGCGGCGTCCCGGTTCGGTCGGCTTCCCGCTAGCGTCCGTCGAGCTGCGGCTCGCCGACGACGGAGAGATTCAGGTGCGCGGGCCGTCGGTGATGCCCGGCTACTGGAATTCCCCGGAGGCGAACGCGGCCGCATTCACGGCGGACGGTTTCTTCTGCACCGGCGACCTCGGCGAGCGCTCTCGCGACGGCTACCTGCGCGTCTCGGGACGCAAGAAGGAGTTGATCATCGTCGGCGGCTCGAACGTGCTGCCCGGCGAGGTCGAGCATGCACTCGCCTCGGATCCCGGGGTCGACGAGATCGCGGCCGCGGCCATCCCGGATGCCGATCGCGGCGAGGTCGTCGGCGTCTGGGTCGTGGCGCGCGTGGGAACCGCGCCGCGCGCGCTCGAGGCAAGCCTGCGCCAGCGAGCCGAGCGCGAGCTCGCGGCCTACAAGCGCCCCCACGCCTATCGCTTCGTCTCGTCGCTGCCCCGCAACGCCATGGGCAAGATCGATCGCAAGGCGCTTCGCTAGCGGAGGAGGGCGCGGACGCGCGCGAGGGTCTCGCCGGTCGCGCCGGACACGAGTCCGCGGACGCCGGGTCGATGCGTCTCCGGGAGCTCGCCGTCGAGAGCCTCGACGCGTCCGCCGGCCTCGCGCGTCGCGACCGCCGCGAGCCAGGCGCGCCGCGACATGCCGTCTGCCCCGGCCATCATGCGCAGGCCGCCGAACGCTCCGTCGAGCAGCGGAGAGATGGCGATCGCGGCGCCGGCGGCGGTCACGCGCTTCCAGCCGCTCTCGTCGGCGCGGCGCGCGACCGCTGCGTCGAGTGCGTAGGAGACGTAGAGCTGGTCGCCGCGCTCCTCCACCCGAGCGCGCTCGAACGGCGCGCCTCCGCGCGAGATCTCCGCGCCACCGCCGCGCACCGCTCGGATCAGCACGTCGGACTGGGGCAGGCCGACGAGCACCGCAAGCGCCCGGCCGTCGCGCTCCAGACCCACGAGCGTGGCGTACGGTCCGTCGCCGCGCAGGTAGCGCAGCGTGCCGTCGATCGGATCGATCACGACCGTGTCGCCGCCAGCGCGCGAAGGAAACAACGCGACGCTCGGCGTGTCCTCTTCGACGTCGAGACTGGCCTCCGGCCAGCGCTCGCGCAGCGCGACCAGCAGCACCTCCTGCGAGACGCAGTCCGCGTCGGTCAGCGCCGCTTTCTCGGGCGTGATCTCCTCGGGCTTGGGGCGGTTGCGCACGCGCCCTTCGAGCCAGCGCACGGCCGCCATCGCCTGGCGCACGGGAACGCTGAGCGCGCGCACGAATTCGTGGGGATCGATGCGCAGAGCGGGCGCCATGAGCGGCGCAATGGTAACCGGGTTCGTGCGAAGATCGACCTGGAGGAACGCGGATGCAGGTCTTCGGTCCGGAGCGGCGCGGGCAGCAGGGTCTGGGTGCGGACCAGGAAGAGTCGGGGAACCGCGCCATCCTCGCGTTGCTCGAGGACGCGCCGGTTCGCGACCACGTCGATCTGGTCATCACCTGTCGCGACGGCGCGTACGAGGTCTGGTCGCGCCGGGGAATGCTGCGCTTCCGGCGCGTCGCCGACGGCGCGGACATGCGCTTCGAGACCCTCGAGCTGCTAGGCGAGGACCCGCTCGCGAACACGGACCCCGCGCTGCTCGCGAGCTACGAGGACGAACAGCGCGCGTCGGGCGCGGCGAGCGTCGAGCGCGCGTTCTTCCAGCCCGAGCAGCTCTCCTATCCGTTCGCGCACGAGCGCATCGCCGCGCTGTTCGACTCGCCGCGCGCGCCCGACCTCGTGGTCTCGCCGCGCGCCTTCGCCTTCGGGATCCAGCCGGGGCAGCACGGCGCGCTCGACGTGCTGCAGTGTCGGGCGCCGCTCGCCTTCTCTGGGCCGGGCGTGCGCCCCGGACGCTTCGAGGGCGGCGCGCGCCACGTCGACGTCGCGCCCACGCTCGCGCGCCTGGTGGGCTTCCCCGAGATCGATGGCCGCGATGCGCTGGGCCGCCCCGCGCGCACTTACCTCGCGCGGCAGGACGGGCGCGTGCTCGAGGAGATCCTGGATCCGGCCCGGGGCCGACCCGAGCGCGTGTACCTCTTGCTGCTCGACGGCGTGTCGCACACCGAGCTCTGGCAGCGTCTGGCGAGCGAGCCGCGGGCGCTGCCGAACCTGCGCCGCATCCTCGCGCCGGCGGCGAGCTTCGCGTGGGGCTCGATCGTGAACTTCCCGTCGATCACCTGGCCCAGCCACTCCGCGCTGGTGACCGGCGCCTGGTGCGGCCACCACGACGTGGTGAACCCCGCGTGGTACGTGCGCGAGACGCGCGAGGTCGCCAACCCGCAGGGGCTCACGTTCCAGACCGAGAGCTACCTGGGCGACGGCGTCGAGACGCTGTACGAGGCGTTCTCGCGCGTACGCGGCGCCTTCACGGCCGCGATCAACGCGCCGCAGGGGCGCGGAGCGACCCACGCTTCGCTCGAGCGTCGCGTGGTCGGCGACCGCTCGCGGCTGCGCGCGCTGACCGCCGAGGCGGTGAAGGCGATCTCGCCGCGCTGGGTGGCGGACGCGCTCGGGCACGTGCACGAGCAGGCCGTAGCCGACGCGCGCGGCATCGCGCAGGTGGCGCTTCTGTTCGACGATCCCGAGCAGACGCCCCCTTCGTTCACCTTCCACGAGTTCGCGCTGACCGACGCGGCCGGGCACGACTACGGCCCGCACTCCGACGGTCTGCGGCATGCCATGGACGAGACCGACGCGCGCATCGGCCAGGTGCTCGAGATCCTGGAGCGCCGCGGGCTGCTCGCCGGCACGCTGTTCGTGGTGACGAGCGACCACGGCATGGCCTACCAGGACGTCTCGCTCGCGGCGAACCCCGCGCGCTGGATCGAGCGCAGCGGCATGAAGGCCGTCACCTGCGAGCCGATGCTCTGGCTGCGCGATCTACGCGTGGAGCTGGTGCGCGCAGCCGACGGGCGCACCGGGCGCGTGACGGTGTGCGACAACGACGCGGACGCCCAGGGCGAGCACCGCCCGATCGAAGGCGCGACGGTGCTCGTCGTCGATCACCCGGACCGGCGCCTCGCGAGCGTGGTCACCGACGCAAACGGCATGGCCGCGTTCACCACGCCTTCGGACGTTGCCTCGGCGCGGATCGCGCTCGCGATCGCGCACCCCGATTTCAACCCGAGGCACCTGTCTCTCGACGGCCGGACCCTCGGACCGGATCCGCGACGGCTATACCGGTAACGCCCTAGCCGCGGGGAAGGCCGAGGATCCGCTCGGCGACGATGTTCTTCTGGATCTCGCTGGTGCCGCCGGCGATCGTCTGCGCGCGATCGCCGAGCCAGCGCCGCGCGACGGCGGGCGCGGTCGGCGCCTGCGCGTGCTCGGCGTAGAGCTGGCCGTACGGCCCGAGCAGCTCGACCATCGCCGTCGAGAAGCGCTGCGCGAGCGAGGTGCCGTAGAGCTTCATCGCCGCGGACAGATGCGGGTTCGAGCGTCCCGCCAAGCCGTCGCTGGTGGCGCGGAAGCCCGAGTACTTGGTGATCGCCGAGGCGATCGCGAGGTCCGCGAGCTTCTGGCGCACGCGCGGGTCGCGCGTCTTACCGCGCGTCTTCGCCAGCCGGAGCACGCTCTCGAGCGATTGCTCGGAGCGCAGCCCCGATGCGATCCCGTTGCGCTCGTTCACCAGCGCCTGCGAGATGATCTGCCAGCCCTGCCCTTCTTCGCCGAGCCGGTTGGCGACCGGCACGCGCGCGTTGGTCAGGAACACCTCGTTGAAATCCGCGTCGCCGGTGATCTGCTTGATGGGCTTCACCGTGACGCCGGGCGTGCTCATCTCGATCAGCAGCACGCTCAATCCGTCGTACTTGGTCTTCGGATCGGCCGGCGGCACACGCACCAGACAGAAGAACCAGTTCGACAGGTGCGCGATCGTGGTCCAGACCTTCTGGCCGTTGACCACGTAGTGGTCGCCATCTCTTACCGCGCGGGTCTGGGTGTTGAACATGTCCGAGCCGGCGTTCGGCTCGGAGTAGCCCGTCGCCCAGATGTCGTCGCCCGAGAGGATGCGCGCGACGAAGCGGCGCTTCTGCTCGTCGCTGCCGTGCTTGAGGATCGCGGGGCCGACCCACCAGATCCCCATCTGACCCGGCACGCCGGGCGCGCCGGCCCGGGTGAGCTCCTCGTTCAGGATCGCCTGCTCCATGTCGGAGAGGCCGGCGCCGCCGTGCTCCTTCGGCCACGCCGCGCCGAGGAAGCCCGCGCGCTGAAGCGTGCGCTGCCACGCCTTGCCTTCCTCGAGCGGGAGCTCGCGCGAAGCCGGCGCGTGCTCGGTCAGGAACGCGCGAACGCGCGCGCGGAAGCTCTCCTCGTCGGGTGAGTAGGACAGGTCCACTAGCGACCTCCGCCGAAGCGCGCGGTCATCGCCTTGCCCATCTCGTCGAGCACGCGCGCGACTGCGGCGTCCTTCTGGATCGCCGTCCACCACGCGGAGAGCTTCGGGTGCTTCTCGAGCGGGTTGGGCTGCCCGAGCATCGGCAGCAGCCGCGAGATGAAGAAGAAGCCCGGCGCCAGACCGCAGTCCGCGAGCGAGAGCGCGCCACCGACGGCGTACGGCCCGGGATCGATCTCCGACTCGATGTAGTCGAACGCCTTGGCGGCGTTGCCGAGCTCGCGCTCGACGAGCTTGGCGTCGCGCGTCGCCGGGTTGAGCTGTCCGAAGAGCTGCGACATGGGCGGTGCGCCGTAGGTGTCCTGGTAGCGCACGAGCAGCCGCACGCGAGCGCGCGCGATCAGGTCCTTGGGCAGGAGGGCGGGCGTCGGGAAGCGCTCCTCGAGGTACTCGCAGATGACCGCGGACTCGGGGATCACGCGGCCGTCGGCTTCGAGCGCGGGAACCTTGCCCGTCGGGTTCTGCTTCTTGTACTCGGGGCTGCCGAGACCACCCGGCGGGTCGACGATCTCGACGTCGAGGCGCTTGGCGTAGATCTGGATCCGGCAGCGCGAGGCCCAGGGCGACAGGTTCGCGTTGAACAGCTTCAAAGGGAGTCCTCCTCGGGCGACCGGAAGGTCGCACGCGCGCAGGATACACGACGCCGCGCGAAGGACTTCGAGGCGCGGCAGCGCCTACGCCAGGCGCCTGCGTGCGACCTCTGCTCCCGCCGCGACGAGTGCCGCGGCCAGCACAGCCCACCCCCAACCCGGAAGCACGGGAACCGCGGTGATCGGAGCGTTGACGGTGAACTGGCCTCCGTCGTTGTTCTCGAAGATCGCTGTTCCCGCCGTGAGCGCGTACTGGCCCATGTTGTCTGTGGCCGCCGGGCACCCCGCCGGGAAGCGGAGCGCCTGGGTGCCATTCGACGGGAGCGGCCCGTCCTCGGGCGGGTTCACGTTCCCATCGCCGTTGTCGAGCGTGGTGGTCCCGACCCCCGTATACGCGCCCCAGCTCACGCGCCAGTAGATCAGCGTACCGGCGGCGTTTTCGAAGGTGAGGCTGCCCCCCGGCAGAAAGGACGCGGGAATCGGGGCCATCGCGAAGTCGCGCACCGCGGCGGGTGTCGTGAGGTTCACGAACGCATCCGTGGCCAAGAGGATCTCGCCGTTGGCTGGGAGGGGCGAGTCGCAGGCGCCGCTGTTGATGCCGGCCCCTAGCGTCGAGAGCACGACGCAGTTCGGGGGGGTGCACGCGCCCGCGCCGCCGGCCGCGTCGCGCACGATGAGGCGCACCGTGCCGCTGAGGACGTTATTGCCGGCACCCCGCATCTTGAGCTGGACCGCTTGCGCGGTGGTGTCCCCGGCGACGCCGCCGATCACCTGCTCGATCTCGATGAGATGGAAGGCCGCGCGCGCCGGACCGGCAAGTAGGGCCGCCGCGAGTGCAGCCGGCAAGAGGAGCGTGAACTTCATCGAGACCTCCTTCAATCAAGGTGTCCAAAGACGCAGCGAAGTGGCGCGGTCCGACCACACGCGGCCGGGCTAGAAGCGCACCTCCGCTGCGATCCCGTACAGACTCACCTCGTAGTCCCTGTCCTCGTGTCCAAGGAACACCCGGCGCGGGGCGGCGGGCGTGGGCGTCAGGGTGGGGAGCCCGGTCTGGTGGTAGTCGTCGACGCTCGAGCGCTCGTAGCGGTAGAACAGGCGCAATGCGAGGTCGCTGCGCAGCTCGAGGCGCAGGCTGGTCTGCGCGACGTGATCGCGGCTGCGCAGCTCGGGCAGCCGCCGCGGGACCGGCGTCGGTGCGTTCACCGGCGCGGAGATGCCGCCGCCTGTGTCCGTGTCGAGCTCGTCGCGGGTGACGAGGAACGCGTAGCTCGAGTCGAGCTCGACCGAGCGCAGGAGCCGCGCGGTGAGCCCTCCTCCCCAGCCGACCGCGCTCCCGCGCGCGTGCACCCGCCAGGAATTCTCGAGCCGGAAGTTCGCGCCGCCCGCGCTCGCATCCGGCGAGGTCGCGAAGCCGCGAATGCTCGCCATGTCGCGCGCGTGACGTTCCGCGGACAAGAAGGTGTACGCCGAGAGCCGCGGCGACGGCTGCACGCTCCACTCGACGGCGACGTCGCGCGTGCGCTCGCGCACGAGGCCGAAGTCCGGACCGTAGTCGTCCGAGCGCAGTCGCGCCGAGAGCACGAGATCGCTGCGCTCTCCGAGTGCGAAGTTCACGCGCGCGTTCCAGCGTTGCCCGCGCACGTCGGCCAAATCGGGGCGCACCATGTCGGCGAGGTTGTGCGCGGGCTCGCCGCCAGCGAAGGTCGGCAGGAAGCCGGGCAGGCTCTCGGTGTAGTACGGCGCGTATGCGTCGTACCCCACGCGTCCGCCGTCGCGAGTCCGGTACGCGAAGCCGAGCCGCGGCGTCGCGAAGGAGAGAGCGCGCGTGCCGAGCGTCGCCTCGACCTTGCGCTCGCGCGTCGCGCGGCGCTCGCTCACGTCGCGCGCGACATCGTCGTGCGCGAGGCGCAGGTCGAGCGAGGAGCGCAGGGGCGCGGCGTACGTCGCGCCGAGCTCGTACGTCCGTCTCGTGGCGCCGAACGGAATGCTGCGGTAGCGCCAGCTACTCCCGGGAACCGCGGGCTGATACACGCCCGCGGCGCCGACCACCGCCTGACCGCCGTCCTCGACGATGTAGCCGTACTCGCCGGTCTGCGGGTTCAGCGCCGTGTAGTCCGTGTCGGTCTCCTGATCGGAGTGACGGAAGCCCGCGCGCAGACGCAGCGGCCGCCACGGGCTCGCGTACACGTCGACGTCGACGAGCAGATGATCGACCGACGCGTCGGCGGTTCTCTCCGAAAGCGCAGCAGCGGAGCTCCACTGCGACAGATCGATCCCGCCGATGTTCGCGGAGTTGATCGTCGGCGGGAGCAGGCTCTCGTCCTGCCGGCCCGTCGACCACGAGACCGTGCTCTTCAGGCGCCCGCGGAGCGGCAGGGCGACGTCGAGGTCGGCACGCACGTCGTGCCACTGGTTGTCCGGCGCCAGCGCGAGCCGAGCGTCCGAGTCCGCCAGGAACGGCTGCTCGATCTCGAGCGCATGCTCGCGGTTTCTGTAGAGCGAGCCCTGGTAGGCGAGGTTTGCCTGCGCGCGCTCGCCGCCCCACTCGAGCCCGGCGCTGACAGCGTGCGTGCGATCGTCGACGGGCGCGGCGATTTCGAGCATGCCCCCGGTGAACGAGTTGAACTCCGGGAACGCGAAGCCGACGCCGCTCGGGATCTCGCCGTGGCGCGCCTCGAGGCCGTAGCTCCCGACGAGCGCGAGATCGGGGCGCAGCCGCAGGCGCAGCGAAGCCTGGCTCCGGTTGCGCTGCACCTCGAGCCGACCCTCGCCCCGCGCGGCGAGCGCCGCGGCCACGTCGGCCTCGGTGCTGACGCCCGGCACGATCCCGGCCGGGAGCGTGAGCTGCTCGCCGCCGACGCCGTCGTGCAGGCTGATCGCGTCGGACGCGTAGCGATGCGGCACGCCGCTCTGCGACGCGCGCAGCCGTAGCCAGCCCGGGCGGCCCGCGGCCAAATCGTAGAAGGCGTCGTCGCGGCCGACGCTCCCCGCGCGGAGCACCGCGTAGTCGCCGGTCTCGGGCTTCTGGACCTCGAGGTTCAACTGGTCGAGCAGGAAGGCGTCGTCGCGCTCCGCGTAGCTCTCGAAGCGCGTCTCGTCCTCGTCGCCGCCATCGAAGAGCGCGCCGAGCGAGAGAGCGCCGCGCACGCGCCAGCCGCCGAGCTCGTCGAGCTCGGGCGGTGAGATCGGGTACGGGTAGAGCAGGCCGGACGGCGAGCGCCGGCGCGTCTCGCGCAGCAGCGTCATGCCGCGCTCGTCCGGTGTCGCGAAGATCTCGGCCATGCCCTGGTGGAGGGAGTCCCGTGGCGGCTCGGCGCGCGCCGGCGTCGCGATCGCGACGAGCAAGAGCGGGAGTGCGATCGGACACGCTTGCGCGCGCACGCGGTTCTCCTAGCGGTGGAAGCGCGGTCCCGACGGGTGGTTGGAGCCGTGCACCTGCGAGTGGCAGTTGGTGCAACCTCGATTCATCAGCCGCTCGTCGGGGGTCGCGCCGAGCGGGATGTTCTGCGCCGCGAGCAGTCCCGAGGGATGGCCGACGTTCGGGAAGTCGATCGGCGAATGGCATTCCTGACAGAGCAGCGGCAGCGCGGTGACCAGCAGCTTCTCGTGGTTCGAGCCGTGTGGGCGGTGGCAGTTGAGGCAGCTATCGCGCACCGGCGCGTGCTCCCACAGGAACGGACCGCGCTTCTCGGCATGGCAGCGCGTGCACACGTCGTTGACCTGATCGCCGGCGAGCAGCGGATCCGTCGCCGAGCCGTGGGGCGCGTGGCAGTCGACGCACGAGACCTTGCCCTCGAGCAGTGGCATGTGCGAGCGCCGCCGGAACTCCGCGCGCTGTGCCTGATGACAGCTCATACAGGTGCGGTTCACGCTCTCGAGCCGCAGCAGCGACTGCGCCGATTGCTGCGCCATCGGGTTGTGGCAGTCGCTGCAGGCGAGGTCGCGCAGCTCGTGCGCGGAGCCGATCCAGTGCAGGAGCGGCCCGCCGGAATGGCACTGCAGACACATCGCGTTCATCTGCGCGGGCGTCTGCGTCGAGTCCCGCGTGAAGGAGACGATCGTCGCCGAGGTCGGCTCGCCGACGTGGCGTAGTCCCGGGCCGTGGCAGCTCTCGCAGGTGCGCCGCTCCAGCTCGCTGCGCGGATGCGCGAACGCGGAGGCGTGCAGCGTGCGGTCCCAGTGCGACGCCTCGACGCTATGACAGCTCCGGCAGAGCGCGTCGCCGACGTAGCCCTCGCCGGAGTCCGCGACGGTCGGACTCCCCGAGCCCGCGTTGATGCAGGCGAGCGCGGCCAGCACCAGCCCGCTCCCGAGGCACACGCCTACGCCCGCCTGCGCCGCACCCATCCAAGGAGCCTACGACGCCTCGGCGCCGGTCGGTTGTTCTAGCTCTCGGCCCGCGCGCGCTCGAACAGGGCCGCGATCGTCTCGGGCGGCGCCGGAGCGTGACGACGCAGCGCGGCATTTTGCTCGACGTGCCGCGCCTCGCGCATCCCGACCAGTGCCGTGCTGATGCCCGGCGTGCTGCGCACGAACTGGAGGCTGCGCTGTGCGTCGGTCGCCAGCTCGGGGAAGGCGTCGCGCACGAAGCCCGGCAGCCCGCGCACCGCTCGCCCGCGCAAGAGCGGCGCGCACGCGAACACCGCCGTGCCCGTGTCGCGCACCGCGTCGAGCACGGAGCTCGGACCGCCGCTCGGCGCGAATTGCGACGGCAGACCGAGCGCCTCGCCCATCCCGAGGCTGTAGGGCAGGCAGAGCCCGCGCATGTGATGATCCGCGCCACCGACCTCGAGCGCGAGCTCGAGCAGCTCCGCGATCGCCAGGTGTCCGCGCTCGGTGTAGGGAACCAGGAAGCCCGTCCAGGTCGAGAGCCCGTAGGCGGCGATCGCGCCGCGCCGCACCGCCGCCTCGAGCATCGCGAACGCCTCCGCGAGCAGCTTGCGCAGCGCGCTGGGACCGCGCGCAAGCAGGTGCAGCTCGGGGTCCTCCAGGCAGTACAGGTCGAGTGTGGCGAGGCCCAGGTTGCGGCGGCTGCGCTCGAGCTGGTCCTCGAGGAAGCGCGCGTCGAGCGCGTGCACGCCGTCGACGATGCCGTCGGGCGCGACCAGCCCCGACTCGACGTAGGTCGAGACCAGGTAGCGGCGCGCCTCGCCCGCGGTGCGCACCAGATCGGGGTCGATCGTCAGATAGCCGCCCTTGGTGATGACGAACACCTCGTCGCGCGCGACGCGCTTCTCGGCGAAGGCGCGGCGCAGCGCGGCGCCGAGCGCGCGCTCGCTCCTCTGGCTGCGGTACGACAGGGCGGTGTCGAACACGTTGATGCCGCCCTCCAGCGCCAGCGGCACGGCGCTGCGGTAGGCCAGGTCGTCGGCGCCGCCGGGCTCGCCGCCGCGCGTGCCGAGCCCGAGCGACGAGAGTGCTAAGCCGTCGGGCGAGCGGAAGTGACCGGGCGCGTCGGGGAAGCGGCCGGCGAAGCGCTGCGTCCCGGCGGCGGTCGCGCGGCCGGGCACTCCATCGAGCTGCGCCATGCGCGGCAATGTAGCGGGCGAAGGCAGGCTACTCTGCGGCGCATGCGCGTCCGCTGCCTCGTCCCGCTCGCCTGCGCCGCGCTGGCCGCGGCCGCGGGGATGGCGCGCGCGCAGGAGGCCGATGCCGCGCGCCCGAACGACTTCGCGCTCGAGCCGTCGGCGGTGCCGGTGGTCGAGATCGTGCGCGGCGGTCCGCCCCGCGACGCGATCCCGGCGCTCGACGACCCGGCCGTGCTCGACGCGGCCAAGGCGCCCTGGAAGGACGACGAGCTCGTGGTCGGCGTGCGGCTCGGCCTTGCCGCGCGCGCCTACCCGATCGCGCTGCTCGACTGGCACGAGCTGGTGAACGACCGCCTCGGCGGGCGCGCGATCCTGGTCTCGTGGTGCGCGCTGTGCGGCACGGCGCTCGTGTTCGACCGCACGCTCGATGGGACCGTGCGACGCTTCGGTGTGTCGGGGCTGCTGTACCGCTCGGACCTCTTGCTCTACGACCGCGAGACCGAGAGCCTGTGGTCGCAGATCGCCAGCCGGGCGCTCACCGGGAAGGCGCTCGGCACGCGGCTCATGGTGCTGCGCTCCGAGCTCTCGCGCTGGGGCGACTGGAAGAAGCGCTGGCCCGAGACGACGGTGCTGTCGCCCGAGACGGGGCACCAGCGCCCGTACGGGCAGTCGCCGTACGGCGACTACGCGCAGAGCGAGGAGCTGCGCTTCCCGGTTCCGCCCGATCGGCGCTACCACCCCAAGATGCCGACGCTCGGGGTGCGCGTGGCCGACGGCGCCGCGCGCGCCTATCCCGCGACCGAAGTCGCCTCGGCGGGCGGGCGCGTCGAGGAGACGTTCGCCGGGCACAGTGTGGTGGTCCGCTACGACCCCGAGCGCCAGGTGTTCGAGGTCGACGCCCCGGAGTCCGTCGAGGTGATCGAGGGCTACTGGTTCGCCTGGGCAGCCTTTCATCCGGAGACCAGCGTGTTCGTGGCGGGGACCCCCAACAAGCCTCTTGCTCAATAGCGAAAATAAGACGAAACTCTCCGGGTGAATGTCCCTGCCCGGCTCGAGCGAATTCGCGCGGTGGTTCTCGATGCCGGGCTCTCCGGGCAAGTGCACATCGGCGCCCGATCCCACTCCTTCGAACCGCCCCGGATCGAGGAGGGTGTCGCCCCCCTCGACGCCTTCCTCGGTCTGGGGCAAACGGCGGCCCGCGGCCGGCTGATCGAGGTCTACGGGCGCACCGGCTCCGGCCGCACCGCGCTCTGCTACCGCCTGGCCCTCGGCGCCATCGCGCGCGGGGAATGGGTGGGCTGGGTGGACCTGCCTGACGCGCTCGATCCCAGAAGCCTGCGCCGCGCGGGGGTGCGGCTCGAGTCGCTGCTCTGGGTGCGGCCGCGCGAGGTCTCCGCGGCGCTGCGCGCGGCGGAGCTGTTGCTGCGCGCGGGCTTTCCGTTCGTGGCGCTCGACCTCGACGGCGCCTCCCCGCACGCGCTCGCGCGGCTCGGCGCCGCGGCCTGGACGCGCCTCGGGCGCGCGGTGCGCGAGAGCCGCGCCACGGCGGTGCTGCTCGGGAGCGAGCGCCGCGCGGGCTCGCTCGCCGCGCAGGCACTCTACACCGAACAGCGTCGGGCGCGCTTCGCCGCCGGGCTGTTCGAAGGCTTCGACTCTCATGCCACGCGCGCGCTGCGAGCGCACGCGTACGCGCAGTCGTCCTGCGACTTCTCACTGCGCTTCAGCCCGCGGTGAGAGCATGCCGCCCTACGCCTGCCTCTGGCTCGCAGACCTGCCGCTGGCGGCGGCGCTGCGGGCCGAGCCTGAGCTCGCCGGCCGACCGCTGGTCGTCTGCGACCGACACACAGTGGTGTCGGGCTGGCTGCGCGGGCTCTCGCTGGCGCAGGCGCGGGTGGTGGCCCCCGAGCTCTGCGCGCGCCCCATCGCACTCGAGGGCATGCGCTCGGCGCAGGAGGCGCTGGTCGACGTGGCGCTCTCGGTCTCGCCCGCGGTCGAAGACGCCGGCGGCGGGCTCGCCTGGCTCGACCTCGCGGGCTGCGAGGCGCTGTTTCCGAGCCCTGCGGGGATCGCGACCGCCCTCGGCGCCCGGCTCGAGGCGGTCGGGCTCGACGCGGCCCGGGTCGGCATCGGTCCCACGCGCACCGTGGCGCTGCTCGCGGCGCGGCGCGGCGAGCCGCAGATCGTCGCCACGGGTGGGGCGCAGCGCTTCCTCGATCCACTTCCCCTCGACCTGCTCGAGCCGTCGCAGGAGCTTTGCGAGCGCCTGACGCGCTTCGGGATCCACACGCTCGGGGCGCTGCGCCGCCTGCCGCGGCGCGAGCTCGGCACGCGTCTCGGCGAAGAAGGCGTCTCGCTCGCACGGCGCGCACGCGGCGAAGACACGACACCCTTCCGCCCCACCCCGCCGCGCACGCGCTACGAGGAGGGCTGCGCCTGCGACTGGAGCGTGTCCAACCTGGAGACGCTCGCCTTCCTCATGCGCGGGCCACTCGAACGCCTGGCGCGGCGGCTCGAGCTCGGTGGCCTCGGCGCGCGCGAGCTCTACGTGGAGCTCGAGCTGGAGAGCGGCAAGCGCTTCGCGCGCACGGTCGGCTGCCGCGCGAGCACCGTGCTGGTGCCCGTGCTCGCGACGCTGGTGCGCCTGGCGCTGGAGCAGGATCCGCCCGGCGAGCCGGTCACGCGCCTGCGCGTCGTGGCGACACCGGGCGGTGTCGAGCCTTCCCAGCTCGACCTGTTCCTGCCCAAGCGACCCGCACCCGCGGAGCTGGCGGTGACGCTGGCGCGGCTCGCGGCGCTCGTCGGCAACGACCGCGTCGGCGCGCCGCGCGAGCTGGACTCGCACCGGCCGGAGGCGTCGCTGGTCGCCGACTTCGACGCCGACGGCGCGAGCGCAGCGTGGGGCGGCGCGCCGCTGCCCGCGCCCGCGCTCGCCCTGCGCGCGCTGCGCCCGCCGCGCGCGATCCGCGTGTTCGGCCAGGACGGCGGCCCGGAGCGCGTGGAGACGCGCGAGCGCGGCGGCCCGCTCGGCTTCGTGGTGCAGTGCGCGGGCCCGTGGCGCCTGTACGGCGAATGGTGGGGCGACGCCCCCTTCGCGCGCGACTACTTCGACGTCGAGCTCTCGGACGGCGGCGTCTGGCGCATCTACCACGACCTCGACGCGGGAGCCTGGTGGGCCGACGGGACATACGATTGATGCAACCGCACGCGCCTGCCTCGCCACACCAGAGCTCCGACCGCCACGGCCGCGAGCCCGCCCAACCGTGGCTCGGGCACCGGCGTTCCGCGCACGGTCACGGTCACGGACCCGATGCTGAGAAGACCGGCGCCGAAGACGCGGATCCCGAAGCTGGCGTTTCCATCGGCAAGGACGGGCAAGAGATCGGGAAGCAAGGATTCGGGAAAGGAGACGACTCCGGCGAACAAATCGACGGTGGTTGTCACCAGGAAGGGACCGCTCAGATCGAACAGCGGGGAATCGAAGAGACCCAGCGCGACGGTCGAAATGGGGAAAGCGGGGATCCCTCCGGCGATTCTCACTTCATCCAGTGCAGCGAACCCGACGCCGAAATCGACGGGGGCGAGAATCCCTTCGTCCCCGATCCCGACGAGCTCCGGAGTCGAAACGCTGATCGTCACGGCTCGGGCCGAATCTGCACGGACGAGCAAGAAAGCAAGAGCTGTGCAGATGAGAGGGGTAGCGCGCATCGTCCGTTCATTCTAACTCGCCCCAGGACGAGCCCGTCGCGGCACTGTCGCGATGCTCAGCCCTGGACCTCGAAGACCTCCACCTCGAGTCCGGGGATGCGCGGGAAGCTCCTCGCGTCGCTCGTCGCCACGCCGAAGCCGTTGGCGAGCGCCGTCGCGCCGATCAGGAGATCGTGAGCACCGATCGTGACTCCGCGCCGGCGTAAAACGGAGTGGACCTCCGCGTGAACGCGCGCGCAGAGCAGATCGAAGGGCAGAACCGGCATGCCTTCGATCAATCCTTCGACGAAGACGGACGCCTGGGTCTTGCCCTTCGAGGAGCGAAGACTGTGAACGCCGTGCAGCAGCTCGGCGACGGTCACCGCGGACAGCGCCATGCCGGCGCTCCCGCAGCGCCGCTCGATCTCGTCGAGGCCGATGCGCTCACGCTCGATCGCGATCAGCAGGCTGGAATCGAGAATCACCGCCACCGAACGCCCTTCGGGGCGCCCTGCTCTGCGACGCCTTCCTCCACCGCCCGCGCCCAGTCCTCACCGGGACGCGGAAGCGAACGAACCAGGTTCACGAAATCCTGTCCGGTGAACGCGACCTCCCCCGGAACGGGAGTGATCGCGCATACCGTCTCACCGCCCCGCTCGACGAGGACCGTCTGTCGGGCCCAACGGACGCGGTTCACGACCTCGGAGAAGCGGCGCGAAACCTCGGTGGCCGACATGCGGATCGAGCCACGGCGGCGGCCCCGGGCACGGTCGTCTGCGGGTTTGGACATCGCGATGCCTCGATTCTGTAGAATCAGATTATCAGACTGGCGCCTGCACGCCACGGGGGTCGCGTGACCCACGTCGAGCTGGGGCTGCGCAGCGCGTTCAGCTTTCTGGAGGGGGGATCGACGCCGGAGGACCTGGTCGGGCGCGCGGCGGAGCTCGGCTACGGGGCGCTCGCGCTCGCGGATCTGCACGGGCTGTACGGCATTCCGCGCTTTCATCAGGCCGCGAAGCGCGCCGGGATCCGCGCGATCGTCGGCGCAAGACTCACGCTGCTCGGAAGCGGCAGGAAGCGCCGCAAGGACGATCCGCCGCCGGACGGCGGCGAGGTCGCGCTGTTCGTCGAGGATCGCGCGGGCTACCGGAATCTGTGTCGGCTGATCAGCGCCGGGCACGCGCGCTGCGCCAAGCCGCACTGCCGCGTCACGCTCGAGGAGCTGGCGGAGCACCGCGAGGGGCTGGTCGCGCTGGTGCGCGAGCCGGCGCTGGTGGAGCCGCTCTCCGCCGTATTCGGGCGCGCGCTCTTCGGCGAGGTCGCGCGCTGCGCGGATCCGGCGCAGGAGCGCGCGAATCGCCGGCTGCTCGACACGGGCGTCGCTCCGGTCGCCAGCGGTGACGTGCGGCACGCGCGCCCCGAGGGCCGGCGGCTGCTCGACGCCCTCACCTGCCTGCGCCACAAGACGACCCTCGACGCTGCCGGACGTCTCTTGCTGCCCAACGCCGAGCGCCACCTGCGCCCGCCGCGCGAGCAGGCGGCGCAGTTTCGCGACCTGCCCGCGGCCGTCCGGAACGCCGGTCGTATCGCCGAGCGCTGCGGCTTCGCGCTCGGCGACCTGGGCTACGCCTTCCCCGACTTCCCGCTCGAAACCGGCCAGACACTTCCCGGTGTACTGCGCGAGCTCTCCCTGCTCGGCGCGCGCGCGCGCTACGGCGACAGGATCCCGCCCGCAGCGCGCCGCCAGCTCGAGCACGAGCTCGCGGTGATCGGCAAGCTCGGGCTCGAGGGCTACTTCCTGATCGTGTGGGACGTGGTGCGCGAGTGCCGCGCGCGCGGGATCCTGGTGCAGGGGCGCGGCTCCGCCGCCAACAGTCTCGTGTGTTACGCGCTCGGGATCACCGCGATCGATCCGATCCGCTACGAGCTGCTGTTCGAGCGCTTCCTGTCCGAGGAGCGCGGCGAGTGGCCCGACATCGACCTGGACCTGCCGTCGGGCGACCGGCGCGAGGAGATCCTGCAGTACGTCTACGCGCGCTACGGCCCGCACGGCGCGGGCATGACGGCCAACGTCATCACCTATCGCGGGCGCAGTGCTGTGCGCGAGATGGGCAAGGTGCTCGGGTTGGCGGCCGAGCAGGTCGATCGGCTGGCCAAACTTCTGTCCACGCACGAGTTCAGCGACGAGCACGACCTGCTCGAGCAGCAGCTCGAAGCCGGCGGCGTCGATCCGCGCGCGCCGCGCGTGCGCCACCTGGTCGAGCTGGTGCGCGCGGTGCAGGGGCTGCCGCGCCACCTCGGCCAGCACTCGGGCGGCATGGTGATCGCGCGCGGCCGCCTGGACGAGGTCGTGCCGCTCGAGCCCGCGCGCATGCCCGGCCGCACGGTGATCCAGTGGGACAAGGACGACTGCGCCGACCTCGGCATCATCAAGATCGACCTGCTCGGTCTCGGCATGCTGGCCGTGCTCGAGCGCGTGATCCCGCTGGTGCGCGAGCACGACGGCGTCGAGCTCGACCTGGCGCGGCTCCCGTCCGACGACGCACCCACCTGGGCCGCGCTGCAGCGGGCCGACACCGTTGGCGTGTTCCAGGTCGAGAGCCGCGCGCAGATGGCGACGCTGCCGCGCATGAAGCCGAAGACCTTCTACGACCTGGTGATCGAGGTCGCGATCATCCGCCCCGGCCCGATCGTCGGCGAGATGGTGCAGCCTTATCTCAAGCGGCGCGCCGGGCGCGAGGAGGTGCGCTACGCGCACCCCGATCTCGAGCCGATTCTTCGGCGCACGCTCGGCGTGCCGCTGTTCCAGGAGCAGCTCCTGCGCGTGGCGATGACGATCGCCGGCTTCACCGGCGGCGAGGCCGAGGAGCTGCGCCGCGCGATGGGCTTCAAGCGCTCGCTCGAGCGCATGCACGCGATCGTCGCGCGGCTGCGCTCGGGCATGACCGCGCGCGGCATCGCCGCCCGCGAGCAGGACGAGATCGTGCGGCAGATCACCTCGTTCGCGCTCTACGGCTTCCCGGAGAGCCACGCCGCGAGCTTCGCCCTGCTGGCGTGGGCGTCGGCGTACGTGCGCGAGCACCACCGCGCCTGCTTCCTGGCCGCCATGCTCGACTGCTGGCCGCTCGGCTTCTACTCGCCGGCGACGCTGGTCAAGGACGCGGAGCGACACGGCGTTCGGACGCTCCCGATCGACGTGCAGGCGAGCGGCTGGCAGAGCCGGCTCGAGCACGGCGCGGTGCGGCTCGCGCTGCGCTGGGTGGACGGCCTGCGCGAGGCCGCCGCGCGCCGGATCGAAGCGGCGGCTCCGTTCGCCTCGACCGGCGATCTCGCGCACCGCGCCGAGCTGCATCGCGACGAGCTGGAGCGGCTCGCCGAAGTCGGCGCATGCGCTTCGCTCGGACTGCGTCGCCGCGCTGCGCTCTGGCAGGTGTCGGCGCTCGCCGGCGGTCTGCTCGCGGGAGCGACGCCCGAGGGCGAATCGCCGCTCGAGGAGATGTCGCCGCTCGAGGAGACCTTCGCCGACTACCGCGCGAGCGGCATCACCACCGGCCCGCACCTGCTCGCGCACCTGCGGGCGGGCCTGCGTGCACGCGGCGTGCTCTCGGCCGCGGAGCTGCGGGCGGTCCCCGACGGCTGCTGGGCCCGCACCGCAGGCGCGGTGATCGTGCGCCAGCGCCCCGGCACCGCCAAGGGCTTCCTGTTCCTGACCCTGGAAGACGAGACCGGCACCTCGAACGCCGTGGTCTACCCCGACCTGTTCCAGCAACACCGCGCGGTGTTGCAGCGCGCCGGCCTGCTGCTCGTCGAAGGCCCGGTGCAGAACGAGGATGGCGTGATCCACGTGCGCGGCCGCCGCTTCGAGCGCCTCGACGCCCAGATCGAACGCCTCGCCGGCGCCACGGCCCCCACGGACGCGCCCGAGCTTCCACCTTCGCGCGACTTCCGCTGAGATGTCGCGGCCGGGTTCGGCCGCGCGACCGATTGATGTAGCCTGTTCTGTGACCTACTGTGGCCACATGATCCGCAAATCCATCGGAATCCGCGCGCTGAAGAACGACCTCTCCCGCTGGGTCGCGCGCGTGCGCCGTGGCCAGGAGGTGCTGGTGACCGACCGAGGGCGGCCGGTCGCGCGGCTCGTGCCCGTGGATGAGGTCGGGGGGCTTGCCGCGCTCGTCGCCGCCGGCCTGGTGCAGCCAGCGCCGGAGCGGCGGCGCGGCACGCGCATCCGACCTCGCGCCCGGCTGCGAGGCAAGGGTCCGACGCTGTCGGACTACGTGCTGCGCGGACGGCGGTGATCGCGTACTTCGACACGTCGGCGCTGGTAAAGCTGCTCGTGCGCGAGCACGGATCGGAGAACGCGCTGCGGGTCTGGGAAGCCGCGGAGGCCGCCCTTTCCTCGGTCCTGCTGTATCCCGAGACCCGCGCCGCGCTGCGCCGCGCGTGGCGCGAGCAACGCCTCGGAAGCGGCTCGTTGCGCCTGGCGCTCGTGGAGTTCGAGCGCGTCTGGCAGCGCCTCGACCGAGTTGCGGTGACCGCAGAGCTCGCCGAGGCCGCCGGCGCGCTCGCCCATGCATACGATCTGCGCGGCTACGACGCGGTTCATCTCGCATCGGCGGCGCTCGTCCGCGCGCCCGAGCGCGTCTTCGTGGCTGCGGATCGCGCTCTCTGTGCAGCGGCTGCGCGCCTCGGCCTGCCCGTCGTCGCACTCGATGCCTGACGGAGTACCTCGCGTCACCGGCCCTTGTTCAGGTTGTTGATCGAGAGGGCGCGGCGCACTTCCTTGTCGGGCTCGGGGGCGGAGACGAGCTCCCACGACTCGCGGCGCCAGCTGCCGCGGAGCTTCAGGTTTGCGAAGGCCTCGCCGACGGAGTCGATCACGCGGGCGGGCTCGCCGTCGGGAGCGCGCGGGTAGCTCGGGCGGTCCTCGCTCCAGCGCCCGACGAAGTAGCCCACGTCGATCGGCTCGCGCCGCGAATCGGACGAGATCCAGTACAGCGGGTGGAGCGTCTGCAGATCGACCCAGAGCTCGAGCCGCGCGACCTCGCTGGTCGCGTCGGTCTCGCGCAAGGTTCCCTCGAGCACGAGCGCGCGGCGCAGGTCCCAGCGGTCGCTCGCCCACGACAGGCCGTAGGGACCGAACTCGCGCTCGGGCTCTGCGGGATACGCAGGGCGGCTCGCGTTCAGTGGCGCGAGCACGTCCTGCACGCGCGCGACGCGAAAGACCCAGCGCTGCGGGCGCAGCTCCAGGCCTTCGAAGCCCGAGCGCTTGGGCTCGAGCGAATCGGGCGTCGCACCCGCGTCGGCGGTGCCGATCGCGGCGCCGCCCTCGACCGCGGCCGAGCTCGTCTGCTGCACCGACACGCCGACCGAGAACGTCGGCACGAAGATGCCCTCGACGCCGTGCGCGGGCAGGCGCCGCACCTTGCGCAGCGACGGGATCCACGCGTGCAGATCGTCGGAGCGCGCCGGCTCGCCCGCGCTCGCGACGTCGCGGAACTGCAGCCAGGCGAAGTCGCGCGCATTGAACGGCATGCGCAAGCGGCCGCCGACCACCCAGCGGAAAGGCTCGGTTCCCGGCACGCGCCAGCCGTCCGCTTCCCGATCCGCGCGGTGCGCGAGCTCGCGCTTCCAGATCTCGCCCTCGAACGGCTCGGCGCGGCCGATGCGACCGACGAGATCGACCACGCGGAAGCGGCCGCGGAACCCGCCGGCCTGCCAGCGCGACACCACGTTCCACGCCCAGCGCTCGCCGGCGCGCGGATCCGCGGAGTCGATCGTGTCGGGCGCGAACGGCAATCCCGCGACGTGGCCCGCCAGCCCGCCGTCATCGAGCAGCGTGCCGCGGCCGCGGAAGCGCTCGGTCGCCGCCGCGAAGTGCGCGGGCGGCGCGTAGTCGCGGAAGCAAGGGCCGATCTCGAGCGCCATCCCTTCGTAAAGGAAGCGCTCGCGCTGCTCCCAGATCGCGGCCGGCAGCCAGTCGCGCAGCCTGCGCATGCCCTCCGCGTCGATCACGGCGCCCGGCGTGAGCGGCGCCGGCACCACGTCCTCCGCGGGCGCGCTCGACTCAGTGCGCGTGGCGGCGGCGCAGCTCCCCTCGGGCGGTAGCACCCAGTCGTTCGCCGCCACGGCGCGCGCGCCGAGTGCGATGCAGACGGCGAGTCCGCGGGCGACGCGACTCAAGCGCCGCCCCTTTGCCGGGCGCGCTCGAACGCGGCGGGAATCCAGGCGAGCAGACGCGCACGCAGCGCGTCGGCGGCCTCCAGCAGCAGGTGACCGGCTCCCGGTAGCAGCTCGAGCTCCCCGTGGCCGCCGGCGAGGGCGTGCACCACCTCGCTCGCCTGCGGCGGCAGCAGCTCGTCGCGCTCGCCGTGCAAGAGCAGCAGCGGAGTGCCGCCGAGGCGCGCAGCGCGCTCGCAGCCCGCGGACTGCGTCGCGAGCAGCACCACGCCCGAGGCGGCCTGCCCGAGCGCCAGCGCAGCGTTGAGCGCGACCGCTCCGCCGAACGAGTGCCCGATCACGACGAAGCGGCGCGCACCGGCCCGAAACCCCAGATCGGCTGCGGCGCCCACGTCGAGCGTGCAGGCCGCGAGGTCGTTCGGCCGCCGATACGACACGCGCACGAGCCCGATGCCCCGCGCCGCAAGCGAGTTGCCGAGATCGTGGTAGAGACCATTCGCGGGTCCGAGCAGCCCGCCCATGGCACCCCCGCACGCAAGCACCAGCTCCGTCGCGCCGCGCTCGCCGTGCCACAGGAGCGTGAGCAGTCCCTCGAGCGTGAAGATCTCGAGGTGCTCGAGTCCGGGCGCGACCTCGACGTGCTGCAGCGCGAGGCCGCGTAGCCGATCGAGCGGGGAGCCGCGCTCCTGCGGGTCCATGCGACATGATAGTCGCAGGGGTTCGAGGCTGCGGGTGGCGGCGGTCCTCGCGGCGCCGTTCATGCGTCGGTGTGGCTCGCACGAGGCTCAGCTCGCCGAATGCCACGGAGACAACACCAGCGTGTATCACGTCCGCGCACGGCGGTGACGCGCCGTCTTATGCACGGGCATACGCCGGGAGGCTGCCTCGCAACCCGACTTTCGTTTTGGCTGCGTCCGGAGAACCACCGGAGCACCCGCATCGAACCATCCCCGTCGGCATCGACGGTCGGCCGCACAACCTTCGGGCCCCAGGGACCGGCGGGGCTGGCGCCTCTTTTCCTCCAGCCCGAGGTCGCGGTCGACTTACTCAGACTATTACGTCGGTCCGTGCGCGAAGTCAACGAGAGAAACCGTCTGCCCGCGCTTGCGCGGCGACGACGCGGAGTGCTCGAATGTCCGACTCCCAGGAGAACGACGCATGAGCGACGCGATTCGCCCGTGGAAGATCGAAGTCCCCGATGCCGTGCTCGCCGATCTGCGCGAGCGGCTGGCGCGCACGCGAATGCCGGCGCTCTTCGACGACGCGAGCTGGTCGTACGGCACCGAGCCCGGGTACCTGCGCGAGCTCGTCGCGTACTGGCACGATCGCTACGACTGGCGCGCCCAGGAGCGCGCGCTGAACCGCTTCGCGCACTGGAAGACCCAGCTCGGCGGACTCGACGTGCACTTCATCCACCAGCGCTCGCAGCACGCCGACGCGCTGCCGCTCGTGATCACCCACGGCTGGCCGGGCTCGGTCGTCGAGTTCCAGAAGGTGATCGGGCCGCTGGTCGATCCGACCGCGCACGGCGGGCGCGCGTCCGACGCGTTCCATCTGATCTGCCCGTCGATGCCGGGCTACGGCTTCTCCGACGCGCCGAAAGGACCCGGCTTCGACGTAAAGAGCGTCGCTGAGCTCTGGATCCAGCTCTTGGCTCGCCTCGGCTACGCGCGTTACGGCGCACAGGGTGGGGACTGGGGCGCGCTCGTCACCAACTGGATCGGCGTGCTCGATCCTGCGCACTGCGCGGGTATCCACCTGAACATGCTGGTCGCGCTGCCGCCGGCGGATCCGAAGGCGCTCGAGGGTCTCACGCCCGACGAGCAGAAGGCGCTCGCCGACGTCGCGCGTTTCCAGGCGGACGAGACGGGCTATCAGGCGATCCAGGGCAGCAAGCCGCACACGCTCGGCTACGGCTTGAACGACTCGCCCGCAGGCCTGCTGGCGTGGATCGTCGAGAAGTTCCGCACCTGGAGCGACTGCGACGGCGACGTGGAGCGGAGCTTCACGAAGGACGAGCTGCTGACCAACGTGATGCTCTACTGGGTCACGCAGACGATCGCGAGCTCGTGCCGGTTGTATTGCGAGAACCGCCGCGGCGGGCGCTACGGACTCGATCAGGTGGTGAAGGTGCCGACCGGCGTGGCGGTGTTCCCGAAGGAGATCTACCGCGCGCCGCGCCGCTTCGCGGAGCCGCGCTTCAACCTGGTGCACTGGAGCGTGCAGCCGCGCGGCGGTCACTTCGCGGCCTTCGAGCAGCCCGAGCTCTTCGTCGAAGACGTGCGCGCGTTCTTCCGCAAGGTCCGCTAGCCGTCGTGTCCGGCGCGCCCGAGCCCGCGCTCGTCGTCGCGCGGGGGGCGCGTGCGACGGAGGCCGAGCTCTGCGACGCGCTCGACGCGCTGGAAGCGCAGGCCCGCGAGGCGCTGGACTTCGCGCGGCCGATCCGCGTGATCGTCCCCTCGCAGAGCTTGCGCCTGCACCTGTCGGCGCTGCTGGTGCGGCGCGCGGGACGCGCCCGCCTCGGCGTCGTGGTGCAGACGCTGTTCGCCGTCGCGCGCGAGATCCTGGAGCGCTGCGGCGTCGAGCCGCCCGGAAACGAGACGCTGTTTCCCGTGCTCGTTCGCGAGGCCGCCGCGCGCGAGCCGCTCCTGGTGCTCGCGTTCGGCGCGTTCTCCGACGGCTACGCGCCCGTCGTCGCGAGCGTCACGGATCTGCTCGACGCAGGGCTCGACCCACTCGCGCCGCCGGCGCTCGGGGCCGTCGCGGGAGCGCCGCGCGAGAGCGTAGACAGGGCGCGCGCGGTGCTGCGCGTCGCGGCCGCGGTCGCCCGCGCTGCCCGCGAACACGGTGTCGAGCGCACGAGCGACGCGCTGCGGCGCGCCGCCGTCGAGCTCGAACGCACGCCAGACCAAGCACTGCCCGCGCGAGCCGTACTCGTGCACGGCTTCGCCGACGCCACGGGCGCTGCCCTCGAGCTACTGCGCGTCGTGGTGCAGCGGCGCGCCGCGCAGGTCTGGCTCGACGCGCCCCCCGACCCGACGGCTCCGGGCGCCGATGACCCCGGCGTCGCCTTCGCCGATCGCTTCGTCGCGCGGCTCGCGCCGCCGTCGCGCGCGCGCGCGGAGCGCAGCTTCGCACCGGCCTTCCTCACGCTGGTCGAGGCTGCGGGGACAGACGCCGAGGTGCGCGCGGCTGCCGTGCGGATCGCGGCGCTGCTCGAGGCAGGCGCCGCCCCGGAGTCGATCGGGATCGTCGCGCGCGCGCTCGAGCCGTACGCGATCGCGCTCCGCGTCGGTCTCGACCGGCTCGGCATCCCCTTCTCCGGGCTCGATGCGCGCGCCCCGCGCGGGGCCGTAGGGAGGCGGGCGCGCGCGCTCGCCGAGCTCGTCGAGTCGCGCCTGCGCACGGCAGCGGACGTGTGGCTCGACGCGCGCGGCGAGAGTCTCCCCGAAGCGTCTGCGCTGGCCGATCTCCGCGTCGGTCTGCACGCGCTCGGGGCCGCGCGCGTCGCCAACGTCGCGGAGCTCGACGCTGCGCGGGTGCTGGGCGGCCACGCCGCGTTGCCGCTGCCGGTGCGGCGCGGGCTGTTCGCCCTCGACGACGACGCGGAGAGCGACGACGCGGCGCCCCGCGATGAGCGCGCAGCAGGCGCGCGCGCGCGACGGCGCATGCTCCCGGGCCACGCGCTCGTCGCCGCGATCGACGCTGCGCGCGACCTCGAGGCGCGCTTCCAGAGCTGTCCCGCGCGCGCGCCGCTCGCCACCCGGCAGCGGTGGCTCGAGGAGCTGCTGCGCGACGCGCTGGGCTGGAGCGAGGCGTCGCGCGAGCCGCTGCTGCGTCCGCTGCGCGCCGCGGCTGCCTTCGCCGGGGAGCTTTCGTACGAGGAGTTCGCCCGCCTCGTCGCGACTGCCGCCCGCGGCCTCGGGCGCGCGCCGCTCGGCGGCTCGGGAGGCGGAGTGGCGGTGCTCGACGTGACCGAAGCGCGCGCGCGCACGTTCGAGCACCTGTTCGTGCTCGGTCTCGCCCGTGACGTGTTCCCGCGCGCGATCGCGGAGGATGCGCTGCTGCCCGACGCGCTGCGCGAGCTGCTGCTGCCCGCACTTCCCGACCTGGCGCTCAAGCGACGCGGTCACACCGAGGAGCGCTACCTGTTCGCCCAGCTCCTGTCCGCCAGTCCGCGCGTCACGCTGCTGCGCCAGCTCGCAGACGACGACGGGCGCGCGCTCCCGGCCTCGCCCTTGCTCGAGCGGGTGCGGCTCGCGGGCGTCGCACCCGAGCCGGAGCGCGCGCCGTCGCTCTGGTCGCCGGCGAGCGGGGGAGCGCGGCCTGCGTTCGAGCACGCGATCGCGATCAGTCTGCGCGCCAGACGCCGCGACGCCGCGAGCTTCGCCGCGCTCCTCGCGGCTGCGCTCGACGAGAACGCCGTCGCCGACGCGCACGCGCTGGCGCACACGCGCGCGGCGGTGCTCGACGAGCACGACCCGCCGCTCGGAACCGGGGCCGCGCGTGCGGTGGACCTCGGCCCCTACTTCGGCTTCATCGGCGCGCGCGGCGCCGACGATCCGCGGCAGGCGGAGCCGTTCGTGACCACACTCGAGGGCTTCGCGCGCTGCCCGTGGCGGGTCTTCGTGGAGAAGCTGCTGCGCATCGAGCCGCTACCCGACGCGCTCGACGCGCTCCCCGGCTTCGACGCGCGCCTGGTCGGCAGCGCCGTACACGGGGCGCTCGAGCGAATCGCGCTGCGCGCGCTCGGAGCCCCGGTCAGGACCCTCGCCGAGGCGCTGGCGCGTCCGGCGGTCGCCGTGCCCTGGCCAGAGCCCGCCGAGCTCGACGCCATCATCGAGCAGGCCGCGGAGCAGGCGCTCATCGAGGCCGGCGTGCGCGTGCACGGCTTCGCTCGTGCGCTCGCCCGCCGCACGCGCGTCCAGCTCGAGTGCGCGCGCATCCTCGACTGGTCGGGCGCGCCACCCGAAGTGCTCGGTGTCGAGCTCAGCGGCACGGCACGGATCGACCCGTCGCTGGCCCGGATCCAGTTCCGCGCGGATCGCGTCGACCGCACCGGCTCCGGACTCCGAATCACCGACTACAAGACGGGCAAGCCGTTCTCGTCCGCCAAGCAAGGAGAGACGCGCGCCGGCCACCTGCGCCAGCGCATCGGCAATGCCCAGCTCCTGCAGGCCGCAGCCTACGCGTGGACCGATGGCGTCGATGACGCCGAGGGCCGCTACGCGTACCTGCGCGCGGAGCTTTCTCCCGACGCGGCAGTCGCACGCGTGCAGCGCAGCGACGCTGTCTCGCGCGAGCTCGCGCGAGACGCGCTGCGCACCGCCCTCGGCGGCTGGGAGCAGGGCGCCTTCGTGCCGCGCCTGCTCGACGACGACGGCGCGAAGCCGCCGCGCACCTGCGACTACTGCGCGGTGTCGAGCGCATGCCTGCAGGGCGACGCCGGGCTGCGTGCGCGCCTGCACAAGTATCTGCGCGCAGCCACGCTGGAGCGCGAGCGCTCCGGCGGCGCCGGTGCCGCTGCGCGCGATCCACTCGAGGCGGCGCTCGCCGACGTGCTGCTGGACCTGGCACCCCGATGAGCGGACGTACGAGCCAGCCCTCGCTGTTCGAGCCGCTCGAGCGCGACGCCGGGGCGCGCCGCGCGGCACAGCGCGACTTCGACGCGCCGCTCCTGGTCGAGGCCGGCGCCGGCACCGGGAAGACGGCGACTCTGGTGGCGCGGATCGTCGCGTGGACGCTTGGGCCCGGCTGGGAGCGCGCCGCCGCAGTGCGCGCGGGCCAGACGCCCGAGGCGATCGCGGCGCACGTGCTGCGCCGAGTCGTGGCGATCACCTTCACCGAGGCCGCGGCCGCCGAGATGGCGACGCGCCTGGCGAAGGCGCTAGAGGCGCTCGCGCGCGACGAGGTCCCGCTCGGCGTGTACGCCGACTGCCTGCCCGCCCGCACGCTCTGGCCGCCGCGCGCGCGCGCGCTGGTCGGCGCGCTGGACCACGCGGTCGTGTGCACGATTCACGCGTTCGCGCGCCGCCTGCTCGCCGCGCACGCCGCCGACGCGGGCTTCCATCCGGAGTTCGAGATCGACGCCGACGGTGGCCAGCGCGCGGCGGCGGTGCGCGAGGACCTCGAGGCGCGCCTCGCGCGCGCGTACGCGGACGAGGACTGGCTCGCGCTCGCGCAGGAAGGCTTCGGGCCGCCCGAGCTCGAGCAGGCGCTGTGCGCATTCGCCGACGCGAGCCTGCCACCCGCAGCGCTTCACGACGATCCATTCGCGAGCGCCGAGTTCGGAACGCTGCTAGCGGAGGTGCGCGGCGAGATCGAAGGCATGCTCCCGCTGGGCGCGCGTCTCGGCGCGCTCGCGGGGCAGAAGAGTGGACAGACGCTCGACGCGCTGGAGGGCGTCGCGCGCGCTCTCGTGCGCGACCCGCCGGGCGGCGCGCGCGACGCGGAAGCGCTCGTATCCGCGCTGCGCGAGCACGCGCCCGACGAGCTCGAGCGCCTCGGGGAGTGGGCGAGCGGTCGCTTCAACGTCGGCGAGCGTAAGGCACTCGGCGCCGACGCCGAGCGCTTCGCCGCGCACGCCGAGCGGCTTCGCCCGCTGCTGCGCCACCTGCAGCGGCTGCAGCCGCTGCGCTTCGAGCGCGCGCGACGCGTGCTGGGTGGGATCTGGACCGACGTCGCCGAGCGCCTGCGAGCGCGTGGCCTGGTGTCCTTCGAGGATCTGCTGCGCGGCGCCCGCGACCTGGTGAACGCGCGCCCGGAGCTCGCGGCGCGCGTGCGGGGCGAGATCGACCAGCTCCTGGTGGACGAGTTCCAGGACACCGACTCGCTCCAGGGAGAGCTGGTCGAGCGCCTGGCACTCGACGGCCCGCGCGCGACGCGCCCGGGCCTGTTCGTGGTCGGCGACCCCAAGCAGTCGATCTACGGTTGGCGCAGCGCGGACCTGCGCGCCTACCAGCGCTTCGGCGAGCGGCTGCGCGAAGAGGGCGGGCGCATCGAAGGACTGACGGTGAACTTCCGCTCGGTTCCCGCGCTGCTCGACGAGGTGGCGCAGATCGCGCGGCCGGTGATGCGCGCGGAGCCCGGCGTGCAGCCGCCGTTCGAAACGCTGGTGCCTGCTCGCGCGCTCCAGGACGCGACCGGCTTTCGCGAGGCTCACGCGGCGCCGGTCGAGTACTGGATCGCGTGGCCGTGTGGCGCCGACGGCGTACCCGCGCCGGGCGCCGCCCCGGACGCGCCGAGCCTCGAGGGACGCGCCCTCGCTGCGGACGTCGTGGCACTGCACGCGCGCGGCACCCTCGCCTACGGCGACGTGGCGCTGCTCTTGCGCTCGCGCACGGACCTCGACAGCTACCTCGCGGCGCTGCGCGACGCCGGCGTCCCGTACGCCGTCGAGGGCGATCGCGGCTACTACCGCCGCCGCGAGGTGATCGAGGCCGCGGCGCTGGTGCGCTGCGTCCTCGATCGGCACGACCAGCTATCGCTGCTGGCGGTGCTGCGCTCCGCGGCCGTCGGCGTCCCCGACGCCGCGCTGGTGCCGCTCTGGCGCGAGCGCTTCCCGGAACACGTGGCCGACCAGAGCGGCGCCGACGCGGGCGCGCGCGAGCGCTCGCTCCAGGCGATCGAGCGCGCGCGCGGGCGGATTCCGCCCGGGATTCCAGGCCTCGAGCGCGTCGCCGGCTGGGAGCGGACGCTCGCCCTGCTGGTGCGCACGCTCGACGAGCTGCGCGCGTCGTTCGCGCGCGATCCCGCCGACGCGTTCGTCGAGCGCCTGCGCCGCAGCCTGCTCATCGAAGTCGGCGAGGCCGCGCGGCCGCAGGGCAGCTACCGCCTGGCGAACCTCGAGCGCCTGTTCCGCACGCTCGCGCGCGACCTCGACGCGGAGACCGGTGGGACGCCTGCGCTGCTGCGGCAGCTCCGCCAGCGCGTGGATCAGGTCATGCTCGCGGAGGAGGCGCGCCCGCCCGAGGCGTGTGAAGACGCGGTGCGCGTGCTCACGATCCACCAGGCGAAGGGGCTCGACTTCGAGCACGTGTACCTGATGGGCGTGCACCGCGGCAGCGGCCGGATCGGGAATCACGCCGAGCCGACGGTGCTGCGCCACGGGCGCGGCTTCGAGCTGCGCATGCTCGGCGCGGCATCACCGGGCTTCGTGCGCGCCGAGCTCGAGCGCAAGCGCGTCGAGGACGCCGAGCGCGTGCGCACGCTCTACGTCGCCGCGACGCGGGCGCGGCGGCGGCTCGTCATCGCGGGCCGCTGGCCCGACGGCGCGGGGCGCGCGTCGGAGAGCCATCTCGAGCTGCTCCTCGAGCGCGAGGCCGGCGTGCCGCCGCTGCAACAGCTCGCGGGCGAGCTCGCGCGCGCCGGCCGCGCGCATGCCGACACGCACGGCGCTCGCTGGGTGTTTCCCGCGCTGCGCCCGCCCGCGCCCGCAGGCGACGCGCGCGCGCCTGGAAGAGCCGAGATCGAGCGCATCCGCGCGGACTCGGCGCGGATCCGCGAGCGCGGCGCGGAGGCGCGAGCGCGCATGCGGCGGCCGTTCTCCTCGAGCCCTTCGCAGGCCTCGCACGCCGGACTCCTTGCGCTGTTCGACCGCGTGGGGCGCGACGTCGCGGAACGCGGCGTGTCCGAAGACGTGGCGCTCGCGGTCGGGAGCGCCGTCCACGCCGTGCTCGAGCGGCTCGACTTCGAGGCTCCCCTGGCCGCCGGACTCGAGTGCCTGCGCCCGAGCCTGCTGCGTGTGCTGGCGAGCCGGCTCGGTGGCGAGTCCCTGACGCAGGCGGAGGGCCTGGCGGGCGCGCTCCTCGACCGCCTCGCGGCGGGTCCACTCGCGGCTCGGCTCGCGGCGCTGCGCGGCTGCGTCGTCGCGCGCGAGCTGCCCTACGTCGCGCCGCCCGACACCGGGGTCGCGGACGGTCCCGTCGGCTTCGTCGCGGGCACGATCGACCTGATCTATCGCGATCCGGAGAGCGAGCAGCTGGTGGTCGCCGACTACAAGAGCGATAGGGTCGAGAGCGACGCCGAGGTCGCGGAGCGCAGCGCGATCTACGCGGGGCAGGTAGCGAGCTACGCGCAGGCGCTGCGTTCGGGGCTCGGGCTCGCGTATCTGCCGCGCGCGGAGCTCTGGTTCCTGCACCCCGGACGCATCGAGTCGGTCTGACCTCCGGCTACAATGCCGCCATGTTCGAGGTCGAGCTCGGTCCGCTGCTTCTCGTCGTCGACGGGCCGGCGCTGTGCGTGCGCGAGCGCTGCGAGGGCGGGCGCGAGTGGCTGCGCTTCGATCTTCCGGTCGAGCAGGCGCTGGCGCTGGCGCGCGGCCTGCCGGAGCAGCTCGCGCGCGCGGGGCGCGCCGACGCACTGACCCTCGTTCCCGGAGCGCTCGACGCGGCGCTGTCGCGCGTCGAGCCCGCGCTGCGCAATCCTCCCGCGGATCTCGACGGCCTGGACGTCGCGACGCTGCGCCGCCGGCGCGGTGAGAAGTGGCAGCACTTCGGCCCCGAGCCGCTCGCGGCGTGGGTCGCCGACATGGACTTCCCGGTCGCCGAGCCGATCCGCCGCGTGCTGCAGCTCGCGCTCGACCTCGGCGACCTGGGATACCCGGTGAATCCAAGACCCAGCGACCTGCCGACCGTGTTCGCCGAGCGCGCCGCGCGCCGCTTCGGCTGGCAGCTTCAGCCACGCCAGGTCGAGGTGATCACCGACGTGGTTCAGGGGATCTTCACGGCGCTCTCCGTCTGGAGCGAGCCGGGCGACGGCGTGCTGGTGCAGACGCCGGTCTACCCGCCGTTCCTGGGGTCGGTGCGCGAGACCGGAAGACGGCTCGTGACCTGCGATCTCGTGCGCGGCGCCAACGGCTACGCCATCGATTTCGATGCGCTGCGCCGCGCAGCGGATCCGGGCGTGCGCATTCTCCTGCTCTGCCACCCGCACAACCCGACGGGGCGCGCGTTCTCGCGGGCGGAGCTCGAGGGAATCGCCGCGCTCGCGCTCGAGCGCGACCTGGTGGTGGTGAGCGACGAGATCCACGCCGACCTGGTGTATCCCGGACGCATGCACCTGCCGTTCGCGACGCTCGGGCCCGAGGTCGAGCGGCGCACCGTTACGCTCACGTCCGCGACGAAGGCCTTCAACATCGCCGGCCTGCGCTGCGCGGTCGCGGTGTACGGCAGCGAAGAGCTTAAGCGCCGCTTCCGGACGCTTCCGCGCCACCTGCGCGGCGGCGTAAACACGTTCGGCCTCGCGGCGACGGATGCGGCGTGGCGCCACGCGGATCCCTGGCTGGCGCAGGTGCTCGCCTACCTCGACGCCAATCGCCGGCGCGTGGCCGACGTCGTGCGCGAGCGGATGCCAGGCGTCGCGCACCTCATGCCCGAGGCGACCTACCTGGCGTGGCTCGACTGCCGCGCCCTCGAGCTCGAGCCCGATCCGCAGCGCTTCTTCCTGGAGCGCGCAGGCGTGGCGCTCTCGGACGGCGCGCCGTTCGGCGACGCCGGCAAGGGCTTCGTGCGCCTGAACTTCGCGACCTCGCGGGCGATCCTCGACGAGATTCTGGAGCGCATGGCCAAGGCCGTGCAGGAAGCGGCGCGATGAGCGCACCCAGGAGCGCGTTCACGCGCGTGAACGGCGTACGCCTGCACCACCTGGACTGGGAAGGGGGTGGGCTGCCGCTGGTCTGCCTGCACGGGCTCACGCGCAATGCGCACGACTTCGACGCGCTGGCGCGTGCGCTGACTCCGCGCCGCCGGGTGCTCGCGCTCGACGTGCGCGGCCGCGGCGAGAGCGACTGGGCGCCGGCCGAGAGCTACGCGCTGCCGCAGTACGCCGCAGACCTCGGCGCGTGGCTCGACCTGCTGGCGCTCCCGCGCGCCGTCCTGGTCGGAACCTCGATGGGCGGGCTGATCAGCCTCGTCTTCGGGGCCTCGCAGCCGGGGCGCGTCGCTGCGGCCGTGCTGAACGACGTCGGCCCCGTGGTCGATCCCGCGGGCCTCGCGCGGATCCAGTCCCTGGTCGGCAGCGCGCCCGAGACCTTCGCGGACCACGCGGACGTCGTGCGCTGGTTCCGCTCCACACAGCCCCCGCAGAGTCAGGGCGACGCGGCGCTGCTCGAGTGGGCGCGCCATGCGACGAAACCCGCAGCCGGCGGACTGACCTGGCGCTACGACCGCGCGCTCCGCGAGCAGATGCGCGCGGCGCGCCCCGCGGCGACGCAGCTCCCGAACCTCTGGCCGCTCGCCGAAGCCCTTCCAGGCCCGACGCTCGTGGTGCGCGGCGGCGTGAGCGACATCCTCTCCGCCGAGACCGCGAACGAGATGACGCGCCGCATGAAGGATTGCCGCGCGACGACGATACCAGGCGTCGGCCACGCCCCTTCCCTGGCCGAGCCCGAGTCTCTCACCGCAATTCACTCACTGATCGCGCAAGTGAGCTAGGCAAGACGGGAAGACCGCCCCGGCGCCTGTGCACCGGGGCGGTGACCACCGAATCGCCGCGCTCCTGCTTCACTCGAGACTCGCGACGCGCCGGGTAGCGGCGGCTGGCGCACGCTTCCCACGGCCTCCCCCGTCGGTTCGAGCCCCGAGGGACCTGGCAAGTGCGAGGAAACCCGACGACCCGGGGATCTGCATCTCTCGAAGGCGCGCGCATCACACCACAGGCGCGGGGGAAAGACCACAAGTTTCTTTGGATCAGGCGCGCAGCACCAGCTCCGCCGCGCCGCGCACCTTGTCGACCACCACGTTCTGCCCGTGCAATCCGCCCGCCCAACCCACGAGCGCCGAGAACCAGACGTTCTGCAGCATGTCCGCGATCGCGTCCTCGCGCTCACTGGTCGCGCCGCTGCGCAGCGCGTCGACGGTGAGTGCCGCCAGATTGTCATGGAAGCGAGTCACCTTCTCGGTGAGGTCGTGGTCTCCCGATGCGACCGCGCGCAGCGTGGCGCGCGCCAGATTCGGGCGGCGGCAGAACGCGCGCGTGGCGAGCCGGAAGAACTGCGTCACGCGTTCGAGGGGATCGCCGCCGGCAACGGGCCGCTCCCGCATGCGACGCTCGAGCTCTTCCATCTCGCGCGCGAGCGCTGCGAGCAGCAGGTCTTCCTTGCTGCGGAAGTGGCGGTAGAGCGTGCCCAGCGCGACGCCCGACGCCGCGGCGACCTCGCGCAGCCGCACGTTCTCGAAGCCACCCTGCTCCGCCAGCTCCACGGCAGTCTCGACGATGCGCGCCACGCGCTCGCGCATCGCCAAAAGCGGCGCGCGCTTCGCCCCGTCGTCCTCGAGCGTCGCCACCATCGCTCAGTCGCTCCGATCCAGCATGCCCGACATGCGCTGCATCACGTCGAGGCACTCGTCCACCAGCTCGTAGACGAGCTCGCGCGCCGTCCGCACGTGGTTCATCTGACCCACGATCTGGCCCACCGGCGTGCCGATGAGCTCCCGGGCGCGCGAGCGCTCGAGGTGCGCCGCGCGCCCGATGCGCTGCTGCGCCTCGCTGATCGCGATCATCTGCAGCGGCATCGGCAGCGTGCCGGGAGAGTCGGGGCCGTCCCAGGCGTCGATCCACGGCGTCCGAAGCTGGCGCGCCGGCTTGCCCGAGAGCGACTTCGAGCGCACCGTATCCCCCGAGCCCGCGCGCAGCAGCTTGTCGCGCAGCACCGGGCTCGAGTCGGATTCCTCGACGGTGAGCCAGATCGAGCCGGTCCAGATCCCCTGCGCGCCGAGCGCGAGCGCCGCCGCCATCTGGCGCCCCGTGCCGATGCCACCCGCGGCGAGCACCGGCACCGGCTTCACCGCCTCGACGACCTCGGGCACCAGCACCATCGTCCCGATCTCGCCGGTGTGCCCGCCCGCCTCGTAGCCCGAGGCGATCACGATGTCGACGCCCGCCTGTACCTGGCGCAGCCCCTGATCCGCGCGCCCGACCAGCGCCGCGACCTGGATGCCGTGGGCGTGCGCGGCGTCGATCACGTCCTTGGGCGGCGGGCCGAGCGCGTTGGCGATCAGCTTGATCGGGTGCGACAGCGAGACCTCGACGTGCGCGCGCCCGCCCTTGTCGGACCAGCCGAGCAGCCCGCCGCGCCGCGGCTCGTCGGGGGGCAGCTCCGGCACCTGGTACTCCTGCAGAATCTTGTCGATGAACGCGCGGTGGCGCTCGCTGACGAGCCCCTGCAGGTCGCCGAGCTCGAGCCCGCCTTGCTGCTTGCCGACGTAGGAGGCGGGGATCACGACGTCGACGCCGTAGGGTTTGCCGCCGACGTGCTCGTCGATCCAGCGCAGCTCGAGCTCGAGCTGCTCCGGAGAGAACGCCAGCGCGCCGAGCACGCCCATCCCGCCGGCCTTGCTCACTGCGGCGACGACGTCGCGGCAGTGGCTGAAGGCGAAGATCGGGAACTCGATACCGAAGCGATCGCAGAGCTCGGTGCGCATCGTCCCCTCCTTACGCCGCCAGGCCGCGGCCGAGCGCGCGCAGATGATCCATTCCGGTCCCGAGCGAGAGCTCGAGCTGCTTTGCCCACAAGTAGTACCGGTGCAGCGGGTAGTCGCTGTCGGAGCCGATCCCGCCGTGCAGGTGACTGCAGGCGTAGGCGACGCGATAGCTCGGCTCGCCCGCCCAGTACTTGGCGAGCGACAGCTCTTCCTGCGCGGGCAAGCCTTCGGACAGCCGCCACAGCGCCTGCCAGGTCGCCAGGCGCAGCGCCTCGACCGTCACGTAGGCGTCGGCGGCGCGCTGGTGGAACGCCTGGAAGCTCCCGATCGGCCGGTCGAACTGGCGGCGCTCGCGACCGTACTCGGCGGTCCGCTCCAGCATGCGCTCGGTGACACCGAGCTGTGTGACACAGACCGCGAGCAGACCCAGGTCGACGGCCCGGTCCACTGCGCCGAAGCCGGCATTCGGGTCGCCGAGCGGCTCGCCCGCGGCGCCCGCGAGCGTGAGCTCCGCGTGCGGCTCGCGTGAGGTGACCTCCTGGGGTGTCAGGCCGGCGCCGGCGCCGTGAGGGTCCACCAGGAACACGCCCGCCGAGGCGTCGCCCGTGCGCGCCGACACCAGCACGCGCTCCGCGAGCAGCGCCCAGGGCACGCAGCTCTTCACGCCGTCGAGGCGCCAGCGCGCGCCGTCGCGCGTCGCCCGCGTCTGCGGCCGGCGGGGATCGACGCCGCCGAGCTCGACCAGCGCCCCGGAGAGCAGAGTGGTTCCGGCTGCGACGCCCGGCAGCAGGCGCCGCTTCTGCTCGTCGCTGCCGAGCTCGGCCAGCGGCTGCGCGCCGAGCGCGAGCGCGGCGAGCGCCGGCAGCGGCGCCACCGCGCGCCCGACCTCCTGCAGCACCAGTGCCAGCTCGACGAGCCCGAGGCCCGTCCCGCCGTACGCCTCGGGCAGCGCAGCCCCGAGCAGCCCGGCTCGCGCGAGCGCCGCCCAGAGCTCGCGATCGATCGGGCGCTCCTGGGTCGCGCGCTCCGCGAGGATCTTGCGCGCGAGCTCGCGCAACGCGAGCTGATCGTCGGAGAAGCCGAAGTCCATCTCGCTAGCCCTTGTAATGCGGCAGCCCGAGGCCGGCCATCGCGATGATGTCGCGCTGCACCTCGTTGGTGCCGCCGCCGAAGGTCAGGATCAGGGCAGTGCGATACTGGCGCTCGACGCGCCCGCGCAGCACCGCGCCAGGCGCGCCGTCTTTCAGGGCGCCCGCCGCGCCGAACAGCTCGAGCAAGAGCTGGTAGATCTCGATCCCGGCCTCGCTGCCGAAGACCTTGACCGCCGACGACTCCGCCGGGTGCAAAAGCCCCGCCTGCGCGCGCTGCGCCATCTTCCAGTTCATGAGGCGCAGCACGTCCGAACGCGCCTTCGCCTTCGCGAGCTGGATCTGCACCCACTCCTGGTCGATCACGCGGCGCCCGTCGTGGAGCCGGGTCTCACGCGCCCACGCCACGACGTCCTCGACCAGCCGCTCGGTCGGTCCCGACGGCGAGAGCGAGACGCGCTCGTAGTTGAGCTGGCTCGTGATCAGGGTCCAGCCGCGATTCTCGCCGCCGACCAGGTAGCGCGCGGGCACACGCACGTCGTCGTAGAAGGTGGCGTTGGTGCGCACGTCGCCCATCGTCATGATCGGCTGGAGCGAGAAGCCGGGCGCACTCGTCGGCACGATGAACATCGAGATCCCACGGTGCTTGGGCGCCTGGGGATCGGTGCGCGCCGCGAGCCAGATGTACTGCGCGAAGTTGGCGAGGCTGGTCCAGGTCTTCTGGCCGGAGATCACCCACTCGTCGCCGTCGCGCCAGGCGCGCGTCGTGAGCGACGCGAGGTCCGTGCCGGCGTTCGGCTCCGAGTAGCCGATCGCGAAGTTGATCTCGCCGGCCAGGATCCGCGGCAGGAACTCGCGCCGCAGCTCCTCGCTGCCGAAGTGCGCGAGCGTCGGGCCGACGGTGCCGAGCGTCAGGAACGGGAACGGGAAGCCCGCCCGCTGCGCCTCGTCGGCGAACAGAAACTGCTCGATCGCCGTGCGGCCCTGGCCGCCGTACTCCTTCGGCCAGCCGACGCCGAGCATGCCGTCGGCGCCCATCTGGCGCAGCGCCTGCCAGTACAGCGGGCCGCCGCCCTCGCTGCCGCGCATCTCCTTCTCGAACTCCGGCGTCATGAAGCGCGCGAAGTAGCCGCGGCAGTGCTCGCGGAACGCACGCTGCTCGGGCAAGAGGTCGATGCGCATCGGCTCCTCGGCGGCTGGAACGTGTTCTAGTCGCATTATGCGGCCGCGCCGCGCGAGGTGTCCATGCTAGGGTCTGGCCGAGGAGGAAGCGCCGTGAAGGTCGTCGTCGATTTCGATCTGTGCGAAGCAAACGCCCTGTGCATGCAGGTCGCCCCGGAGATCTTCAAGGTGGACGACAACGACATGCTCGAGATCCTGATCGAGCGGCCACCCGAGAAGTACCGCAAGCAGGTCGAGGAAGCGGTGCGCCTGTGCCCGCGGCAGGCGATCTCGATCACGGAAGACTGAGCGCAGCTTCGCGGCAGTTCGCGTGCGTTCGCACGCGTCGCCGCTGACTCAAGCTGACTCTTCCGCGCGCCGAAGTGATCCCGGTGCGCCCCAGAGCCCTCCTGTCTGGACTCTTCGCCGCGCTCGCGGTGCTCGCGCTGGCTGCGCCGCTCGCGGAAAGCGACAGCCTTGCGCTGCTCCGCCGCCCCGTTTCGGACTGGATGTTGCGCGTCGCGGCCGAGCGCGCGCCGGCGCTCCCCGGCGGCGTGCCCGACGTCGTGCTCGTCGCGATCGACGCGCAGAGCCTGCGCGCGCATCCCGACTGGCCATGGCCGCGCAGCCTGCACGCGCGCGTGGTGCGCCGGCTGCACCAGGCCGGCGCGCGCGCGATCGGGATCGACGTCGATTTCTCGGCCGCGCGTGATCCGGCCGGCGACGCCGCCTTCGCGGCTGCGCTGCGCGAGAGCGGGCGCGTGGTGCTCGGCGGCTTCCGCGAGCGACAGCAGGTCCCGGGCGGCGGCACGCTGGAGATCGCCTCGCTGCCCCGCCCCGAGCTGGCCTCGGCCGCGAGCGCGATCGCGAGCCTGCTGGTGCCGATCGAGCCCGACGGGATCGTGCGCAGCGCGCCGCGCGCCTCGGAGATCGGCGGCGAGCTCTTGCCTTCGCTCGCCGCCGCCGCGCTGGCCAGCGCGCTCGGCGAGAGCGCGGGAGGCGGCGGCGCGTTCCGCGTGGACTACCGCCGAGCGAATCCAGCGATTCGGACGCTCTCGATCGCCGACGTGATCGACGGCCGCTTCGACGCGCGCGACATCGCCGGCCGCGTCGCGCTGGTCGGCGCGACCGCGGCGGAGTTCCAGGACCTGTGGTCCACGCCGCTCGGCCCCGCGCGTCCGGGCGTCTGGATCCAGGCGGTCGCGCTGCGCACCCTCGCAGCGGAGACCGCAGGCGAGCCCGTGCTCCACCAGCCCGTGCGGGCGCACCAGCTCGGGCTGCTCGGCGCGCTGTCCCTGACGTGCGCGGGGCTCGCTGCGCTGTCGCATGCGCGCCGCAGCGCGGGGCTCGCACTGCTGGCGCTCGGCGCGCCGCTCGGGGCCCTCGAGGCGCTGGTGCGCTTCGGTCTGCTGCTCGACCCGATCGCGCCGCTCGGCGTGATCGCCGCGCACTACGCGCTCGGCCTCGAGAGCCTCCGTCATCGCTTCGGGCGCACCCTGGCGCGTCGCGAGCTCTCGCTCTCGGCGCTGCTGCGCGTGGGCGAGGCGACGCTGCGCACCGGCGCCTCGAATCCGGTCTCGACGGCGCTGGCGCTGCTCGGCGACGTCGTCGGCGCGAGCGGGGTGGCGCTCTTCCGCAGCGACGCAGCCGGGGCGCTCGACGGCGAGAAGCTCGAGTGGAGCCGCGACGAGCGCAGCGCCGTCGGCGATCGCGACGCCGCGGCGAGCGTCCTCGCCGACCGGCGCGTGCGCGTGTTCCAGGGCCGGCGCCCCGGCGGCGGCGCGCGCGGTGCGGCCGTGTACGCCCCTCTGGTCGCCGGAGAGGAGCCGGTGGGCGTGCTGGTGGTCGAGCGCGCCTCGGGCGCACCACTCGCCGACGTGGAGCTGCGCACGATCGCGACCGTCGGCACACAGCTCGCGCTCTCCGCGCAGAACTCGCGCCTGCTCGCGAGCCTGCGCCAGACCTTCCAGGCGAGCATCGAGGCGATCGCGAGCGCGGTCGAGGCGCGCGACGGCTACACAGAGCTGCACTGCCGGCGCCTCGCGGCGTTCTCGGTGCGCATGGCGACGCAGCTGGGTTTGCCGGAGCGCGAGATCGAGGCGATTCGGCTCGGTGCGCTGCTGCACGACGTCGGAAAGATCGGCATCCGCGACGAGGTCCTGCTCAAGGCGGCGCGCCTCACGGACCCCGAGCGCGACGAGATGCGCCGCCACCCCGAGATCGGCCGGCGCATCGTGAGCTCGATCCCGGACCTCGGCGGCACGACCACGGACTGCATCGTGCACCATCACGAGTGGTGGGACGGCAACGGCTACCCGCACCGCCTCGCGGGCCCGGCCATCCCGCTCGGCGCACGCATCGTCGCGGTGGTCGACGTGTGGGACGCCCTCTCCACCTCGCGCCCGTACAAGCGCGCCTACCCGCAGGAGACCGTGCGCCAGCTCTTGCGGAAGGGCTCGGGCGCGCAGTTCGACCCGGAGCTGCTCGAGCTGTTCCTGCGCATCCTCGACGACGACGGCGACGAGATGCTGGCACTGCTCGGCGAGACGGACCGCGCAGCGACGGAGGCAGGCGCTTGACGCGCACGCTCGCCGCTGTCGCGCTCTCGCTCGCCGCCGCTGCCGCGGCTGCGGCCAGCGAGCCCGAGCCCTCCCCGCTCGCGCGGCTCGAGGCCGCGGTCGCCGCCCATCCCGACGACGCGGACCTGGCGCTGGCTCTCGCCCGCGAGCTCGAGCGTTCCGGCCGTCCGGCAGACGCCGCGAGCTGCCTGTCGCACGCGGCCGCGCGCGATCCGGGGCGCGCGCCAGAGCTCTGGCTCGAGGTCGGCAGACTGCGCTACGCGGCGCAGGACGACGCGGGCGCGCTCGCGGCGCTGTCGCGCGCGGACCCGTCGGGCTCGATGCACTTCTACCGCGGCCTCGCGCTGCGCCGGCTCGGGCACAGCGAGGAGGCGGATCGGGCGTTCGCCGTCGCGGGTCGGCTCGAGCCCGAGCTGCGCGCGGAGGCGGCGCTGCTGCGCGGCCTCGATCGCCTCGACCACGGCGACGAAGCGGGTGGACGCGCGCTGCTCGAAGAGGCCGTCCTGCACGACCGCTCCGGCGCCATCGCGCGCAGCGCTCGCGGAGCGCTCGGCGGCGACGCCGCGGGCGAGCGCGCCGTCACGCTGTTCGCCTCGGCCGGCTACGAGTACGACTCCAACGTGACCCTCGACAGCGGCACGCTCCCGGGCTCGAGCAACGAGGCGGACCGGGTTGGCTCGTGGGGCGCGGGCTTC
>CAYVQJ010000036.1:0-72427 GCA_964454165.1 uncultured Myxococcales bacterium | reverse complement strand
TCGACCCGCGCCTGGACCCTGCTACCCGGCGCTCCGGCGCCTACCGGGACGGGACTCTCACCCGCTGGAGCGGTGCAGCATGAATCGGAACTCGCGCCTTCCTGCGAAGACGATCGCTCCGCCTCTTCACGACGCACCATGGCCGTAGAATACGCCGTGGAGGTCGTCGATGAGCCCGATTCCACCCGTCCGCCGCCGTGGCGCGCGCCTGCCCCGCCAGGGCGAAGGCGGCTACGACCAGTGCTGGTATCCGGTCGTGCAATCCAGCGATGTGCCCGTGGGCGTCGTCGCCGGGCGCGACTTCCTGTCGGGACGCGTGGTGGTGTGGCGCGGTGACGACGGCGTTGCGCACGTCCACTCCGCCTACTGCCGCCACCTCGGCGCGGACCTCTCGGTCGGCAAGGTGGTCGGAAGCGAGCTGCGCTGCGCCTTCCACCACTGGCGCTACGACGGCAGCGGCGCCTGCAGCGCGACGCCGACCGGCGAGCGCGTGCCGCCCGACGCCCGCCTGTACGCGTTCCCGACGAGCGAGCGCTTCGGGCTCGTCTGGGCGTTCAACGGCGAAGAGCCGCTCTACCCGGTGCCGGGCTTTCCGGGCTACGCCGACGCTGACCTGGCGCTGCGCACGACGCCGGCCCCCGATCACCACGTCGACCCCTGGACCCTGCTCACGAACTCGGTGGACCTGCAGCACCTGCGCGCGCTCCACGGCCTCGAGATCGACGAGCCGAAGCAGGTCGACTGGAGCGCGCACGGCGTCGAGTACGACTCGCGCTTCGTCGACCCGCGCTTCGGTGCGCTGGAGCAGCACATCCGGGTGTTCGGGACGAACTGCATCGCGCTCTGCGGAACCATGGGCGGCGTCGAGCTGCTCTCGATGTTCGCCGGCACGCCGACGCCGTCCGGTGTCACCCGGGGCTGGACGGTGACCGCCACGCGCCACGTCCCGGCGGATCCGATCCTCGGCATAGGCGAGGCGTTCTTCCAGGGTCTGATCGCCGAGGACGGTCCCGTGATGAACACGATCCACTTCCGCGAGGACGTGCTGCTCGGCGCCGACCGCCTGCTCGAGCGCTTCCTCAAGTACCTGCGCGCCTACCCCCGCGCAAACCCCGCCGAGGAGTTCCTCGGTTAGGCCCGGGCTTCGATCCGACGGAACGCGCGCAGCGACTCGAGCGTCCCTAGCGTGAGCTCGCCGCGCCACTCGCGCTCTGCCGTCGGCCAGGTCTCGGGGAACGCGCCGCGCCAGCTCCAGTACGGGGCCCAGGAGCCGTCCGCGTCCTGGTGCGCGATCTCCCAGTCGAGGTTGCGCGCGACGTCGACCGCGAGCGACTCGGCGAGGATCGAGTCGGGAAAGGGCGCGAGCTTCGTCGGCTTCGCGACATAGGTGTGCCACTGCTCGGGATCGCGGCAGACCAGCTCCGTCCCGAGCGCGCGCAGCCTGCGCGCCACGGCGTCGCGCGCGGCCCGCGGCGCCTCCGGCGTGCGCGCGAACGCGTCGCAGTACAGCAGCGCGTCGGCGCCGATCGAGACGTCGGCGGCTTCGAGCGCTGCCACGAGCCGTCGGGTCTGGTCGTCCAGCAGCGCGGGCGGCACTCGCCGCGGGTACGCGTGAAGGTGCGAGACGATCTCGGCGCGCGGCAGCACGCCGATCGGCCAGCGCTTGCCGTCGGCGTGCAGGTCCCACTGCCAGTGACTCGCGTGGGGCCACGCCTCCGCCTCGCGCGGCACCGAGCGCCACGCGCCGAGCATCGGGTCGAAGGCGGCGACGAGCCAGTCGATCGCGCCGGACACGAAGGGATCGTCGGCAGCCACATGGATTCGCCGCAGGACCCGCAGCGCCTGGCTCGTCGCCAGCACGGACGAGCCGGGCATGCGCAGGTCCGGCTCGAGCGCGTGGCCGAAGCCGCCGTCGTCGTTGCGGTAGGCGGCGAGCGCGTCGCGCACCGCCGCGGCGCTGCCGCCCTCGAACTCGCGCGCAAAGAGCGCGCGCTCGAGCGGTCGTGCCTGCTCGAGCAGATGAGCGCGCGCACGCGAGAACGCCTCCGGGCTGAGCTTCATCCGATCCTCCCAGTCTGTCTGCAGGGACTACAGGCTCGCGGAACGAGCGCGCGCGGTATTGGACGAATCCGACGCGACCCGCCCGAGCACCTCGCGCGGCGGGGCGCCGGCGAAGTCGCGGAACTCGCGCAGCAGGTGCGACTGGTCGACGTAGCCGCAGGCGAGCGCGACCTGGGCCCCGGGCGCGCCTCGCGCGAGCGCCGCGTAGGCCGCCCGGAAGCGCAGGATCCGCGCGAGCCGCTTCGGGCTGACGCCGATCCGCGCGCGGAAGGCGCGCTCGAGGCGCCGCTCACCGAGCCCGACTCTCGCGGCGACGCGTGCGACGGAGGCGCGCCCGCGCGGCGCCGCGAGCCGGCGCGCGGCCGCGTCGATCGCGTCGGCGAGCCGATCCGGAGACTCCGCGGCCGCGAGCCGCGCGAGGAGCGCGCGCTCGAGCAGCTCGAAGCGCGCCTCGAAGCTCGTCGCAACGCCGATGCGCTCAGCGAGCTCCCCGCCGGTCGGACCCCAGAGCGCGCGCAGCTCGAACACGCCGTCTCCGAGGGCCTCGCCGCCGAGAGCGAAGAAGCGCGCCACCGCGCCCGGCCGGAAGCGCACGCTCACGTTCTCGACCGGCGCGTCACCGCGCACGAGAAGCGCGCGCGTCTTGGTGCCGTAGAGCTCGGCCGTGCAGGCGCTGCCGCTCGCCGAGAACAAGAGCTCGCAGCAGCCGTCCGGCACGACGCGCACGGCCGCGCGCGGCGCGGGGCGATCGGCGTCGTCCGAGCCGCACAACGCCTCGACGAAGCGCGCGAGCCTCGGATGCGGCGGACGTTCGCGGTACGCCACGGCGCCCCTCAGCCGGGGTCCGGCGGATGGCGACGGTGCCACTCCGTCGCCGCTTCGTACGCCGCGCCGGCGCGCAGCAGTAGCGCCTCTTCGTACGGGCGCCCGACGAGCTGCAGGCCGAGTGGCAGACCCTGCCTGGTCACGCCGCACGGCAGGGTGAGCGTCGGGCTGCCCGACACATTGAAGGGACCGGTGAAGCGCAGGGCGGGCGCGATGCGCCGGAATCTCCCCGGGATCGCTGCCATCATCGCGGCGGGCAGTGCCGGCGTTTGCATCGGCGGGCAGAGCAGAAGATCGATCTCGTGGAACAGCGCGCCCAGCCGTCCGCGGAACGTGAGCCGCGCCTCGTGCGCAGCGGCGTAGTCGACCGCGCGCAAGGCGTTGCCCTCCTCGAGCGTCTCGCGGAAGTGCGGGCCATAGGCGTCGGCGCGCGCCGGGAACCACGCGGCGTGCGCGCGCGCGGCCTCGACGGGCAGGATCGTGGTGACGGCGTCGAGCGCCTGCTCGATCCCTTCCACGCGCACCGGGACGACCTTGGCGCCGAGCCGCGCGAGCACGTGGGCCGCATCGAGGACGGCGCGCGCCAGCACGGGATCGGTGCCTTCGGACACGTACGCCGCGTCGAGACCCACGCGCGCGCCGTCGATGCCGCTCGGGAGCGCGGCCAGATAGTCGGGTACGGCCTTGCTCCCGGCCGTCGGGTCGCGCGGATCCGGCCCGGCCAGCGCGCCGAGCAGCGCGGCCACGTCGGCGACGCTGCGCGCCATCGGACCGACACAATCCAGCGTAGGCGCGAGCGGGAAGACGCCGGCGCGCGAGACGCGCCCCCACGTGGGCTTCAGCCCGACCACGCCGCACCAGCTCGAGGGGCCGCGGATCGAGCCCGCGGTGTCGCTGCCGATCGAGCCGAAGCAGAGCCCGGCTGCGGTCGCGGCGCCGGAGCCGCTCGACGACGCGCCGGGGGAGCGCTCGAGATCCCACGGGTTGCGCGGCGCCACGACACCGGGGTGGTGGACCGCGCTCGCGCCCTCGGTGAGCTCGAGCTTGCCGAGCAGCACCGCGCCGGCCGCCTCGAGCCGCGCCACGACGGTCGAGTCCTCGCTGGCCAGGCGGTCGCGCAGGAGAGGCATGCCGGCGGCGGTCGGCAGGCCGCGCACGTCGCACAGATCCTTCACCGCGATCGGGACACCGTGCAGCGGCCCGCGCGGACGCCCCGAGCGGAGCTCGCGTTCGGCGCGCTCGGCCGCGGCGAGCGCACGCTCCCGCGTCACGAGCGCATAGCTGCCGAGCACGGGATCGATCCGCTCGATCCGCTCGAGCAACGCGCGCACCAGCGCGACGGGCGCGAGCTGCCCACTGGCCATGCGCTCGGACACCTCGACCAGCGACAGGCGGTGCAGGACGTCGCTCACTGCAGCGCACCCGGCTGGGGCTCGGGCTGCGGCAGCACGCCCGCCGCGGGCCACGTCGCCTCGTGCGCGAGCGCCTCCTGAAGCTCCGCCAGGTAGCGCCCGCGCGGCACCTGCACGCAGCCGAAGCGTTCCAGATGCCCGGTCGAGAACTGGGTGTCGAGCAGGCGGAACCCGCGCTCGCGCAAGAGCTCGACCAGGCGCAGCAGACACAGCTTCGAGGCGTCCCTGCCGCCCTCTTCGGGCCGGCAGAACATGCTCTCGCCGAAGAAGGCCGCGCCGAGGTGCACGCCGTAGAGGCCGCCGACCAGCTTGCCGTCGCGCCAGGCCTCGATGCTGTGAGCGGCCCCGATCCGGTGCAGTCCCAGGTACGCCCCGACCAGGCGCTCGTCGATCCAGGTGCGTTCGCGACCCGGCCTTGGCACCGCGCACGCGCGCATCACGCGCTCGAAGCAAACGTCGCTCGTGACCTCGAACCGCGACGAGCGCGCCACACGCGCCAGCGAGTGCGGTACGTGGAAGCCGTCGAGCGGCAGGATCGCGCGCGGGTCCGGGCTGAACCACTCCACGCGACCCGTGTCCGGGTCCGCCATCGGAAAGATCCCGCGCACGTAGGCGCGCACGAGCAGCTCTGCCGTTGGACGCTCGGGATCGAGTCGGTTCGACACGTGTCGAGGCGAATCGTACCTCAGCTCTCGGTAGGCAGGATGCGCGAGTCCGTGAGGAGCGCGTGCACGAAGCGCGCGCCCATGACGAACTTCGCCAGCTTCGCGGGGCCCGGGACAGGCAGCAGCGCGAAGGCCGCCTCGAAGTCGGCGCGCGGGATGCGCTCCTCCGCGTGGCTCGGCACGAGCCGCTCGTCCTCGATGCGATAGGTGAACCACGTCCCGTCGCGGAGCCGGAAGAACTGGCCCTGTTGCTCCACGATCCGCTGCCACACCGGATCGAACGCGCTCACGCTCGCGATCGTAGCGCCAGTCTTGTGCCGCGGCGGCTGGCGCCGAGCGGCCTCCGCACGCTGCGCGTGCTGCGCGCGCGCCTCGCGCGCTTGCGGTCGCTAGGTTCTGGCCGCATGCGACGGGTTGGGGGGATCGTGGCCGTCAGCTTCGCGGCGGCGACGCTGGCGCGCGCCGACGAGGCGCCGTTCGACTGGATCGAGCTGCCCGCCGCGGGCAAGACCGTCGCCGCGGAGCTCGCCGACCTGAACGGCGACGGCCGCACCGACGTGCTCGCGATCGCCTTCGTCGGACTCCCGCCGCACCAGCAGCGCCTGATCCGCGTCTACCTGCAGGGTCCGGACGGGCTGCCCGACCGACCCACCAGCGAGCTGCGCCTGGCACCCGGGACTGCCGGCTACGACATCGCCGACGTCGACCCCACGCCGGGCGTCGAGCTGCTGCTGGTGCGCGCGCACGGGGTCAGCGTGATCTCGCTCGCCGGAGCCGAGCCCGCGCAGCGCGAGATCCGGCTGCCCGAGTCGCCGTCGCTCGGCGCCCTCGCCGACGAGCGCGGGCTCGACCGCTTCGGCGTGGCGTGGCACTCGTTCGGCGCGCGGCCCTGGCTGCTCGTACCTCGCTACGGTGAGACCATCGCGTACGACGCCGACGGTGTGCTGCGCGGGCGGCTCGCCGTCGGCGGGCGCGTCAACTACATCGCGCCGCCGTCGACCGCGCCGCTGATCAGCGAAAGCGAGTACGAGGTTTTCTTCGACGCGCCGCGGCTGTCGGTCGGCGACGTCGATGGTGACCACCGGATGGATGTGCTCGCCGCGTCGCGCCACGAGCTGCGATTGTTCCAGCAGGACGAGGACGGGAACTTCCCGAGCGAGCCCTCGCGCACGCTCTATCCAGCGCGCGTGTCGGAGCAGGATTACGTGCGCGGCAGCGGGCTGCTGCGCGCCGACGGCGGCGACGTAGACGGCGACGGCCGCATGGATCTGTTGATCTCCCATACCAGCGGCGGGCTCACCGCAGCCGTCGCGCGCGCCACGCTCCACCGCAACCGCCGCGGCAGCTGGGACGTCGAGCGCGCGGATCAGACGCTGCCCCCGCTCGAGGGCTTCGGCACCTCGGAGCTGATCGACCTCGACGGCGACGGTCGGCTCGACCTGTTGCGCTTCCGCATCCCGCTGTCCGTGCTCGAGCTGGTCGAGCTGCTCGTCACGCGCTCCGCAGACGTGGAGCTCGTGCTGCACCGCGCCGACGGCGAGGGCGGCTTCTCCAGCGAGCCGTGGGTCACGCACAAGCTCGAGATTCCATGGAGCTTCGACACGTTCCGGCCGAGCGGCTTCGTGCCGACGCTCTACGCCGACCTGAACGGCGACGGCCACCGCGACCTGCTGACGTCGGGAGGCGGCAAGGCGCTCGAGGTGGCGCTCGGCGGCCCCGCGTTCCGCTTCGCCGGGCGCGTCGCCGAGCAGGCCTGCGACAGCGGCGGCCAGGTGCGCTTCGGCGATCTCGATGGCGACGCGCGCACCGACCTCGTGCTGTTCGATCCCGCGCGCAACGACATTCCCGTGCGCATCGCGCGCAACCGCGGCGGTCTGCCCGGCGAGCCCCCCTCGCTGCACCCTACGGGCGCGGCGCCCCGCTGAAAAACCAGTCGAGCGCTTCCGGCTGGAAGTCGCTCGGCGGCCAGTGGCGCCCGCCCTCGTCGACCTTGAAGGTCACGTCGTAACCCAGGCGCTCGAGGTCCGCGCGCATCGGCAGGGCGATCTTGTCGAAGGGAAAGAGCTGGTCGTGCGTGCCGTACTCGAGCAGCACGCGCGGGCGCGGCTCCGGGCGCTCGAGCGCCGCGGGATCGATCACCTTGAAGCCCGCAGCCCAGCCCATGACCGCGGCGAACATCCCTGGATTGGAGAGCCCCACGGAGAGCGCGTAGCTCGCGCCGTCGGAGTAGCCGAGCAGCGCCTGCCCCGCGGGATCGATCGCGTAGCGGCGCCAGATCAGGTCGTAGGCGTACTCCAGGAACTCCATGTCGTGGCGCACCGGGCTCGAGATCAGGTCCCAGGTCGGGTCGAGAGAGCGCGGGATCAGGAACAGCGCCTGGCGCCGCTCGGGCTCGTCGCGGAACGCCTTGGCGAGCGCTTCGTCCTGGCGGCCGGCGCCATGGAGCACGGTGACCAGCGGGTAGCGCCGGCCGGGCTCGAGCTCGTCGGGCACCAGCAGAAATGCGCGCTGGCTCCCGCGCTCGATCCAGACGAAGCCCGTCGGCGGCGACTCCTCGCGCGGCTCGGGCTCCCGCCAAGCGACCTCGAGCACCAGCCCGGACATGCTGGGATTGTAGGACGGCCTGGGCCGCGACGGCTGTCGCCGAGCGGCCTCCGCTCGACCGGACGGCCTCGCTGCGCGCGCGCAGCACTTGCCTTTGCCGCGACGGCTGTCGCCGAGCGGCCTCCGCTCGGCCGGACGGCCTCGCTGCGCGCGCGCAGCGCTTGCGCTAGCCGCGGGCCTTGCGAATGCGGCGCTTGAGCTTGCGCGCCTCCGGCGGGAGCTTCGCGTCGGGCGTCTTCATCAGGAACGCGTCGAGCCCGCCGCGCTTGGTCACGGTCCGCAGCGCGGCGGTCGAGACCCTGAGCGAAATGCTGCGACCGAGCGCCTCGGAGAGCAGCGACGCGTTCTTGAGATTCGGCATGAACGTGCGAGGCGTCGTGCGATGGGAGTGCGAGACGTTGCGGCCGTAGCTCGTGTGGCGGCCGGTGAGACTGCAGCGACGTGGCATGGACCTCTCCCGCGCCCCGACGCTTCGGGGCGCCCCATGGTGCTAAAGCCGACCCAAGCCGTCTAGAGGGCTTCGCCCGCGCGTACACCGTCTGTTAGGGTGTCGGCGCCCGCCGCCGCGGGGAGGGGACACCGAGATGACGACCACCTTTGCCGCGACGGCTGTCGCCGAGCGGCCTCCGCTCGCGCGCGGCGCGCTCGCTGCGCGCGCTTCGCGCTTACTGGCGCGCCTACTGCTCTTGCTCACCCTGCTGGGGCCGCTCCCGGCAACCGCCGCGGAGGTCGCGCTGGAGAGCGAGGACGACAAGGCGATCTACGTGCTGGGCCAGGGCGTGGCGGGTCAGCTCAAGGACTACGGGCTGTCGGAGCGCGAGATCGAGGTCATGCTGATCGGGCTTCGCGAGGGCATCGCCGGCAAGCCTTCCCGCGTCAACGCCCCGGACTACGAGAAGAAGCTCACCGCGCTCTACGTGGCGAGGATCGTCACGAAGCAGAAGCTCGAGGGCAAAGCGTACCTGGAGAAGGCGGCCTCCGAGCCGGGGGCGGTGAAGAGCCCGAGCGGCGTGATCATGACCATCAACGAGCCCGGCAGCGGCGCCAACCCCACGACGAGCGACAAGGTCGAGGTGCACTACGTCGGCACGCGGGTCGACGGCACGGAGTTCGACAGCTCGCGCAAGCGCGGCAAGCCCGCCGAGTTCCCGGTGACCGGCGTGATCCAGTGCTGGACGGAGAGTCTGCTCAAGCTCAAGCCCGGCGCGAAGGCGAAGCTCGTGTGCCCGCCCGAGACCGCCTACGGCGACCGCGGCTCCGGCGGCGTGATCAAGCCGGGCGCGACGCTGGTCTTCGACGTCGAGCTGCTGCGCATCGTGAAGTAGCGCCACCGCGGCTCAGTCACCGAGCGCGTCGGCGAACGCGCGCTCCGGCTCCTGCGGAGAGCGCGCCAGACGGCACTCGCGGTCGAACAAGAGCGTCTCGCGCGTCGGCGCGCTCCAGCGCGGCCAGGCGCCGAGGTCCGCTGTCGATGGATCTCCGCCGCGCGCGAAGGCGATCCAGGCGTCCATCATGCGCTGCGACAGTCGCACCGCGTCCGGGCCCTCTCCCGTGAAGCGCGCAGCCGCGGTTCCGGGAGCCAGCGACCCGAACACGAACGGCACCTCGAGCCCGTGGCACGCCCCCAGCGCTCCGCCCGCTGCAGGCGATTCCCAATCGAAGCGGTAGGCGAACACGGAGTTGCCGCGCGCGGCGTGGCGTTCGGCCAAGCGTAGAAGCGGCACGCGCACCATGCGGTCCGTCATCAACGCGCACCAGATCTCGCGGGCCTCGGCCTTCTCGCCGCGCGCGAGGCGCGCCGAGCGGTACACCTCGAGCGCGAGCGCAGCCTGCGCAGCCCCACCGGGGAGCACCCGGCCCAGGCGCGCGAGCAGCGCGGCATCCTCGAGCGTGCCCAGAGACGGATCGAGGGTCGCGAACAGCTTGTACTCGTCGCGCGTGGTGCCGACGAGGAGTGGGACGCCGTCAGCGGCGCCGTCCGCTACGGCAGCGAGCGTAGGGCGCGGCAGCACCACACCGTCGACACAGGGACGCACCGCAAGCCGGCCGCGCGCCGAGACCTCCGCCCAGCGCGGCTGGGCTTCGAGCAGCCGCTGCACGTCGACGTCGCGCAGGCGCGCTGCCTCGTGCGGCTCGAGCCCGAGCGCGGTGAGCAGTGCCCCGGTCGCCTCCAGCGCCTGAGCGCGCGGCAACGGCAGCGGGGCTGCGCTCTGCACGATGGCGCGCCGGAACAGCCCGCGCGCAGCCGGCGCCGCCAGCAGCACGCCGACCGACACGCCCCCGGCGGACTCGCCGAAGAGCGTCACGTTCTCCGGGTCACCCCCGAAGCTCGCCGCGTTCTCGCGCACGAAGCGCAGCGCCGCGATCTGATCCAGCAGCGCCCAGTTCCCGCTCGGCGTATCGTCGCCGCCGTCGCCGAAGGCCGGATGCGTGGCGAGGCCGAGCGCGCCGAGCCGGTAGTTGAAGCTCACGACGACGACGTCGCCCCGGCGCGCCAGCGGCGCTCCGTCGTAGCTCGGCTCCGCCCCCGAACCCATCGTGAAGCCGCCGCCGTGGATCCAGACGAGAACCGGCCGCCGTGCGCCGTCCGCACGCGGCGTGAAGACGTTCAGGGTCAGGCAGTCCTCCTGCTGCAGCAGGGCGGACCCGGCGCCGAGCAGCGCGAGGGGCGGCGGGGGCTGCGGAGCGATCGGGCCGTACGCGTTGGCCGCGCGGACGCCGGCCCACGGCGCGCAGGGGGCAGGTGGCCGGAAGCGGAGCACCCGGACGGGCGGAGCGGTGAAGGCGATGCCGAGAAAGCAGCTTACACCGTCGCGCTCTGCTCCTTCGACGCGACCAGTCGTGGTCTCGACGATTGGTCCCAACATGACGCCAGCATAGTCTCAGCCGTGTACGGCCGCGGGCGGCGGCGGCCCACGGCCTTCGCTCGAGCGCGGCGCCCTCGCTGCGCGCGCGTAGCACTTGCTACTCGTCGTCGGGGCGGCGGCGGCGCTTGGCTGCGCCGCGAACGCGCTTGGCGCGCAGGCGCCGCTCGACGGCGGCGCGCGTCGGGCGCGTGGGGCGCCGCGGTCGAGGTGGCTCCGCGATCTCCGCGAGCAGCGCGCGCAGCTTCGCCACGCAGTCGGCTGTGTTGCGGCCGCGGTCGCGGAAGCGCTGGCTCACCAGGATCAGCTCGCCGGCCGCGTTCACGCGCCGTCCCGCGCGCACTCGCAGTCGATCTCGCTGGCCGGCATCGAGCGCGTTGGTTGCGCCGACGTCCCAGCGCAGCTCGGCCTTGGTCTCGACCTTGTTTACGTTCTGGCCACCGGGCCCCGCGCTGCGCGAGAACGCGAAGCGCAACTCGCTCTCCGGCACAAGGATCTCACGCCGCATCGGGAGCGTGGAGCACGTGCTCCGTGATCTCCGCCGGCGCGAACAGCCGCATCGGCGGACCCCAGAAGCCGGTACCCCGACTCACGTACAGCGCCGAGCCGTTGCGGCGGTGGAGACCCTCGACGAAGGGCGTGGCCAGGCGCACGAAGTAGCGGAACGGCCAGATCTGACCGCCGTGCGTGTGGCCGGAGAGCTGGAGATCGACGCCGCGCTGGCAGGCCCGCACGAAGGTGCCGGGATCGTGAGCCAACAGCACCAGCGCACGCGCGGGATCGCGGCCTGCGAGGGCAGCGTCGACATCCTCGCGCCAGGGTGGGGACACGAAGTGCGCGGTGCGATCCTCGACGCCCGCGAGGTCGAAGGCGCCGTCGCCCTCGCCGATCGAGACGCGATCGTTGCGCAGCGGACGCCAGCCCAGCTCGCGCACGACGTCGACCCAGGCGTCGGCGCCCGAGAAGTGATCGTGGTTCCCCGTCACGAAGAACACCCCGTGCCGCGCGCGCAGCCCGGCGAACGGCGCGACCTCGTCACGCAGGCGGCGCGCCGATCCGTCGACGAGATCTCCGGTGACCACCACGAGATCCGCCCCCAGGGCGTTGACGCGCGCCGTGACGTCTGCGGCGAAACGGCGGCCCAGGATGGGCCCGATGTGCAGATCGGTGATCTGAGCGATGCGGAAGCCGTCCAGCGCGCGGGGCCAGCGCTCGAGTGCGATCGCGTGACGCACCAGACGCGGCCCGCTCAGGGCGGAGCGCAGGCCGACGCCACCGGCCACGGCGGCGATCGCGAGCGCGAGGCCGGCGCGGACCCTGGCGGAGGTCTCCGGGGCGGCCGCGTCAGCGGCGGCGAAGGCGGGTTCGCCGACGACCCAGACGGCCAGATCGCCGACGCCGAGCGCGAGCAGGAGCAGGAACGCAGTGCCCATCCAGAGCGACGCAGGCCATGCGATGCAGCGCGCCCACGAGTGCGCGAGCAGACGCTCGCCGAAGGGCTGCGCCACGAGCGATGCGGCGAGAAGAACGAGCGCGGTGAGGGCGGCCTGCTTCGCGGCGCCGTCGAGCCCCGTGTCGAAGATCAGGCGCTGTGCGAGGTACGCGTGCCCGCCGACCAGCACGCCGAGCGCCACGATCGCGAACAGTCCGAACCCGAACGCGCGTTTCCACGCCATCGAGCGGAGCGTATCGCAGCCGCTAGGCGCGGCTCCGGGCGAAAGCGAGGCCCGCGATGCCGAGGCCGATCAGCAGCGAGATCGAAGGCTCCGGAACCTGGTTCGCGGTGACGTCGAGCGTGTGGCGAAAGTACAGAGCGGTGTCGGGGTCGCCGATCCCGATCGGACCGAACCCGATCCCCCCGACCGTCAGGCCACACAGTACGCTCGACGCGAGCACCTCGCAGTTGCCGGTCACGCGCGCCGAGAGGTTCAGATCGGCGCCGGTGTCGGCACCGTTCTCATAGATGTTCCCGGTCACGCCTGCGCGCGGATCCGGAGGCGTGGTCCCGACGATCGAGTAGACCGGCCCGGCGCCGGAGAGGAGCAGGTTCGTCGCGCTGTAGACGATGCCGATGAAGTCGACCTCGCTGGTCCCGGGCACGCCGCCGTTCGCTGCGTCGTGCTGCACGTTGCCCGAGAGCGAGAACGACAGCTGAAGTACGAGCGGGTCGGTGTCGATCGTGATCGTGCCGACGAGCTCGTCTGGCACGCCATCTTGCGCGAAGCGGATGCTCGAAGCGGAGCACGCGCTGCTGGTGCAGCCGATCGCGACGTCGACCCCGGCCGAGCTCGCGAGGTCTACGGTATACACGACCGGGACCGCCTGGACTTCGAAGGCGATCAACCCAGCCACAAGCAGCAGCAACCAAGCGCTCCGGAACCGCATCAGCATCTCCCTTGTAACCCAGCTTCCTAGTGGTTCAGCAGCCGCTTCCGCGTCGCGAAGGCCACGACCGCGCCACCGATCGCGAACAGAGCGATGGCCTGCGGCTCCGGCACCGGGCGGATGCCCTCGAACACGAAGTCCGCCTTCACGAGCGTACGCCCGCCGGACAGCGGTGAGATCACCTCGGCGATCGTCACACCGTCGAGGCTGAGCATTGCGCCGACTCCTGAGCCGTCGACGAACATCGTACCACCGGCCGTAGGCGACACCGCGGTGAGCGCCAGCTCCACGGGCACCGGAATGAACGCTCCACTCGCAGTGATCGTCGATTCGACGGTGACGGGGCCGATCGTGTAGTCGTACGCCCGCGGCGGACCGGCATCGATCAGCGAGATGACGCCTCCGGAGGCCGTCAAGGACGCGCCATCGATCGCAATGGTGTCGAAGCCGCCGGTGCGGCTCGGATCGACCGCCAGGACCCACGGGCCGAGCGTCGAAAGCTCGATCTTGTCGAGTGCGCCGGTCGCTTCGTCGATCGTCACCTGCACGCCGTTGAGCGTGAGCGTGAGCGGTCCACCGATGGAAGTCAGGGTCCCGTCGGGGTTCACGTCGTACACCGTGACCACGGCGCTCCCGCTCGTGAACTCGTAGGTCTCAGAGATCGCGCTCGCGGTCGGCGCGATCAGTAGCGCAGCAGCCAGGACTGAACCGCGTGCAGCTCCGCCGAGAAAACTCATGAATCCCCTCCGGGCTTGGGTGCCAACACTACCACCACATTCCTGCTTGTGGGATAAAAACCCTACGAAACTTCGCGATTCGCCACAGGCAGCCGGGTCGCATAAAGCAAGACCCATGCCCCGCAGCTGCGGTGTATCCCCATGTACAACTGATTGAATTTGATGACCTTTTCGGAACTTCGGAGCGATGCCGACCCCCTGGCTGGGGAATCTTCTTCCCTGCGCAAGAAATCTCGTTCACGAATTCGTCACGGTTCGTTCGGCTTCAGGGCGCTGCTCTGCTGCAGGAACTCGATAGTCCGGTCGGCCTGCGCCCGCTCCCCGGCGAGGAACCGCTGCACGGCGGCGGAGAGTCGGGGGTCCGTGACGAAGTGCAGGCTCCGGGTTGGCTGCGCGTCGAACCCGCGGAGCTGCTTGTAGTCACCGCCCGCGCCCGGCTCGAAGCGCGCCAGTCCCGTTTCGATGCAGTGCGCGACGCCCGCGTAGTAGCAGACGTTGAAGTGCAGATAGCGCACCTCGCGCAGCGCCCCCCAGTAGCGCCCGTAGAGCGCGTCGCCCTTGCGCACGTTGAAGGCCCCCGCGATCGGCGTGTCGCCCTGCTCGGCGACGACGCAGCACAGGCGGTGCCGGAAGCGCTCCAGCACCAGCTCGAAGAAGCGCCGCGGCAGGTAGCGCCGCCCCCAGGCGCGCGCGTCGACCGTCGCGCGATAGAACGCGTACAGGGGCTCGGCGTGCTCGGGGCCGAGACTGTCGCCGGTGAGCGTGCGCACGCGGACGTCGCTGCCTTCGATCTCGCGGATCTCGCGGCGGATCTGGTTGCGGCGCTTGCTGCGGAAGCGCGCGAGCCAGTCGTCGAAGCTCGCGTAGCCCTCGTTGCGCCAGTGGTACTGGAGCCCGATGCGCAGGACGAAGCCCGCGTCCTCGAGCGGCGCGACCTCGTCCTGGCGACAGAAGTTCACGTGCACGCTCGACAGCTCGTGTGAGACGCAGAGCTCGCGAAGCGCGGCTCCGAAGCGCCGGACCCACGCGGCGCGCGGCTCGCCCGGCGCGACGAGCACCCGCGCGCCCGTCACCGGCGTGAACGGCACCCCGACGAGGAGCTTCGGGTAGTAGCGGATGCCGGCGCGCGCCGCGGCGTCCGCCCACGCCCAGTCGAAGACGAACTCGCCTTCGCTGTTCTCCTTCTCGTACAGCGGACACGCGGCGACGATGCGCCCGGCCCGGCGTGCGACGAGCGGCCGGGGCGTCCAGCCGCTGCGGCCGCCGACGGCGCCCGCGTGCTCGAGCGTGGCGAGCCACTCCCACTCCAGAAAAGGCGACTCGTCGCCGACGAGCGCGTTCCACTCGTCGCGCGCGATCGCGGCCACGCCGTCTTCGAGCTCGAGTGCGCCCTCGGCGAGCTCCGCCATGCGCAAGCGAGTCTAGCGGGGAGCTGCATGACGCTCCTATGCTCTTGGCATGGCTGGCGACCCGAAGCCTCCGGCACGCGCACCCGCTGGGCCCCAACGCGAGCGACGCGGGGACGTGCAGCTCGAGGAGCGGCGCGAGGTCGAGCGTCCCAAGCGCTTCCGGGTCATTCTGTTCAACGACGACTACACGCCGATGGAGTTCGTGGTCGCCCTGCTCGAGCAGGTCTTCGCGAAGAGCCCCGTCGAGGCGACACAGATCATGTTGAAGATCCACCGCGGCGGCGCCGGCACCGCCGGGGTGTACCCTCTCGAGGTCGCCGAGACCAAAGTCACCACGGTGCACAAGATGGCCGAACAGCGCGGCTATCCGTTGCGCGCCGGCACGGAGCCCGAGTGAGCCAACTGAATCGCGAGCTCCAGCTCACCCTGCAGTCCGCGCTGCGCGAGGCGATCGCGCGGCGGCACGCGTACCTGACCGTCGACCACCTGCTCTACGCGCTGCTGCACGACGGGCGCGGGGAAGAGGTGCTGCGCGGCTGCGGCGCCGATCCGAAGCAGCTCAAGGCGGCGCTGGTGCGCTTCTTCGAGCAGGAGCTCGAGAAAGTTCCGGGCGACGGGCGCGTCGAGCCGGAGCAGACGCTCGGCTTCCAGCGCGTGCTGCAGTCGGCCTTCGAGCACGCCGACAACGCCGAGAAGGAGGAGATCGAGGCCGGCGACCTGCTCGCGGCGATCTTCCAGGAGCCCGACTCCAACGCCGTGCAGCTTTTGAAGCGCCAAGAGGTGTCGCGCCTCGACGTGCTGCGCTTCGTCTCGCATGGGATCGCGAAGGTCCCGCCGCGGTCGGCGCGCGACGACTCCGGGGGCGACGGCCCCCCGCGCGAGGGGATGCGCCTCGGCGACGACAGCGAGGAGATCGCTGACCCGCTCACCGCGTTCTCGACGAACCTGACCGAGCTGGCGCGCGAGGGGAAGCTCGATCCGCTCGTGGGCCGCGAGACCGAGCTCGAGCGCACGGTCCACATCCTGGCGCGGCGGCGCAAGAACAACCCGATCCTGGTGGGCGAGTCGGGCGTCGGCAAGACCGCGATCGCGGAGGGCCTGGCGCAGCGCATTGCCGCCGGCAGCGTCCCCGAAGACCTGCGCGAGACCGAGATCTTCTCGGTCGACCTCGGCTCGATGCTCGCGGGCACGCGCTACCGCGGCGACTTCGAGGCGCGCTTCAAGGCCTTCATCGCGGCGGTCAAGCAGCGCACGCGGCCGATCGTGTTCATCGACGAGATCCACACCGTGCTCGGCGCGGGCGCCGCGTCCGGCGCGACCGTAGACGCCTCGAGCATGTTGAAGCCGCTGCTCCAGTCCGGCGAGCTGCGCTGCATGGGCTCGACCACGTTCCAGGAGTACCGCCACTTCGAGAAGGACCGCGCGCTCGCGCGCCGCTTCCAGAAGATCGAGGTGCAGGAGCCGTCGCTCGAGGAGTCGATCGAGATCGTGCGCGGGCTCGCGCCGCGCTACGAAGAGCACCACGGCGTGCGCTACACGCCGGCTGCCCTGCGCGCCTGCGTCGAGCTCTCGGCCAAGCACCTGCTCGACCGCTTCCTGCCCGACAAGGCGATCGACGTGATGGACGAGGTCGGCGCGGCGGTGCGGCTCTTGCCCGGCAAGGAGCGGCGCCAGAAGGTGGTGGTCCGCGACGTCGAGCAGCTCGTCTCGCGCATGGCGCGCGTGCCGGTGGCCTCGGCGTCGAGCTCGGACCGGGAGAAGCTGGCCAACCTCGAGACCGACCTGCGGGGCGTCGTGTACGGCCAGGACGCTGCAATCGATACGGTCGTGCGCGCGGTCAAACGCTCGCGCGCCGGGCTGTCCGGGCGCGACAAGCCGATCGGCTCCTTCGTCTTCATGGGCCCGACAGGCGTCGGCAAGACCGAGCTGGCCAAGCAGCTCGCCAAGACGATGGGCGTGCCGTTCCTGCGCTTCGACATGAGCGAGTACATGGAGAAGCACGCCGTCGCGCGGCTGATCGGAGCCCCTCCCGGCTACGTGGGCTTCGACCAGGGCGGAATCCTCGTCGAGCAGGTGCGGCGCAACCCGCACGCTGTGCTCTTGCTCGACGAGATCGAGAAGGCTCACCAGGATTTCTTCGACATCCTGCTGCAGGTGATGGACCGCGCGACACTGACCGACAACCACGGCCGCGAGGCCGACTTCCGGCACGTCACGCTGGTGATGACGTCGAACGTGGGCGCGCGCGACATGACGCGCCGCGCGATCGGCTTCGGCGGTGGTCCCGCGGGCGACGGCAAGCTCGACGTCGAGCGGCTGTTCTCGCCGGAGTTCCGCAATCGCCTCGACGCCGTGGTCACTTTCGAGAAGCTCACACCCGCGGTGATGGAACGCGTGGTCGACAAGTTCGCGCGCGAGCTCGGTGACCAGCTGCGCGAGAAGAAGGTCGAGCTCGAGCTCGAGCCGGCCGCGCGCGGCTGGCTCGCGGAGAAGGGCTACGACCCGCTGTTCGGTGCGCGCCCGCTCGCGCGCGTGATGCAGGTCGAGGTGAAGGACAAGCTCTCCGACGAGCTCTTGTTCGGCGCGCTCGCGCGTGGCGGTCGCGTGACCGTCGGCGCGGCCGAGGACGCCCTGACCTTTCGCTTCGAGGGCCGCGACGCCGGGCGCGGCGCACCCGCGCCCGAGGAACCCGAAGAAGACGTAGAGACCGGCGAAGCCGGCACACGAGGAGACTCCTGATGGCGACCGCCGAGACCCTTCCCGAGCCGTTCCACCTGCGCGGCAACTACGCGCCCGTCCCCGACGAGATCGAAGCACGCGACCTGCCGGTCGTCGGCGCGATCCCGCCCGAGCTCGACGGCCTGTACCTGCGCAATGGCCCGAACCCGAAGAGCGGCTTCTCCCCTCACTGGTTCTTCGGCGACGGCATGGTGCACGGCGTGCGGCTCGGCGGCGGCAGGGCGCAGTGGTACCGCAACCGCTTCGTGCGCACGACCAAGCTCGAGCGCGGCGCCGAGGCGCTCGACCCGGCGACCATGCTCGACCGCACCGCGAGCGCGGCGAACACCCACGTGGTCTGCCACGCCGGACGCATCCTCGCGCTGGAGGAGGGCCACTTCCCGTACGAGCTCGACGCCGAGCTCGGGACCAAGGGCTGGGACGACTACGCGGGCAAGCTCACGACCGCGTTCACGGCTCACCCGAAGCTCTGCCCCGAGACGAACGAGCTGCACTTCTTCGGCTACGGCGTGATGCAGCCGTGGCTCGTGTATCACGCGCTCGACGCGCAGGGGCGCCTCGTGCACTCGGCGCCGATCGAGGTGCGAGCGCCGACGATGATGCACGACTTCATGATCACGCGAGAGCACGCGATCTTCATGGACCTGCCGGTCGTGTTCGACCTCGCGGCAGCCGCGCGCGGCGACGTGCCGCTGCGCTGGGACGAGAGCTACGGCGCGCGCATCGGCATCCTGCCGCGTCTGGGCACGAACCAGGACGTGCGCTGGTTCGAGGTCGATCCCTGCTACGTATTCCACCCGCTGAACGCCTACGCGGACGGCTCGCGCGTGGTGTGCGACGTCGGCCGTCACGCCTACATGTGGCGCGATTCGATGAACGACTTCGCGCCGTCCTACCTGCACCGCTGGACCTTCGATCTGGCTACGGGCAAGGTCGGCGAAGAGCAGCTCGACGACCGCCCGCACGCATTCCCGCGCGTGGACGATCGCGCGGTCGGGCTGCGCCACCGCTTCGGCTGGGCCGTGGCTCCGCGCCCCGGCAGCGGCGAGGAGCAGCTCGGCGCGCCCGGCGTGGTGGTCAAGTACGACCTGGCGAAGGGCAGCTCGACGCAACACGACTTCGGCCCGCACGCGCACCCCGACGAGTTCGTCTTCGCCGAAGCCTCGAGCAAGGCGAGCGAGGACGAAGGCTGGGCTCTCGGCTACGTGTACGACGCCGCGCGCAACGGGAGCCAGCTCGTGATCCTCGACGCCGCGCGCGTGGACGCGAAACCTGTCGCGACGATCGAGCTCCCCCGCCGTGTCCCGCACGGCTTCCACGGCAGCTGGATCCGGGCACACGATCTGCCGCGGTAGCGGGGAGCTACAGACCGGGCAGCACTTCGCGCGCGAGCAGGTCGACGGCCTCGTCGATCGGCAGGCCGCGCAAGTCGAGCACGATCTCGTGCGCGCCGCGGCGCGCAAGATCGGCGATGCGGGCGCGCGCCCGCTCGGGCCCGCCGAACACGTGGTGCGCCTCGACGTCGCCGAAGAGCTGCGCGGCCGGGCCGGCGCGCGCGAGGGCTCGGCGAGCGTCGTCGTCGCTCGCGCCGAGCACGCCGATCGCGAACACGCTCACGTCGAGCGACGCGGGAGCGCGGCCGGCGCGCGCGAGCGCCGCGAGGCCCGCGTCGAGCGCGTGCGGCAGCGGACAGTTCCAGCCGTCGGCCTTGCGCGCCGTGAGCGCCAGCATGCGCGGCTGCTGCGCCGCGAGCACGATCGGGATCGGCTGCGCGGGCCGTGGCCACACGCGCGCGCCCTCGGCGCTGGCGAAGCGCCCCGCGAAGCTCGCCGGGTCGTCGCGCCAGAGCGCGCGCAGGCAGTCGAGCGTCTCCTCGACGTGGCGCACGCGATCGGCGCCCGAGAGCTGCGGGAAGCCGAGCTGCGCACACGTCTTCTCGTAGGTAAAGCCGCCGGCGCCGAGTCCCAGCCGAAGTCGACCCGGCGCGATCGCATCGAGCGTCGCCGCCTGCTTGGCCAGGAGCGGCGGGTGCCGGAACGCCGTGGTGAGCACGAGCGTGCCGAAGCGGATGCGCTCGGTCGCGGCGGCGAGTGCGGCGAGCAGCGTCCAGCACTCGAGCACCCCCGCGCGCGGCGCGGCCTGGTTCAGCAGATGATCGGGCACCCAGACGCCGTCGAGCCCCGCGCGCTCGGCGGCGCGCGCGGCTCGCAGCGCGTCCGCGAAGGCAACGTGGTGCGCCGGAACGATCAGGCTGACGCGCGGCCGCGCCATGCCCGCGCTCAGCGTCCGACCCGCGTGGTCCAGCGGCCCCGCGAGTAGACGAACACCAGCCAGATCGCGCGCGCCAGGTGGTCGAAGATCAGCGCGGCCCAGACCCAGACCACGTCGGCGTGCAGCCAGCGCACGGCCAGCCATGAGAGCGGCACGCGGAAGCCCCAGTTCCCGATGCCCGCCGCGAACAGCGGGCTCCAGGTGTCGCCCGCCCCGCGCAGCGCGCCGCCGAGCGTGAAGTGCACGCCCATCAGCGGCTGGGAGAGCGCGAGCATCAGCATGAACGGGCTCATCGCGGCGATCACCGCGGCGTCGGACGTGAAGACGCGCGCGATCGGCTCGCGGCCGATGGCGTAGATCGCTCCCAGCACTACCGAGACGAGCACCGCGAGCCGCGCCGCGCGCCAGCCCGCGCGCACTGCTTCGCGGCGGTCGCCGGCGCCGAGCGCCTGGCCCACGAGCGTGGCCGCCGCGGCCGAGAAGCCCGTGCCCGGGATCCACGAGAACGAGAGGACGCGTACGCCCACCGTGTAGGCCGCGATCGCCGCCGCGCCGTAGACGGAGAGCAGCGCGAAGTACTCCATGATCGCGATGTTCAGGATCGCGCGCTCGGCGACCGCCGGAAGCGAGATGCGCGCCACTTCACGCACGAGCGTGCGCGGCACGCGGAAGTCGCTCGAGCGCAGCCGGAGCACGTCGGGATCGGCGCGGCGCCAGTGGCCCGCGCTGAGGAACGCCACGAGACCCACGATTTGCGCGATCACCGTCGCAATCCCGGCACCGACCAGCTCCAGCCGGGGGAACCCGAGCGTGCCGAAGATCAGCACGGCATTCAGAGCGAGCTTCACCAGCGTGACCGCGCCCGTGATCAGAAGCGGCGTGCGCGTGTCGCGGGCGGCGCGGAAGGCGCTCTCGTAGCTGAGCGAGATCGCGAGCAGCAGGGCGGAGCCGAGCACGAGCTGCAGGTACGGGATCGCCAGCGCGCTGACCTCGGGCGAGGCGTCGAGCAGCGCCAACAGGGCCTGCGGCGCGACGATCGCCGCGCACGTGAGCACGCCGGCGAGCCCGAGCGCGAACACGAGCGACGCCGCGAAGGCCTGGCGGGCGCGCGTCGGGTCGCGCGCCCCGATCGCGCGCGCCATCAGCGACACGCAGGCGCCGCCGACGGCGAACAGCACCGACTGCGCGAGCATCAGAAATTGCGTCGCGTAGCCGACCGCGGCCAGCGCGTCGGTGCCGAGCCGACCGATCATCGCGATGTCGATGAGCGACACCAGCGTCGCCAGCACCTGGCTCGCGATCACCGGCCACGCGAGCGACAGAATCGCCTGATCCGTGCGCCGTCGCGCCGAGATGCGCGCGACGGCGGCGTGCGCCGCGAGCGCGGCGGACGGCAGCGCGGCTGCGGACTCGGGGTCGTCGAGCTCCCCAGCCTCCGGCTCGAGCTCGCCTTCCGCGGCGGACTCGCGCGGATCGGGGGAGGTCGCCATCGGGGCGCGGAGTATAACGGCCCGGGTCGGGCTGGCGCGCCGGAGCGCTGGCGTCGCGGCTGTGCGCGGGCGCGAGGCGCGGACTCACCTCGCCGACACAACCTGCCGATCGAGCGCGCGACCGTGACGACACCGCGCGACGACAACCTGCTCGGCCGTGTCGCCCTGAAGCTCGACCTCGTCTCGCCAGACCAGCTCGCCGAAGCGCAGCGCGAGCGGGAGCGCGCGGGCGGTCGCAGCGCGCTCGACCTGGTGCTGTTCGAGCGCGGCTTCATCACGCTGCCCGAGCGCGAGAAGCTGCTCTCCGTGTACAAGAGCGTCGTCGCCCGGGCCGTCGCGCAGAGACAGCAGGCGCCGGCGGCCGCGCCGCAGGCAAAGGCGGCGCCGGCCCGGACCAGCGTGCGGCAGCAGCAGCCGCAGACCGACGACGTGGCCGCGATCCTGCGCGCGTCCGCGGCTGCCGGCGCGTCGGACACGCACATCCACTCGCGCACTCCTCTGCGCTTCCGGATCCGCGGTGAGCTGGTGGCGCAGGGCGCCGCGATGCTCGAACCCGAGGTCTGCGAGCGGCTCGTGCTGCAGGCGCTCGACGCCGAGGCGCGCGCCCGGTTCGAGGCGCAGGGCGAGACGGACTTCTGCTACGTGCTGCCCGGGGTCGGCCGCTTCCGCGGCAATGCGTTCCGCCAGCTCCGCGGTCCCGACGTCGTGCTGCGCTTCATCCCCGATGCGATCCCGACGCTCGAGAGCCTCGGCCTGCCCGCAGCGCTCTCGCGCTTCACCGAGTTCCACCAGGGCATGGTGCTGGTGACGGGACCCGCCGGCTGCGGCAAGTCGACGACGCTCGCCGCGCTACTGGATCTGATCAACCAGAAGCGCCACGACCACATTCTGACCATCGAGGACCCGATCGAGTTTGTGCACCGCTCGAAGGGCTGCCTGGTGAACCAGCGCAACACCGGCCGCCATACCGAGAGCTTCGCGCGCGCGCTGCGTGCAGCCCTGCGCGAGGACCCGGACGTGATCTCGATCGGCGAGCTGCGGGACCTGGAGACGATCTCGCTGGCGATCACCGCGGCGGAGACCGGGCATTTCGTGCTGGCCTCGCTCCACACCGACTCGGCGATCCGCACCGTCGATCGGCTGATCGGGGCGTTCCCGCCCAGTCAGCAGGAGCAGGTGCGCGCGATGCTCTCGGAGTCACTGCGCGCGGTGATCTCGCAGCGGCTGTGCCGGTCCGCCGACGGCACGCGCCTGGTGCCTGCCCTGGAGGTGCTGGTCGTGAACAAGCCCGTGGGCAAGATGATCCGCGACCAGAAGACCTTCCAGCTCCCGTCCGTGATGCAGACCGGCGCCGCTCACGGCATGCGCCTGCTCGACGAGAGCCTGGCGGAGCTGGTCAAGTCGGGCGCGATCACGCGCGAGGAGGCGCTGCGCCAGTGCGCGGAGCCCAGGCGCTTCGGAGACGCAGCGTGAGCCGAGACGTGACCGAGCTCCTGCGGGGACTGCTCGACGCCGGCGGCAGCGACCTGCACCTGTCCGCCGGGCGCGAGCCGCGCATGCGCCGACGCGGCGAGCTGCGGGCGGTGGACGGCTGGCCCGTGCTGTCCGACGCCGAATTGCGCTCCCTGCTGCGGCCGCTCGCGCGCGACGAGCAGTGGGCGGACTTCGAGCGCTGCGGCGATCTCGACTTCGCGTACGGCCTGCCCGGCGTCGCGCGCTTCCGCGCCAACTACTTCGTGCAGGAGCACGGGGCGGGCGCGGTGTTCCGCATCATCCCCGAGCGCGTGGATGCGATCGAGAAGCTCGGCCTGCCGGAGGTGATCTCGCGCGTCGCCGACCTGCGCAAGGGGCTCGTGCTGGTCACCGGCCCCACGGGCTCCGGCAAGTCGACGACGCTTGCGGCGCTGATCGACCGCATCAACCGCGAGCACGCGCGCCACGTGGTCACGATCGAGGATCCGATCGAGTTCGTGCACGTCTCCAAGAAGTCGGTGTTCTCGCACCGCGAAGTGGGCTCGCACACCAGGAGCTTCGCGGCCGCCCTGCGCTCCGCGATCCGCCAGGACGCCGACGTGATCCTGGTCGGCGAGCTGCGGGACTGCGAGACGATCTCGCTCGCGATCACCGCCGCCGAGATGGGTCTGCTCGTGTTCGGCACGCTGCACACCAACGGCGCGGCGAAGACGATCGACCGGATCATCGACGCCTTTCCCGCCGATCAGCAGCCGCAGGCGCGCATCAGCCTGTCCGAGTCGCTGGCGGGTGTGATCTCGCAGCTGCTGGTGCCGACGGCCGACGGCAAGGGGCGCTGCGCTGCCCTCGAGATCCTGATCAAGACCACGGCGCTGCCGAACGTGATCCGCGAGGGCAACACCTCGATGCTCCAGCAGATCATCCAGTCCGGCAAGGCGCTCGGGATGCAGACGTTGGACGACGCGCTGGCCGCGCTGCTGAAGGAAGGGCGCATCACGCGCGAAGACGCCCTGCTGCGCGCGCTCGACAAGTCCCGCTTCAGCGGGGCTCCGGCGCCGGCGGCAGCCCCGGCCGCGGCCGACGCGCGCTGAGCATTCCCCTGGTGCTTTGCTCCCTGTAGTCTGGCGGCATGCTCAAGCTCTCGTTTTGTCTGGTGCGACTACCCACGCTTTCGAGAGAAGAGTTCCAGCTCTACTGGCGGCAGCAGCACGCGCCGCTGGTCGCGAAGCACGCGCAGGCGCTGCGCATCCGCCGCTATCTGCAGTGCCACACCGAGGTCACCGCGGCGAGCGACGGCCTGCGCGCGAGCCGCGGCGGACCCGACGCCTACGACGGGATCGCGGAGCTGTGGTGGGATTCGCTCGAGGAGCTGGCGGCGGCGACCGCGTCGCCCGAGGGCATGCGCGCCGGGAGCGAGCTGCTCGAGGACGAGCGCCGCTTCATCGACCTGGCGCGCTCCCCGCTCTTCTTCGGGCGCGAGCACGTGATCGTGGGGGGCCCGGCGGCGTGAACCGCGTCGTGCTCTACGCGTACTCCGACTACCTCTGACCCTGGTGCTACAACGCGGCCGTGCGGCTGCGTCTGCTCGAGCAGGAGTTCGGCGACCGGCTCGAGATCCGCTGGAAGAGCTTCCTGCTGCGGCCGCGGCCCGAGCCCGGCCGCTCGCTCGAGAAGTTTCGCGCCTACACCGAAGGGTGGCAGCGCGCGGCGGCCCAGCCGGACGCGGGAACGTTCAACGTCTGGGCCAGCGACGAGGGCCCGCCCTCGCACAGCATTCCACCGCACCTGCTGGCGAAGGCCGCCGCGCGCTTCGGCGGCGCCGCCTTCGAGCGCGTGCACGAGTGCCTGCTGCGCGCCTACTTCCAGGACAGCCGCGACATCACCACGCCCGAGAACCTGCGCGCGATCTGGGCGGAGGCGGAGCTGCCTGCCGAAGCGCTCGCCGCGGCCGACGATCCCGGCCTGCTGCGACAGGTGATCGACGAGCACAACGAAGCCGTCGAGCTCGGCGCCGGCGGCGTCCCCGCTTTCCGCATGGAGGGCGTCGACGCCGTGATCACCGGCGCCCAGCCGATCGAGATGTTTCGGACCTGGATCTCGCGCGCGCTCGCCGCCTAGCTCCGGCCGGCGGACGGCAAAGAGCGCCGCCACGCGAACCAGCCGGCGACCGCCATTCCGAGGAACACGGCGTACAGGCCGCTCGAGAGCCAGAGCGCCTTTGCCGCGTACATGCCGACCGAGAGCACGTTGACCGCGATCCAGAACAGCCAGTTCTCCGGGTGCTTGCGCGCCATGAGCCACTGCGCCGCGAGCGAGAGACCCGTGACCGCGGCGTCGAGATATGGCAGATCGGCGTCGGTCAGCCGGTCCATCGCGACGCCGAGCGCGCCCCCGGCGGCGAGCGCGGCCCCAAGCCATGCGCAAGCGCTGCGCAGCGGCAGCGACGACACGGCTAGCGCGCCGCCGCCCTCGCCTCCCCGCAGCCACGCCCACCACCCGTACGCGTTCAGCACCACGTAGACCGCCTGCAGCGCGGCGCCCGAGTAGAGCCTGACCTCGAGAAAGATCCATAGATACAGGCTCACCATCACCAGACCCGCAGGCCAGGTCCACGGGCTCTGCCGCACCGAGAGCGCGACGCAGGCCAACCCGAACGCGGTCGCGATCGCCTCGACGCTCGAGAGCGCGGTCAGTCCAAACCCCGGCGGCGCGCGATGATCAGCTCTCCTCGGTGGTATTGTGCCGCGCGCACTCGCGCGGGAGGAAGCGTGCGGAACCTGTTCTCGCTCGAAGGCAAGGTAGCGCTGGTGACGGGCGGCTCGCGCGGGATCGGGCTCATGATCGCGCGCGGCTACGTCGAGAACGGCGTCCGGACCTACGTGTCGTCGCGCAAGGCCGACGTGTGCGAGCAGGTCGCCAGGGAGCTCGGGCGCTCGGGTAGCTGCATCGCGCTGCCGGCGGATCTCGCGCGCATGGACGAGGTCGCGCGCCTGGTGCGAGAGATCTCGGCGCGCGAGCCCGCGCTGCACGTGCTGGTGAACAACGCTGGCGCGAACTGGGGCGCGCCGCTCGCCGAGTTCCCCGAGTCCGGCTGGGACAAGGTGATGGATCTCAATCTGAAGTCGATCTTTTTCCTGACGCGCGAGCTGGTTCCGCTGCTGCGGCGCGGCGCGAGTGCCTTGGATCCCGCGCGCGTGATCATGATCGGCTCGATCGCCGGCCTGCCCGTGCCCGCGCTCGAGACCTACGCCTACTCGGCGAGCAAGGCCGCGCTGCACCATCTGACACGCGTGCTCGCCCGGCGACTCGCGCCCGATCACGTCAACGTGAACGCGCTTGCGCCGGGTCCGTTCGAGAGCCAGATGATGGCCGCGACGCTCGAGCGCTTCCGCGACGCGATCGTGCGCTCGGTTCCGCGCGGGCGCATCGGCGAGCCGGAGGACGTGGCCGGCGCCGCGATCTTCCTGGCCTCGCGCGCCAGCGCGTGGATCACCGGCGCCCTGCTGCCCGTCGATGGAGGCCTGTCCACGACGATCTGAGGCTTGCGCAGGCGCGCGGCAGCAGACGTGCAACGCGAGGGCGGATCGGGGTATGCTGGCCTCGCTCTCCATGCCGACTGCCGAATCGACAGACGCCGACCCGTACGCCAAGCGCAGCGCGAGACCGCCCGGCAGCAAGCCGGCAGGTCGCGTTGCCGATCCGCTCGAAAGTGGAGCCCCGAGTGCGCCGCAGGCCGCCAAGCCGGCGTGCCGCCTTCCACGCTCGCGGCATGGGTCTTGCGTCGGCAGCGGGGCTTTCGCAGGGGCGCGAAGGGGAGCAGCATGACGGGAAATCGGAAGCTCGCAGCCTGGGTCGACGAGGTGGCGCGCCTGTGCCAGCCCGAGCGCGTGCAGTGGTGCGATGGCTCGCAGGCCGAGTACGACGAGATGTTCCGCCTGATGCTGGCCGCGGGCACGGCCCAGAAGCTCGACGAGACGCTGCGCCCTAACAGCTATCTGGTGCTGTCCGACCCGGCGGACACGGCGCGCGTCGAAGACCGTACCTTCATTTGTCCCGAGAACGGCGATCCCGGCCCCACCAACAACTACCGTCCACCGGCCGAGATGCGCGTCACGCTGCGCAAGCTATTCGCGGGCTCGATGCGCGGCCGCACGCTCTACGTGATCCCGTTCAGCATGGGTCCCCTCGGCTCGCACATCGCACAGATCGGAGTGCAGCTCAGCGACTCGCCGTACGTGGTCGCGAGCATGCGCATCATGACGCGCATGGGCGCCAGGGTGCTCGAGGTGCTCGGCGACGGCGACTTCGTGCCTTGCCTGCATTCCGTAGGCCGCCCGCTCGCCCCCGGCGAGCGCGACGTGCCGTGGCCGTGTGACTCCGAAAACAAGTACATCGTGCACTTCCCCGACACGCGCGAGATCTGGTCCTACGGCTCGGGCTACGGCGGCAACGCTCTCCTCGGCAAGAAGTGTCTCGCGCTGCGCATCGCGTCGGCGATGGCGCGCGACGAGGGCTGGCTGGCCGAGCACATGCTGATCCTGAAGCTGACCGCCCCCGACGGCCGCGCGCGCTACATGACGGCCGCGTTCCCGAGCGCGTGCGGCAAGACCAACATGGCGATGATGAACCCGACGCTGCCCGGCTGGAAGGTCGAGACGATCGGCGACGACATCGCCTGGATGAAGTTCGGCGAAGACGGGCGGCTGTACGCGATCAACCCCGAGGCCGGCTTCTTCGGCGTGGCGCCCGGCACCAACACGAGCTCCAACCCCAACGCCATGCGCACGCTGTCACACGACTGCATCTTCACCAACTGCGCGAAGACCGCGAACGGCGACGTGTGGTGGGAGGAGATGACGCCCCGTGCTCCGGCCGGGATGATCGACTGGCAGGGTCGGCCGTACGACCCCGCGAAGGGTCCGGGAGCGCATCCGAACGCGCGCTTCACGGCGCCCGCGCGACAGTGCCCGATCATCGCGCCCGAGTGGGAGGACCCGAAGGGCGTGCCGATCAGCGCGATCCTGTTCGGCGGCCGGCGCGCCAGCGTCGTGCCGCTGGTGAACGAGGCGCGCGATTGGACGCACGGCACCTTCCTCGGCTCGATCATCGCGAGCGAGAAGACCGCCGCCGCGGTCGGCAACATCGGCGAGCTGCGCCGCGACCCGATGGCCATGCTCCCCTTCTGCGGCTACCACATGGCCGACTACTGGGCGCACTGGCTCCGGATCGGCGCGCGCGCCGGCGCGCAGCTGCCGAAGCTCTACCAGGTGAACTGGTTCCGGAAGGGCGACGACGGCAAGTTCCTGTGGCCCGGCTTCGGCGAGAACAGCCGCGTGCTGCGCTGGATCTTCGAGCGCTGCGAAGGCACCGCGCAGGCTGTCGAGACGCCGATCGGGCGACTGCCCGCACCGGGCGCGCTCGACCTCTGCGGACTCTCGCTCGATCCCGCGGCGCTCTCGACGCTGACCGGTGTGGATAACGAGGGCTGGCTCAAGGAGATCCCGCTGATCCGCGACTGGTACGCGCGCTTCGGCGACCACCTGCCCGGCGCGCTCGCCGAGCAGGTCGACGATCTCGAAGATCGACTCGGCGCCGCGCTGTCACGGCGGTAGGGGCGTGGCGACCTTCGTTCTGGTCCACGGGGCCTGGCACGGCGGGTGGTGCTGGAGCAAGGTCGTACCGCTGCTCGAGCGCGCGGGGCATCGCGCGCTGGCGCCGGATCTTCCCGGTCACGGCGACGACCGCACGCCCGTAGCACAGGTCACGCTGCGCGCGTACGCCGATCGCGTGTGCGGGGTCGCCGGCGCCCAGCGCGAGCCCGTGATCCTGGTCGGGCACAGCATGGGCGGCGCCGTGATCTCGCAGGCCGCGGAGCAGTGCCCCGACGCCGTACGCACCCTGGTGTATCTGGCGGCCTTCCTGCTGCGGAGCGGCGCTTCGCTGTTCGCGCGCGCCATGGCGGGCGAGCGCGGCGAGCTCGCCAACCACCTGCGACCCGAGCCCGCGCACGGCCACATCCTCATCGACGACGCCGGGATCGTCCCGTCCTTCTATCACGACTGCTCGGTCGAGGACGTGGCGTTCGCACGGGCGCGGCTGGTGCCGCAGTCGCTCGAGCCATTCAACGCGCTGCTCCAGCTCACGGATGCGCGCTGCATGCGGATCCCGCGGGTGTACGTCGAGTGCCTGCGCGATCAGGCGATGCCGATCTCGCTCCAGCGCGAGCAACACAGCGACCTGCCCTGCGCGAAGGTGGTCTCGCTCGACACGAGCCACTCCCCGTTCTTCTCGGCCCCCGAGGCCCTCGCCCGCGAGCTCAGCGCGCTCGCGTAGCGACCTTCGCGGCGCCTGCGGGCTTCCAGAACGAGGTGCTGCTCGGCGGGCTCTCCGAGCCGACCGGCCTCGCGTTCACTCCCGACGGCCGCATGCTGATCATCGAGCGCGGCGGACGCATCCGCGTGGTCCAGCCCGGCGCGGTGCTGCTGAGCGACGCGTCGCTCGCCGCGGAGTAGCCGGTGCCGCGGGCGCACGCGCTAGGCTTCTCACGAGGAGTCGACTTGCGGAAGCTCATCGCGCGCGCGTTCCTCGGGATGACGGGCTGGAAGCCGGAAGGCGAGCGGCCGCGGGATCGTCGCTTCGTGCTGATCGCGGCGCCGCACACCTCGAACTGGGACCTGGCGTATCTGCTCGCGCTGTCGGAGGTCTTCGACGTGCGCGTCTCGTGGATGGGCAAGGACGCCATCTTCCGTCCGCCGTTTGGCTGGCTCATGCGCTGGCTCGGCGGCATCCCGGTCGTGCGCCACAAGCGCGAGAATCTGGTCGCGCAGGCCGCGGAGCGGTTCGCGGCGTCGCAGGATCTCGCGCTCGTCGTTCCCGCCGAGGGCACGCGCGGCGCGGTCGAGCACTGGAAGTCGGGCTTCTACCACATCGCGCGCAGCGCGGACGTTCCGATCGTGCTCGGATACCTCGACTACGCGCGCCGGCGCGGCGGCTTCGGCCCGTCGCTGCGCGCGAGCGCGGACATCGGCCGGGACATGGATCAGATCCGCGCGTTCTACTCGGACAAGACTGGAAAGTACCCGCACCAGTTCGCGGAGCCGAGGCTGCGGGAAGAGCTCTGAGACGACCGCGCTAGCCGAAGCGGCGACGCTTCAGGCCTTTCGCGGCGTTTCCGCCAGGAAGCGCTCGACGTGCGCCGCGAACTCGACAAAGTCGTCGAGGCGCTCGCGCAGAACCCGGTGGAGCAGGCTCAGGTCGACCTCGAGGTAGCCGTGAACGAGCACGTTGCGGAAGCCGGCGATCGCCCGGAAGCGCGCGGCGAACGCGCGCGGCAGGATGTCGAGCGCGCCGAGCTGGTCGATCGCCGAAGCGTAGTCTGGCGCGTCGCGTCCTGCGCTGGCAGCCAGGTGCGTCGCGATGTCGAGTGCGTTCTGCGCGCACAGCTGCAGGCCACGCTCCACCGCCCAGAGCGAATCGGGGTCGTCGCGCAGCGCGTCTTCGGACTTGGAAGCGTGCCGACGCAGTCGGCGCACCGCCGAGTCGAGCGCGACGAGGTGGCGGCGAACCGTCTCCGCGTCAGGTCGGCCGGGGCTCAACGTCCGAAGTCTCCTCGCGCCAGCCGCGCCTCCCGCGCGCTGCGGATCTTGGCGAGCTGCGGCACGTAGTCGCAGTAGCGCGACAGCGCCCGCCCCTCGCGCACCGTCGTCGCCCGGAGGTCCCGCGACACGAGCCGTACTCCATCGCGCAGGACTCGGTGATAGAGCAGAGGCGGCGCGGAGTTGAGCACGACGACGTCGACGCGATTCGAACGCAGCGCCGCCATCAGATCCGCGCCAATCTCGGCCGCGAGCCCCAGTCCGCTGCGATCGCCAGCCGAGGGGTCCACGTACACGGCTACGTCGACGTCGCTATGCGGCTGCGCCTCGCCCCGCGCAAAGGATCCGAACAGATATGCGTCCAGCACCTCCGGCCTCGCCTCGAGGGCTGCGCGAATGGCGCCGACCAGCTCCGCTCCGGCTTCCGACATGCGCGGGAGAGTCCCGGGCCGCGGAGTCGCTGTCAAACGGTCGAGTGGCGCCGGGGCTCAGCGCGGCGCGCTGGCGGTGAGCGCCTCGAAACGTGCACGCGCAAGGTCGAGCTGCTCGATGCGGTAGATGTCGTGCTGGCGGATCTGCCCGGTCCCGTCGTACTCGTGGACGACGACTCTGTAATCCTCGAACGCGCCACCCTCGTGAGTGCCCAACAGCATGAAGGCAGCGAGCGAGCCGCTTCGCGATGCCATGACATGGTCGATCCGAAGCCGCACGTCCGGTGCCAGCTCTACCAACGCCTTCCACGTACCCACGAGCAAGGCGGGGCCATGCAGCGTCTCCCAGCCAAGCGGGCGGTGGTCGTACACGACGATGTCGGAAGCCAGCACCGTCGCCAGGGAGTCCCAATCGCGTGCCGCGACGGCTGCGGCGAACGCGCGCGCTCCGGCAAGGACTGCCACGAACGGAGCAGCCTCACCGGCCACATAGCGCTCGTCGAGCTCGGCATACGCGGCGTCGAGGTCGTCGGGGTCGAACGCCACGACGGCCACGCGGCGGCCGCTTGCATCCACCTCGACCACGTCGAGCATCTCGAACTCGGCAAGACCCCCGTGGCGGGCCGCGCTCGAGATCAACTGGCGGTGGAGCACAAGCCGGTCGCCACGCGTCGCAAGGAGTTGGCTCGACCTTCCCTGGTAGGCGTCGAAGAGGAACCTGAGGTGCGCCAGGTGCGCCTCGCCCTCCACTCGGGTACGCACCATCGATCGCCGATCGTCGAGCACGGACCCCGGCGCATAGCATGCGGCGGGCGCATCCCAGTCGCGCCGCTCCATCGCGTGGTCCAACTCCTCCAGTGCCCGCCACGCCGCGTTCGCGAAGCGCTCCGCCGGCGGCTCGGCCATCAGCTCGTCGAAGCGTGCGAGCGCCTCGGCGTCGCGGTCAACGTCGAACCACTCGAGCCGCGTCGTAAGGCCATCGGCTCCGAAGATCTGGAGCGCGATGAACGGCCTCTCATAGGCGCCGCCGCTGGCGCGGGCAGTGCCGAAGTGAGTTCGGCGCAAGAGGAACGCATCCGACCGCAGACAGAGGACTTCGTCGTCGCGGGTGGCCGCGTCGTCGGTGAGCTCCAGGGAGGAGCGGAAGTGCTCCAGCAGCGCTTCCGCCCCGCGCGCGGACCAGGTCCCCAGGGTCCGGTGGTCGACGGCCTCGATGGCAGGTGCGAACGCCCGGGTGTAGCGATCGAGATCAATCGAGCCCGCCCAGCTCGCGACCGAGCGCGCCGTCGCCGCGGCGCGGGTACGGTCGGGGCCGTCTGGGAGGAGCTCGGCGTAGCGCTCGTACAACCGGACGACGGCGTCGCCCAGTCGGTCGAGGGCGAAGACTTCGGTCCAGCCGCGCCGGCCCTGCGCGTCGGCCTCGATCAGGTGGATCTCCGTCTTCTCGTAGCCTCCCACGTCGAAGCTCCCGCGAACGAGCCTGCTCGCGCACAGCATCACGCGACACAGCGCCAGCGAGTCTCCGAGGGTCGCGAGCCGCTCGTGCCGGCACGCCGGGCCTTCGGCGAGCGCGAGCGAGCGCCACGAGGAGACCACGTTCTGCCGGTCCCACGTCGTGTGCATGATGTGGTCGACGGCTTCCATCTGGTCCGTGAACAGTCTGGCGACCGAATCGGCATCCCTCGCGGCGATCGCAGCGTCGAGGCGCACCGCGTGCGCGGTCGCGGAGTTCGCCTGCACGGGGCGGCGCACGGGGCGCTCTGAAGGCGAACCGGTCGTGAGCTCGTCGAAGCGCGCGAGCGCCTCGGCGTCCTGCTCGATGTCGAACTGCTCCCAGCGCACGACGAGGCCGTCGGCCCCGAAGACCCAGAGCATGTGGCCGAGGCGCTCGAAGGAGCCGCCGCTGGCGCGGATGGTGCCCGAGGTGGTCCAGCGCACGAGGAGCGCATCGGATTTCAGGCCGAGGACGTCGTCGATGCGGAAGGTCCAGTCATCCGTCTGCTCCACCAGGGCGCGGATGGCACTCACCACCGCATCGGCTCCGCGCAGGGACCCGAACCCAACGGTGCGGTGGTCCGTGGCCTCGGCGTCCGGCGCGAACGGCCAGCGGTCGGGCGCTCCCAGTAGCGCCGCGACCGAGCGCGCGGTCGCCGCGGCGCGAGTGCGCTCGGGGCCGTCGGGGAAGAGCTCGGCGTAGCGCTCGTAGAGGCAGGCGACGGCATCGCCGAGGCTGCGAGGGGCGAAGTACTCGGTCCGCCGGCGACGCCCTTCCGCGTCGACTTCGACCAGAGCAATCGCCTGTCTCTCGTAGGGGCCGACATCGAAGCTCCCGCGCGCGACACCACTTACCGACGTGGACTGGAGGCACAACAGCAGCCCGTCGCCGAGCGTCGCCAGAGGTTCGAACGCCAGCGTGAAATCCCTTTCGCTGAGGAACGAGCGCCAGGAGCGCAGCACTTGGGGTCGGTCGAGCTCCGCGCCGGTCGAATGATCCAACGACGCCGCGTTGTCGCCGACCAGGGGGTCCAACGCGTCAGCGTTTCGTGCGGCGACGGCAGCTTCGACAGCGCGCACGTTCGCGATCGCGGCGTTCGGCCGCACGCGGCGGCGGACGGCGGGAGCCGACGCGCGAGCGGTCAGCTCGTCGAAGCGCGCGAGCGCATCGGCTTCCCGGCCGACGTCGAACGTCTCGTTTCGCGTCACTCTGCCGTCGGCGCCGAAGACCGTCAGCGCGAAGACGCTGCGCTCGAACGCGCCACCGCTCGCGCGCAACGTGCCGAGGGCCGTGGTGCGCCGGAGAACGGCATCGACGCTGAGCCCGAGCACGTCGTCGATGCGAAAGTGGAGCCCGTCCGCGAGCTCGCGCCACGCGGCCTGTCCGCGGCGAACCCCCTCGGCTCCCGCAGACCCGTAGCCGACCAGACGGCGGTCGACGGACTCGAAGCCCGGCGCAAACAAAGCCGCGGGATCAGGGTCGACCGACGTCGTCAGCATATGGGCGGCCGCGCGCGCCGACGCCGTCCCCGAGCAGCTGCACCAGCGTGCCGCCGTGCGCCTCGATCGGTGCGCGCACTGCGGCGTGGTAGCCCTCCATGATGCGACTCACCGACTCCGGGTCGAGGCGCTCCTGGAGAGCGGTGGATCCGATCAGGTCGGCGAAGACGATCGTGACGACCTTGCGGGTGACGCTGGCCATCGCGGTGGCTGCGCCTGCGGCCAGAGACGCGCCGCACGCCTCGCAAAAGCGCGTGTCGGCCTCGCTCTCGGCGCCGCACGCCGGGCAGCGCGGCGCGAGGGAGGCGCCACAGCCCCCGCAGAAGCGGGCGCCCGCCTTCGCCGTCCTCCCGCAGCTCGCGCAGTCCATCGCCGACCTTCGGCAGCCCCCATACTACTGTCGCTGCTCTGCAGGGGGAGACGGCCCGACCCAAACGGTGGGGTCGCGACTCAGCGCGTCCCGAAGTCCCAGCCGTCGCTCCCGCGACTCTCCGCGGCGCGGGCTCGGGCTACACTCGAACCCGCATGCGGGGTTCGTCATCGATCAGCTGCGCATCGCGCGCCTCTCCTGGCTTGAGAAGATGTGGGTGGTTCGAAACGGCGCGGCCGGCTGCGACGATGCCTGATCGTTTCCAGCGAGCGAGCCTGAGCCTCGCCGTCGCCCTCGGGCTCGGCTGCGCGACGATCGTTTCGGGGACCTCGGACGAGGTGAGACTCAGCTCGAAGCCGAGCGGCGCGAGCGTGACCGTGCGGCCCGGCGCGCTCTCATTCACGACGCCGACCACTGTCGAGCTCTCCTGTAGCCAGGGTCCGTACCTCTTGACCTTCGCGCTCGAAGGCTACGAATCCCAGCGCGCGTACATCGCTGCGAAGGGGAATCCGTGGCTCTACGGGAACATCCTCCTCGGCGGAGTTCCCGGCATCCTCGTCGACTGGCTCACGGGCGCGTACGTTCGTCTCGTGCCCACCGAGATCGAGGTGGAACTCGTACCGAACGCCTCGGCGAAAATGGAGGAATGAAGTGATCCGATCGCTCCTCGCCGTCCTTCTCGTGCTGGCGAACGCCGGGTGCGGAACCCTCTTCTCGGGTGTCCATCAGGACGTGCGCGTTACCGCTACTCCGCCCGACGCACGGATCGAGTTCTATCGGCTCAGCGGCGAGAAGGTCGTCGGGCCGACAGCGGCGAATGACGGCGCGATCCGCACGCGCCGCACGAAGCACGGGGTTCCGTATCTCTCGGTCGCGTCGCGTGAGGGCTACTGCCCCGCATACCAGCTGACCACGGGCGACGTGACTCCCGGCCTGATGGCCGAGGCTGTTCTGCTCGCGATCCCCTTCATCCAGGTGATCGGAGCGGTAGCCGTGGCGGTGGACAACTCGACCGGCGGCTGCTGTGGGATCGTACCGCTGGACGTGGTTCTCGAGCCGGAGGACAAGTGTCCGTGAGGATCTCGAGGTGTGCAGTGATCGTCGTCGTCAGCGCCGTTTCAGTCGCGTGCGCGAAGCCGATCTCGGTGCAGATCCGAGCCTCGGGCCCGCCGTCGGCGCAGCTCGAGTACCGGCGCATCGATGGTGCGGAAGGCCCGCCGACTCCGCGGCGCTGCGAGACGCCGTGCAGCGTCTCCTTCGAGCCCGACTCCGTGTACGAGCTCGAGCTCCAGGCCGATGGCTACCACCGCGCCCGGTTCCCCGTCGAGTACCAGGCGATGTTCGTGTTCCAGCGCCAGAGTGACGGACCCGAGCCCACACTTGTGGTCCCGATGCTCGAGAGAGAGCGCTAACACCGGAAGGGAAGCGCGTATCTGCGGCACCGGGACCGTCGCAACGATGGCGAGCGGCGAGGTCTCGGCCCTAGCGCGTGCCGAAGTCCCAGCCGTCGCCGCGGCGGTAGCTCGACAGGATGCGGCGCGCGGTCGTGGTGATGTGCACCTCGTCGGGGCCGTCGTAGATGCGCGCGAAGCGGGCGTTGCGGTACATGCGCTCGAGCGGAGTGTCCTCGGTCACGCCCTTGGCGCCGAACACCTGGATCGCGCGGTCGATCACGTTGTGCAGCATCTCGGCGCCGACGACTTTGATCAGCGCGATCTCCACGCGAGCCTCGTCGCCCTGGTCGATCCTGTGTGCTGCGTGCAGCGTGAGCATGCGGCTGGCCTGGATCTCGGCCGCGCTGTCGAACACGAACTTCTGGATCAGCTGCTTGTCGGCGAGCGGCCCGCCGAACGCCACGCGCGAGTTCGCTCGCTCGCAGAGCAGGTCGAACGCGCGCTGCGCCTGGCCGAGCCAGCGCATGCAGTGGAAGATGCGCCCCGGCCCGAGCCGCTTCTGCGCGATCTTGAAGCCTGCGCCGCGCGGCCCGAGCAGGTTCTCGTAGGGCACGCGCACGTTCTCGTAGGCGACCTCGCAGTGACCGCCGTAGTGACCCATCACGCGCACGTCGCGCACGATGTTGTAGCCGGGCGTGTTCGTCGGCACGATGATCATGCTGAACGCGTCGTGGTCGGGCACGTCGGGCTCGGTGCGCAGCATCACCGTGGTGTAGGCCGCGCGATCGGCGCCGCTCGTGAACCACTTGCGGCCGTTGATCACCCACTCGCCGTTCTCGAGCCGGGCGCTCGTCCGAAGCTGCGTGGGATCGGAGCTCGCGACGTCAGGCTCCGTCATGCCGAAGCTCGGGAAGATCTCGCCGGCGACGAGCGGCTTGAGGTACCGGTCGCGCCAGATCGGCGACGCGTAGAGCTGCAGCATGATCGAGTCCTGCAGCGAGTGCGTGCCGAGCGCGACCATCGCGAGCTGCGAGCGCCCGACGACCTCGTTCACGTACACGTAGTCGAGGAACGGCAGCCCCTGCCCTCCTATCTCCTTGGGGTGACCGAGCGCCCAGAGCCCCTCTTCCTTCGCCTCCTGCATCAGCCCACGCAGGACGGCGCGGCCTGCCTCGTCGGCGCGATCCTCGACGGCCGGCTCGGCCGGGTAGCACTTCTCTTCGACGAAGCGGCGCACGCGCTCGCGGATCTCGCGCACGCTCTCGGGAATCTGGAAGCTCATGGCGGCACCTCCGAGACTCGAGCCTATCACCGTCCCCCGAGCTGACGAAGCCGCTCGCCCGCGACCATCGCCAGGGCGGCCTGCAGGTTGTAGGAGCGGATGAAGCCGCCCATCGGGATGCGCAGCACGTCGTCGCACTGCGCGAGCAGGTCCGCGGGGATTCCCGGATCCTCGCCGCCGATCGCGAGCAGCACGCGGCCGCGCAGGTCGGCCTGCCACGGCGCGTGCGCGCCGACGTCCTCGATCGCGATCACGCGCCGGCCGGAGGCGCGCGCGCGTTCCACGACGGTCGTGGCGGAGTCCCAGAGCACCGGCATGAACCAGTCCGCGCGCATCGACATGCGCAGCGCTTCGCGCCGCTCGACCCGCGTGAAGTCGCAGTCGATCGCGATGCCGTCGGCGCCCGAGACCTCGGCGGTGCGGATCGCGAAGCCCGCATTGCCGGGATAGGCCACGCCAACGAGCAGCCACGCCGCGCCGTCGCGCGCGCAGAGCTCGTCGAGCGTCGCCGCGGGCGGATCGCCGACCTGCGCCAGCACGTCCGCCGCCGGTTGCGCGTGCGAGAGCCGCTGCATCACGCGCGCGGAGACGCTGCGCACGATCGCGCCGGCTGCGCGCGCCCGCTCGACGGCGTCGCTCTCGACGCCTTCGCGCACCAGCACCACGCGCACCGGCGCGCCGTCGCGCAGGGCGGCCTCGAGCTCTGCGGGTCCCGCGAGCTGGCGCCGCGGACCCGCGCGCTCAGGCGCTCTCGGAGACCTGCGCGTAGCCAAGTCGGCGCAGCGCGGCGCGCAGCTCGACCGCGGCCGAGTCGAGCGAGGCCGCGTCCGGGTTGCGCTCGGCGTTGGCGAAGTGGAGGTCGCGCATGCTCGTCGCGCCGATCACGTGCAGGTGCGTGTGCGGCACCTCGAAGCCCGCGATCACGAGCCCCACGCGCGGCGCGCCGAACGCCGCGCGGACGCCCTTCCCGATCGCGTGCGCGACGCGCATCAAGTGCGCAGCGAGATCCTCTGGAACGTCGATCCAGTGATCGATCTCGTCGCGCGGCACGACGAGCGTGTGCCCGCGCGTGATCGGTCCGAGCGTCAGCATCCCGACACAGCGCGGATCGCTCCAGACGAAGCGCCCGGGAAGCTCACCCCGAAGGATGCGCGTGAAGATGCTCGCCACGCACGCATCCTACACCGGCTCATTCTCGGGCAGGCGCAGGAACCCGAGCACGGCGATCGACGCCAGGTACAGCCCGACGAACACCGCGAACGCGAACTCGTAGCTGCCGTTCCGGTCGAACACGAGCCCCGCGAACGGAATGCCCGCGCTCTGGATCGGGACCATCACCGGGCTCATCAAGCCCATCACGCGGCCGAACGACGCTCGCCCGAACGCCGCGCCGAGGAGCGCGCCCCATAGCGGGACGAGCCCACCCATGCCGACGCCGAAGACCGCAGCGGCGGCGATCAGCGCTGAATAGCTCGTCGCGACGAGCACGCCCGCGGTGCCGATCGCCTGCAGCCCGCTCGCCAGCCAGAACGCCGCGCGCTTGGACATCTGATCCGCGAGCCAGCCGAAGCCGACCTTGCCGATCACACCGCAGCCCGCCATGGTGGAGAGCACGTAAGACGCCGAGAGCGGGTCGTAGCCGATGTCGGTCGCGTGCGGGATCACGTGCGTGAGCATGGCGCCGTTGGCGCAGAAGTTGAGCGCGACTGCGAGCGCCATCACCCAGAAGTTCGGGTCGGCGAACACGCCGCGCGCCGACCACTCGAAGCGCTTGGCGTGATCGGTGAGCTGATCGCCGGGCGCAAGCGGCAGCATCGGCTCGTCGGCACGCCCGGTGACCAGGTGGGGCAGCGCGAAGCCGTCGGGCGCCAGGCCGAGATCCTCCGGCCGATTCACCACGAGCCACCAGACGAGCGGCAGCAGCAAGAGCGTGAGCGCCGCGTAGAGCAGCAGACTCGGGCGCCAGCCGATCCCCGCGATCAAGGCGGTCGCCGCGGGCGCCATCACCAGACCGGAGAACGAGATCCCAGTGGCTGCGATCCCAAGGGCCGTGCCGCGCCGCTCGACGAACCAGTTCGAGACGAGCGTGGATCCCGCGAGCCCGCCGAGCATCGGCGAGCCGAGCGCGAAGAAGGTGGCGAGCAGCGCGTAGAACTGCCAGAGCGCGGTGATCTGCGAGAACAGCACGAAGCCGGTCGCGAGCAGGAGCGATCCGAGCGCCATCACGTGGCGGATCGAGCCGTGGTCGAGCACGCGCCCGAGGAGCGGCGACACCACCGCGCCCGCCACGTTCATCAGCGCGAGCCCGAGCGAGACGCCGAGCCGCGACCCGCCGAACTCCGCGGCAAGCGCCTTGAAGAACACGCCGTACGAGTAGAAGACGAAGCCGACCGACACGAAGTGCGCGACGAACGCGACCGCGACGATGCGCCAGCCGTAGAACACGGCGCGGCAGGTTCCGGGTGCGCCGACGGGCTGTCAAGGCGGCGTTGCGGGACCACACAGCGGCGGGAGCGCAGCCGCGCTGGACGCGAGCGCCGCGCGGATCGCCGCGGCGTCGGCTGCGTCGCAGCTACCGGCGCCGCCCCCGGGCAAGCCCGTAGCGTTGCACTTCGCAGGCGCGGGCAGCGCCGGACCGAAGCCGGCGGCGAGTCGCGTCACGCGGGACGCGTCGTCGATCTTCACCACTCCGTCACCACCCGCGTCGCCGCACTGGCAGAGATCGCCGGTCCCGTCGCCATCGGCGTCCGTCTGGGAAGCGTTCGCGACGAGCGGGCAGTCGTCGAGCGCGTCCGTCACGCCGTCCATGTCAGCGTCGCCCGTGGCAGCCGGCAGCGCGCCGCTCGCGCTGGCCCGTCCGATCGTTCCCGCGGGCACGTTCGTCAGCCAGAGCACGTCGGTCCCGTCGAGCGCGCCTGAAGCGGAGGGCACTAGAAGCAGCGGGCCCGGGCCGGTCTCCGCTCCGAACGTGCCGGCCGGGAGCGTCACCGCGAACGCCTCCGGCGCCCCGAAGCGCGACGGCAGCAATCGATGCGGCGCGCCGAGGTTCGTCGGATCGAACGCGAGCAATGCGGCGAGCCCATCGTTGAACTCGGTCGCCACGGCGAAGTCGCCGGAGGCGCCGAACGCCGCCTCGGTCACGTAGCCGTCGAGCGCGGCGCCGCACGACGCGCAGGGCGGGATCCACATCGGGTTCGCTGCGCTGGCGATCACGCGTTCGAATGCGCACGGCACGCCGCCGGCGCTCGGCGCACCGGCGCCCGTGCAGGAGGGCCGCTGGAGCTGAGCGTTGCCGCTTGCCAGCGGGAGCGCGCCGGCCCCCCGCAGGTCGATCGCGTAGAGCCCGCGGAGCACGGCGGAGCCGAACAGCGCGACCGACGATGTGGGATCGAGAGCCATCCGGTTGAACGTGGGCGCGGCGTTGCCGAGCGGGATCGAGAGCACCAGCGCGCCGGACGCAGCGTCGATCACGTCCACGCTCGCGGGTCCGCCGGCGCCGGGCGGGTTCGAGAGCACGAGCCGCCCGGTGTTGGTGACCGCCACGCGCCCGCCGGGGAGCGGCGTGAGCGCCGTCGGGTTCGGATCCGTGGTGATCAGGTAGGGCGGCGTCGCCGGCGCCGCGACGAGCTGTGCCGGGTTGGAGTCGTCGACGTCGAAGAGCAGCACGGTCCCGGGATTCAGCACGGGGTTCGACCCGAAGCCCGCGAAGTTCGAGGTCGAGACGAGCAGCCGGTTCCCGACGCGGAGCACGTCGCTCGTGAGGTTCGTGGGGAAGCTCGCGATCGCGTTCCCGTTGCTCTGTGTGAAGCTCCCGTTGATCGTTTGCGCCGTCGGAATGGAGACGCGCGTCACCCCGTCGAACAGGACGTTGCGGGGCTGACCGGTGCGCGGATCGAACGGCGCGACGGTCTCGTGCGTGGTGGTCGTGACCCAGCCCCAGGCTTCGGACTCGATCCAGACGTCGTCGATCACGGGCAGCGACCCCGGATTCGGCAGCGAGCCGTTCAGATCCGCCGGCAGCAAATACGCGGGGATCGCGTGCTCGCGCGCGAGGGCCCCGGCCGGATCGACGCGAAACGCGAACACCCCCTTGACGACGCTCGTGCAGGCGACGAACGCCAGATCCGGATCCGTCGAGTGTGCCTCGATCCCCGGAGGCGACGCGCAGCCGAGCACGAGCGAGTCGCCCGGACCCTGCACTAGCGTCGCGGCACGCGCCGCGCCCGCGACCGCGAACGCGAGCGCCAACGGCGCGGTGACGACGCGCATCACGGCTCGTTCCTCTCGAAGCTGGTCCGTGAACGCAGCCGCAGGTACCAGACGCGCTCCGGGAGCGGGAACCCGAGCGAGTCGATGCGCTCGGCGCCCGTCATGTTCAGCCACTCCGTCGAGATCTGGAGCCCGCCCGGCAACCAGTGGAGCCCGGGCAACCGGTTCAGCTCGACCGCCACCCCCACATCGAGCTGCCAGTCCGGATCGACGATCGCAAGCGCGCCCGAGGGCTCGAGCGTGAACTCGTCCTCGTAGCGGCTCTCCAGCCAGAACGAGCCCGCGCCTGCGCGCAGGCCGGCCCGCGCGTGCAGGCGGTTGCGCGGGCGGTGCGGCAACGGCGGCGCGAGGGACGAGCCCTCGATGTCGATCGCCGTGTCCTGGAAGGTGTAGCTCGCCGAGAGATCGAGGCGCTCCAGCAGATTCAGCCGCGCCGAGAGCTCCACGCCGCGAGCGCGAGAGCTGCCGACGTTCTCGGGGGCGACGGTGAAGGCGTTGACCTGCACGAACTCGATCCCCTCGTCGAGGTCGGTCTCGAACCAGACCGCTTCGAGGGCGAGGTCGCGCAGCGGACCCGCGTCGGGTGGGCGGACCTCCAACCCCACGTCGAACATCGTGCCATCCTCCGGCTCGAGGTTCGGATTGCCGCGCACGTAGCCGAAGTCGGGCAGGAACAGCTCGCGGAAGCTCGGGCGGCGGAACGCCCGCCCATAGTTCGCGCGCAGGCGCAGTCCCGGCACGAGCCTCGCGATCACGCCGAGCTTCGGCACCCACTCCGCGCCGTCATTCGGCGTGACTTCCTCGACGTCGCCGAGTCCGGGAACCCGCGTCTGCACGGCGCTCGCGTGCGCGAGGTCGAGCCCCACGGACGGGAAGAGCCGGAGCGCGCCGCCGAAGAGGCGCAGCTCTTCGAGCAGGAACAGGTTCGTGTTCCAGCGCTCGGCGTCGTCCGTCTCGTCGCCGCGCACGTGATCGCGGCGCAGCTCCGTCGCAGCGCGCGAGCGCAGCGCGAGCGGCCCGAACGCGAGGAGGCTCGACGCCCAGCTCGCCGAGCCTCCGGTCTGCGCGGCGATGCCCTCCACGTGGTCGCTGCCGTCGCGCTCACCCGGCACGACGAGGTCGCACAGGCCGTCGGGATCGCGCAGCCCGCTTTGCTCGACGCGATGGTACGCAGAGAGCGCGAGGGCTCCACCGACGACGTCGCCGTGTCCCCAATCCGCGTCGAGCAGCATGCGCCGAAAGCTCTCCTCGGCGTGCGGGCAGCTCACCTGCTCGTCGCTGGCACCGACGCCGGCGCGGAAGATGCTCCCGGGCTGGCCGCGCTCCGAGTCGTGCATCTCGAGCGTGAGATCGAGGTCCGACTGCTCACCCGTGTCGAGCAAGACGCGGGCGAGACCCGTGTCCTGCACGAACTGCGCGTTGCGGCGGGTAAAGCGTTCGACGGGGAGCTCTCCGAAGATGGCGCTGCCGGACACGCGCGAGAGGTCGCGATCGAAGCGGAAGTCGTTGTCGCCGGAGAGGCGCGTCCAGCCGGCGAGGCCGCTGGCGCGACCGCGGCCGCCGGTAAGGAGCGCGTCCGCGGCCAGCGTGCCGAGCTCGCCGCTCGTGCCGGACGCGTCGAGCGCGGCTTCGTCGTCGGGGCGGCGGCTGGTGATCTTGATGATGCCGCCGACGGCGTCGGAGCCGTAGCGACCCGCGCCGCCGCCGCGCACGATCTCGATCTTCTCGACGCTGCGCAGCGGAATCGTCGAGAGGTCCACACCCCCGCGCGGGCCCGAGTCGAGGCGCACGCCGTCGAGCAGCACGAGCACCTGCTCGGGCTTCGAGCCGCGCACGCCCGCGGTGCTGTACGCGCCGAGGCCACCGAAGCGGCGTACGTCGACGCCGGGCGCGCGCTCGAGCGCATCCGCGACCGTCGAGAAGCGCTCGTCGAAGTCGCGGGCGTCGATCACGCTGGTCCAAGCCGACGGATCGTCGGGAAACTCGTCGAACTCGACGGCGCGCGCCGGCGGCGCCGCGAGAACGAGTACTACCAGGAGCGGCGCGGCGAGCGCGCCACGACGTGCCGGAGCTGCGATGAGGACTCCCTCCACGAGGAGCACGAGATTCCCCTCGCCCCGGCAGGTTTCCTGGCTCGGGAGTCCATCGCTCCACCCCACCTTCCCCGGTCCGGCGACCGAGTGGTGTTCTGGGGCGGAGCTCCTCCCTCACAGTGGCGGGACCGCGGCCGATTCTCACGGCCTTCCCTGTTACCCCGCGAGTCGCGGGCACCGGAGCGTCCTCTGGGTACCACCCGTCGCTCGTCGGTGTCAACGCGCTTGACGCCGGATGCGCGAGCGTGCGATCTCTACCGGAACAACTCGAACCCGATCCGTCCAAGGGAAGAGGGTGCAAATCCCTCGCGGTCGCGCCGCTGTGACCGGGGACGATCGCCGCGACATTCGCCACTGGGCCAGACCCGGGAAGGCGCGGCGCTCGGATGATCCGGAAGCCAGAAGACCTGAAACGGATCATCACCCGCGGAGGCACGCGTCATGCCGGTCCCGATGTCCTGGTCCGTCCGTCTCTCTCTCGCTCTGCTCGTCGTCTGCACGCCGCTCGGCGCCCGCGCCGTCGGTTTTCGTTTCGCCGACGCCGTCGTCGCGTGGAGCCAGGGTCCCAACGAGGATCCGGCCGGCGGCGCATTCCCGCCGCTCAACGACCCCACCGCCGCGCTCGGCGCGAGCAATGGCGTGCTGGTCACGCTCGGCGCCGCTGGCTCGATCACCGTCTCCTTCAGCGAGCCGATCGCCGACGCGCCGGGGATCGACCTGCGCGTGTACGAGAACCCGCTGGTGCTGCCGGAGTTCGGCGGCAACTACGTGGACCTCGGCTTCGTCGAGGTGTCGAGCAACGGCGCCGACTTCGCGCGCTTCCCGACGGCGTCCGGGGTGCCCGCCGCCGTCGGCTCGTTCGGGCTGATCGACCCGGCGCTCCTTGCAGGCTTCGCCGGCGCGAATCCGTTCGACGTGTTCGACCTCTCCGACCTGCTCGGGCTGCCGCCGGTCACGGGCGGCGCGGTCGATCTCGGCGCGATCCGCTTCGTGCGCATCGTCGATGTCGTTGGCGACGGCGGCACCAACGACTCGCTCGGCAACCCGATCTACGACCCGTATCCGTCACAGGTCAACGCGGGCGTGGATCTCGACGCGATCGCTGCGGTGCCGGAGCCGGGGTCGGCAGCACTCGTGGCGCTCGGCCTCGGGTTGGCCGCCGCACTGCGCAGATTGCACGGGGACGACGCGAGGAACGCGCGCACGCGCTAGCTTCCGCGCCGCTTGCACGCCCGTCGCACCACAGCCCTCGCCCTGGGACTCGCGTTGGGAGCGGGGGCTGCGCGCGCGGATCTCGCCGGTGTGGTGTACGTCGACGCCAATCGCAACGGCGTCGCCGACGCCGGAGAGGCGCGCGGCGGCGTGGTCGTCTCCAACGGCCGCGAGGTCGTGCGCACCGATGCGGCCGGGCGCTACGCGCTGCCGGAGCGCGGCGACTTCGTCTTCGTCACACGTCCGCGCGGCTTCGACGCCGCGCCCTGGTACCGCGCCGCGGGGGGAGACTTCGCGCTCGTCCCGGCGCCCGACCCCGACGCGTTCCTCTTCGTGCAGATCTCCGACGCGCACGTCTACCGCGACGCCGCGGACTTCCCGGAGTTCTCGGCGCCGTTCGGCTCGTGGCTGCCGCAGCCGATCGCCGACTGGCTGGTAGTGCGGCTCATGCTCATGAACTACGTCTGGGAGTCCAACGAGGAAGTCTACGGCCCGCTGCGCGGCGCGCTCGCGCCGTACGTCGCGGTCAGCGGTCTGGAGGGACGCGCGCTGCTGCGCGCCTACGTGGACGAGTTCCTGCGCCCGGGGAGCGAGCTCGGACGCGTCGAGGACGCCGCGCGCGCCGCGTTCGCGGAGGTCGCGGCGCTGCGGCCGACCTTCGTCATCAGCACCGGCGATCTAGTGCTCGAGGGCAACCGCGCCAGCCCCGAAGCGATCGCGCGCTGGATCGACTTCTATTCGGAGCTCGAGCGTTCGACCGGCCTGCCCTTCTACGACACGATCGGCAACAACGAGATCGCCGGCAACGACAACGACGACTTCGCCGCGAACGACGCGCGCTTCGGCAAGGGCACCTTCCGCGCGCGCCTAGGGCCGACGCACTACAGCTTCGACCGCGGCGGCCTGCACTTCGCGGCGCTCGACACGCACCGTTTCGAGCCCGGGACCTTCGACGCCAAGCGCTTCTCGTACAAGGAGATGGAGCCGGACGTGCGGGCGTGGGCGGACGCCGACCTCGCCGCGCATGCGGATCGCGTGCAGGTCGTGCTGAACCACGAGCCGTTCGCGCACGAGCCGCAGTGGTCGTTGGCGGGTGATCCCGCGGACGACGAGGGCCTACTCGCGAAGCACCGCGTCGCATACACCCTGACCGGACACGTGCACCGCACGGGTCTGGTGCAGCAGGGCGCGACCACGCACGTGATCACCGGCGCCCTCTCCGGCATGCGCTGGATGCTGCCCGCTTCGTTGCACGCGCGCGGCTATCGCCTGCTGTACGCGCGCGACGGCAAGCTCTGGCACGCCTGGAAGAACCTCGGCGAGCCCGCGCTCGAGCTGCTGGAGCCGCTGCCGTCGGGCGACGGGATCGCCTTCGTCGCCATCGATCGCGCCGGCCCGTTCGCGTCGGTCAGCGCCACGCTCGACGAGACGCCGCTCGCGCTCGAGCGCTGGGGCGACTACTTCGGCGTCGTGCGCCTGGCGACCGGCAAGCAGGGCTCGTCGACGCTAGCGCTCGTCGCGACATCGCAGACCGGCGAGACGCGCCGGATCGAGCGCCGACTCGACCCGGAACCGTGACCCCCGCGAGCGCGTAACGCGCGCAGCAAGGCCTGAGCCGCGATGGCTGTCGCCAAGCGGCCTCCGCTCGGCGGCGGCCGCCTCGCTGCGCGCGCTACGCGCTTGCTTGGCGGCTCAGGCGGCGCAGACGGCGGCGCGGCTGGCGATCGCTACGCCGCGGCGTCCCAGGCGCAGGAAGTGGCGGTCCATGCCACTCGTCACATAGCCGAGCGAGAGGCCGCTCTCGGGATCGGCGAACGCGAGCTGCCCGCCGGCGCCGTTGTGGCCGAACATGCGCTCGCTCCCCGTGCGCCCGAACCCGCGCAGATTGCGCTGCTCGTCGCCCGCGATCACGATCCCGAGACCGCGATTCGTGGGCGCGCCCGAGATCGGATCGCGCAGACTGCCCGAAAGCACCGTGCGCGCGAGCGCGAGCATCTCGGGCTGCCAGATCACGCTGCCGTCGGCGGCGCGGCCGGTCAGGAAGCCCTGGTACAGCAGCGCGAGCTCGGCCGCCGTCATCAGCCCGCCTCCGCCCGGGACACCCACCGCGCGCACTTCCGGGTCGTTGAAGCGCGAGAGCGTCACTTCGTTGACCTCGGTCTGCGGCGGTCGCTTCGCGCCGATCGCCGCGAGCTCGGCGTCCGTCGGCTCGACCCCGACGTGGACGATGTCGGCGACGCGCGCGTTGTGCTCGCGCGGCAGCCCCACCCAGAGGTCCTCGAGACCGAGCGGCAACGCGATGCGCTCGCGCACGAAGGCCGTGAAGTCCTGGCCGCTGCGCTCGGTCACGATGTCGGAGAGCACCCACATCCCCGAAGTGGGGTGGTACTCGTAGCGCGATCCCGTCTCCCACGAGAGGCGCCAGCGGCGGTAGCGCGCCAGCCGGCCTTCGCGGGTGCTCCACTCGGGATGGCCGAGGGGCGCGTACGGAAATCCCGCCGTGTGCAGCAGCAGGTGCAGCACGCTCACGCGATCCTTCCCGTGCTCGCCGAAGCCGGGAAGGATGTCGGCCACCAGTTCGTCGAGGCGGAGCTTGCGCTCCTGCAGGAGCAGCCAGATCGCCGCGGACGTGATCGCCTTCGTCGCGGAGAAGACGGTGAAGAGCGTGTCGTCGGTCGCGGCTCCGAAGCTGCGCATGCCGGCGATCTTGCCTCGGCGCGCGACGGCGACTTGCACCGCGGGGAGCAGGCCTTCCTTGACCTCCTTCTCCGCGCGAGCGAACAGCTCGAGCAGCTTCGAGGAGTCGACTCCGACCTCTTCCGGTGTCTCGGCGAAGAAACGTGACTTCGTCATTTCGGCAGCATATCACCGGTCGTCGCCGCGCTTGCGCACGAGCGAGAGGCCAGCGCGCTCCTCCTCGCCCGCGCCCCGCACCAGGGCGGCGGCGCCGAAGCGCTCGCGGATCGCGTCGAGCGCCTCGTTGAGCCGACCGCGACGCGCGGGATCGCCGCCGCCGAACAGCTCGAGCTGATCGTCACGCGCAGGTGCGAGCCGCGTGGCAGCGACACCGATCAGGCGGATCGCGTCCTCGGTCGGCGAGCGCGCGAGCAGCTCACAGGCCGCGTCGGCGATCAGCTTCCCGTCCGCGGTGGCCGCTGCGAGCACGACCGCGCGAGTGAGCAAGGGATAGCGCCCCCTGCCTTGGCCACGATGGCTAGCGCCAAGTGGCCTCCGCTCGCTTCGCTCGCTGCGCGCTTGCAGTCGCGGGCGCGCGAGCTTCCACTTGAGCTGCACGCCGCGCGCGACGAGCCCGTCGTGGCGCAGCCGGCGCGCCACCGCCTCCGCGTGCGAGCGGATCGCGCGCTCGAGCCGCGCCGGATCGCGCACGTCCTCGGCGAAGGTGTTCTCCTCGCCGTACGACTTGGGCTCGCGCGAGGGCGTGACCTCGCGCGCGTCCTCGCCGCGCGCCAGCCGCGCGACTTCCGGTCCGAAGCGCCCGAGCGCCCCGCGCAGCAGCGGCTCGGGCGCGCGTGCCAGCTCGCCGATCGTCGTGATCCCCGCCGCCTCGAGGCGTGCGCGCGCCACCGGCCCCACGCCCCAGATCCGGCCGGCGGGGAGCGGATCGAGGAACTCGCGCACGCGCGCGGCTTCGACGACCAGCATGCCGTCGGGCTTGGCGAGATCGCTGGCGAGCTTCGCTACGAGCTTCACGGGCCCGATCCCGACCGACACCGCGAGACCTGTCTCGCGCCGCACCTCGTGGCGCAGCCGCGCGCCGAGCGCGGCCGGTGGGCCGAGGATCGCCTCGGTGCCCGTCACGTCCAGGAACGCCTCGTCGAGCGAGACGCCCTCGACCAGCGGTGTGAAGCGCAGGAAGAGCTCGAAGATGCGCCGGCTCTCGCGCGTGTACTTGCGCATGTCGCCCGGCAGGAACACGCCGTCGGGGCACAGCTTGCGCGCCTGCGCCGTGGGCATGGCGGAGTGCACGCCGAAGGCGCGCGCCTCGTAGCTCGCAGCCGAGACCACGCCGCGGTTCGAGGTGCCGCCCACGATCACGGGGCGCCCGACGAGCTCGGGCGCGTCGCGCTGCTCGACCGACGCATAGAACGCGTCCATGTCCGCGTGCAGGATCACACGCATGCCGCGCCCATTGTGCCGCAGGCGGCAGAGCCAGACGCAACGAGGCGGAGCCGGCGCAAACCGACTCCGCCTCGAAGGGTCTCTGCTGCTGTCTTAGCGAGTGCCCGCGCGGCGGCGTGCTGCGGCGAGCAGCGCGATTCCCACGGCCGCCAGACCGAGCGTACCGGGCTCGGGAACAGGCTCCGCGAAGAAGGCGCCGTTGACCGTCGCAGAATCACCGGGCGAGAGCGAGAACCGGTAGCGAATGCCGATGTCCGCGGTCATTCCGCTCGCAATCACCTCGATCCCGAACGAGGCAGGCCCAAGGACTGCGCTACCCGCGGGCGGGATCGCCGGCACCGAAGCGCTGGCGGGGTGGTTGATCAGGGTCCGGACGGTGGCACCGTCGATCAGCGCGCGATACAGCGGGAAGCCCGCCGTCGCGATCGCCGCGCCGCCGCCGTTGCCATCCGCCACGGTGCCCGTAGCCGATCCTGCGATGTTGGTCGGCCCGAGAAAGGGCGTCGCAGGGAGCGTGAACGTCACGTCGTACGTCTGAGTTACACCAGACGGATTGGTGACCGCGAATGGACCGGAAATCTGGGGATCCACGATGATGTCGAGGTCCCAGCCGATCGTGTAGCAGGAAGCCGCCTGCCCGCCGGCGTCGAGGCAGCCGTTGGCCACGTCGGACGTGCCGCCGAGGTACCGGTATCGCGTACCGGTGTAGCCATCGACCGGATCCCCCGAGTACGAGTACTCGATCGGACCCGAGGCATCGCCTTCCACGTCTATGCCGATTCTCAGAATCGGTGAGCTGAAGGCAGCTGCGTTGGCGACGGTCGCGAGACCCAGGACCGCCACCATGCCCAAGATGGGCGAAAGCCGTAGGAGAAAGCGCATGGTATCCCTCCGAAGCGCAGGGGCACTTTACCCTCAGGCCACAGCCCGTGTCACGCACTATTTCTTAGAAATCTTGCGTAGATACGCCGACGGTTACACGCGGGCGAAGGCGTGGGTGCGTGGGGCAAACCTCAGCGACGACGGGGCCTTAGGCCCTCATCCTGTCAGGCCTCGTTCGCCAGCGCCCGCCGCATCGCTTCCATCCGCGCGCGCATTTCCTTGATCCGAGGATCGTTCGGGTCGCCCTGATCCGTCACCTGGCGACCGTACGCGGGAAAGACCGGGATCTCGTCGTCCTGGAGCTCGCGCATGATCTGCTTGCGCGCCATCGCCTGCTCCAGATAAGGAGCGAGCTCCTCTAGCTTGGCGCGCTCGCGCTCGGCACAGCACTCCTTGAACCCCGGCATCACGTCGCCCGCGAACAGCTCGAGCGACGAGCAGATGTCCTCGTGGCGGTTGTTGCCGCCCTGCTGGATGAACACCACCTGGTCGACGCCCACGTCCGCGAAGCCTTTCAGGTGCGCGCGTAGCTGATCGGGCGTGCCGATGCCGCGGCGCTCCGCGTCGTCGGGCATGAACGCGCGCGCCTTCTCGTAGATCTGCCAGACGTCAGTGCGGCCGGGCTTGTGGTTGCCGAAGCCGTAGAAGTGCCCGAGCGCGAAGCCGAAGAACTGGAAGCCGTCGAGGCCGCGTCGCTTGGCCTCTTCGGCGTCGGGATGGCAAGAGAAGCCGGTGACCATCGCGATGTTCGGATTGATCGAGCGCCCGATCGGAACGCACTCGCGCTTGAGCGTCGAGTAGTAGTCGTCGACCCAGTGCCTGGCCTCGGACGGGTCGACGAACGCAAACGTCAGCGCGCCGAGCCCGAGCTTCGCCGCCAGGTGGATCGTCTCGCGGTTCGAGCACGCGACCCACATTGGCGGGTGCGGCTTCTGCACCGGCTTCGGGACCACGTTGCGGCACGGCATGTTGAAGTACTTGCCCTGGAAGCCCGGGTACGGATCCATCGCCAGCATGTTGGCGATCTGCTCGATCGATTCGAGCCACATCGCGCGCTTGTCTGCCACGGGCACGCCGTAGCCCTCGAGCTCCATGCGCGAGGCGGACTCGCCGGTTCCGAACTCCACGCGCCCATCCGAGACGAGGTCGAGGGTCGCCACCCGCTCCGCGACGCGCGCCGGGTGGTTGTAGCCGGGCGGGCACAGGACGATGCCGTGCCCGAGCCGGATCCGCTTCGTGCGCTGCGAGCACGCCGCCAGGAACACCTCGGGCGCCGAGGAGTGCGAGTACTCCTCCAGGAAGTGGTGCTCGACCTCCCAGGCGAAGTCGATGCCCAGCCGATCGGCGAGCTCGACCTGGTCCAGGGCGTCCTTGAACAGGCGGTGCTCGCGCCCCTCGCTCCAGGGCTTGGGGAGCTGGTGTTCGTAGAAAATCCCGAATTTCATGCGCTGTCCCCTCGTGCGCGGCCGCGGTGGCGCGGGCGCGAGAATACCGCGCGTGTCGGGCCAAAGTCGATGCAGCGACGGGCCGATACCCGTGTCAAGGCATGTCCGAGGCAAGCCCCAAACCCAGCTCGTTTCGCGCCACCGACCCGGCTGCGCTCGCGGTCGCCGACCGGCTGGCGGCGCTCGGCACGCTGGTCGCCGGCGTGGCGCACGAGATCAACAACCCGATCACGTACGTGATCGGGAACCTCGGCGAACTCGAGCGGCTGTGCCGCGCGATGCGCGAGACGCTCGCCGGGTATCGCGCCGCTCTGCTCGCAGCCGGCGGCAGTGACGCCGAGGCCCGCTGCGACGACCTCGAGCACAAGATCGACGAGGCCGGCGGCCTCGAGGTGCTCGACGAGCTGCTCGGCGACGCTGTCGACGGCGCGCAACGCATCCGCGAGGTCGTGCGCGATCTGCTGCGCCTGGCGCACCCGTCGGAACGCAGCACGGCGCCGGTCGAGGTGCACGACATCCTCGACTCGACGCTGCGGCTGATCGGGCGCCAGCTCGTGCGCGCCGCGGTGCTCGAGAAGGACTATCAGGCGACCGCGCGCATCGAGGGTGATCGCGCCAAGCTGGCGCAGGTGTGCCTGAACCTGATCTCCAACGCGATCGACGCCTGCCAGCCGCTCGACCCAGACCGCCACCGCGTCCGCGTGAGCACTCGCGACACAGGCGCCGGCATCGAGATCGAGGTCTCCGACACCGGCCACGGCGTGCCGGAGTACCTGCGCGAGCAGATCTTCGAGCCCTTCTACACCACGAAGCCGCTCGGCGCGGGCACGGGCCTCGGGCTCTTCATCAGCCGCCGCATCGTCGAGGAGCACGGCGGACGCCTCGAGCTCGCCCCCTCGTCGGCCGAGGGCACCTGCTTCCGGGTCTATCTGCCGGCCTGAGGCGTGTACGGCCGCGGGCGGCCGGCTGCGCCTCGCTGCGCGCGCGCAGCGCGCGCTTGGGCCCCCTGTGCCGCGATGGCTGTCGCCAAGCGGCCTTCGCTCGCGCGCGGACGCGCTCGCTGCGCGCGCGCTTCGCGCGCTTGCGGTTCGCCCCGATCGGTCCGTCAGCTGTCGAATAAGACGCTGATGCTCTCGCGCAGGTGGATGCGGCGGATGGCCTCGCCGAGGAGCGGCGCGACCGAGACCACCTCGACACGCGGCGAGAGCGCGACCGGCTGGGTCTCGATCGAGTCGGTGACCAGCAGCTTGCGGATCGGGCTCTGCTCGATGCGCTCCATCGAGCCGACCGCGAAGACCCCGTGGGTCACCGCCGCGTAGACCTCGCGCGCGCCGCGCTGCACCAGCTTCGCCGCGGCATCCGCCAGCGTGCCCGCCGAGATCGTGAAGTCGTCGACGATCAGCGCGGTGCGCCCGCGCACCTCGCCGATGATGTCGAGCACCTCGGAGCGTTCGTCGTGTCCGGTACGGCGCTTGTCGGCGATCGCCAGGGGCGCATCGAGCCGCTGCGCGTAGCGGCGTGCCTGCTTGGCGAAGCCCGCGTCGGGCGCGACGACCACCAGGTCGCGCAGCCCGAGGCGCACGACCGCGTCGCACAGCACCGGCAACGCCTGCAGCGCATCGACGGGGATCCGAAAGAAGCCCTGGATCTGCGGCGCGTGCAGGTCGAGGGTGACGACGCGATCCGCGCCGGCGACCTCGATCGCGTCGGCGCACACGCGCGAGCGGATCGAGACGCGCGGCTCGTCCTTCTTGTCGCCTTTGGCGTAGCTGAAGTAGGGCATCACGACCGTCACCGACTCCGCGCTCGCCCGCTTCGCCGCGTCGATCCAGAACAAGAGCTCCATGAACGCGTCGTTGGTCGGGAACACCGTGGACTGGACCACGTAGACGCGGCGGCCGCGCACGTTCTCGAGCACGCGCACGAACAGGTTTCCGTCGGAGAAGCGCAGCGTCTGGCACGCCGCCGGGGCGATCCCGAGGTAGGCGCAGATCGCCCGCGTGAGCTTCGGGCTCGTGCTGCCGCCGAACACCAGGATCTCGTCGCTGTCCACGGTCCCTCCCCGCGCAGGGCGGGAAGTTGCTGCGCCGGCGCCCCGTTGTCGACGCGCCCGCCGCGCGGGTATCGTCTCGACGATGACGCCCCGCGCACCCGCCCTCTCCCCCGACGAGGTCGAGTCGTTCCGCGCGCACGGCTACCTGTCGATCCCGCGCATCAGCACGGCAGACGAGGTGGGCTGGCTGCGCTCGGTCTACGAGGAGATCCTCGCCGACCGGCGCGCGCTCGCCGTGCGCTTCGACGGCGCGGGCGTCGACGGCTTCGAGGGCGAGATCACCCAGGTGTTCCTGCCCGAACGCCAGAGCCCGAAGCTGCTCGAGACCGCGTACCTGGCCAACGGGAAGCGGCTCGCCGCGGAGCTGCTCGGCGTGCCGGACGACGCCGCGCTCTTCGGCGGCGTGATGCTGATCTACAAGCCCGCGGGCGCGGGACGCGACGTGCCGTGGCACCAGGACGAGGTCTACTGGTCGTGGCCCGCCGAGCGCTGCCACAGCCTCTCGGTCTGGATGCCGCTCGACGACGTGAACGTCGAGAGCGGCTGCATGCAGTTCCTGCCGGGCTCACAGCGCATGGACGTGCTGCGCTATCGCCAGCCACCGGGACACGTGCCGCTCGTGCTCGACGAGCCCGTGGACCTGGCCGCGGCGGTCGCGTGCCCGATCCCGGCCGGCGGCGCGACGTTCCACCACTGCAGGACGCTGCACCACACCGGACCCAACACGAGCGACCGCCCGCGCCGCGCGCTGACGGCGATCTTCCACGGACCCCGCACTCCGCGGGAGCACGCGCTCGTGTACCCGCTCCCCTGGCGCGGCCAGCCCGACTAGGAACTCGACCCACGACTGGACGCGGAGGGCAAGCGCGCGAAGCGCGCGCGCAGCGAGGGCGCCCCGCCCGAGCGGAGGCCGCTCGCCGAAGCCGTCGCGGCACTGGCCCGACTAGCGCGCGCGCGTGGACCACTCGGATGGGGCGTGGAGCTCGAGCGCCAGCGCGTGGACGTCGTTGCCGACGACGGGGCCGAGCGCGTCGTACACCAGGCGGTGGCGCTCGACCCGCGAGCGACCGTCGAAGCTCCGCGACACGACGGTGACGCGGAAGTGCGTGCCGCCGCCGGGGCGGTGCCCCGCGTGACCCCGGTGCTGCTCGCTCTCGTCCACGACCGCGAGATGCTCCGGCGTGAGCGCCTCGCGCAGGCGCGCCTCGATCCACGCCCCGCGCTCCGGCCCCGCGACCACCCCTAGCCGCGCAGCATCTGCCGCACCACGTACGGCAGGATCCCGCCGTGGCGGTAGTACTCGAGCTCGTCCAGCGTGTCGATGCGCACGCGCACGCGGAACTGCCGCGCCGCGCCGGCGTCGCCGCGCGCCCGCACGACCAGCTCGCCGCGCGGCGCGAGGCCCGAGGTGATGCCGTCCACGTCGTACAGCTCGCCGCCCGTGAGGCCGAGCGTCTTGGGGTCCTCGCCCTCGGCAAACTCGAGCGGCAGCACGCCCATCTGTGTCAGGTTCGCGCGGTGGATGCGCTCGAAGCTCTCCGCGATCACGGCGCGCACTCCGAGCAGGCGCGTGCCCTTGGCCGCCCAGTCGCGCGACGAGCCAGTGCCGTACTCCTTGCCGGCGATCACGACGAGCGGCACGCGCGCGGCGGCGTAGCGCTGCGCGGCTTCGAAGATTGTCGTCACGTCCCCGTCGGGCAGGTACGTCGTGAACCCGCCCTCCGTCCCCGGCGCGAGCCGGTTGCGCAGGCGGATGTTCGCGAACGTGCCGCGCACCATCACCTCGTGGTTGCCGCGCCGCGCGCCGTACTGGTTGAAGTCGCGCGGCGCGACGCCGTGCTCGATCAGGTAGCGCGCGGCCGGAGTCGACTCGCCGATCGCGCCCGCGGGTGAGATGTGGTCCGTCGGGACGGAGTCGCCGAGGAGAGCGAGCACGCGCGCGCCACGCACATCGGCGAGCGGCGCGGGCTCGCGCGTCATCCCGTCGAAGTACGGTGCGCGCAGCACGTAGGTCGAATCGCCTTGCCACGCGAAGCGCTCGCCGGCGGGCACGCGGATCGCGCGCCACTCGGGCTCGCCCTCGAACACCCGCCCGTAGCGCTCGCGGAACATCTCGGGCTTGACCGAGTCGTCGACCACGCGCGCGATCTGCGCGGGTGTCGGCCAGATCTCGCGCAGATAGACCGGCTTGCCCGCGCGGTCCGTGCCCAGCGGCTCCGTCGCCAGGTCCACGTCGACGCTGCCGGCCAGCGCGTAAGCGACGACCAGCGGCGGCGACGCCAGGTAGTTCGCCTTCACCAGCGCGTTGATGCGCCCTTCGAAGTTGCGGTTGCCCGACAGCACGGCGGCCGCGACCAGATCACCCTGCTTCACCGCGGCGGCGACGGCGTCGGGCAACGGTCCGCTGTTCCCGATGCAGGTGGTGCAGCCGAAGCCGACGACGTGGAAGCCGAGCTTCTCCAGGAACGGCAGCAGCCCCGCCCGGCCCAGATAGTCGACGACCACGCGCGATCCCGGCGCCAGGCTGGTCTTCACCCACGGCTTCGTCGCCAGACCGCGTTCGAGCGCGTTCTTAGCGAGCAGCCCGGCCGCGACCAGCACGGACGGGTTCGAGGTGTTGGTGCAGCTCGTGATCGCGGCGATCACGACGGCGCCGTGGCCAATCTCCTGACCCGCCCCCGGCCCCGCGACCGTCGCGCGCGCGCGGCGATCGGCCTTCGGCGCGATCTCGCCGAGCGCCTTCTCGAAGCCCGCCTTGACCGCCCCGAGCGCCACGCGGTCCTGCGGCCGGCGCGGACCCGCCAGGCTCGACTCGACGCTGCGCAGGTCGAGCTCGAGCACGTCGGTGAACTCGGGATCGGGATCCGCGTCGCCGCGCCACAGGCCCTGCGCCTTCGCGTATGCCTCGACCAGTGCTATGTGACTCTCTTCGCGCCCGGTGAGGCGCAGATAGGCGAGAGTCGCGTCGTCCACCGGGAAGAAGCCGATCGTGGCGCCGTACTCGGGCGCCATGTTGGCGATCGTCGCGCGGTCCGCGAGCGGCAGCGAGCGCACACCGGGACCGAAGAACTCCACGAACTTGTCCACCACGCCGTGCGCGCGCAGGCGCTGCGTCACGGTGAGCACCAGATCGGTCGCGGTGACGCCCGCCGGCAGCTCGCCCACGAGCCGCATGCCGACCACGTCGGGGATCAGCATCGAGGTCGGCTGACCCAGCATCGCGGCCTCCGCCTCGATCCCGCCGACGCCCCAGCCGAGCACACCCAGGCCGTTGATCATGGTGGTGTGCGAGTCCGTTCCGACCAGCGTGTCCGGGAAGGCCACGCGCCCCTGCGGCCCGTCCTCGGCGAACACCACGCGCGCCAGATACTCGAGGTTGACCTGGTGCACGATGCCGGCGCCGGGTGGCACCACGCGGAAGTTCTTGAACGACGACTGACCCCAGCGCAGGAACGCGAAGCGCTCGCCGTTGCGCTGGAACTCGATCCCGATGTTCTTCGCCAGCGCGTCTGAGCTGCCGAAGTGATCGACCTGCACCGAGTGATCCACGACCAGGTCCACCGGGCGCAGCGGGTTCACGCGCTTCGCGTCGCCGCCCATCGCCTGCACGGCGTCGCGCATCGCGGCGAGATCGACGACGCAGGGAACTCCGGTCAGGTCCTGCAGCAGTACGCGTGCCGGGCGGAACTGGATCTCGCGCAGCGCGCGGCCGCGCGCGCTCCAGCTCGCGAGCGCGGCGATGTCGTCGCGCGTTACGCTGCGACCGTCCTCGTTGCGCAGCAGATTCTCGAGCAGCACGCGGATCGAGCGCGGCAGGCGCGCGACGCGCCCGAGGCCCGCTTCCTCGACGGCGGCGAGGCGCCAGATCCGGTGGCGCTCGCCCCCGACGTTGATCTCACCGACGCTCCAGTCCGAGGCAGCGGCCATGCGCGCCCTCCTGCTTGCAGCCCCGCGCGAACATAGCCGCACGCAAGTGCAGTCGCCTATCGGGAGCGCGCGCTGCGCGCGAGAGCGGCGAGGCCGGGCGCCGAAGCAAAGAAACCCGGGCTTGGCCCCGAGGGAGGGGGGCCATGGAAGCGCTTGGGAGTGCCCGCGCGCTCCGACGCCCGGCGTCTACCGCATCACGGGTCCGGGGAAGGAGCGACCCGCGCGTCGGTATCGAGCAGGAAGCGTGCCCGGCGAGCGCGCACCCCCGGGATTCCCCGGGCGTCCGCGGCGCTGCCGCTGCCCGCTGCGCAGGCGCTGCCGCCTGGAGAGCAGGCGCCGAGTGAAGCCGATTGCCCAAAAGGCTGGCGGGCCCGCGTCCGGAGGAACGCGGGCCCGCGGCTTCGAGAGTGGGACCGGGCAGCTCCGGTCCCGGAGGGTCACTTCACGTAGAAGCTGTCCACGGTCTTCGCTGCGCCAGTCGCCGGATCCATGGCGATGCTGTTTACCTGGATCGCGCGTCCGTTCAGGAAGTTGAGCTGGACGAGCTGGGCCTTGCTGTTGTCGCGCACAGCGGACCAGGCCGGCCGCGTTGGGGCCGCCCACGAGCCGTACGCCGTGCGGCCGCCGGCGCCGGCGCGCAGGTACGTCACGCCGCGGCTGAAGTAGTTGCCCTTCTGCTGCACCGGCACGCCGTCGGTCAGCGGCCAGGTGCGCTCCGTGCTCACGCCGTCGCCGCTCAGGACGATGTTGACCCGGTACCGCTCGAAGAGCGTCCCGAGCGCGCTTCGCACGGAGTCGACCGCCGGGGCCCCGAGCTCACTCGACCACAGGTCGAGGTGCTCGAACACCACGATCCAGCGCACGCCGCGCTGGCGCGCTGCGGCGAGATCCTGCGCGATCCAGTCGAGGTGAGCGGCGCCGTCCGCCGAGGTCGGCAAGAGCGAAGCCGCAGTCGGCGCGTCGATCGCCAGGAAGTGGGAGTTCGAAGCGTCGAAGGAGTAGCTCGAGCCGGGTCCGCCGGGCGCGAAGGTCGGCTGCCGCGACGCGTACATTGCGCGCGTCTCGTCGTGCCAGTACGCCTCGGTCTCGCCGTCGCCGTAGGCCGGCACGAACGGCGTGACCCCGAACGCGGGCGTCATCTGCTCGAACCAGTTCTCGACCGCGTCGTCGGCGTTCGCCGCCAGGCCGGCGCCCAGCGCGTCGCCCGCGTGCGCGTAGCCGCCGCCGCCGATCACGAAGTTCGGGCGGTACATCGCGATGCGCTGGCGCACCGCCGCAGCCTGCTCCGCGCCGGGAGCTCCCACGCTTCCCACGCCGGCCACGAAGATGACGCGCAGCACGCCGTCGGTGCCCGTGGCGGGCGCGGTCCTGAACGTCATCGGGTTGGTCCAGAGCGGCCCGCTGGCTCCCGCGCCGCTTGTGGCGTACTCGTACGTCGCGGCGGGCAGCAGTCCGGTGAGCTTGGCGGCGAAGGTCGCCTCGCAGCCGTCCTGGCGCAGCATCTCGCCGCGCAGCGAGAACCACTGGCTCGTACCCGCGCGCTGGTAGCGCACTTCGGCGCCGGCCGGATTCCGCGGCGCGTCCCACACCACGGTCGTGGTGGTGTCGGGGCGATCCGTGAGGGCGAGGCGCTGAGCCGTCGGTGCGCCGAAGACGTCCTCGCAGGCGACCGGCGGCGGCGGCGGCGGGATCTCGCCCGCGCACACGCCGTCGGACACACAGACGTCGTTCTGAGTCGCGGCATCGCCGTCGTCACAGCTCGTACCGGCCGCGTGCCAGGCGAAGCCGCAGCCCTGGCTCGGATCGCACACCGGGTCCGCGCAGACGCGCGTCGCGTTGCAGACCAGTGGCGCGCCCGCCACGCAGCGGAAGCTCGAGCACGTGGGCCGGCCGCTGCAGACGTTCGCGTCCGTGTCCGGGCAGTCCAGATCGCTCTCGCACTCGTGGCGGCCGGCGCAGGTCCCCGCGCTGCAGACGTCGCCGAGCGTGAGCGGGTCGCCGTCGTTGCACGTGGTGCCGTTGCTGGCCGCCGGTCCGGCGACGCAGCGGAAGTTCGAGCACAGTCGACCGCCGTTGCAGAGGTTCGTGTCCAGATCCGGACACCCGGCGTTGCTCGTGCACTCCGCGACGGTGCCAGCACAGCTGCCGTTGGTGCAGATGTCGCTGACCGTTCCCGCGTTTCCATCGTTGCAGGTCGTGCCGTTCGCGAGGTTCGAAGTGCCGCAGCCCGTGAGCGCGTTACATGACGCCGCCTGGCAGGCATTGGCCGGATTGGGGCAGGTGAGCGGCGCCGTGGCGACACACTCGAAGTTGGTGCAGACGCGCCCGCCCGTACAGACGTTGCTGTCCTGGTCCGGGCACTGCGCGTTGGAGGTGCACTGCGGCATCTGGCCGACGCAGACGCCGGCGCGGCAGGCGTCGAAGAAGGTCGACGCGTTCTGGTCGTTGCAGCCCGTGCCGTCGGAGACGTTGGTGCGCACGCAGCCCGACGCGGCGCAGCTGTCGGTGGTGCACGAGTTGTTGTCGTTGCACTGGGCCAGCGTGCACGCGACCGCGGCGACCAGGATCTCGTTGGAGATGCCAGACTCGTTGCCCGCAGCGTCCAGCGCCGTCATCGCGACGTAGTAGTTGCGCGCGGTGTCGAGCCCGGTGAGCAGCGTCGAGGCGACGCCCGTGGCGTCCGGCGCGGCCTGCGCGATGTTGAGCGGCGTGCCATAGCTGCGCGGCGCGTTGCCCAGGAACACGCGATAGCTCGCGACATCCGGCTCGGGCGGCACGCGCCAGCGCAGCTGGTACTCACGCGTCGTCTGCGCCAGCGCGGGCGAGGCGAGCAGGAGGCACGCGGCCACGCCCAGCACGGAGCGCAAGGCGCGCGACCACGGTCTGGAACCCTCGAGACGCTGCTTTGCCATCGACCCTCGCATCGGCCCGGGTGGCGAGGCACACCGTGACCGACCTCACCAGGAGCGAGGGGCCCACCCCGGCGCCGAAAGTCGCAGCGCAGCAATGAGTTCGCCGTGAGCCTGCTCACAAGTGAGCGAGACACTGATGCTCACGAGCGGACATTGAAGCGGTGGACTGCGCGCTAGAGACCGCGCCTCTCGAGCTCGGCGTCGAGATCCTGCTGGAGCTCGACGGGCGCGGCGGCGCCCGCGCGCGTCGTCTGGCGGCGCGAGAGCCGGTGCAGCGAGAGCGCGAGCAGCGCCGCGCCCAAGAGAAGGATGGCGATCGGGCCGAGCCAGCCCAGCCAGCTACTCGGGAGCCCGCGCAGCGCCGCGCCGAAGCGCGCTTCGAGCACGCTGCGGATCTCCTGCTCCGTCTGTCCGGAGTCGAGGCGCGCGCGGATCTCCTGCCGCACCGCGCCGGCATCCGGACTCGGACAGTCGGAGAGCGTGCGTCCCGGGCAGTACGGGCTCATCAGGTCGGCGGACAGCGCGTGCGCGCGCTGGCCTGTCGACGCCTGCGCCGGAGCCGCCGCTGCCGCCGCTGCCGCCGCAGCGACGAGCAGGAGCCATGCCATCACGACGCGCAGACTCACGCACCCCACCATAGCAAGCGCGAAGCGCGCGCAGCGAGGGCGCCGCGCGCGAGCGAAGGCCGCTTGGCGCTAGCCATCGCGGCAAAGGCAACGGAGACACCGGGCTCAGGTCGCGCGCCCGGCGCTCCGATGTCGCGGCGATGACGCCCGCCCTGCGCTGGCTTGCGCCCATCCTGCTTGCCGGGTTCGGGCTGTATCTGTTCGCCCGCGGCTTTCGCAGCCTGCGCACTGCCCACCGGCTGCGCAACATGCCGACCGCGCGCGTGCGCTCGCTGCCGCAGGGCTCGGTCGAGCTGTGCGGAATCGCGCAGAGTCTCGAGCCCGTGGTGGCTCCATTCTCGGGCAAGGCGTGCGCCTACTACGAGGCCGAGCTGCTGGAGCGGCGCAAGAGCGGCAAGCGCTCGAAGTGGGTCACGCGCCACCGCGAGTCGTCCAGCCAGCCGTTCTGGCTCGATGACGGCACCGGGCGCGTCTGCATCCTGCCGGCCGGCGCCGAGACGCACCTGCCGCTCGACTACTACGAGGAGTTCTCCTCGTTCGCGAGCCTGCCCGAGGCTGCCGAGCAGGCGCTCTTGCGCTGGGGAATCGGCCACGGCTTCCTCGATCACGGGCGGCTGCTCCTGCGCGAGCGGCGGGTCGACCTGGGCTGCCCGGTGTTCGTCTACGGCGTGACGCAGGCGCATCCCGATCTGCGCCGGCGCTCGGCGGAGCGGGTCAACGAAGAGCTGCGCACCCTGCGCCGAGATCCCGCCGTGCGTGCCCGGTTCGATCTCGACGGCGACGGCCGCCTCTCCGACGCGGAGTGGGAAGCCGCGCGCACGGCAGCGGTGACGGCGGCGAACGGCGACCTGGGTCTCGAGCCGGTCGTCGTCGCGGGCGGGACGCACGGCGAGACCTTCCTGATCTCCGACCGCGACGAGCGCGAGCTGTGCCAGCGGCTCCGCTTCGCCGCGTTCGGCGGAGTGTTCGGCGGATCCGCGGCGACAGTGGGCGCCGCGTGGTGGCTCTTGCGCGAGCTCGGACGACTTTAGAGGAGAAAGACGATGGGCTGGATCGTGTTGCTGGCGCTGCTGCTCGGGGTGGCGGCCGCTGTCGGATACTTCGTGACGCTGTACAACGCGCTGATCGGTCTCGACAAGGGAACCGGCCGAGCGTGGGCCAACGTGGACGTGCTGCTCAAGCAGCGCCACGACGAGCTGCCCAAGCTGGTGGCGGCGGTCGAGGGCTACATGGACCACGAGCGCGACACGCTGGAGCGCGTGATCCGGGCGCGCGGAGCCGTCGCCAGCGCGCGCGGACCGCGTGAGGCCGGCGCCGCCAACGGCGAGCTCGAGAGCGCGCTGCACAAGCTGTTCGCGCTGGCGGAGGGCTACCCCGAGCTCAAAGCGGACCAGAGCTTCACACACCTAGAGCAGCGCATCAGCGCGCTCGAGGAGCAGATCGCGGATCGGCGCGAGTTCTACAACCACGCGACGAACGAGTGGAACGTGCGCATCGAGCAGCTCCCGGACCTGTTCATCGCGCGTCTGCTCGCCGCCAGCCCGCGCGAGTACTTCCGCGCGTCCGAAGAGGACCGCCGCGACGTCAAGATCGAGTTCAGACCGAAGGCCTAGGCGGGTCTTGGCGTGTACGCCGCGCGGGCGGCCGCGCGGCTACGCCTCCGCTCGGGCGCGGCGCCTTCGCTGCGCGCGCTTCGCGCTTGCGGTCGTATCCTGCATGGCGTGAAGACGCATCCGCATCTGCTGGTTCGCGACGCGCTCGCCAGCTTGTTCGTGCGGGCTGCGGGCGGCGACGCGAGTGCGCGCGGGAGCATCGCGGCGCTCGCGGGGTGGGCGCGGGGTGAGTCGGTCGCGCCCGAGCTGCTGGCGCTGTGCGCGGGCGAGGACGCGCCCGAGGCGCTGTTCGCGCCGGCAGGGCTCAGCGAGCGCTTCGCGGGGCAGGACGCGTACGCGCGTGACCGCGCCCGCCGCCTGGCCGCCGCCCTCGGCTGGATCGACGAGGGAAAGCTCGCGGGCAATCCACTCGAGTGCGCGCGCGCCGCCTGGGACGCGGGTCTGTTCTTCGAGGTGCACGAGATCCTCGAGCCGGTGTGGCTCCGAGAGGCGCAACCGCGCCGCGACGCACTGCAGGGTCTGATCATGGCCGGCGCCGCGTTGCATCACCTGTGCAGCGCGAATCTCTCGGGGGCGAAGGCGCTGCTGCGCGACGCGGTGCGCCACCTCGAGCGCGCGCCCGACGCGCTTCCGCTCGAGCTCAGCGCCTTCGCCGCCGAGCTCGCGGCGTTGGCCGACGCGCTCGAGCAGGGCCGCGTGCGCTCCGCCGACGACATGCGCCAGGCCCCCGCGCTGCGAGTCAGGACTTAGGGATCTGCCGCCGATATGCCGGTCGGAGCGGAACCGGTATGGACGTCACCACGATCATCGGCATCGTCCTGGGCATCGCGTGCATCCTGGCCGGACAGGCGCTCGAGGGCGGCCACATCGGCTCGATCGTCCAGCTCACGGCAGCGCTGATCGTGCTGGGCGGCACCGCGGGCGCGGTCGTCACCCAGTTCCCGCTGCCGGAGCTGCGCCGCGGGCTGGTCGAAGCCAGACACGCCGTCTGGTCGCGGCCCGCGCCCCTCGGGCCGATCGTGCGCCAGTTCTCCGAGCTGGCGCGCCTGGCCCGGCGCGAGGGTTTGCTGGCACTCGAGGGTGCGGCCGGTCGCCAGCGCGATCCCTTCCTGCGCACTGCGCTGCTGCAGCTAGTCGACGGCTCGGACCCCGCCAGCCTGCGCGGCATGCTCGAGGGCATCGCCGAGAACGAAGAGCAGCTGCGCGAGGCCGGTCCCAGGATCTTCGAGGCCGCCGGCGGCTACGCGCCGACGATCGGCATCCTCGGGGCCGTGCTCGGCCTGATCCAGGTGATGGAGAACCTGTCGGATCCCGCCAAGCTCGGCGCGGGCATCGCCGTGGCGTTCGTGGCGACGGTCTACGGCGTCGGCTCGGCGAACCTGGTGTTCCTGCCGATCGCGCAGAAGCTGCGCTCCAAGCTGCACGACGACAGCCGCAGGAAGCAGCTCATCATCGAGGGCGTGTGCGCCATCCAGGAGGGCATGAACCCGAACGTGGTGGAGAAGCGGCTGCGCTCGCTGTCGGACGCTGCGGGCTGACGTGATGCGGCGACGGCGCGCGCGCGCGCACGAGAACCGCGACCGCTGGCTCGTCTCGTACGCCGATTTCATCACGCTCCTGTTCGCGTTCTTCACCACGCTCTATGCGATCTCGGTCGTGGACGCGCAGAAGGCGGAGCGCCTGGTGCACGCGATCCGCGAGTCCTTCGGCAGCGGGACCCCGGCCGACGAGGCCGGCGGCCTGTTCGAGTTCCCGCGCGCGCAGCGCGCGCTGCCCGCCGAGGGCGACGAGGATCCCGTCACGTTCGAGGCTGCGCGCTTCGAGAAGCTCGAGCAGGAAGTGGACGGCCTCGCCGAGAAGGGCGTGGTCGAAGGCGCCAGCGTGGCGCGCAGCCGCGAGGGGCTGGTGATTCGGCTGGCCGACTCGCACTTCTTCGAGCCCGGGCGGGCTGCTCTTTCGGACCCGGCGCGCGTCGCGGTGGCGCGCATCGCGGCGCAGCTACGCCCGCTCTGGAACCAGGTCCGCGTCGAGGGCCACACCGACGACCGCCCGCTCCGGGTCGGCGCCTACCGCTCGAACTGGGAGCTCTCGGCGGCGCGCGCGGTGGCCGTAGTCGAGGCGCTCACGGGCAGCGGTATCTCCGCCGCGCGGCTCAGCGCGTCGGGCTTCGCCGATCAGCGGCCCCTGGTACCGAACGAGACGGAGGACGGCCGTCGGATCAACCGCCGCGTCGATCTGGTGGTGCTCTCCGCGCACGTGTCGCGCGGAGACCTCGCGCCGGAGAGCAGCGCTTCGAAGTGAGCGGTCGGGATTCGGCGCGGCGTATAGTACGCACATGAGCGACGCGCGCGGCCCGCTGCATCCCGCCGTGAAGGGTCTCTTCGAGATGATGCTCGCCACGCGAGCGCAGCGGGTGCTCGAGGCCGGCGCGCTGCGCGCGGGCTTCGCACCCCTCGAGCAGCTGCTCAATGCCGACGCCCCTGCCCTCGCGGTCGACCGCGAGATCAAGCTGCCGGGCACGTCTGGCGCCCTGCGCGCCCGGCTGTTCGGGCCGCGCTCGGGTGGACCGCCGTGTCCCGTTCTGCTGTACATCCACGGCGGCGGCTTCGTGGTGATGAGCCCGGAGTCGCACGCGAAGCTCTGCAAGCAGTTGGCACTCGGGGCAGGCGTGCTCGTGGTCAGCCTGGAGTACCGGCTCTCGCCCGAGACGCCCTATCCCGGGCCGCTCGACGACTGCGTCGCCGCCTTCCGCTGGCTGCGCAAGAACGCCGCGGAGCTGGGCGGAGATCCGGCGCGCATCGCGGTCGGGGGCGACTCCGCCGGCGGGAACCTCAGCGCCGCGACCGCCCTGCGCCTGCTGGCCGCGCACGAGGCTCCGCCCGAGGCCGTGCTCCTGATCTGCCCGTGGACCGATCTCGCCAACGCTACCCCGTCCTTCCGGCGCTTCGGGCCGGACGACGCGCTGATCGACGACGGCGTCATGGAGTTCTTCCGCGGCTCCTACGCCCCGAAGCCCGAGCAGTGGGCCGACCCGTTCGTTTCGCCGCTGCGCGCGGCGCTGCGGGGCTTCCCGCCCGCGTGCGTGGTCGTCGGCGAGATCGACCCGCTGCTGGACGACGGCGTCCGCTTCGCCGAGGCCCTGCGCGCCGCGGGCGGCAACCCCGAGCTGCACAGCTATGCCGGGATGCCGCACGACTTCATGCTGTTCCTGCCGATCGAGGAGTCGCAGGCGTCGCTGCGCGCGATGTTCGGCTTCCTGCAGCGAGTGCTGAAGTAGGCGCTCGCGGGTACCCTGCCGCCATGGCCGACCGGCCCTGGATCTTCCGCACTTACTCGGGTCACAGCGACGCCCTTGCGTCGAACCGCCTCTACCGCTCGAACCTCGCCAAAGGGCAGACCGGCCTCTCCATCGCCTTCGACCTGCCCACTCAGACCGGCTACGACTCGGATCATCCGCTCGCGCGCGGCGAGGTCGGCAAGGTCGGCGTGCCGATCGCCCACGTGGGCGACATGGACGCGCTGCTCGCCGAGATCCCGCTCGAGCGCATGAACACCTCGATGACGATCAACGCGACCGCGGCATGGCTGCTCGCGCTGTACGTCGCGGTGGCGGAGCGGCGCGGCATCGACCGGCGGGTGCTCCAGGGCACCACCCAGAACGACATCCTGAAGGAGTACCTGTCGCGCGGCACGCACGTGTTCGCGCCGCGTCCGTCGCTGCGCCTGGCCACCGACCTGATCGAGTTCACGGTGAGCGAGGTGCCCAAATGGAACCCGATCAACGTCTGCTCGTACCACCTGCAAGAGGTCGGTGCGACGCCAGCGCAGGAGATCGGCTTCGCGCTCGCCAACGCCATCGCGGTACTCGACGCCGTGAAGGTCCCGCGCTCAGAGCTGCCCGCGGTCGTCGGGCGCATCTCGTTCTTCTGCAACGCGGGAGTCCGCTTCATCGAAGAGATGTGCAAGCTGCGCGCGATGACGCGGCTCTGGGACCGCCTGACGCTCGAGCGCTACGGCGTGCAGGACCCGGCGCTGCGCAGGCTGCGCTACGGAGTGCAGGTCAACTCGCTCGGGCTCACTGAGGCGCAGCCCGAGAACAACGTGCCACGCATCGTGCTCGAGGCGCTCGCGGTCGTGCTCTCGCGCGACGCGCGCTGCCGCGCGCTGCAGCTCCCGGCGTGGAACGAGGCACTCGGCCTGCCGCGGCCCTGGGACCAGCAGTGGTCGCTGCGCATCCAGCAGATCCTGGCCTACGAGACCGACCTGCTCGAGTACGACGAGGACCTGTTCGAGGGCTCGCGCGTGGTCGAGCGCAAGACGGCCGAGATCGAGGCCGCGGCCTGGCGCGAGATCGAGGCGATCCTCGAGCAGGGCGGCGCGGTCGCCGCGATCGAGTCGGGCTTCATGAAGCGGGCGCTGGTCGAGTCGAACACGCGGCGCGTGCGCGAGATCGAGTCGGGCGCGCGGCTCGTCGTCGGCGTGAACAGCTTCACCGAGAGCGAGCCGTCGCCGCTGGTCGACGGACCCGGCGTGAAGAGCGTGCTCAGCCTGGACGCGTCCGCGGCCGAGCGCCAGATCGCGCGGCTGCGCGCGCACCGCGCCTCGCGCAACGCCGGCGAGGTGGCAGCCGCGCTGGCGAGCCTGCGCGACGTGGCGGCGGCGGGCGGGAACGTGCTGCCGGCGTCGATCCGCTGCGCGCACGCGGGCGTCACCACGGGCGAGTGGACCGACGCGCTGCGCGCGCTGTTCGGCGAGTATCGGGCGCCGACGGGCGTGGAGACCGGCGTCACGATGCAGGTCGAGAGCGCGGAGCTCGCCAAGCTGCGCCGCCGCGTGGCCGAGGTCTCCGAGCGCCTCGGCCGGCGGCTCAAGCTGCTCGTGGGCAAGCCCGGGCTCGACGGCCACTCGAGCGGCGCCGAGCAGATCGCGGTGCACGCGCGCGACGCCGGCTTCGAGGTGGTCTACGAGGGGATCCGGCTCACGCCGGCGGAGATCGCGACGGCGGCGCGCCAGGAAGGAGTCCATCTCGTCGGGCTCTCGGTGCTCTCGGGCTCGCACCTGGAGGTCGTGCCGGAGGTCGTGCGCGCGCTCGAGGTGCCGGTCGTCGTGGGCGGGATCATCCCCGAAGCGGACGCTGCGCAGCTGCGCAGCATCGGAGTCGCCGCCGTCTACACGCCGCGCGACTACGACGTGCTGCGCGTCGTCGGCGAGATGGTGGAGATCGCGGCGCGAGCTCACGGCGTTGCCTGAACGCCGCTCGGCGTTGCGCACCGCGCCGACCCCGGACCTGGTCGCCGGCGTGTTCGCGGGCGACGAGCGCGTGATCGCCGAAGCGCTCACGCGCGTCGAGGATGCGCGGCCCGCGGCGCTCGAGCGCAAGCGCGAGCTGGTCGCGGCGCTCGAGGCGCGCACGCCCCCCGGCCACGCGGTCGTGGGCCTCACCGGCCCGCCAGGCGCGGGCAAGTCGACGCTGGCGGGAGCGCTGATCGAGCGCCTCGTCGCGTTCGGCGAAGGCGTCGGCATGACCGCGATCGACCCGTCGAGCCGGCGCTCGGGGGGCGCTCTGCTCGGCGATCGGGCGCGCGTGCGCGTTCCGGCGGGAGCGCCCGTGTTCATCCGCTCGATGGCCTCGAAGACGCGGCTCGGCGGCCTGGCGCCCGCGACGCGCGCGGCGGTCGTCGTGCTGCGCGCGGCCTTCCCGTGGACGCTGGTCGAGACCGTCGGCGTCGGGCAGAGCGAGATCGAGATCGAGTCGGTCGCCGACAGCGTCGTGCTGGTGCTGCAGCCGGGCGCCGGAGACACGCTGCAGTTCATGAAGGCGGGGATCCTCGAGATCCCCGACGTCGTCGTGGTGCACAAATGGGACCTGGGAAAGCTGGCAGAGCAGACGCTTTCGGATCTGGTCGCGACGCTCTCCCCGAAGGCGCAGCGCACTCCCGGCTGGACGACTCCCGCGCTCGGCGTCTCGTCGCAGACGGGACACGGGCTCGACGCGCTCGTGACCGCGCTGCGCGCGCATCGCGACTGGCTCCGCGCGGGCGGGGTGCTCGACGCGCGCCGCGCCGCCGCGCGCGCGGCCTGGGCCGTCGAGCTCCTGCGCGAGCGCTACGGCGCGCTCGGGATCGAGCGCGTAGGTGGACCGGAAGCGGCCGAGCGCCTGGCTCGCGAGCTGCCGGGCAGCGCGCTCGACGCCTTCAGCTCACTCGCCACGCGCGCAGGGCTCGAGCCTCCGGCTCGCTAGTCGCGAGCTCGGCGACGAGCGTCTCGAAGTCGCACAGCGCCTGCCACGACACGCGGGCGTCGGCGAAACGGCGCTCGGTCTCGGGGAAGCCGTAGGCGAAGATCGCCTGCACGCCGGCGACGCGGCCGCCTTCGGCGACGAGCGCCTCGACTGCGCCGAGCGAGCTGCCGCCGAACGAGATGGTGTCCTCGACGAGCACCACGCTCTCGCCGGCGAGGCGGCGTCCCTCGACGCGCCGCCCCTGCCCGTGCTCCTTGGCGCTGCCGCGCACGTAGACCAGCGGCAGCTCCATGCGTTCCGCGACCCACGCCGCGTGCGGGATCCCGGCCGTGGCCGTGCCGGCGACGACCTCGACGTCGTCGTAGCGCGCGCGGATCGCCTGCGTGAGCGCGTCGGCGATCCGGGCGCGCTCCCGCGGGTGCGCGCACAGCACGCGGTTGTCGCAGTAGATCGGCGACTTGCGCCCCGACGACCAGGTGAACCAGCGCGCGGGGTCGGGGCGGATCTCGACCGCGCCGACGTCGAGCAGCAGCCTTGCCACCGCCTCTGGCTTCACCGGCGCTCTCCCGACCAGGTCGGCTCGGCGACACCGGCGCGCCGGTTGGCGACACGCGCGAGCACGAAGAGGAAATCCGACAGCCGGTTCAGGTAGCGCACGAGCAGCGGCGCCAGCGCCTCGTGCTCGGACAGCGACACCACGCGACGCTCGGCGCGGCGACAGCTGGTGCGCGCCAAGTGGAGCGCGGCGGATGCGCGCGTGCCGCCGGGCAGCACGAAATTGCGCAGTGGCGCGAGCTCGGACTCGAAACGGTCGATCGCCTGCTCCAGCGCAGCCACGTCGGCGTCGGCGACGCGCGGGATGCCCTTGCCCTTGCGCTCGAGCGCCTCGACGTCGGGCGTCGCAAGCTCGCCGCCCACGTCGAAGAGCCGGCGCTGCACCTCGGAGAGACACTCGCGCAGGTCGGCGTCCGCGAGCTCGACCAGGGCGAGGCCGATCGCCGCGTTCGTCTCGTCCACGCCGCCGTAAGCCTCGACCCGCAGATGATCCTTGCGCACGCGCTCGCCGCCGAACAGCGCAGTCTCTCCGGCGTCTCCCCCACGCGTGTAGATCTTCACATGATCCAGTATAGAGCGATGCCGTGGGCGTCGAGGTGGAGCGGAGCAACGACCGGCTGCACGTGACGACTCCGGCGCTCACGCTCGAAGTCGAGCGCGCGACGCTCTCGCTCTCCGTCGCTTCGCGCGCGCACGGCGTGCGCATCTCCGGGCTGCGGCCGTGCGCGCTCGTGCGTGGCGCGCGACGCTTCGCGCGCGATGCGCGGCTCGATGGCTTCGGCGAGATCCGCACTCGCCACGGCTCGGCGACGCGGCTCGAGCTCGTCGCGACCGACGGCGCGCTCGCGCTGCGGCTCGGCGTCGACGTTGCGGAGAGCTGGAGCGGTGTCGCGCTCGACTTCGCCGTCGAGACGCGCGGAGACGCTCTGGAGATCGACGCGCTCGAGCTCGTCTGGAGCGACGCCGACGGCGCGCTCGCGCTGCCCGGGCCGCCATCCGCGTGGCGTTTCTTCCGGCTCGGCTATCAGTCGTGGTCGCCGGCCGGCTGGGTCGCGCTCGGCGAGCCCGAGCCGCGCCCGCGCCTGCGCAGGGTCCGCACGGTCAACTGCGGCCCCGAAACGCCCGAGCCACGGCCCGGACGCCACGTGTCCGACTTCGCGACCTGTTTGCGCTCGCCGTCGCGCGGCGGGCTCACGCTCGGCTTTCTGACCCACGAGCGCCTGCTCTGTCACGTCGAGTGCAGCGCCTCCGCGGCGGGTGTGAGTGCGCTCGTCGCCCGTTGCAGCGCGGAGCGCGCACAGCTGCGCGAAGGCGCGGCGCTGCGAGCGGAGCGGCTCTGGCTCGGCCTCGAGGGTCCCGCCGACGACGGCATCGCGACCTGGGCCGAGCGTGCGGGCGCCGAGATGTCGGCGCCAGTGCCGCAGCGCGCCCCGGCGGGCTGGTGCTCGTGGTACCACTTCTTCACGCGCGTGCGCGCGAGCGACGTCTCGCGCCAGCTCGCGCAGTTGGCGCCGCTGCGCGGCCAGCTCGAGGTGGTGCAGATCGACGACGGCTACCAGGCCGCGGTCGGCGACTGGCTCGAGCCCGGCGCCCGCTTCCCCGACGGACTCGCGCCGCTCGCGCGCGAGATCCGCGACGCCGGCTTTCGCGCCGGCATCTGGCTCGCGCCGTTCCTGGCGTCGCGCGCGTCGCGACTGGCGCGCGAGCATCCGGACTGGCTGCTCCACGATGAGCGCGGCAAGCCCGTCCGGGCCCTCTGGAATCCTTCGTGGAAGGGGCGGCTGTGCTACGCGCTCGATCCGACTCACCCCGAGGCGCTGGTGTGGCTCCGCGACGTCGTCGCGCGACTGCGCGCGCTCGGCTTCGACTACTTCAAGCTCGACTTCCTGTACGCCGCGGCGCTGGCGGGCGCGCGCCGCGAGGCGCTGCCAGGCGCCGCTGCGTATCGGCGCGGGCTCGGCGCGATCCGCGAGGCTGCGGGGCCGGAGTCGTTCCTGGTCGGCTGCGGCGCGCCGCTCGGGCCTTCGATCGGTCTGGTCGACGCGATGCGCATCGGCCCCGACACCGCGCCCGCCTGGCGCGCGCGACTCGCCGACGCGCTCTACGTCATCCCGAGCGCACCGTCTGCACGCAACGCACTGCGCAACGTGCTGGCGCGCGCCGCGCTGCACCAGCGCCTGTGGGTCAACGATCCCGATTGCGCGCTGGTGCGCGACCGGCGCACGCGGCTCTCGCGGACCGAGGTCGAGACGTTCGCGGCGGTGATCGCGGCCTCCGGCGGTCTCGTCGTCGACTCCGACGATCTCGCGTGCGTCGGACCCGAGCGACTCGCGCTACTGCGCCGACTGCTCCCCGCGTCCGGGCGGACCCCGCGTGTGGCGGACGTCGCCGGGAAGATCCCGGAGGAGCTCTGGGTGCCGCTGCCCGACGCCAGCGTGCTCGCGCTGCGCGTGAACCTGGGCGAGCGGCCGGAGCGCGTACGCCTCGATCCCGCGCGCTACGGGCTCGCCGGTCCAGTACGGGCGTACGACCTGCTGGCCGACCGCGATCTCGGCACGGTCGCCTCGGGACTGGAGCGCGAGCTCGCGCCTCACGCCGCGTGGCTGCTCCGGCTCGCGCCGTGGTCCACCCGGCCCGCGCTGATCGGCTCGAGCCTGCACCTGGGCGGCGGTGCACTCGAAGTGGCGCGCCTGCGTCCGAACGCGGACGGCAGCACCCAGCTCCGCCTGCGTCTGCCCGGCGCGCGCGCGGGTCGCGTGATCGTCGCGCCCGCACAGGGCGTCGAAGTCTCGGTCGGCGTCGCCTTCGACGACGACCTCGAGCTGGTGCTACCGCGTGCGGACGGCGCCGGCTGACGGCAAGTGCTGCGCGCGCGCAGCACGCATAGGCTTGCGCGCCTCCCCGCGATGTCCGATGGATACGCCATGGAGAGCGCGCCCGTGTCCGGAAGCTGCGTCCGCTGCGGCTGCGCGCTCGGCTTTCACGCCAGCCGCCGCGCAGACGCCTGGTACTGCTGCGGCGCCTGCGCAGGCAGCAACCGCTGCGCGTGCGGCTGCAAGCCCGAGCACGCGCGCGACGCCTGCGACGACGACTTCGTCCCGACGCGCCGCATGTTCGCCGCGCGCCACCCCGACGGCCTGCGCACCCAGCAGGGCTTCTCGGACAAAGCGCGCCGCTTCCCGTTCGTCGATCCCTCGCGGGGTCGATAGTCTTTGCCGCGACGGCTGTCGCCGAGCGGCCTTCGCTCGCGCGGACGCGCTCGCTGCGCGCGCGCTTTGCGCGCTTGCTAGTGCCTTGTCCCATGAGTTCCACCCCACGGTACGGTGATCGCTACTCGCGGAGGACGCTCGGGTCGGGCTGTCCCCACTGCGGGGCTTCCCGGGTGGACGCCGGCGACTGGGGCGCGGCTGGGCCGCTACTGGCCCCGGGGCCACCAACAGTGGACGGGCGTTCTCGCC
>CAYVQJ010000035.1:0-5022 GCA_964454165.1 uncultured Myxococcales bacterium | reverse complement strand
GCCGCGTGGCGACAGCCATCGCGGCACAGGCAAGCGCGAAGCGCGCGCAGCGAGGCGGCCGCCGCCGAGCGAAGGCCGCTTGGCGACAGCCATCGCGGCACAGACCTGCGCGCGTTTCGCGCTTGCCGGTCTCAAGTGTTTCGCTGGCGGACCCGATCCTTTCACCGAGCAGGTGCCTGTTCGCGAGGAGACCGATGGGATCGCGCGCCGCCGGAGAAGATCGCGCCGTCCCGGGCGCCGCCGAGAGCGGTGGCGTCGAGATCCCCATCGAGCTGCAGCGCGAGATCCGCGACTTCGCGCGGGCGCTGCCGCAGCTGGACCACTACGAGCTGCTCGGCGTCGCGCGCGACGCAGCGCCGGACGCTGTGCGAACGGCGTTCTTCGAGCGCTCCAAGCGCTTCCATCCCGATCGCTACTTCCGCAAGAAGCTCGGGCCCTTCGGGCCGCTGCTGCACGAGATCTACAAGCGCGTTGCGGTGGCTCACGAGGTGCTGCGCGATCCGGAGCTGCGCGTGCGCTACGACGCCAGCCTGGCGCGTGCGGCCGCTCAGCGCGCGGCTCTGGAGGCCGAGGCTGCGGCCGAGGCGGAGCGCGTGCGCCGCGAGGCTCGCTCGTTGCGCGATCGCGCGGGCGTGCGGCCACGCGACTTCGCTCTGCGCGCGCTCGAGCGCCAGCTCGCGCTCGGCGCGGCGCGCGCGGAGCGCAGCTATTCGCGCGCCGAGGATCTCGTCGGGCGCGGCCAGTGGTGCGCAGCCGCGGCTGCCCTGCGCGACGCCGTCGCGCTCGATCCCGCCGAGCGGCGCTACCAGGACGCGCTCGCCGACGTCCTGCCGCGGGCCAACCAGGTGCGTACGGACGAGCTGCTCGAGCGCGCGGAAGCGCTGTCCGAGCGCGGCCCGAACCGCGAGGCGCTGCCGCTGTTCGAGGAAGCCGCCGCGCTGCGCCCCACCGATGCGCGCCTGGCAGCGCGCGTTGCGGCCTGCGTGCTCGACACGGGCGGCTGTGCGCAGCAGGCGCTCGCGCATGCCGAGCGCGCGGCGGAGCTCGCGCCGAGCGAGTCGTGGACGCAGCGCGCACTGGCGCGCGCGCAGCGCGCCGCGGGGCGGCTCGACGCCGCTCGCAGCGCGCTCGAGCGCGCTCTCGCGCTGGACCCGAAGGATGAGGAGGCCAAGGCGGAGCTCGCCCGGCTCTAGCGGGCTCCGTCGGGAGGGGAGATGAGTCGCGTCATCGGGATCGATCTGGGAACGACGAATTCGTGCGTCGCGGTGATCGAGGACGGCCAGCCCGTCGTGATCCCCAATACCGGCGGCTACAAGACGACGCCTTCGTACTTTGCCGTCACCGAGGACGGCAAGCGACTGGTCGGCCATCTCGCCAAGCGCCAGGCGATCACGAACGCCAAGAACACGGTATACGCAGCCAAGCGCCTGATCGGGCGCGGCTTCGACGCGCCGGAGGTGACCAAGGCGGGGTCCCTTTCGACCTGCGAGCTGGTCGAGGGGCCCAACAACGACGTCCGCATCCGCGTCGCGGGCCGGGTCTACACCGTGCCCGAGATCTCCGGGATCGTGCTGCGCGAGATGAAGCGCGTGGCGGAGGAGTATCTCGGTGAGCAGGTCACGCAAGCCGTGATCACGGTGCCCGCCTACTTCAACGACGGGCAGCGGCAGACCACGCGCGACGCTGGCCGCATCGCGGGCCTCGAGGTGCTGCGCATCATCAACGAGCCGACGGCCGCGGCGCTCGCCTACGGCTTCGGCAAGAGCGAGCTCGGCAAGATCGCGGTCTATGACCTCGGCGGCGGCACCTTCGACGTGTCGATCCTCGAGATGGGCGACGGCGTGATCGAAGTCCTCGCCACCGCCGGCGACACCTACCTGGGCGGCGAAGACGTCGACATGCGGCTGGTGCGCTGGCTGATCGACGGCTTCGAAGAGCGCGAGGGCATCAGCCTGAAGGGCGATCAGATGGCGCTGCAGCGCCTGAAGGACGCCGCGGAGAAGGCGAAGTGCGACCTGTCGCAGGTGTTGCGCACCGAGGTCAACCTGCCCTTCATCGCGACCGACCCGAAGGGCGACGCGCGCCACCTGGCCGCGCCGATCGAGCGCGGCCAGCTCGAGGAGCTCACGCGCGATCTGATCGAGCGCACCACAGTGATCTGCCAGGCGGCGCTGGCCGACGCCGGCCTCTCGGTGGGCGACGTCGACCAGGTGATCCTGGTCGGCGGCCAGACGCGCATGCCGCTGGTGCAGAAGCTGGTGCAGGACTTCTTCGGCAAGACGCCGCAGAAGGGTGTGAACCCCGACGAGGTCGTCGCCGTCGGCGCTGCGATCCAGGGCGCGATGCTGGTCGAGGAGCAGGCCGGACCGCTGCTCGTCGACGTGACGCCCCTCTCGCTCGGGATCGAGACCGTCGGCGGCCACTTCGCGCGCATGATCGAGCGCAACACGACCGTGCCGTGCGCACGCCAGGAGATCTTCACCACCACGCGCGAGCAGCAGCGGGCCGTGACGATCCGCGTGCTGCAGGGCGAGAGCGAGGGCGCCAAGGAGAACGACCTGCTCGGCGAGTTCGTGCTCACCGGCATCCGCCCGGCGCCCAAGGGAGAGCCCGAGATCGAGGTCACGTTCGACATCGACGCCAACGGCATCGTCTCGGTCTCGGCCAAGGATCTCGCGACCAACCAGGCGCAGTCGATCCAGGTCAACCCGCGCGGCACGCTGTCGCCGGAAGAGCTGTCGAAGCTCGCCTCTGAGTACGCGGGCGACGCGATCGCGGTGAAGGGCTAGGCGTTGGACGAGCGCACGCGCGGCGAAGTGACGAGGCTCGTCAAGCGGGGCCTCAATCACTACGGCCTGGGCGACCTGGAGGCCGCGATCGGCTGCTGGGAGCAGGCGCGCAAGCTCGATCCGCAGAACCAGGCCGTGCGCGACTATCTCGACACCGCCTACGAGGAGGCGGACCGAACGCCGCGCTCGCAGCCGGACGTTTCGCGCGGAGCGCGTGAGGACGCGACGAGCGGGCGCATGTCGAAGCAAGCGGACGACGACGCAACCCCGCGCTCGGCGCCGGCGGTGGAGCCGCAGCGCCCTGCCAGGGAGGTCGCGGTGCCCACGCCGAGCGGCCCGGCGGCGTCCCCGGCGGACGCCGCGGTCGCCACTGCCCTCGAAGCCTTCCGCACCGGCAAGCCGCTGGAGGCGTGGCGCGAGCTGAAGGCGGTCGCCGACAAGCACCCCGACCGGCTCGACGTGCGCGGCTACATCGAGCTGGTGCGCAAGCAACTGATGCAGCAGTGGGCGAACGAGATCAGCGACCGCGGCCGCGTGCTGCGCCTGGCCAAGAACACCAACGACCTCTTGAAGCTGCGCCTGCGGCCGGAGGAAGGCTTCCTGCTCTCGCAGGTCGACGGCCGCGTGACGGTGGATGAGTTGATCTCGCTCTCCGGCTCCGACCGCTTCAACGCGCTGGAGATGATCGCGCGCTTCCTGCGGGAAGGAATTCTGGCCTGAGCGTCTACGGCGCGGGCTCAGCCCGCGCCTACGCCTCCGCTCGGGCGCAGCGCCCTCGCGGCGCGCGCTTCGCGCTTGCGGGCTCACGAAGCAGCGCTCCTGCGGAGGTCGCGCGCCGTCGGTCTGCGTCGGTTAACATGCGCGGCGATGCCGCCCTCCCGAAAGCCCGTCAAGCGGATCGTGCTCGCCTACTCCGGTGGGCTCGACACCTCGGTGATCCTGCGCTGGCTGATCGAGACCTACAGCGCGGAGGTGATCGCGTACGTGGGCGATGTCGGCCAGGACGAAGACCTCGCCGCCGTCGCCGAGAAGGCGCTGCGCACCGGCGCGAAGGACTGCGTGGTGCGCGACCTGCGCGCCGAGTTCGCGCGCGAGTACGTGTTTCCGGCGCTGGCCGCGAACGCGCTCTACGAGGGCACCTACCTGCTCGGCACCTCGCTCGCGCGGCCGGTCATCGCCAAAGCGCAGGTCGAGGTGGCGCGCGAGGTCGGCGCCGACGCGGTGGCGCACGGCTGCACCGGCAAGGGCAACGACCAGCTGCGCTTCGAGCTGACGTATCAGGCGCTGGCGCCCGAGCTCGCGATCATCGCGCCCTGGCGCGAGTGGGATCTGCGCGGGCGCACCGAGCTCATGGGCTACGCGCAGAAGTTCGAGATCCCGATCTCCGCGACGCTCAAGAAGCCCTACTCGATCGATCGCAACCTGTACCACATCAGCTACGAGGGGGGCGTGCTCGAGGATCCATGGCGCGCGCCCGACGAAGAGATGTTCGAGTGGACGACGGCGCCGGAGCGCGCGCCGGACCGCCCCGACATCGTCTCGATCGACTTCGAGCGCGGCTACGCGGTCGCCCTCGACGGGCAGCGCCTGGAGCCCGTCGAGCTACTGGAGAAGCTCAACACACGCGCGGCGGCGCATGGCGTCGGCCGCGGCGACATGGTCGAGGACCGCGCGGTCGGCATGAAGTCGCGTGGCGTGTACGAGACGCCCGCCGGTAGCGTGCTCCTGGTCGCGCACCGCGCGCTGGAGTCGATCGCGCTCGACCGCGAAGTCATGCTCGAGCGCGACCGGCTCGCGCCAAAGCTCGCGCAGCTGATCTACAACGGCTTCTGGTTCTCGCCGGAGATGCGCTTCCTGCGCGCGGCCGTCGACGAGAGCCAGCGACACGTGACCGGCAGCGTGCGCGTGAAGCTGTACAAGGGCGCGGTGGCCGTGCTCGGCAGGCGCTCGCCGGCGTCGCTGTACCACGAGGACATCGCGACGTTCGAGGCCGACGAAGCCTACGATCAGCGCGACGCCAGTGGCTTCATCCGGCTGAACGCGCTGCGCCTGAAGCTCCGCAAGGAGGTCTGAGCGGTGTACGGCCGCGGGCGGCCGCGGCCTACCGCCTCCGCTCGGGCGAAGACGGCCTCGCTGCGCGCGCTTCGCGCTTGCATCCGCCTGTGCCGCGACGGCTGTCGCCGAGCGGCCTTCGCTCGGCTGCGCCTCGCTGCGCGCGCTTCGCGCTTGCATC
>CAYVQJ010000034.1:0-12705 GCA_964454165.1 uncultured Myxococcales bacterium | reverse complement strand
TTCGTGGGGCCCGGCTTCAGCTGGGCGATCTCCACCGCGTCGTCGCTCACGCTCACCAACTCGATCGTGACGGGATTCGGCACGGGGATCCAGTACCTCGGTCTCGCCGGCCAGATCGCGGCGCGGTTCAACGACTTCTTTGGCAACGGCGCGAACACGCTCGGGTGGAGCCTCGACGCGTCGAACCTGCTGGTCGATCCACTGCTCGACGCGAGCTACCACCTGCAGTCCGGCTCGCCCGCGATCGACGCGGGGACGCGGGCGCCCGTCGGGGCGCGCGATGTCGACGATGGGCCTCGCTTCGCCGCGGGCCCGTCGGGGCGCTTCCGCGTCGACATCGGCGCCGACGAGGCCTCCGGCGACGCACAGGTCGTGCGCGACGTCACCCGCGATCCGGGCGACCTCGTCGTCGTCGGACCGGGCGACCCGCCCGAGAACCCCGGCTCCAGCGCGAACAACGAGGCGATCGGCTACGCGGCGCTCGGCGCGGACGTGACCGGCGACGGGCGCGACGACCTGGTCGTCGCCGCTGAGGATTGGTCGAACGACTTCGGCGTGAACGCGATGGCCGCGACGGGCCGCGTGTTCGGGCTGTTCAACACCGGCGCACGTATGCTCGGCGTGCGCGACCTCTGGCTCGGCGTGCCCGAGGACTACACGCTGCGCTCCGAGCTCGAGCGGCAGCACGTCTCGTGCGAGCTCGTCGCGGGCGACCTGAACGGCGACGGGCAGCCGGACCTGATCGCCGGCTCGTTCGAGAACGACAACGTGCCGAACGACTTCGTGTTCCCGACGGTGTACGCGCTGTTCGGGCCTGCAGTCACGGGCACGCGCATCCTCGGCGCCGGCGCTCCCGCCAACTTTTCGTTGCGCGCGCCCGCGCAGGACTTCTCCGCGTTCTCGTCGCCGGGCGCGCTCGCGCTCCGCCAGCTGGGTGGGAGCGGCGTCGAGGATCTGATCGTCGGCGACGGCCTTGCCGACGACGCCGTCGCGGGCCTCGCCGACGCGGGCGCGGTGTTCGTGGTGCTCGGCGCCGCGGGGCTGGCAGGCGAGCGCGATCTGGCGACGACGCCCGCGGACTTCACGCTGTACGGTCCGGCTGCCGGGTCCGACCTCGAGAAGCTCGCGGTCGGGCGCGTGAACGAGGACGCGGCCCTCGACCTGGTTGCGCGCAGCGCGAATGCGGCGCACGTGATCTTCGGCCCGATCGCGCCGGGAACGCGACGCCTGTCGAGCGGGCCCGCCGATGCGACGATCACGAACCTCGGTAGCGCGGGCCCCGTGGTGGTCACCGACGTCACGGGAGACGGCATTCCGGACGTCGTGCTCGCGAGCGGAACCGAAGTGCTGGTGATTCCCGGACCGCTCCAGTCGGGTCAGACTCTCGACGCGACACTGGCCGCGACGCTTCGACTCACGGCCGCATACCCGCGCTCGCTCTACGCCGCCGACGTCCTGGGTGACCCGCGCCCCGAGCTGATCGTGGGCGCGACCAACGTGCCCGGTCTGGGCGGGCAGGTGTGGGTAGTCTCCGGGGGCGTCTCCGCGACGGGCAGTGTGCCGATCCACGAGGTGGCCTCGCTCGTGCTGGCGGGCGATGGCGGCGCGGAGCGCGACCTCGGCTTCGACGTCGCCGCCGGGGACTTCGACTTCGACGCCCGCAAGGACCTGATCGCCACGTCGCGCCAGGCGCTGCCGCTCTCGCCCCATCCGATGGCTGCGGAGGACTCCGGGCGCGCCTACGTCGTCTACGGGGGCATGGTCGTCGACAACTGCCCGGGTCTCGCGAATCCCACGCAGCTCGACGCGGACGTGGACGGAGTGGGGGACGGCTGCGACAACTGCCCCACGCTCGGGAACGCTGATCAAGCGGACTTCGACGGCGACGGCGACGGGAATGCCTGTGATGTGTGCGCGACCGTCGCGGACGCCCTTCCCACGGATTCCGACATGGATGGTGTCCCGCAGGCGTGCGACACGTGCAGCGCGGCGCTGAATCCAGCGGTGGCCCCGAGCGCCGGTCGCACGCGCGTGTCGGGCCAGCGCGACGACGACGCCGACGGGCGCGGCAACGCCTGCGACTTCGACTACGACCAGACCGGGACGGTGATCGTGGCCGCCGACTTCAACCAGATCAAGGCGTCCGTCGCCAAGCTGGTGTCGCAGTCGACGTGCGGCGCCGCCCCGACCAACGCGCAGCTCTGCGGCAAATTCGACCACGACGGCGTCGGGTCCGTGATCACGGCGCCCGACTTCAACCTGGCGAAGGCCGCCATCGGCGAGCTCGTCTCCGCCTTCCCGACCTGCGCGGCGTGCAGCTCGCCGTGGAGTGGAGCGCTCGGCAGCGCGGCTGCGCGGCGCGGGCGACCCGTCTGCGACGGGCCCGCCTGCGCGTTCGCGCCGTAGGGGGATGCGCCCCCGGACGGCGCGGGGCGGCGCTCGTGCGCCGCCCCGCGCGGGTCAGAAGGCGATCTCGCGCGCGCGGATCAGCGACGCGAGCTTCTCGCGCTGCTCGGCGTCGAGCAGCTCGTGCAGCTCTTCGAGCGCGCGCGCGACGGCTTGCTGCACGCGCTGTGCGGCGGCGAGCCGCGTCTGGCCCGCGGCCTCGACGCGCGCGCGGCCGAACTCGCCGGTCTCGACGGCATCGGCGAGGTCGCTCGCGGCGCGCCGCAGATCGACCGCCGCCTGGGCGCGCTCGATCTTGAGCCGCTCCAGCACCTTCGCGGTGCGCGCGACCTGATCGCGCGACAGCTCGAGCCGGAAGGCGAGCCAGCGCAGTGGCCGGCGCACGCCGATCCCGCCGGCGCCGAACGGCTCCTCCTCACGGAAGCGCCCGCTCGACGCCATCCAGTCGCCGCTGCCGAGATCCGCGCTCGGTCCGCAGCCCCCGAATGCGTACGCGAAGCCGGGGTTTCGGAAGTGGAGGCGCGCGCGCCTCCAGGCCCACGCATGGTGGTGCATCATCTGCTCCTCTCGCGGGGGCGTTCGCTCCCCGCGGATGTCCGGCGCGGGCGTCATGCCTCGCGCGGATCGGCCAACGGCCGACGACACCAGTGTCCGCGCGCGCCGCGGGCCTCGCAAGGGGTCGAGATCCCGGCTGCGCCTTCCTACAATGCGACCGCCTCCCGGGAGTGGCGCGTGGCAGAAGAGAGCAGGGCAGGGACCGACTTCATCCGTCGCATCGTCCTGGACGATCTGGCGAGCGGGAAGCACCGCGAGATCGTCACGCGCTTCCCGCCCGAGCCCAATGGCTACCTGCACATCGGCCACGCCAAGGCGATCTGTCTCAACTTCGGGCTGGCCCTCGAGCACGGTGGCCGCTGTCACCTGCGCTACGACGACACCAATCCCAGCAAGGAAGAAGTCGAGTATGTCGAGTCGATGCAGCGCGACATCCGCTGGCTCGGCTTCGACTGGGGGCCGCACCTCTACCACGCCTCCGACTACTTCCCGAAGCTGTACGACTTCGCGCTCGAGCTCTGCCGGCGCGGCAAGGCCTACGTGTGCGACCTGTCGGCCGAGGAGATGCGCGCCGCGCGGGGCACGCTGACCGAGCCCGGTCGCGACAGCCCGCATCGCAACCGCTCCGTCGCCGAGAACCTCGACCTGCTCGAGCGCATGCGCAAGGGCGAGTTCCCCGACGGCGCGCGCACGCTGCGCGCGAAGATCGACATGGCGTCGGGCAACATCACCCTGCGCGACCCCGTGCTGTACCGGATCCAGCGCTCGCATCACCACCGCACGGGGGATGCCTGGTGCATCTACCCGATGTACGACTGGGCGCATCCGCTCTCCGACGCGATCGAGGGCATCACGCACTCGATCTGCACGCTCGAGTTCGAGGATCACCGCCCGCTCTACGACTGGGTGATCGAGGCGCTCGAGTACCCGGTGCACCCGCAGCAGATCGAGTTCGCGCGGCTCAATCTGTCGCACACGGTGATGAGCAAGCGCATCCTGCGGCAGCTCGTCCTTGAGCGTCTGGTGTCGGGCTGGGACGACCCGCGCATGCCGACGCTCTCCGCGATGCGCCGGCGCGGCTACCCGCCCGCGGCGATCCGGAGCTTCTGCAACGGCGTCGGCGTGGCGCGGCGGGCCAACGTGATCGAGCTGGCGCGCCTGGAGCACGAAGTGCGCGAGGAGCTCAACCGAACTTCTCCTCGAGTCATGGCGGTATTGCGTCCACTGCGCCTGGTGATCGAGAACTTCCCGGAAGGACAGGTCGAGTGGTTCGATGCGGTGAACAACCCGGAGGACCCGTCGGCCGGCACGCGGCGCGTGCCGTTCACGCGCGAGCTCTGGATCGAGCGCGACGACTTCCGCGAGGATCCGCCGCGCAAGTTCTTCCGCCTGGCTCCGGGTCGCGAGGTGCGGCTGCGCGCGGCGTATCTCGTGACGTGCCGCGAGGTCGTGAAGGATCCGCACACGGGCGAGGTGGTCGAGCTGCGCTGCGCGATCGATCTGGCGTCGCGCGGGGGCGAGGCGCCCGATGGTCGCAAGGTGAAGAGCACCATCCACTGGGTCTCCGCCGCGCACGCGCTCCCCGCGAGCGTGCGTCTGTACGAGCCGCTGTTCAGCGAGGCCGAGCCGGGCGACGACTGGCGCGCGAAGCTGAATCCCGCCTCGCTCGAGGTGCTCGAGAAGTGTCTGGTCGAGCCGAGCCTGGCGTCCGTCGTCCCCGGCCAGCGCGTGCAGTTCGAGCGGCAGGGCTACTTCTGCGTCGATCCCGACTCGCGCCCCGGCGCGCCCGTGTTCAACCGGAGCGTCGGCCTGCGCGATACCTGGGCCAGGCTCGAGCGCCGCGGCGAAGACTGAGCGCGCCGAGCGCGAAGACGAGCGCCGGCAGCCCGATCCACACCGCTTCGCTCGCGAGTACCGCGGCCCCGCGTTCGCTCGCGAACGCGCCGACACCGATCGGCGACACCAGGATCGGCCGCCACGGCAGGAAGTAGCGCCCGGCGTCCCACGGCAGGAAGAACGCGACGCCGAGGCCGCCGTCGGTCATCGCGTCGAGCACCCCGTGCGACGCCGTCGCGAGGAACAGGCACAGCCACGCCCTCGCGCGGGGGAGCGGCGGTGGCAGCGCCACGAGCAAGCCGGCCAGCAGCACGGCGAAAGAGAGCGAGTGCGTGAAGCCTCGGTGTCCCAGCGGCGCGGCGTAGGGAACACCGAACGCGAACCCGGCGACGTCGAGATCCGGCAGCGCCGCGCACGCTGCGCACAGGATCACGAACCGGGCCGGCGCGCCGAAGGGCGCCGCCAGCGCCGCTCCAACCAGTAGGTGCGAGAACGCGGACGGCATCGACGAGAGCATGCACCTCCGAGGCGGCGCGCTCGCCAACCTCACGATGAATGATTGAATGTCAATCGCATGCACCTACGCCAGATCCGCGACGATCGCCTCCAGCGCCGGCCGTTTCAGCTCGAGCTCGGCGGTCAGCCGAAACTGGGTGCGGGCGCGGTCGAGGTTCTGGCCGGGGCGGTGGATGCGGAAGTAGCCGTCGCCGAGCAGGTGGTCGGTCAGGAAGCGCATGCCGGTCTCGAACGGGATCAGCGTGCCGCCGACGACGAGCGTCGCGACTTCGGCGGGCAAGAGGAACTCGCGCGCGGCGTCGAGGTAGCCGCGTGTGATCGCCTCGTACAGATCGAGGCGCAGCTCGACCCGGTCCAGGTCGCGCTCGTCCTCCGCGGCGGTGCAGGTCATCGTGCGCACCAGATCGCCGAAGTCGTAGACCGCGGCGCCTGGCATGACCGTGTCGAGGTCGATCACGCACAGCGCCGCGCCGCTGGCGTCGTCGAACAGCACGTTGTTGAGCTTGGTGTCGTTGTGCGTGACGCGCTCGGGAAGCGTGCCGGCAGCGAGGCGGTGCACGATCTCGTGGGTCAGTGGGGCGTGTGCGCGCGCGAAGGCGATCTCGGGGCGCGCGCCCGCTACACGGTCGTGCGGGTCGCGCGCGACCGCCTCCTCGAGTGCTTTGAGGCGCCGCGGGCTGTCGTGGAAGTTCGGCAGCGTCTCGTGCAGGCGCGGGCCGGGCAGATCGACCAGCAGGCGCTGGAACGCGCCGAAAGCGTGCGCCGCGGCCTCGGCCTGCGCTGCGCTCTCGATCACGTCCACGGTGTGCGCGCCGTCGATGAAGCCGAGCGCGCGCCATGCGTGGCCGGCGGCGTCCACGTGATAGGTGCCGCCGCTCCGCGCCGGAATCAGCTCGAGCGCCTCGCGGCCGCTCCTGCGCGTGCGCACGTGGGCGATCACGCGCGCCACGTTCTCCATCAGGCGCGCGGGGTCGCGGAACACGCGGGTGTTGATGCGCTGCAGCACGTAGTCACGCGCGCTGGTGCGCACGCGGAAGGTGTCGTTGATGTGTCCGGAGCCGTGCGGGACGGCGCCCAACAGGTCGCCGGGCGCGGCGAACGCGCGGTGGATCGCGCCGAAGTCGGGGCGCGCGGGGTCCGTCACGTCAGCAGCTCGAGCAGATCTTCGCGCGTGAGCGCCGCCGCCGCCGCGCCGTCTGCCAGCGCAGCGTTCGCCAGCGCGCGCTTGCGCGCCTGCAGCGCGAGCATGCCTTCCTCGACCGTGTCGCGCGCCACCAGGCGGTGGATCAGCACGGGGCGCTCCTGTCCGATCCGATGCGCGCGGTCGGCGGCCTGGTCTTCCACCGCGGGGTTCCACCACGGGTCGAGCAGGAACACGTGATCCGCGGCGGTCAGGTTCAAGCCGGTGCCGCCTGCGCGGAGCGAGATCAGGAACACCGGCGGACCGGCCTCATCCTGGAAGCGCGCCACCACGCCGGCGCGATCGCGCGTCGAGCCGTCGAGCCGCACGAAGTCGATGCCGGCCGCTCGCACGCGCGGCTCGACCAGATCGAGCAGCCCGGTCCACTGCGAGAACACCAGCGCCTTGTGTCCCTCCGCCAGCACCTCCTCGAGCGTCTCGACCAGGAGCTCGAGCTTCGACGAGGTCTCCGCGCGCTGACCGGGCACGAGCGAGGGATGACACGCGGCCTGGCGCAGGCGCAGCAGCGCCTCGAGCGCCTCGAGCACGCTGCCGCCGGCGCGCAGCCGCTCCACCACACTCGCCTGAGTAGCGGCGCGCACGGCGTCGTACACAGCGCGCTCGGACGGCTCGAGCTCGCAGCGCAGCGTGACCTCGGTGCGCGGCGGCAGCTCGGGCGCCACGTCCCGCTTCAGGCGGCGCAGCAGGAACGGACGGATGCGCTGGCGCAGGCGCTCCGCCGAGCCACCGACAGCGTCGCGGATCGGCCGCGCGTAGCGCGTCTCGAAGTCGGCGCGGCCGCCGAGCAGACCGCGAGCGGCGAAGTGGAACAGGCTCCAGAGCTCGTCCAGCCGGTTCTCGACCGGTGTGCCCGTGAGCGCGACCTTGAAGCCGGCGCGCAGGCGATACGCCGCGCGCGCGAGCTGGCTGTCGGGGTTCTTCATCGCCTGCGCCTCGTCGAGGATCGCCGTGTCCCACGCGACCTCGGCGAGCGCGTCCGCGTCGAGCCGCAGGATCGCCCAGCTGGTAACGGTTACGTCGGCGCTCGGATCGAGCGCGCGCCCGGGACCGTGATACGCGCACGCGCGGAGCCCAGGTCGGAAGCGCGCGATCTCGTCCAGCCAGTTCTGCAGCACGCTCGTCGGGCACACCACGAGCGTGCGCCCGCGTGCCGCGCAGAGCGAGACCAGGGTCTTGCCGAGCCCCATGTCGTCCGCGAGGACGCCTCCGAGCTCTGCGCTGCGCAGGAAGTGGAGCCAGTCCACGCCCGCGCGCTGGTAGCTGCGCAGCGTGGCCGTGAGATCGTCGGGCAGCGGCGCGGCCGGGATCCGCGAGAAGTCGCCGACCAGCGCCGCGAGACGCTCGAAGGCGGGTGGGCGGGGGAGGTCGAGGTCGTCGCACAGGCGCGCCAGGTCCGGGAGCAGGGCGCGCGGGAGCGAGCCGTCGTCCTCGCGCGCGGCGAGCAGATCGGAGACGCGCTCCGCGTGCTGTGCCAGCCACTCGGCAGGGAGCGGCGCGAAGCCCCCGCCAGCCAGCGGCACGAGAGACTCGCTCTCGCGCCACGCGCGCAGCGCCGCTGCAGCCTCGACCCGGCGCGGCGGCGCTCCGGGCGTGGACGGCTCGCCCTCGAACCACACGTCCATGCTGTCGGCGTCCACCTGCACGCGCGGCACGAGCGCGCCAACGCGCCGGAACTCCTGGTGCGCGCTCCCGCGCACCTCGCCACGGAACGCGCGGATCCGCTCGGCGAGGTCAACGGCTTCGGCGCCCGCGAGCTCCACGCGGTGACCCGGCTCCAGGCCGAGAGCGCGCTCCAGCTCGCGCAGCGCGCGCCGCTCGGCGGGCTCGTCGCGCAGCGGGACCGGGCCTCCGAGGTGCAGCAGCCGGGCGCCGTCGATTCGCGCGCGTGGCGGATCGCCGTACACGAGCGTCGCCAGCACCGACAGCGCGTCCCCCTCGCGCCGCACGTCGAGCGCGACGCGCGGCAGCTCCGCGCTCGTCTCGGGCAAGCGTGAGGTCGCGACGTGTACGGGAACGCGGGCGCGCAGGGCCGGCAGCACTTCGGTGACGAGCTCCGTCACGCGCTCCGGCGCCCAGTACTGGCCCTGCGGCAGCTCGCTGCGCTCGCGCAGCGAGAGTGACGGCTCGCCGATCGGCCGCAGCGCGCCGGCCGCGAGCGCGGCTCCGTTCGAGAAGCGCTCGCGCAGGTCGGGATCCGCGACGAGCACGAGCGCGAAGCCGTCTCCGCGATCCTCGACGCGCACCACCGGGAGCACGGGCGCGGCTTCGACCGAGACCCGCTCGCCGTCGAGCCGCACGTCTTCGCCGCCGGCGAGCGCGGACAGCACGCGCTGCATGCGCTCGCGCGCGACGACGCCCGCCAGGTTCGAGCCGAGCGCCTGCTCGACCGCGAGATCGCGCTGTGTCGCCGTGAAGGCGGGCGCGTTGGTGCGACCCGTGGACGCCGCGGCGAGTGTGCCGCCGAGCGGGGTCTCTGCTTCGCCGATCGCCACCACGCGTACGAGCGCGAGCCCACCGGGCGTGCGCGCGAAGCGGTAGCCGATGCTCCCGACCGCGCGCGTGCCTGTGCCCGCACCCGGCAAGCGCTCGCCCGCCTCGCGGGCGCGCCGCAGCGCGATCACCGCGGCGGCCACGTGCTCGCACGCGCCCTCCGCGCTCGCGCACTCGCACTCCCAGTCCGCGTCCGCGGGGTACAGCCGGACGAGTCGCGAGATCAGCCCGCCGCGCGTCGCCACGCGCACGGCGATCTCTGCCGCGGACTCGCTCTCGCCGCGCACGATGCCGCCGCGCGCGACCTCGACGCCGCGCGACCAGATCGCGGCGCCGCACGCCTCGCGCACCGCGCCGAAGAGCTCTTCGATCCCGCCGGTCGATCCCATCCGCGCGCATAGGATTCCGCGCCCCGCGCCGCTGCGCTACGCGCGGAGCTGGCCTTGGGCCGCGATGGCTATCGCCAAGCGGCCTTCGCTCGGGCGAAGCGCCCTCGCTGCGCGCGCTTCGCGCTTGCCTTGGCCGCGATGGCTATCGCCAAGCGGCCTTCGCTCGGGCGAAGCGCCCTCGCTGCGCGCGCTTCGCGCTTGCCTAGACTGCCGGGCCCGTGAGCTACCGCCGCGCGTACGCCGATGATCCCGCGCTGCTCGGGCGGGTCTTCGACCTGCTCGACCTGGCGTTCCCGCACGACGGGCTACCCGAGCGCGAACGCGCCGCACGCGCGCTGGGCTGCCGCTGGGACACGATTTCCATCCCCTTCGCGCGCTTCGAGGGCGAGCGCTTGGTCTCGCACGTGGGGCTGCTCGAGATCCCGCTCGTGCTCGACGGGGTCGAGCAGGTTGTCGGCGGCATCCACGCCGTGGCGACCCACCCGGAGCTGCGGCGCCGCGGGCTGTACCGCAGCGTGATGGAGGAGGCGCTCGCCTTCGCCGACGGCCGCCATCCGACGCTCGTGCTCACCACCGAGGAGCCCTCCCTGTACCAGCCGTTCGGTTTCCGCGTGGTGGACGAGGCGCGCTTCGTCGGGAGCCTGGCCAAGCCGGAGACGTCCCCGCGCACGCGGCTGCTCGATCGCGCTCGCGCCACCGACGTGGAACTGCTGCATCGCCTGCTCGAGACGCGCGCTCCGGTCTCGCTGCGCTACGGCGTGGTGCGCGACCACGTCGTGTTCGGCTTCGACGAGGCCCACTCGCCGCTGCGCTACGCGGTCGCGCTCGATGCGCTGCTGCTGTACGAGGTGCACGAGACGACGCTCCGCCTGTACGACGTGGTCGCGCGCGAGATCCCGAGCCTGGAAGAGATCGCGGCATGCGTCCCCGAGGAGCTCACGGACGTCGAGGTCTACTTCGCGCCCGATCGCCTGCGCGCCGACCTCGCGCCCGCGCCCGCGCGCCTCGACGGCGCGTTCTTCATGGCCCGCGGCCCGTTCCCTGTCCCGCCCGGCACGTTCATGGTTCCGCGCTCGGCCCGCTTCTGAGTGCTACTCGAGCTTCTTCTCCATCCAGAGCACGTCCCAGTAGCGGCCGAGCTTGCGGCCGACCTCGCCGTAGCGGCCGACGTCGCTGAACCCGAAGCGCGCATGCAGCTTGTTCGAGGCTTCGTTCGGCTGGGTGATGCCAGCGTAGGCGCGGTGCACGTCCTGGCCGGCGAGCGCCTCGAACAGCCGCGCGTAGAGCCGGCCGCCGAGCCCGCGCGCCGTGTGGTCGGGCCGCAGGTAGATCGTGGTCTCGACCGACGTCTCGTACGCCTGCTTCGGCCTGAAGCGCATGCTGCCGGCGTAGCCGATGACCCGACCCGCCGCCTCCGCGACGAAGAGCTGGTAGCGGCCCGAGTCGGCGAACTGCTCGAGCCACGGCTTGCGGGTCTCGGGCGTGTACGGCTCGATGTCGAAGGTGATCGCGGTGTGGATGATGTAGTGGTTGTAGATCTCGGTCAGGTCCCCGAGGTCCTCGGAGCGGGCGCTGCGAATGGGGAGGTCGCTCATCGCGCCCATTGTATGCTGCGGGCGTCGTGACTCGCCTCGAGAGGGCGCTGCGGATCACCGCGATCCTGGACGAGCTGTATCCGCAGCCGGCGGTCCCGCTCGGTCACGTCGATCCGTTCACGCTGCTCGTGGCCGTGGTGCTGTCCGCGCAGTGCACCGACGCGCGCGTGAATCAGGTGACGCCCGCGCTGTTCGCGCGCGCGGCCACGCCCGCGGCCATGGCCAGGCTGCCGGTCGCGACGATCCAACGCCTGATCCGCTCCTGCGGCCTCGCGCCGACCAAGGCGCGCAACCTCCGGGCGCTCTCGCAGGCGCTGGTTCGCGACTACGGCGGGCGCGTGCCCGCGGATCTCGATGAGCTCCAGCGCCTGCCGGGGGTTGGGCGCAAGACGGCATCGGTCGTGCTCTGTCAGGCTTTTGGTCTGCCGGCGTTCCCCGTCGACACGCACATCCACCGCCTGGCCGCGCGCTGGCGCCTGTCGTCGGGCAAGAGCGTGCTGCGGACCGAGCAGGACCTCCGGCGCGTGTTCCCGAAGCAGCGCTGGGGCGACGTGCACCTGCAGCTGATCTACTTCGGCCGCGAGCTCTGCCCGGCGCGCGGCCACGTCCCGGAAGCGTGCCCGATCTGCTCCTGGGCGGGTCCACGAGCCGGGCGTCGCCGCTAGTCAGGAAACCAGCTCCACCTGCCCGCCGAGCGAGCGTGCAGCCCGCGCGAGCGGGCGGTCCGCCGTCGCCAGCGACGCGTCGAGCTGGATGGCCAGGGAGAGGTACAGACAGTCGTAGACCGAGTGGCCGAGGGTGGTTGCGAGCTCGAACGCGTGGGTGGCCAGGTCCGAGCTCGCCACGAGTTGCGGGCAGTCCGCGTCCCAGAGCGCGAGGATCTCGGCGGCGGCTGCGCGCGAGCACTCGCGCCGCCGCACCTTCTTCCACAGCACGTTGACCAACTCGGGCACGATCAGGTCCGGCGCCAGCAGCTCGCGCTCGCCCCCGATGGCCGCCGCCAGGATCCGGTCCGCCGCCTCGTGTCCGGGCTCCGCGAAGTACCACTTCGCGGCGACACTTGCGTCCACGACGGTCCTCATCGCCGGCGGTCCTCGCGCAGCAGCTTGTCGCTCGGCGTGGGCTTGCCGAAGCGGCGCCGAAGCGCGCGCCGCAGCTTCTCGGCCCTTGGCCGTTGCGCACGCATGCGCCGGCGCCGATCCGCGTCGGCCGCTGCGCGGCTCAGGATCTCGACGACCAGATCGTTCATGCTGCGCCCCTCCGCGCGGGCGCGTCGGCGCAGTAGCTCAGCCGCCTTCGGATCGAGATTACGAATGGTCATGGCGCCCATCGCGGGACCTCGGGTGATGGCACTGTGATAGCACGGCGAGGCCGCGCGGTGCCAAGCGCTTCCTCGGACTACTCGCGCACGGGGCGCGGCATTGCAGTGGGGCAGGCGCGCACGCATCACCCGGTTCCCGCAGCCACGGTGTAGTCTCCCGATCGGGGCGTGGAGCGAGGGCTCGCGATGACGCAGCAGGGAATCGAGATGATCCTGATGCGGCGGTTGGCGGCAGAGCTGACCATGCCGATCGTGCTGGTGGATCCGCGCGGAGACCTCGTGTACTTCAACGCAGCGGCGGCGTTGGTGCTCGGGCGGCGCTTCGCAGACACCGGCCCGATCGTCAGGGGCGAGTGGAGGTCCGTGTTCCAGCTGACGACTCCGGACGGCAGCCCG
>CAYVQJ010000033.1:0-3792 GCA_964454165.1 uncultured Myxococcales bacterium | reverse complement strand
TTTTGAATCCTAACATCATCGTATCGACTACCTACTTTGAAACATGGCCTCCACGAATCTACGACTGTAAAGCAGCCCTCCCCATCCGTAATCCCCGCCAGCCATCCAAGGTCTCCCTCCGAAACCCCCAGCGCGTCAATTACGCCCATCGCCTGTTCTGCCCTCATCACGATTACAATAACGCTTGCACCTTCTTGATGCAAGTAATAATTAATCGCCCTTTTGAAAATCAAAAACGGCCTCTCGGTAAGTAGGCCTGCCTATTAACGTCCCTCGATCTTTACCTACCAAAGTAGGTCTGAACGTTCGAGTCCCTAAACCCAAAGCCCGATAAGCCACCATCTCCCCCCAATCATTAATTCAATGCCTTTTAGCCATTAATGCCACTTCGATCACCGATAGCCCAAACTGGTCTGAAAGTGGCTTATACGTCAAGTAGGGATACCTTTGAGGGGAGGGTGGCCATGGGACTTGGGAATTCCCTGAATAAACAACTCCTCGAATTGGAGCCGAGGATAAACGGGGTGGGGGGGAGGTTGACCCACCGTGGTTGACCCACCGGGGTTGACCCACCGGGGTTGACCCACCCAGACTTGAACCTCTCCCTAAAGGGTACCCCCCCCCGGGAGGCCCCTCCCCCCCCTTTCTCTAATCAATTCAACAGAATTAATTAATTAATAAATATATACACGACCCCCTCCTTTTGGTGGCTTTTGGGCCTCTGGTAAGGGTGACGGGCAGCAAGGGGGAGGGGGCCCCCAATTAGAGGTCGCTCGACAATCCAAGTTGTTGCTTGGACTAATCGCGACGGCCTCGGGGGAGGGGGGGGGGAGGGACCATTGAGTCTAACGGCCAAGCAGGGAACAGCCGCGTACCTGCTGGCCTTTTTGAAACGCGGCTTTGGAGGTTCCTATGAGCTGCTGGAACATCACGGTCCACAACGAGAAGAATCCGTTCGCAATGCGAACGATCTTCGTAGTGGATTACCCCTTCCTTGCGGCAGAGTGGGTGTCCAAGGGGAACCCCGGGGAAAGGGTCACGCTCGAGGCAGAGGTCCGGACCCGGGCATCCTTCCTGAACGGCAAGGTGGTCTCGGAGAACCGGGACCTCAGGAAGTTCTACTCCAACATCTCCGATGCCCTGCAGTGGGCGTGGGAGAATGGGAACGAACTTCCCGGAAGCCAGCGCGACAGGACCTTGGCGGTGTACGCCGCCGAGTGCCCGAGCTGCCTCGCGAAAGCAGGACCCTCCCCATCCGATGAGGAGGGATGTTCGCGGTGCCGGCAAGAGCCGGTGTACGCGAACATCTCGGAATGCGGACCCTGCGCCACCCTCCGGGAAGAGGAGGCTGGACAGGCTTCCGAAGATCACGCCGCGCACATACGCGACGAGATCTAACAGTCAAGGCTCCCGCCTGTACGGGGGAGCTGCCCTTCCGCTTCTCGTGCGTCGAGAGGCGAAAGGGCATTCGCCCAAAACCAACGAATTTGCCGCTTCAATTCGTTGGTCGCAAAACGCGGCACGGAGGATCCAACATGGTTCAGCCCCAGATCGCGATCCGGCGCACCATGGGCGCCAACCTGAGCAACGGCCAGTTCATGGCCGTCCGCACGTCCCTCGCGCTCCTCCTCGAGAAGAAGTCGCTCGAGGACGTCCTCGGCAGCGAGCCGGCCCGCACGGCGGCCATGTACTTCGCGGCCAACAAGGCCTCCCACCTGTTCACGAAGAACAAGATGGGGATCGGCCGGATCCAGAGGATCACGGTCTGGGAGGAGGCCGGGCGGCCCTCCTTCATCGAGATCGTGGCGGGCCCCCAGATGATCTGGAAGTTCCCGGTGCCGGAGTTCAAGGCCTTCGTCCCGGTCGTGACGAAGCCGATACCGGTGGGTGTGGCCAAGCGGGCGGACGGAACCCCCGCGCTGGTCATCAGCCGTGAGTCGGTGCTCGCGCCGAACACCGCCCCGGTGGTGGCCAACCACCCGGTCCCGGTCAAGGTCGTCTGCGGCAAGTGCGCCAACAACGCGGCGTACAACGCCAAGGTGCTCGACGCCAACGGCACCGAGGGGATCAAGCAGATGAAGGTCTGCAAGGGCTGCCACGACGTGATGGCGGCCGACCCCAGCCTCGCGATCGAGGCGGTCGCCCTCTCCTAGTCCCCTCTCCAGCAGCTCCCGCCTGTACGGGGGAGCTGCCCTTAAACCTCTCGTGCGTCGAGGGGTTCAAGGGCATTCATCAAGCGCCGACCAGAAGCGGTTTTTCTTCTGGGAAGTCACTGTGCAATTGGTCGCTATGCGCAGGACTCGCAAACCGCGACTTGGAGGAAACAGATTATGGATCACCTCACCATTCACGGCGGGGCTCTGCAAGGAGCCCAAATCATGGGACTGGATTCCCATGATGCGGCCGATGCCGCACAGGACGTGACGTTGAAGGTCCTGAAAGGGACCACGCACGTCTACCCCGAGGGAGCCCGAGCCTACGCCCTCGTGGCGGGGCGGAACGCCGGAATCGAGTTCCTCAAGAAGAGGGGTACGAGGTTGGGGGGAGCGGTCTCTCTCAGCGATGAGGGGATCCTGCAGGAGGCCAAGCAGATGGCCGATCCGGGGCCAGACCACCGGCTCCCGCTCTTCGACATGCTCCGCGGGGCCATGGAGAAGCTGACCCCCAAGGAGCACGAGGTCATCACCCTGACCTTGCGGTTCGAGTGGAACCACGAGGCCGTGGGGGCCCACATGGGGCTCTTGCCCAACACGGTCTCGCAGAGGTTCGGCCGGGCCTTGAAACGGCTCCGGGATCTCTGCTCACACTAACCCCAAGGGTTAGGGCCTCTGCTTGTACAGGGAGGCCTGCCCTTCCTCTCCTCGTGCGTCGAGGGGAGAAAGGGCATTGTCGCCCTAGCGCCAAGCAGGGAATAGCCGCCTTACCTGCTTGGGTTTCTAAACGCGGCCTTTGGAGGTTCCATGTTCCACAGGGTAACGGCGGCCGTCTACGCATTCTTCGGGGCCATGCTCGGCCACAAGGTCGCGACGTGGTCATCCGACTCGAGCACGGGCGGCACGATCATCTCGGTCGTGGCCGGAGCAGGGATCGCCCTCGCGGTGTACTACGTGCTCCGCTTCCTGAGGTTCGCGGAGTCGGCCTATCGGCGCGAGGTCTCGGCGGCTCCGGTAGCGCCGATGATCTTCAAGGCCGGCAAGGAAGAGGACGTCCCGCGTCCGACCTTCACCAGCAAGTAACCAGCACCGACCAGAGGCGGTTTTTCCTCTGGAGAGTCACTGCGCCATTGGTCGCCATGCGCAGGACTTGGAAACAGCGACCGCCCGGAGGCTTTATGCGCACCATCTACACCCATCTCCGCCCCGACCTCGACGCCGTGTCGAGCGTCTGGTACTACAAACGCTTCGTCCTCGCCAAGGACGAGGAGGCGAAGCTCACCTTCGTCCCCGCCAACTGGCCGGGCACCGAGATGCAGTTCGGCGATGTCGCCCTCGACATCGAGGCCGGCGGCAAGGGCGAGAAGGGCACCAAGTGCCCCGACGGCCGGGTCATGTCCTGTCTCGCCGGGCTCGTCGAGAGCCACGGAACGGATGCCCAGTACGGCATCCTCCGGCCGGTGGTCGAGTTCGTCGACGCGCAGGACTCGACGGGCGACGCTTTCCTCGCCATTCTCAACGGCTCGGGAATGGTCAAGATCAACGAGGATCAGATGACCCGCGAGGCGGATCTACACCCCTCGACGAGGGACCTCCGGCGTGACGATATCCCCGCCTCCATCCGGATCGGCGGGCTCGG
>CAYVQJ010000032.1:0-22286 GCA_964454165.1 uncultured Myxococcales bacterium | reverse complement strand
CGCCCGCCCGCGCGCGGCGCGCGCCGGTCTCGATCCTCGACGCGCTGGTCGACGTCTTCGCGCGCTTCTTCGAGGGCGCGAGCTGGGCGGCGTGGCGCGCGTTCCTCGCCGCGCTCTTCGCGCTGCCGCTGAGCGAGGCCTACCTCGCCGCCTACCGCGCGGCGACGGGGCGCGCCGACCCTCCGGCCGTCGCGGCGCGCGAAGCGTGGGTGATCGTCGGCCGGCGCGGCGGGAAGTCGCGGATCGCCGCGCTCGTCGCGGTCTACCTCGCGCTCTTCGCGTCCTACCGGCTCGCGCCCGGCGAGCGGGGGATCGTGATGGTCCTCGCGGCGGATCGGCGCCAGGCGCAGATCATCCTCGGCTACGTCAAGGCGCTCCTCGCGGTCCCGCTCCTCGCCGGCTCCGTCGAGCGGATCCTCCACGAGCGGATCGACCTCGCGAACCGGATCTCCATCGAGGTCCACACCAGCTCGTTCCGCGCGGTCCGCGGCTACACCGTCGTCGCGGTGATCCTCGACGAGATCGCCTACTGGCCGACGGACGACGCGGCCGATCCCGACGCGGAGATCGTCGGCGCGCTCCGCCCGGCGATGGCGACGGTTCCGGGCGCGCTCCTCCTCGCGATCTCGTCGCCGTACGCGCGCCGCGGCGAGCTCTACCGGGCCTTCCGCGACCGCTGGGGGAAGGACGGCGACGTCCTCGTGTGGAAGGCGCCGACCCTGACGATGAACCCGAGCCTCGACCCCGCGGTGGTCGAGCGCGCCTACACCGACGACCCCGAGCGCGCCGCGGCGGAGTACGGCGCGGAGTTCCGGTCCGACGTCGCCGCGTTCGTCTCGCGCGAGGCGGTCGAGGCGAGCGTGGTGCCGGGTCGGTTCGAGCTTCCGGCGGTGCCCGAGGTCAGCTACACGGCGTTCGTCGATCCGTCGGGCGGGTCCGCCGACTCGATGACGCTCGCGGTCGCCCACCGCGAGGGCGAGGTCGCGGTCCTCGACGCGGTCCGCGAGCGGCGCCCGCCGTTCTCGCCCGACGACGTCGTCGCGGAGTTCGTCGCGCTCCTCGCCCCGTACCGCGTGACCGAGGTCGTCGGCGACCGCTACGCGGGCGAGTGGGTCGCCTCGGCCTTCGCGAAGCTCGGCGTCGCCTACCGCGCGAGCGAGAAGCCGAAGAGCGACGTCTACCGCGACGCGCTCCCGCTCCTCAACGCGCGGCGGGTCGAGCTCCTCGACGAGCGGCGCCTCGTCGCCCAGCTCGCGTCCCTCGAGCGCCGGACCGCGCGCGGCGGGCGCGACTCGATCGATCACCCGCCGGGCGGGCACGACGACGTAGCGAACGCCGCGGCGGGCGCGCTCGAGCTCGCGCTCCGGGCGCGGCCCGTGATTCAGATCTTCTGATGCGGGAGAAGCGGCTAGCTCCTTCGGTACCTCCGCCCGGCCGCGAGCGCCGCGACGGCGAGCGACGCGAGGAGGCCCGGGCTCGGCTCCGGGATGGCGAAGTTCAACGAGGTGAACTCCGGCCTAAGGCTGATGTACCACTCGAGGCCGCCCAACCCGAAGTCTTGCTCCAGGGTGAGGGAAGTCAGCGGCGAACCCGAGGTAATTTGCGTCGATCCCAAGCTGGAGATCATGAACGGGTTGTTCGGCTGGAAACACACACTGCCTCCGAGGCAGCCGAGCTGTGGCAGGAAGCCGAATCCGAACCCGGTTGTCCCGAGTGGGGTCTCGAAGCTGGCAAGGCCCGCGATCCTCGAGATGGTCTGGGGCTGCAGCGAGTTGGTCGTCAAGTAGCCGACCGTGCTCCACTGGTACTCGATCTGGGGATACGTAACGGATACAGGAATGCTGTCGGCCGGGCCGAAGGCCACGTCGAAACTCGCGGGTCCACTGATCGAGACCTCAACAACGGCGTTCTGGGGACTGAGGACGCCTACGAGCTCAATGCGGAGCGACCCGACCTCGATCGGCGCGCGAGCGGTCCGCGTCTGCGTCGTGAAGCCGTCGTTCGCGCTGATCTCGAGGACCCAATCCGCGCCTCCCGGCACGAGCTGCTGGAGTGTCGTCGCGTGGGCGAAGAAGGGGAAGCTAGTCAGTAGAGCCATGATGAGAACACGAGTCATGAGTTGTTCCTCCGTCGGAGTTAGATGGACCCGGTCAGGGTACGCCGAGCGCCTCTCTTGCGCCGTGGTGGCTGCCTGCGAAGCGGTCAGTCGTCCCGATGCGAGCAAGCGGAGAGGCTAACCGGTGGACTATTCCACGCTCTCACCCGTACGATCCTGCCCGTGGACGGTCACCGCTGGTTCGATCACGCGCTCCGCGCCGCGACCCGCGACGCGCTCCGCGTTCCGCCGCGCGCCGAGGTCGTCGAGCGGCTCCTCGCGGTCGCGCGCGAGCACGGTCCGCGCGCGTTCGAGCGAGCTGTCGGCGCCGCCGGCGCTAGCCCTCCGCCTCGGCGGGGCGCCCCGCGTAGCGCCACATCCGCACGGCGCCCTCGGCGAGGTCCGGGACCTCGGTAAGGATCATCTCGCCGAGCTCCCCGCCGACGGCGTCGGCCTCCTCTGCGATCGTGGCGATCGCGTCCTCGAGGGCGTTCAGCGCGCGGCGGAGCTTCGCGGTTCGGCGATCGGCGGTCGGCATCGTCGCGACCTAGGCCGCGGCCCGGGCGCGATCGGCCGCGAGCGCCCGGTGAACGGTCGCCTTCCCGACGCCGAGGAGCCACGCGACGTACGCGAGCGAGCGGCCGCTCCGGCGGAGGCGCCGCGCGCGCTCGACCGCCTCGGGCGAGAGGGCGCGGGGTCGGCCGATCCGGGCGCCGCGCCGGCGCGCCGCGGCGAGGCCCGCGCGGGTCCGCTCGCGGATCAGGTCCCGCTCGAACTCGGCGATCGAGCCGAGGATGTGGAAGAGGAGGCGCCCCGTCGGCGTCCCCGTGTCGATCCCCTGGTCGAGGACGACGAGGTCGACGCCGAGCGAGGCGAGCTCCGCGGCGAGGGCCGTAAGGTGGCGGACCGACCGCGCGAGCCGGTCGAGCTTGACGACGACGACCGCGCCGAGGCGCCGGGCGCGAGCGTCCGCGAGGAGCCGATCGAGGGCGAGGCGGCGGTCCTTCGCGCCCGAGACGCCGCGGTCGACGTACTCGCCGGCGGCGCCGCCGCGTCGGGCGGCGTAGGCGCGGAGGGCGTCGAGCTGGGCTTCGGGGTGCTGGTCGGTCGTCGAGACGCGGGCGTAGAGGGCGAGGGTCGTCATCGGGGGAACCTCCGACACCGTACGGTGTTGAAAGATCGTACCCTCTTTTCACTGCGTAGGGTATCCTGATGACGATGACGGCGAAGGCGAGGCGGGCGTGGGGCGGGGCGCGCCCCGGGGCCGGGCGGCCGGCCCTCCCGGCCGCGGTGGCGCGGCGGAACCGCCTCGTCCTTCGCCTGACGGATGCCGAGCTCGCGCGGGTCCGAGCGGCGGCAGGGCGGGGCCGGGTCTCGACGTTCGCACGGCGGGCGCTGCTAGGGTCGATCGCGCGCCGGAGCGCGACGACGGGAGGGCGGAAGAGATGACCGCGGACCGAGGCGTCTTCGCTGGGCTGGTCGTGCTAGTGATCGCCGCCCGTTCGATCGAGCTGGGCGTCTACGCCGCGCTCGGCGCCGCGCTCGTGGAAGTTCCCATCGCTCTCGGTCTCGGAGCGGCGACCGTCTGGGTCGCCGAGAAGGTCGTCCTCTTCGTCTTCAACCTCCGCGACCCCGCACGCCCGCGGCGGAGATTCGATCGCACGATCTGGCGAACGCTCGCTCTGTGGCTCGCCGTCGGCTGGCCACTTTTCCTGCTCGGGAGCGTTCCTTGGAACATCAGGTAGGGAAGTGAAGGAGAGCGAAAGATGAGAACCGCGATCTACGCGCGCTTCTCGACGGACAAGCAGAGCGCGGACTCGACCGGGGACCAGGTCGCGCGCTGCCGCGAGTTCGCCGAGCGCCGCGGCTGGACGGTCGTCGACGAGCTCGCGTTCGAGGACGCGGGGATCTCGGGCGCGTCGCGCCACAACCGGCCGAAGCTCCTCGAGCTCGTCGCGCGGATCGACGAGTGGGACGTGCTCGTGTGCTTCGACTTCACGCGGCTCGCGCGCGACTCCGAGGACCTCGGGTGGATCCGGAACCGGCTGCGCGTGCACAAGCGCACGGCGTACGCGGTGGACACGGGGCTCGAGATCTTCAACGTCGGGGCGAAGGTGCTCGGGGTCCTCGGCGAGGAGTACCTCTCCAAGCTACGCGCGGACACCCACCGCGGCCTGCGCGGCCGCGTCGAGCGCGGCTTCTCCGGCGGCGGGCTCCCGTTCGGCTACCGCTCGGTTCCCGTGTACACGTCTGGGCGCACGGACTCCCGCGGCGCCCCGGAGCCGGACGGCTACCGGTGGGAGATCGACCCCGCGCGCGCGGCGGTCGTCCGCCGGATCTTCGACCTCTACCTCGGCGGCGCCGGGTTCGGCGCGATCGCGCGGAAGCTGAACCGGGAGGGCGTCGCGTCGCCGCGCCCGCGCGCGTCGAAGGGGTCGGGGTGGTGCCCGGACGCGATCCGCTCGATCACGATGAACCCAACGTACCGCGGCGAGGCGGTCTGGAACCGCTCCGAGTGGATCAAGGACCACGAGACGGGGAAGCGGATGCGCCACGACCGGCCGGCGTCGGAGTGGCTCGCGCGCGCCGTCCCCGCGATCGTCGACGCGACGACGTGGGAGCGCGCCCAAACGGCGCGCGAGGCGCGCACGAAGCGCGTCCGCTTCGACGCCGGAGCGAAGCTCGCGGGGACGGCGCGCGGGCTGACGCGGGCGCACGGGCGCCACCTCCTCTCGGGCTTCCTCGCCTGCGGCGCGTGCGGCGGGTCGTTCCACGCGCTCTACCGGACGTGCTGGGGCTGCGGCTGGCGCGACAAGCGCGGGCCGACGGTCTGCGCGAACGGCGTCCGTGTGCCGATGGCGGAGCTCGACGACCTCGTCCTCGGCGCGTTCGTCGAGCAGGTCCTCGGCGACGCGGTCGTCGACGCGATCGTCGAGCGCGCGGTCGCGGTCGTCCGCGGGCGCCTCGCGGGGCGCGGCGGGGCCGCGGACCTCGCCGACGTCGACGCCCGGATCGCCAAGCTCGTCCGCGTCGCGGAGACCGCCGGCGACGTCGACGAGCTCGGGACCCGCCTCGCCGCGCTCCGCGCTGAGCGCGACGCCCTCCGGGCGCGGCTCGGCGCCGGCGCTCCGGCGCTCGACGAGCGGCGCCTACGCGCGCGCGCCCGCGCCCGGGTCGCCGACCTCCGGGGCGGCCTCTCTGCGAGCCCGGAGGGCGCTCGGCGCGTCCTCTACGCGCTCCTCGGCGAGGGGAAGCTGCGCGTTAGCCCGGACGCGGAGCGCGGCTACCGCGTCGAGGGGACCGCGCTCCTGGATCTAGACACCACGGCGCCCGGCTCCGCGAACGGAACCGGGCGCCGGGAATGGTCGGTAGCGGGGGCAGGATTCGAACCTGCGACCTTTGGGTTATGAGCCCAACGAGCTACCGGACTGCTCCACCCCGCAACAAACTGGGCGCAGGATAGGCGGCGGGTCGGGGAGCGTCAATTCGGTGCGCTGGGGCGCGCGGTCTCGACGGCCCGCTGCGCGCTCGCGCGTGCGCAGCTCGACACGTCGCCCGCTGCGGGCGCCACATAGACACCAGACAGTGTCATCGACGCTGGAGGGTGTGTGATGAATCGCAGGTCGATCTGGTTGCTGGCCGCTGGAATCGCCGTGGCGCCCGCGCTCGCGAGCGCGGACTGGTACCGCTGGGAGTCGGAGAACGGGACCGTCTCGTACACCGACGATCAGAAGCGCGTGCCGGCTCGCCATCGCGACGGCGCCGAGCGCATCGCGGTGCGGGATCTCGAGAGCTACGGGCGCTTCACGCGCGTACAGCGCCACGCGGGCCCCACCCCCTGGCAGCTCACCCCGGAAGCGACCGAGGCCGAGCCGACTTCCGCAGAGGCGCCGAAGATCCGCGTGCAGATCGGGGCCGGCTCGCTCGAGGTGCCCGACGACGACTCCCAGGGGCCAGTCCACATCCGGCGGCACGTCTGGATGTCCACCGGGGACGGCTACACCAAGCAGCACACGATCATCGAGCGCGACGGCCGTGAGCTCGCCGTGATCGAGGGCAACCGTCAGTAGCGCTCGAGCGCGGGGCGCACGAACCAGGCGCCGTCCTCGCGCACCCACTGCTGGTGGTCCACCAGCGTCTGCTCGGTGATCGATGGTGGCCGGTACAGCTGGAACACCACCGTCGCCGCCGCCGCGTCGCCGCTCGCGTCGATCTCCACGGTCGCGACCTCGAAGCCGATGATGCGCAGCCGGTCGCCGAGCGCCGAGCCGAACGCCAGGAACGCAGCCCGGTCGTCGGGGTGCACCTGCTGCGCGGCCTGCCCCCAGCGCTGCCACTGAAAGTTGTCGCCGAACTGCTCGACGCTGTGCTCGACCTCTTCCTTGCTGCGCTCGGCGCTTGGCAAGAGCGCACAGCCGGAAGCCGCCAGGAACGCAAGCGCCAGCGCGCTGCGATGACTCATGCTCACCCCCGTTCGCGCGCTAGAGTGCCGCGGGTCGCGGCGGCCGGCCAGCGGGGGAGGGGAGCGGTGCCGGAACACCTGCTCGGGTTCGACGTGGGCGGCAGCAAGCTGGTCGTGGCACTCGGCGATCGAAACGGCCGCCCGCTCGACGAGGTGCGGGTCGAGCCCTGGGCCAGTGGCGACGCCGCGCGGGACCTCGGCCTGCTGGTCGATCGCGCGCGCGAGCTGTTGCGCGGCGCTGGCCTGCGCCCGGCGGATCTGCGCGCGATCGGCGTCTCGGCGCCCGGTCCGCTCGATCCCGCTGGCGGCATCGTGCTCGGCTGTCCGAACCTGCCCGGCTGGCGCGACGTCTCGATCGGCCCGTGGCTCGAGCGCGACCTCGGCGCGCCGGTGCAGCTCGAGAACGACGCCAACGCCGCGGCCGTGGCGGAATGGCGCCACGGAGCGGGTCTCGGTGCGGAGAGCGTCGTGTTCCTGACCATGAGCACCGGTGTCGGCGCCGGCCTGGTGCTGGACGGCCGGCTCTACCGCGGCGCCCACTTTCAGGCGGGCGAGATCGGGCACGTGCCGATCGTGCCCGGCGGCCGGCGCTGCGGCTGCGGCATGCGCGGCTGCCTCGAGGCGTACGTCGGTGGCGCCGGGATCGCCGCGCGCATCGCCGAGGACCTCGCGGCCGGGGAGCGGACCCTGCTGCGCGAGCTCTGCGGCGGCGACCCGTCGCGCGCGTCGGCCCGGCTCTGGGTGGAGGCGATCCGCGCGGGGGACGCCTACGCGGCGCGTCTGCTGGACGAGTACGTGGCGCACCTGGCGCAGGGGCTCGCGATCGTTTCGATGTTGCTCGACCCGGAGCGAATCCTGCTCGGCACGATCATCGAGCGCAATCCGGACCTGTTCCTCGAGCGCGTGCGCGCGGCGGTGCGCGCCTGCACCTGGCCCGAGATGCACGGGGTCGAGATCCTGGCGGGAGCGCTCGGCTCGGCGCTGCCCGCCTACGCGGCGCTGTCGGTCGCGGCGTCGGTTCCGGGCACGTAGCCCGCCCGCCAGTCGGCGGCCCAGGCGGCGAAGCGGCCGGCAGCGATCGCCTGGCGCATCTGGCGCATCAGGCGCTGGTAGAAGGCGACGTTGTGTAGCGAGAGCAAGCGCGCGCCGAGCATCTCTCCCGACATCACCAGGTGTCGCAGGTACGCGCGCGAGTGACGCGCACAAACCGGGCAGTCGCAGTCGGAATCGAGCGGCGCAGGATCGTCCCGGAAACGCGCGTTGCGGAGCCGCAAACGCCCGTCGTGCGCGAATGCCGCGCCGTGCCGCCCGTGGCGGGTGGGGATCACGCAGTCGAACAGGTCCACGCCGCGCTCGACGGCGGCGACCAGGTCCTCGGGCAGCCCGATCCCCATCAGGTAGCGCGGGGCGGCTGCGGGAAGCGCCGCGAGCGTGACCTCGACCAGCCTGGCGCGAAGCTCCGGCGGCTCACCGACACCGAGTCCGCCGATCGCGAACGCCCCGAAGCCGAGCTCCGCGGTGCGCGCGGCGCTCTCGGCGCGCAGCTCGGCGCTCCCGCCCCCCTGCGCGATTCCGAACAGGAGCTGATCCGCGCGCCGGTGCACGTCGCGCGAGCGCCGCGCCCAACGGAGCGTGCGCTCGACCCCCTCGCGCACGCGTGCGAGGTCGGCGGCGGAAGGCTCTCGAGGGATCGGCTCGAACTCGTCGAGCACCACGACCAGATCGGCACTGAGCGCCTCCTGCACCGTGATCGCAAGCTCGGGCGACAGGAAGTGCGTGGCGCCGTCGAGCGGGCTGCGAAAGCGCACGCCCTCTTCGCTGCGCTGACACAGATGGTCGAGCGAATGGATCTGGAAGCCGCCCGAGTCGGTCAGGATCGGACCGTCCCAGCCGGTGAAGCGGTGCAGCCCGCCGAGCCGCGCGATGATCTCCTCCCCCGGCCGCAGATGCAGGTGATAGGTGTTCGCGAGAATGCCCTGCACGCCGACGGCGACGAGCTCGGACGGCGCGAGGCCGCGCACCGCGCCGTGAGTGCCGACGGGCAGGAACGCGGGCGTCTCGAGCGCGCCGTGGCTCGTCTCGAGGCGCCCCGTGCGCGCCGCGCCATCCTGGACCAGGACCGCGAAGCTCGGACGCGCGGCTAGCGGATCCACATCGCGTCCCCGTAGGAGTAGAAGCGGAAGCCTGCGGCGACCGCGTGCGCGTAGGCGCGGCGCACCAGCGGGGCGCCCGCGAACGCCATCACCAGCGCCAGGAGCGTGGAGCGGGGGAGGTGGAAGTTCGTCACGAGCTCGTCGATCGCGCAGAAGCGGTAGCCCGGCGTGACGAAGAGATCCGTGCTCCCCGCTCCCGCCGCGCCGCCCGTGCTCTCGAGCGCGCGCACGACGGTGGTCCCGACGGCGACGACGTGACCGCCGCGAGCGCGCGTGTCGGCCAGCGCCGCCGCGGTGGCTGGCGGCACCTCGAAGCGCTCGGCGTCGAGGCGGTGCTCTTCCAGCCGCGCGCTGCGGATCGGCCGGAACGTGCCGGGTCCCACGTGCAGCGTGATGTACGCCACGCGCAGGCGCGCGAGGAGCTCGGGCGTGAAGTGAAGCCCCGCGGTCGGCGCCGCGACCGCGCCCGGCGCGCGCGCGAAGACGGTCTGATAGTCGTCGAGATCGGAAGGGTGGGGCGCTTCGCGCGAGATGTACGGCGGAAGCGGCGCCTCTCCGGCGCGCGCGAGCAGCGCCTCCACGTCTGCGTCGCTCGCCAGCAGGCGCAGCCGGCAGGCGCCGCACTCCAGCACGTCTTCGACGCGAGCGACGAGCTCGCCGAAATGCAGCTCGGTCCCCGGCCGCGCGCGCCCGCGCACCAGAGCGGTCCAGCTTCCGTCGGGACGCCGCTCGAGCAGGAGCGCCTCCGCGCGCCCGCCGCTCGCGCGCCGGCCACGGAGCCGCGCCGGCACCACGCGCGTGTCGTTTGCGACGACCAGGTCGTCCGGTCCCACGCGCGTGGCCAGATCCGCGAAGCGCGCCTCCTCGAGCCGGCCGCTCGCGCGCTCCACCACGAGCAGGCGCGCAGCATCGCGCGGCCGCACGGGGGTCTGCGCGATGCGCTCGGGCGGCAGCGCGTAGTCGAGGTCCTCGAGCGCGATCATGGCGTCGTGTCACCGACGGCATCGCGCGGGGTCGCGATCGCCGCGAGCGCCTCGGGCCGCGACGCGAGCGAGTCCCAGGAGAAGAACGCGACGCCCCGCGCGCCGGCCGCGCGCGCGATCTGCGCCTGCGCCGTGATGCGCGCCGGCTCCGCGACGAGGAGCCACGCGCCGAGGCCGAGCCAGACGCGGTCGCCGGCCACGCCGCCGACGAGCGAGCGCGACACGTAGCGCAGCAGCCGATCGTCGCGCATGTATGCCATCGCCACGGCGAAGTCGAGAGAGCCGTCTTCGAGCCAGCCGCGCCAGTCCTGGGACGCCGTCAGGTACGCACGCTCCGCCCACGGCAGCACCGCGGCCGAGTGCTGCCAGCCGCGTGGGATGCGCGCGCGCAGGCGGCGCACCACGTCGGAGACGCGCTCGCGGCGCCAGGCGTCCCACGCCTCGCCACGCGCGAACGGCTTGCCCGTCGCGGCGGCGAACGCGGCCTTTGCGGGGGCGCCGTAGCCGAAGTCGAGGCCCGGCTCGAAGCGCGAGCCCGGTGGCATCGGCAGCGTGTAGGTCGAGCGGATGAAGTCGAGATGCAGCCCGTCGAGGTCCGGCGCCGCGGCGACCAGGTCGTCGACCACGGCTTCGAGCGCCTCGATCACGCCGGGCGTGGCCGGGTCGAGCCAGAGCGCGGGTGTCTCGACGCGCAGCCAGGCGCTGTCGGGCGCCGGCAGCTCGAGCTCGGGATAGTCGAGCAGGTTGCGCCCGCGGCGATCGACGAGCACGGCGTCGCGACCGAGCCGGCGCAGGAGCGGCGCATCGCGGTTGCCCGCGAGCGAGAGCGCATTGAACCACGCGTGCACGCGCAGCCCGCGCGCGTGCGCGAGTGCGATGAGCGAGGTGAGCGGGTCGGCGCCGACCGCCTGCACGGCTCGGCGATGGGGGGCGTCGTCAGCGTCGTCGCTCGCGAACCAGCTCTTGCCGCCGCGATACACCTGCACGAACAGATCGGTCACGCCGAGCTCGCTCGCGCGCTCGACCAGCGCCGCGATCTTGTCGGCGTGCTCGAGCACGCGCTCGTCGCCCTCGGCGAGCACCCAGAGCCCGATGCGCGGTGGCTCGGGAGCACTCGGCTCGCGCGCGCGCGGTGGCTCCGGCGTCTGCTCGCGAGAGCACGCCAGGAGCAGGCAAACGGCGACGAAGCCGAGACGCGTCAAGCGACGGCGGAACGTAGCAGGGCTCGCTACCGTCCGCGCGATGGGGTCCCAGGGGAACGCACGCGCGCGGCGACTCCCGCTGGTGTCGCTCGTGCTCGTGCTCGGCCTCGCCGGCGCTGCCACGCGGGTCCGCGCCGACACGCAGGCCGTCACGGCGGACGAGGTCGCGGCGATCCTGCGCGACGCCCGAGCGCGCATCGACGCGGGCGACCACGCGCGCGCGGCGGCGCTGCTCGAGCGCCTGGTCGAGGGCGACCTCGCCGATCACGCGGGCCTGCTGCGTGCGCGCGCGCTCGCGGCGGCGGGGGATCGCGCCGGTGCGGAAGCCGCCTCGGCGCGCGCCCTGACGGCGTCGCCGCCCCGCGAGCTCCTCTCCCGCATCGAGGCGCTGCGCGCGGATCTCGCGCTCGAGAAGGGAGATCTGTCAGCGGCGTACCGGGCGCAGCGCGCCGCCTGGGAGGCAACGGGCGACGCGGAGCGCGCCGCGGAGCTCGCAACGGCAATGGCGCGCGCCTTCGAGCGCAGAGCGCTCCCCGGCGATGCGCTGCGCGCCTACCAGCTCGTGTGGCAGCGTTGGCCTCTCACGCGCGAGGGCCTCGCGGCGTGGGAGCGCGCCGGCTTCCTGGCCCAGGCCACGGGCGCGCCCCCGGCGCGTGCCGCGGATGTATTCGAGCGCGCCGAGCGCTTCCGCGCGGCGTTCCGCTGCGACCCCGCTCTGGCGTCCTACGACGAGCTGCTCGCGGCAACCGACCTCGACCCGGCGCTGCGCACGCAGGTCGAGAGCGGGCGCGCGCACTGCCTGTTCCAGCGGCGCCGCTATCCCGAGGCCGAGGCTGCCTTCGGCGCGCTCGCCGCTGCCCGTCGCGACGATCCCGAACCGGCGATCCTCGCTGCCCGCTCGCGCGCGCGTCGCGGGGACACGGAGGGGGCGGCGAAGGCGCTGCTCGCGCTCGCGCGCCAAGCGGATCCCTCGGTGCGCGCGCGTGCGCGACACCTCGCGGCGGTTCTGCTCGAGGACTCCGACCCAACGGCGGCGCGCAGGCTCATGGAGCGGGTCGAAGCGCAGAAGGCGGAGCCCGCGCTCGCGAGCCTGGCGCGCTGGCGCCTGGCATGGGAGGACTACCGGGCGGGGCGTATGGCAGCGGCCGACGTCCGCCTGCGCGCGCTTTCCAGCGGCCGCGATGCGGACGTCGAGGTGCAACGCGCGCGTTACTGGCGCGCGCAGATCCTGCGGCAGAAGGACGAGCAGCAGGGGAGGGCTGCCCTGCAGGCGATCGCCATAGCACTCCCCCTCTCCTACTACGGCCTGCTCGCGGCCGACCAGCTCGGAGAAGCGCCCGTGCTCGCGCGGCCGTTCGTCGGCGAACGCGCGCCGCTGGCGGGGCGCGCCGCGACGCGCGCACGGCTCCTGCTCGACGCGGGCTTCGCCGAGTCCGCGCGCGACGAGCTCAGCAGCCGCGCGCTCGACAGCCCGCTGCCGCGAGAGGAGCGCGCGGCGCTGTCGGCCCTGCTGCACGAGGTCGGCGCACATCACCGCGCGGTCCAGCTCGTGGTCGACGCGTTCTCCGACGACCTCGACCGCGGCGTCGATCCTGGCTGGCGCGACGTCTGGGAGCTGGCGTGGCCGCGCCCGTTCGCGAGCGAAGTTGACGCGGCGGTGCGCGAGTTCGAGTTCGACGGCGCGCTGGTGTACGCGATCATGCGCGAGGAGTCGAGCTACCGCCCCGAGATCGAGTCTCCGGTCGGCGCGCGTGGGCTGATGCAGCTGATCGAGCCCACGGCGGAACGCATCTCGCACTCGCTCGGTGAAGAGAGCTTCAGCCCGGAGCGCCTGTTCCTGCCCGGGGTCAGCGTGCGCTTCGGCACCTACTACTTGAAGCAGCTGCTGTCGGAGTTCGGCTCGCAGCCGCTGGCGATCGCCGCGTACAACGCGGGTCCCGAGGCCGTGATGAGCTGGCTCGGCAAAGACGGCCAGCAACGCGCCGACCTGTTCGTGGAGTCCGTGCGCTACGACGAGACACGGCGCTACCTGCGCCGCGTGCTGCGCTCGTACCGGGTCTACCAGCTCCTGTACGCCGGCGCGTCCGGGGGCGGCGGGTCAGCTCAACCGCAGGTAGGGGCGGGCCGATAGCGCCGGCGTGAAAGCGCTCGTCCTGCTCGCCATCGTCGGGGCTCTGCTCGGCGTGGGCTTCATCAACTATCAGCGCAACGAAGCGCTCGACAAAGACCTGCAGTTTCGGCCGTACGCTGGCTACGCGACTCCGGATCTCCAGGCGCTGCGCAAGGCGTACGAGCAGCAGGCGGGCCAGATGAGAGGCGCGCTCGGCGAGGTCGATCAGTCGGGCATCGCGCGCACCAAGCCGTCCGACTACCAGGGCAAGATCGAGGCCTTCGAGCGCTTTCAGCGCCAGAACGAGGACTGGAAGGAAGGCCACCGCGAGCTGCTCGGCACGCAGGTGATCGTCGACCAGATCAAGAAGGAGCAGGAGCTCCGGCGCGCCGGGCTCGACAACCCCTGGAACCGGGTCCTCCGCCGCGCCACGACCTTCTAATCCTCGTCGGGGGTCTCTTCCTCGGCCTCGCCCTCGGCGACCTCGAAGCCTTCCCCATCGAGATCTTCTGCGAGCTCCTCCTCCAGGTCGCCCGCGATGTCCTCGGCGTCCTCGTCCACGACCACGCCGATGTCCTCCTCGCCTTCGAGCGCACGGACCTTCTTCACGGCCGGCTTCGGGCGCGGAGCCGGAGGGGGCGCGGCCGCCTTCGCCTTCTTGGCCTTGCTCCTCGAGCTCGGCGCCTTCTTCAGGGTGGGCGACAGGCGCTGGTCCGCGTTGCACTTCGGGCACAGGGGCTCGGGCTTGTTCATGTCGTAGAAGCGGGCGCCGCACGAGAAGCAGTTCCACTTCCGTCCGAAGCGTTCCTTCTTCTCCGCCTCGATGGCGCCAGTCTTCCCGACGGGCTGTAGCTTGGATTTAACAGAATGCTTGTTATCGGAACTCAAGGTGTCATCGCTCCCCGGGCCTGGGCCGCCCCCATCCGATCCACGATGCCCTCGCGCTCTGCCAGCTCGGGGTCGGCTCCGACCGCTTTGGCGTAGGCTTCGGCCGCGCGATCGTAGGCGCCGGCGCGTTCGTAGTTTCGGCCCGCCTGATACCACGCTACGCCGCGATCCGGATACGAGTCGACGGCTGCCGCCTGCGCGTACGTCTCCGCGGCTCCAGCGAAGTCGCGCTGCTCGACCCGGATGTACCCGGCGAGCCGCAGCGCGATCGAGCGCAGCGGATCCTCCGCCGGGAGCGTCCCGAGCATGGCCTCCACCCGGGCCAGCGAGTCGTCCCGATTCCCGAGGTCGAGAGCGACCTCGGCCGCGCGGAGCCGTGCGAACGCCGCGGCCCGTGTGTCCGGGTGCTCGGCAACCACCTGGTCGAGCTCGCCGAGCGAGGTCTCGCGCGCCGCGCGCGCGAGATCGGCGTTGGCCGGCTCGGGGATCAACGTCATCCGAGGATCGCCGCCGAGCTTTTGCGCCAGCGAGCGCTGGGCGCGCTCGAGCGCGTCCTGCGCCGCGGCTTCGCCGCGCGCGCGCCACTCCCAGACCCCAGCAGCCACGGCGCCGACGACGAGCACGGCTGCGAGCGCGCCCACGACCCGACGCGGGTGCGCGGCGATCCAGTCGAAGATCCGCTGGATGCGCGCTTCGAAGCCGGCGACCGGAGCCTCGGTGGTGCCGTGGCGCTGCGTCGTCATCGCGAACTCCTTCGGGGGCGTCGCATTCTAGGAGAGCACCTCCCGCTCCGCGATGTAAGAGCCGCTACGCATTGTCGCTCTCTCGGGCCCGCGAGCGAAAGCGCACGCGCACCGGCGTCGAGCGCAAGGCGAAGCGCTTGCGGAAGAAGGACTCGAGGTAGCGGCGGTAGCTCTCCGGAATCGCTTCTGGATGGCTGGCGAAGATCAGCACGCTGAACGGCTCTGAGCTGGTCTGCGCCACGTAGAAGAGCTTCGGACGCCGGCGACCGCCCATCGGCGGCTGCAGCGCTGCAAGCGCGTCGCGCAGCGCCCGGTTCAGCTCGCTCGTCGGCACCGCGCGGCGCGTGGTCTTCCAGAGGCGGAGCGCCGCCGGAAGCACGCGCGCGGCGCCGACGCCCGTGCGCGCGCTGATCCGCAGCACGCTCGCGTCGGGCACGAAGCGCAGCCGGCGCTCGAATTCCTTCTCGACGGCGCGCCAGCGCTCCCCTCCACGCACCAGGTCGCTCTTGTTCAGTGCGATCACGACGGGGCGGCCCTGGTCGCGCGCCAGCCGCGCGATCTTGGCATCCTGCTCGGTCACGCCCTCACTCGCGTCGACGACGAGCACCGCGACGTGGGCGCGCTCGATCGAGCGCAGCGCCATGAACGCGCTGCCGCGTTCGAGCTTATCGGAGCGGCGGCCAGGCCGGCGCAGCCCGGCGGTATCGATCAGCACCACCTCGTCCTTGCCGACGCACAGCCGGTGGTCCGTCGAATCGCGTGTCGTGCCCGGGTCCGGGGACACCACGGCGACGCCATCGCCGATCCAGCGGTTCACGAGCGACGACTTGCCGACGTTCGGCCGGCCGACGACCGCCACGCGCAGTGCGCCGTCCGCCGCCTCGGGCTCGGGCGCGCCCGCGGGCAGCCGCCTGGCGATCGTGAGCTCGAGATCCGCGATGCCACGCCGGTGCTCCGCCGACACCGCGATCACCTCGGGGAAGCCGAGCGCGTGGAACTCGCCCACCGCGTGCTCGTGCTTGGGACCGTCCGCCTTGTTCGCGACCAGGACCACCTGGGCTGCGCCGCGGCGAAGTGCACCCGCGATCTGGCGATCGATGGGCAGCAGGCCGGTGTGGAGATCGACCACGAACAGGATCACGGAGGCCTCGGCAATGGCGCGCCGGACCTGGGCCGCGACGGCTGCGGGGATGCCCTGCTCGGCGTCCGGATCGAGACCGCCCGTGTCGACCAGCAAGAGCTCGCGCCCCTCGATCCGCGCCCGCGCGACGACCCGATCCCGCGTGACCCCGGGCCGGTCCTCGACCAGGCTGCGATTCGTGCGCAGCAGCCGGTTGAACAGGGTCGACTTGCCGACGTTCACCCGCCCCACGATCGCCACCAGCGGCCGCGGCGCGGCCACCTGTTGATTGACAGGTCGGGAGCTTTCGTCCACGCTCGCCCCCGATCGAGAACCGGGAGGATCCGCCGATGTCGTCCGTGCTCTCGCGCTCACTGCCGGCACTCGTTCTGGCCCTGTCGCTGGGCTTCGCGCCGAGCCCCGCGAAGGCCGATGCGAGCCAGATCTGCCGCGCGTTCACGACGCTCGCGCTCGCCCCGACGGACCTCCTCGTGATCCCCTACATCGTCCCGCTCGATCTGTACACCGGCTACACCGACCAGAGCGATCACTGGGTGGCGCAGTACGTTGGCTTCCTTCCGGGCATCGTCTGGCTCGGCGCGATGCAGGTTGGGGGCACGGCGATCCGCCTCGTAGCCGGGACCTTCGAGATCATCCCCGGCTTGATCACGCTGCCCCGCGAGAAGTCGCCCTCCGCGCTCTTCACCTCGCAGGACGAGGCCGAGGCGGTCTACTCGGGCGAAGTGGGGCCGTGCCCGATTCGCATCGGCACGCACTACAACACCATCCCCTGGGGTTGAGCCAGCGCGGCTAGCGCGATCTCGAGTGCCTCCGCCGGGCGACCGGCGTCGAGCCACGCGAGACCTGGCTCAGAGCGGAACCAGGTGCGCTGGCGCTTGGCGAAGCGACGCGTTGCGAGCAGCACCGCTTCCTGCGCGCCTTCCCGCGTGAGCTCCCCGCGCAGGAGCGCCCCCACCTCGCGGTAGCCGATCGCGCGCAGCGGCCGGAGCTCGGGCCCGAATCCGGCGGCGTGGAGCGCGCGCACCTCTTCGACGAGGCCGTCCTGGAACATGCGCTCGGTGCGCGCGTGCAGGCGCGTCCAGAGCGCGTCGCGCTCGAGGTCGAGCGCGAGCCAGCGCACCTCGAAGGGCTCGTCGCGGAAGCCGTGCGCGGCGTGCTGCTCGGACAGGGGTCGGCCCGCCAGTCGCTGCGCCTCGAGCGCGCGTACCAGCCTCACGCGATCTCGCGGGGCGATGCGCACGGCGCTCGCGGGATCGACGCGCGCGAGCTCCGCGCGGAGCTCGGCGCTGTCGCGCGCTTCGAGCTCGGCGCGCAACCCCGGATCCGACTCGATGCCCCCCACCAGGCCCCGCGCGAATGCGCGCGCGTACAGGCCGGTCCCGCCGCACAGGATCAGCGGCCGGCCACGGGAGACCAGGTCGAACGCGGCGCGGCGCGCGTGCGCCAGCCAGATTCCCGCCGACATCGGCTCGTCGGGCCGCACCAGATCGAGCGCGTGGTGCGCGATCTCGGCGCGCAGCGCGGCGGACGGCTTCGCGGTGCCGACGTCCATGCCGCGATACACCTGCATCGAGTCCGCCGAGATCACCTCGCCGCCGCAGCGCCGCGCGAGGGCGCACGCGAGCTCCGTCTTGCCGGTCCCTGTGGGACCCACGATCGCGAGCACGCGCGGGCGGGCTGCCTGTGCCGCGACGGCTGTCGCCGAGCGGCCTTCGCTCGGCTGCGCCTCGCTGCGCGCGCGCTCCGCGCGCTTGCCCGCCTGTGCCGCGACGGCTGTCGCCGAGCGGCCTTCGCTCGGCTGCGCCTCGCTGCGCGCGCGCTCCGCGCGCTTGCTAGCTGCGCTGGAAGCGGCGCGCGAGCTCGGTCGACTCGAGGTGGAGCCAGATGGGTCGCCCATGCGGGCAGTTCGGGTACCACAGCGTCTCGTCGAGGGCGACGAGCAGCGCCAGCACCTCGGGCGGCTCGAGGCGCTGGCCCTTCCGGCACGCAGCGTGGCAGGCCGCGCTGGCGAACGCAGCGTGTAGCGCCCCGTGCAGGCCGTCGATCGCGTCGCGCGGCGTGTCGTCGCGCAGCGCCGCTGCGGTCTCCTCGAGGAGCGCCGGCCAGTCCGCGCGCAGGCCTGCGACCGGCGCCGGCAGCGAGCGCAGCAGGACCTGCACTCCCCCGCGGAGACCGGCCTCTTCGCTCTCCAGCTCGAACCCGGCGAGCGCGAGCGCAGGTGCGTGCGTGAGCAGGCGCTCCGCGTCCACGCGCGAGAGCTCCGCGCGGACGGGCACGAGCAGTCGCTGGCGCTCGAGCTTTCCCGCGCGATACGCCGAGCGCAGGCGCTCGAACAGCACCCGCTCGTGCGCGGCGTGCTGATCGAGCAGCACGATCCCGGCGGGACCTTCGAGCACCAGGTAGACGCTCATCGCCTGTCCCAGGTAGCGCAGCGTGCGGAAGGCGAAGCCCGGCCGCTGCGCAGCGGGCGCCTCCACTCCGCGCTCGGGCGCGGGCTCGGCTCGAAAGGTGTGCAACGGGAGCTCGCGCACCGCTGGCGCCGGGGCGGGACGCGCGGTCCACCCCATGCGCTCGTCGGTGTGCGCGCCGAGGGCGCTGCGCAGCGCGACGCCGAGAAGCGCCCGGATGGCGCCGGGATCCCGGAAGCGGACCTCCCACTTGGCCGGATGCACGTTCGCGTCGACGTCTCCTGGGTCCACCTGGAGCCAGAGCACACCTGCGGGGTGTCGGCCCGGCGGCAGCGCGTCCCGGTACGCGGCGCCGACGAGATGCAGCAGATAGCGATCGCGCACCGGACGGCCGTTCACGTACAGGTGCAGGTCCGCGCTGCTGCCGCGCATCACGTCCGTCGAGGTGACGAAGCCGTGCACGGCGGCCGACGCGATGCGTCCCTCGACCGCAACGAGGCGTGCCCCAGCGACCGGCGGCAGAACCGCGATCGCGCGCTCGCGCGTGTCGCGCGTCGGCAGCAGCAGCAGCGCGGGCTTCCCCTCCTTCGAGAGCGCGAAGCGCACGTCGGGGCGCGCCAGCGCCAGGCGCTCGACGATCGCGACCACGTGACCTCCCTCGGTCAGCGGCGACTTCAGGAACTTGCGGCGGGCGGGCACGGCGTCGAACAGCCCGGCGACCTCGACGGTCGTGCCCGGGGCCCGTGCGACCGGCGTGGCCGCGGACACCTCCCCTCCCCCGGCCAGGATCTCGACGCCGATCGCATCCCGCGCGCAGCGTGTGCGCAGGCGCACGCGGGCCACGGAGGCGATGCTCGGGAGAGCCTCGCCCCGGAAGCCGAGCGTGCCCGCTCGCTCCAGGTCTGCGAGCACCGCGATCTTGCTCGTGGCGTGGCGGCGGAAGGCGAGGCTGGCATCCGCCGCGTCCATGCCGCTGCCGTCATCCGCCACCGAAATGCGCCGGGCCCCGCCCTCTTCGATCTCGACGTCGACCCGGGTCGCCCCGGCGTCGAGCGCGTTCTCGACCAGCTCCTTCACCACCGAGGAGGGTCGCTCGATCACCTCGCCGGCCGCGATCTGGTCGATCACCGCGTCTGGAAGCACGCGAATCGTGGGCAGGGGGACCTCCCGGGGGGGCGCGGTCAGCCTACCACGGGTGCCAGCGCCTCCTGGATTCGACCCTTCGGACGAATTACCTTGACAGCGCAAGAAGCTCCGCCACTTTCTGCACGTAGGGGGGAGGCTGCCCTGTAGGGTCTTCCTCTCGGGTCACATTCCATCGGGGGGTGGAGATGTCGAGTCACACCGAACACGTGATGCTGCCAGCACAGCGCCGGCGCCCGGAACGCCTGGTCGGCACCAGCCGCGCCATGCAAGTCGTGTCGGAGCAGATCGCGCTCGCCGGGCGAGGGCGTTTCCCCGTCTGGATCCACGCCGAGGACGGCATCGACAAGGAGCTCGTCGCTCGCCTGGTGCACGAGGCGAGTGAGTGGGCGAATGGCGCGTTCTTCGCGCTCGACGCCGCGAGCATTCCGCGCACGCTGATCGCGCGCGAGCTGGTCGGCGCCGAGACCGGCGCCGTCTCCGGTCTTCCTGGGCCCTACGACGGCGCGTTCTCGCGCACTCGAGGCGGAACGCTGCTCGTCGAGAACCTCGAGCATCTGCCGAAGGATCTGCAGCAGATCCTCGCGGCTGCGCTGGAACGCGGCCGCTACCGGCGCATCGGCGCGACCGCGGAGCTGGCGCTGGAGAGTCGCATCGTGGCGTCGAGCCGCTTCGGGCTCGATTCGGTGATCGCGGACGGGCGCCTGGTGCCCGAGCTCGCCTCACCTTTGCGCGTGCTCGGAATCGAGGTGCCTCCGCTACGCGAGCGGCGCGAGGACGTGGTGCCGATCGCCGCACAGGCGCTCGCGCTCGCGCGGCGTGAGGTCGAGGACGAGACCGGCGAGCGCTGCGCGGTGCGCGGCTTCGCGCCCGAGACCCTGGAACGCCTCGCCGGCTACCCGTGGTTCGGCAACGAGCGGGAGCTGCGCGAGCGCATCCGCGCCGCCGTGCGCCTGGCGAAGGCCGACGAGATCGAGCCGGGCGATCTCTCGCTCGGCGGCGACAGCGCCGAGTCGGTGCCGTCGTTCCGCGACGCCAAGCGCTCGTTCGAGCGCGAATACGTGATGCGCGTACTGCGGCTATGCGATGGGAACATCAGCCGCGCCGCGCGGCTGGCCAAGAAGGACCGCAAGGACTTCTACGACGTGATGCGGCGCAACCGCATCGACCCCTCCGACTTCCGCAGCTAGGAGCCTCGCGGCCAAGGCCTGATACGCTCCACGCGATGCGTGCGGCCGTGGTGCAGACGAACTCGCAGGCGAGCGTCGAGGCGAACCTGGCGCGGGTCGAGCCGCTCGTTGCGCGCGCGGCGGCCGAGGGCGCGCAGCTCGTCGCGCTGCCCGAGAACTTTCCCTTCATGCGCGACGACGCCGCCGGTCCGCATCCCGCGGCACAGCCGCTCGACGGCCCGATCGTGGCCTTCCTGCGCGAGCAAGCGCGCCGCCATGCGATCGTCCTCGCCGGCGGCACCTTCCCCGAGGCGATCCCCGGCGACGCGCGCGTGTACAACACCTCGGTGGTCGTGGAGCGCGACGGCAGCATCGCCGCCGTCTACCGCAAGATCCACCTGTTCGACGTCGAGCTTCCCGGCGTCTCGCTGCAGGAGTCGCGCGGCGTCGCGCCCGGCAAGGAGGTTGTCGTCGCCGACACCTCGCTCGGCAAGCTCGGCCTCTCGGTCTGCTACGACGTGCGCTTCCCCGAGCTCTACCGCGCGCTCGGCGAGCTCGGCGCGCAGCTGTTGCTGGTGCCGTCCGCGTTCACGGTCCCCACCGGCCGCGACCACTGGCACGTGCTGCTCCGCGCGCGCGCGATCGAGAACCAGTGCTTCGTCGTGGCCGCGGCGCAGTCCGGGCGCCACGGCCGCACGCGCGAAACCTTCGGCCACTCGCTGATCGCCGATCCCTGGGGGCGCGTGCTGGCGGAGCTGCCCGACGGCGAAGGCGTCGCGGTCGCCGAGCTCGACTTCGCGGAGCTCGAACGCGTGCGCCAGCGCCTGCCCGCGCTGCGACACCGGCGCCTCGCGAGCTAAAGCGAGCGCGCGGCAGGGCCGATCCCACGCCAGCGGGCGATCTGCGCTGGGGCCTGCGGGGCCGCTGCGCGCCCGCGAGGGGCGGTGATGGCGAAGGCGAGGCTGGTCGTCGTGCGGGGAGCGTTCCCGGGGACGACCTACGACCTCGGCCCGGCCGAGACGCTCTTCGGCCGCAACCCCGGCACTGACGTGACCCTCGTGGACGAAGGCGTGAGCCGCGACCACGCCGTGATCTCGTGCGAGGACGGGCGCTACGCGATCGAGGACCTGCAGAGCACCAACGGCACGCGCGTGAACGGCAAGCGTATACGGCGCGCCGAGCTCGTCGAGGGCGACGAGATCCAGATCGGCAGCACCGTGCTCGCCTTCCGCACGGGCTAGCAAGCGCGCGAAGCGCGCGCGCAGCGAGGCGCAGCCGAGCGAAGGCCGCTCGGCGCTAGCCGTCGCGGCAAAGACAGCCGTCGCGGCACAGGACGGGGTAACGCCTTCCCCTGCGGTGGAAGAACACTTCCACGAGCTGCGCACGAGCTGCCGGCCGGGACGCGCGCTGCGCTCGCCGCACGCGGCACGGGCCTTGCTCAATGGCAGCGCATGCGCGAGACGACGCTTCGCAGCGTGCATGCCGTGGTCGCATCGAGCCTCGATCTGCCGGAGGATCAGGAGTTCGAACGGCTGCTCGTCGCCGGCTCGATCGTGGTGCGCGACGGCGAGCACTATCGGATCGAGGGGCTGGTCGAGAGCATCGAGGAGCTCGAGCGCCTCGCCGGGCGACGCTGCGAGTGCGGCACGCCGCTGTCGGTGCGCAACGGCGCACGCATCTGCCGGCGCTGCTACCGCGAGTTCCGGCGCTAGCAAGCGCGAAGCGCGCGCAGCGAGGCGCAGCCGAGCGGAGGCCGCTTGGCGACAGCCATCGCGGCTCAGACTCGCGC
>CAYVQJ010000031.1:0-80746 GCA_964454165.1 uncultured Myxococcales bacterium | reverse complement strand
TGCGCGCGCGCTTCGCGCGCTTGGACCGCCTTTGCCGCGACGGCTGTCGCCGAGCGGCCTTCGCTCGCGCGTGGACGCGCTCGCTGCGCGCGCGCTTCGCGCGCTTGGACCGCCTTTGCCGCGACGGCTGTCGCCGAGCGGCCTTCGCTCGCGCGTGGACGCGCTCGCTGCGCGCGCGCTTCGCGCGCTTGCTCAGCCGGCGGACGCCTGGCGCACTTTGACGCCGCTCTCTTCGAGCAGGCGTAGCGCGGTGTCGCCGAGGGGGAACGGTGCGTCCCACACTACTTCGCGGATGCCCGCGTTGATGATCATCTTGGTGCAGATCAGGCACGGGCTGAACGTGGTGTAGAGCGCGCTGCCGCGCAGCGAAACCCCGTGGTACGCGGCTTGCGTGATCGCGTTCTCCTCGGCATGGCTGCACAGGCACTCGTCGAGACGCGTGCCGGCTTCGGCGGCGGAGGCGCAGCGCGGACAGCCGCCCTCGTTGCAGTTCCGCGTGCCGCGTGGCGTGCCGTTGTAGCCGGTCGAGATGATGCGGCGGTCCTGCACGATCACCGAGCCGACCTTGCGCTTGATGCAGTTGGAGCGCGACGAGACGACGCGCGCGATGCTCACGAAGTACTCGTCCCAGCTCGGCCTGGCCCGAAAAAACTGGTGGCGCTCCAGGATCGCCAGGATGCCGGCGTGGAGCGCCGCGAGGTCGCCCTCGTTCGCGAGCCTCTCGTCCGCGAGCGCCTGAACCGCGAGGAGCTGCTGTGCGGCCGCGTCGTCGCTCGCGAGCTCGCGCGCTTGCTCGGCCTGGAACGCCCCCAGATTCTGCGGCGCGCCGACCCGGCCGCGTTCGAGCGAGCGCTGGAAGCGCAGCCGATCGGGCGCGTCGATCCAGACCAGCACGAAGTCACCGCCGCGGCGCAGCGCCTCGACCTCGGCGGGGTGGCGAATCGAGTCGATCACCCAGTTGCGGTCGCGCGGCAGCCGCTCCCGGACGCGCTCGGCCAGGATCGCCGGACCGAAGCGCTCGCGCAGGGAACGCCCGCGCTCGATCATGTTCGGGCGCGTCGGCTCGAGCCCCTCGCCTGCGAGGTCCTCGCGGATCACGTCGGAGAGCGAGGCCGGGTAGAAGCTTCGACTCTCGAGAAAGCGCACGACTTCGGTCTTGCCCGCCGCGTTCAGGCCCGCGATTCCGACGCGCACGCCGCACCCCCTCGTCGCGTGGAGGTTACCACGCAGCGTGCTAGCGTCCCGCGCGTGAGACGCGTCGAGAAGCCGTGGGGCTTCGAGCTGATCTGGGCGCACACCGAGCGCTACGTCGGCAAGCTGCTCTCGATCCAGGACGGCAAGCGCCTCTCGCTGCAGTACCACCGCGTGAAGGACGAGTCGATCTACGTGCTGCGCGGCCGCCTGCGCCTGACGCTCGAAAGCGACAGCGGCGAGCTCGAGGTGCACGACCTCGAGCCCGGCGTGGCGCGCCGCATCGCGGCCGGTCGCCGCCACCGCTTCGAGGCGCTCGGCGACTGCGAGGTGATGGAGGTCTCGACCCCAGAGCTCGACGACGTGGTCCGGCTGCAGGACGACTTCGGCCGGGCGGGCGCTTGAGCGGGACGCTCGTCACCGGCGCCGAGGGCTTCGTCGGTTCCTGGCTGGTGCCCGAGCTCGCGCGGCAGGGACACGATCTCGTCTGCGTGCGCGCGCCCGCCTCTCGCGAGCCCACGTGGGGTCGCGCGTGGCGCGCGGTCGACCTGCGCGACGCGCGCGCAGTCGCCGCGCTGGTGGGGGAAACCGCACCCGATCGCGTAGTGCATCTGGCCGCCGTCGCGTTCCCGCCCGACGCTGCGCGCGATCCGCTCGAGGCTCTGCGCGGCAACTACGGCGCGGTCGACGCGCTGTGCCTGGCGCTCGCGCGCGGCGCGCCCGCGGCGCGGCTGCTCTTCGTGAGCACGGGCGAGGTCTACGGCGGTGCGCCGTTCGGCGCTCCGCCCTTCGCGGAGAGCGCGCAGCTCGAGCCGTGCAATCCGTACGCGGCGACGAAGGCCGCGGCGGAGCAGCGCGTGGCGCTGGCCTGCGCTCGAGACGGGCTCGACGCCTTGTGTGCGCGTCCGTTCAACCACACGGGTCCGCGGCGGCCCGAGCGCTACGCCGAGTCGTCGTTCGCGGCCCAGATCGCACGCATCGAGCGCGGCGAGCGCGAGCCGGCGCTGCGCGTCGGCGCCCTCGACGCGGTGCGCGACTGGTGCGACGTGCGCGACGTCGCGTGCGCCTACGCGCTCTTGCTCGAGCGCGGCGAGCGCGGCGCGACCTACAACGTGTGCAGCGGGCGCGCGCGCAGCGTGCGCGACCTCGTCGCGGCGTTGTGTGCCCTGGCGCGCCGACCCGTGCGCGTGGAGACCGATCCCGAGCGCGTGCGGCCCACTCCCGAAGGGCGGCGGGCGCTCGTCGGCGATCCGAGCCGGACCCTTGCGCTCGGCTGGCGCCGGGCTCACGCCTTCGAGGACACGCTGCGCGACCTGCTCGACGACTGGCGGGCCGCCGCGTGAACCGCGACGAGCGCGCCCCAGTCGTCGCCACCCTGCGGCTCGCGCACGCGCTGCGCGACCTCGAGCCCGAGCGCGTCGAGCGCGCCCTCCACCGCAGGGCGTTCGCTCTCGAGGAAGCCGGACAGCACCAGCGCGCGCTCTGCGTGCGCGGCCAGGCGCGCGAGCCACGGCGCCGCGCGCGACCAGAGCTCGTTCGCAACCACCAGCTCGAAGCGCACTCCGGGCGCGAGCGCGTCCAACGATCCGCACCAGAGCGCGAGTGCCTGGCCGTTGCGCGCGGCGTTCCTGCCTGCGCAGCGGCACGCGACGGGATCGAGATCGAAGCCGAGCGCCCGGCGGGCGCCGCGGCGCAGCGCAGCGAGCGCGAGAATCCCGCTGCCGGTACCGAAGTCGAGCACGCTGTCCCCCGCGCAGAGCGACTCGAGCAAGAGCCCGAGCGCGAGTCGCGTGGTCGCGTGCTCTCCGGTGCCGAACGCCTGCTCGGGATCGATCACCAGCTCCGGCTCGCCGCGCGACGCGCACCAGCTCGGCCGGATCCAGAGCCCGGCGACCTGGCGCGGCTCGAGCCCTCGCCGCCACTCGCGCTCCCAGTCGGTGTCCGGCAGGACCTCGGGATCGTGCACGATCACGCCGCGCGCGGCGTCGGCCAGCGTGCGCACGGCTTCCGGCGGCAGGTTTTGCTCGAAGTACGCCAGCAAACCGGGCGCTGTGCCTGATGAATCGCGCTCTTCGACGCCCAGGGTTCCCAGGCCGTCGAGCTCGCCGAGCAGGCGATCCCACTCGTCCGGCGGGGCGTCGATGCGCACGCGCAGCGTGGGGCTCACGCGGGCTGGCCGCGCTCGTAGCGGTCGCTGCCCTCGCGAGTGGGTGCGGTCGCGTCGGCTACCTGGCCCACGTCTCGTCCGGTCAGCTGCGTCTCCTGCTCGCGCGCGAGCCCCTCGATGCGGAGCGGCTCGCCCGACTCGATCCCGCGGAGCGGCGCGGTGCCGAGGCGGTGCGCGCCGCGCTCGCGACCGGCGACGCCCTCGGCCTCGCTCCGACCGGAAGCTATCGCAGCCTGGTCGATCGCGGGGGCGAGCCGATCGCAACCGTGGTCGTAGGAGCCCCGGTCGATCGCCTGGAGCCCCTTCGCTGGTGGTTTCCGATCGTCGGCAGCGTGCCGTACCGCGGCTACTTCGACCCCGCCCGCGCGCGCGAGTTCGCGGCCGGGCTGGCAGCCGAAGGGCACGACACCTACGTGCGCCCTGCCCTGCTGTACAGCACGCTCGGCTGGTTCGACGACCCGCTGCCGCGCGCGCTGCTGCGGCTGGATCCGCTCTTGCTCGAGGACACGATCGTGCACGAGCGCGTACACGAAACAGTGTTCCTGCCCGACGACATCGGGTACAACGAAGGTCTCGCGAGCTTCGTCGCGCACCGGGCGATGCTGCGCGCGCTGGCGCAGGATCCCGCGCGGCTGGCGCAGGCGCAGGCGGCGTTCGCCGACGAGCTCCGCTTCGGCGCCTGGCTCGAGCGGCTCGCGGCGGAGCTCGAGACCGTATACGCGAGAGCCGCGTCGCCGGAGCAAGCGCGCCGCGAGCGCGAGGTCGTGTTCGCGCGCTTCCGCGGTCCCGAGCTCGCGGCCGCGGGCTTCGAGACGGAGCGCTTCTCCGGGCTGGCCGAGGTCGAGCTCTCCAACGCCTTCGTGGTGGCGCAGCGCACCTACCTCGCCGACCTGCCCTGCTTCGAGCGCGAGCTCGCAGCGCTCGGCGGCGACCTGGTCGCGTTCGTCGCGCGCCACCGCGAGACGCCGGGCCGGCACGTGGACGGCTGCGCGCCATGAGCGGCAAGCGCGAAGCGCGCGCAGCGAGCGCCTCTGGGCGCGAGCGGAGGCCGCTTGGCGACAGCCATCGCGGCTCAGGCAAACGCTTCGCCTTCCTGGACCGCGACGGCACGCTCGTCGAAGACCGCGGCTACGTGCACACGATCGACGACTACGCGCGGCTCCCCGGCGCGGTCGAAGGGCTGCGGCTGCTCGCGGGCGCGGGCTTCCGGCTCGCGATCGTCACCAATCAGTCGGGCATCGCGCGCGGCCTGTACGGCGTGGCGGAGTTCCTCGCGTTCCAGGCTCACCTGGAGCGCGACTTCGCGGCGCAAGGCGTGCGCTTCGAGGCGGTCTACTTCTGCCCTCACCTGCCGGACGCCGGCTGCGTCTGCCGCAAGCCGAAGCCCGGCCTGCTCGAGCGCGCGCGGCGCGAGCTCGGTGCCGACCTCGCGTCGAGCGTCGTGATCGGCGACAGCACCGGCGACGCCGGCCTCGCGCGCGCCGCCGGCTGCCGCGCGATCTGCGTGCAGACGGGCAAGGACGCCGCGACGCTGCGCGAGGCGCTGGCGCCCGACGTTCCCGTCGCGGCCGACCTCGAAGCGGCCGCGCGGATCGCTCTCACTCTGCCGGGCTGAAGAACCACCAGCGCGCGAGCAGCGCCGCGCTCACCGCGAGAATCAAGTAGTTGAACAGGCGGTTGCGGCGCCTCCAGAGCGCCGTGCGCTCGCGCCGCCAGACCCCGGGATCCACGTGCTCCGGCCGCTTCGCCATCCCGGCATTCTACGGAAGCGCGGACGCCAGGAACGGGGAGACGCTCGGGCCGGGCGCAGCCAGCCGGACGCGCAGGGCGCCGAAGCGGCGTGTCTCCCAGATCGAGACACCGGCGCGTTCGAGGCGGGCACGCACCTCTGGATGGGGCAGCGGCGCCGCGCGGCGGCCGGCGCTGACGAGCGCGACCCATGGATCCAGACGCGCGAGCCAGGCAGCGTCGCTCGAGGTGCGGCTGCCGTGATGGCCGAGCGCGAGCACGCGGCACGGCGGCGCGTCGCGCGCGAGCACGCGCTCGACTGCTGCGGGCGCATCGCCCGGGAGCAGCGCGCACGCATGCTCCACACCGACGCGCAACACGAGCGACGCCGGGTTCGACGCGCTCGGGTAACCCGCCGGCGGCCACAGCGCCTCGAGCGCGACGTCACCCGCGACCGCGCGGTCCCCCGCGTGGATCACGCGCACCGGAACGCCGCGCCGCGCGGCCGCCGCGCGCAGCGGAGCCGCGGCATGCGACGCGAGCGCTGCTCCCGGAATGCGTACCTCGCGCACAAAGACGCCGTCGACGACGGCGGCCGCGCCTCCGATATGGTCGCGATCGGCGTGCGTGACAGCGAGCGTGTCGAGCGCGCGCACGCCTTCGGCGCGCAGCGCAGGCAGCACTACGCGCAGGCCAGCGTCGAAGCGACCCTGGCTCGGGCCGGCGTCGACGAGCCAGACGAAAGCGCCGGCGCGCAGCAGGATCGCGTCGCCCTGGCCGACGTCGAGCACGAGCAGCTCCGGCACCGGCGGCGCTGCCGAACGCTCGAGGAGTGCGCTCACCGCAGCCGCGACGACGGCGACTCCCATCACGCGCGCGGCCCCCCTTCGCTCCGAGAGCCAGAGCCAGCGCAGCGCGAGCGCGCCTCCGGCAGCGAGAAGCGCCCACGCGATCGGCGCGTCCGCAGCGGCGAGCAGATCGTCGCTCTCGAGCGCTGCCACCAGCCGCGCGCCGAGCTCGGCGGTCGCCAGCCCTGGCCAGCGCAGCGTCGGGGCGAGCCCGGGCGCGAGAGCCCCGAGCGCGCCGGCGACGAGTGCGAGCGGCACCACCGCCGCGTTGAACCACGGGACCGCGATCGCGTTGGCGAGCAAGCCGAGCGCCGGCAGCGGGATGCCGAGCGCGGCGCAGATCGGCGCGGTGCCCGCGCTCGCGCCGAGCGTGGACGCGATCGCGCCGCGGATGCCCTGCCCCGACGCCCGCCACGCGAGCAGCCCCGCCACCGCCGCGAACGACAGCGCGAAGCCCGGCTCGAACAACGAGCCCGGATCCGACGCCAGGCAGACGAGCGCGCCGAACGAGAGCGCGTTGGCACCGGCGGCCGGCCGCCCCGCGAGCAAAGCCACGCCCGTCGCGAACGCCATCGCGGCGGCGCGCAGCACCGGCGCACCCAGACCCGCCAGCGCGGCGTAGCTCGCCGCCAGCGCCACCGCCGCGGTGCGCGCGAGCGGCAGCGCGCGGCGCAGCAGCGCGAGCGAGGGCGCGCGGCGCAGCAGCCACGCGACACTCCATTGTGTCACGAGGAAGACCCAGGCGACGTTGAGGCCCGACACCGCGAGCAGGTGCGCCGTGCCCGAGCGCCGGAAGCTGGCCTCTAGCGCGGGATCGAGGCGGGCGCGCTCGCCGGTGACGAGCGCCCGCAGGAGCGGTGCAGCCCTGGCGCGGCCTGCCGGCGGGTCCACCGCGCCGCCCACCGCACGACGCGCGCGCTCGATCCAGCTCGCCACGCCGGCGCCCGTCGGGCCGCGGGCGAGCGCGCCCTCGCGGACCCGCGCCTGGCGGCGGATCCCGCGCCGCGCCCAGACGCGAGCCGGATCCCCGCCGCCGGGATTGGTCTGCGGCCGCAGCGCGGAGAGCTCGAGCCGGCCGACGAGAACGTCGCCGGGAAGCGCGTCGCACGCCGTCGCGGGCAGCGCGACAAGCGCGCTTCCCGCGGGCACTCCGTGTACGAACGCGCGCGCGCGGCAGTCGGTGCCGAAGGACTCGGGGGCGCCCTCGAGCGTGAGCGTGACGGGCGCGGCGCCGACGACCGGCGCCGGCGCGCCCAGTCGCAGCGCGAGCGCGACCGCGCCCCCCGCGAACGCCACGCACGCGTCGAGCCTCGCCGCATGGCGACGCGGCGCGCCGACCCGCGCGAGTACGAGTAAGAGCGCCAGGGCCGCACACGCGGGGACGGGCGCCGCCACCCGATCCTCGACCGCGATCCCGAGCGCGAAGCCGCACGCGATGCCGAGCAGCGGAACGCGCAAGCGCTCCTCCGAACGGGACGGCGGGTTGGGGCGGGGACGCTACTGCAGCAGGCGCGGCGCGGGCGGGCGGAGCTGCGTGCGGATCCGCTCGAGGTAGACGACGAGCACCTTCAGCGACTCATCCATCTTGCGCAGCTCGACCCCGAGCTCGCCGGCGAGCACGTGCACCTCGTCGCGCGCCTCGGTACCGGCCTCGTGGCCGGCGCGGAACGCCTCGGCGACGCCGCACATCAGGGCGTCCCAGGCGCCGGGCGGCCACTCCTCCGCGGTCGCGCGTTCGAGCAACGCTTCCAGGGGACGGGAGAGGTCCGGCCGGACGCCGAAACGCTCCTCCAGGATCTGCAACAGCTGTTCAGTCGGTCGGGCCACGGCTGCGTTACGTAGCAATCGCGATGCCAACCCGAGTTCGCCGCAGGCGGCGCGAGGCGCGCGTTCCGCACGCGCCGCAGCCGCGCTGACGGAAAACGGCTTCCCGAAGAGACGAACCTTTCACTCTCTCCAGGCTCGCGGCACCTCCGCCCGCGAGGCGCGCTCTTCCAGCTCCAGCTCCTGACCCTGCCAGTAGCGGTCGGCGCCGTCGAGCTGCGCATGGAGCTCGCCGAAGTGCCCGGGCAGGGCGTCGCGGATGCGCGCGATGCGCTCCTGCTGCTCGCGGATCATCCGGAAGCGTCCACGCCAGTAGCCCTCGCCGTAGCCGCCGTGCACGCCTTCGACCGAGGCGAGGTCGAGCTCCTCCAGCACCAGCTTGCCCGCGGAGGGATCGACCTGCGTCTTGAAGTGATTGAAGAACGGCATGCCGAGCAGGCCGTAGTCGAGGGTGTCGAGCACGGCGGCCTCGACGTGCTCGACGGCGGCGTCGCCGAGGCGCACCTCCGAGAGCGTCACGACCGGGACCAGACGCGGCACGGCGTCGATCCCCGCCACGGCGATGCGCGGCGTGCTCTCGTCGATGGAGATGCCGAGCTCGTCGACGACCGCGCGGGGGATGGTGTTGATCGTCGCGCCAGTGTCGACCTTGAACGGAGCGTTCAGGCGGCCCTCGAGCAGCGCCGTCACGCCGAGCTCGAGCCCGGCGCGCGCGACGGCGATCTCGTGGCGCTTCGGCGCGGCCGCTTCCCGGGCCGGCGATGGCGCCGCCGGCGGCGCGGCCTGCGGCGGAGTCGGGACGGCGGGCGCGGGTGCAGCGCGTCTCTCTTGCAGCTCCTCGAGCTTCTCGACGTTGGTCCGGCGCTCCTCCTCCGGGCGCTGGGCGGGGGGCACCTGCGACAGGTCGTCGGTCAGGTGCAGCTCGCCGCGCGCGTCGATCCAGCGGTACAGGTCGGCACCCGCGTCCGGCGCCGCGACGCCGATCAGCGCTGCGAGTCCGCTTCCGACGAGTTGCCGGCGCACGCGTCCGCCTCCGTCTGTTCCGCTGACGGATCGTCGGAAGCCGCTTCGGGCTTGACGGCGACGGCGTCCGCAGCGGCCGCCTGCGCGCGAAAGAACTGGAAAATGCGCTCCGCATCGGCGCGCGCCAGCTTGGGAATCGCCGCCAGCTCCTCGAGCGACGCCGCGCGCAGGCGCTCCAGGCTGCCGAGCGCGCGCAGCACCGCGCGCCGCTTCACCGGCCCGATTCCGGGCAGCTCGTCGAGGATCGAGCGCGTGGCCGCCTTGCGGCGCAGCTCGCGCTGGTAGGTGATCGCGAAGCGGTGCGACTCGTCGCGGATGCGCTGCAGCAGGAGCAGCCCCACGTGATCGGCAGGCGGCGCCACGGGGTCCTTCACACCGGGCAGGAAGATGCGCTCGCGCTTGCTCCCACCGTGGCGGCGCACGCGCGCGGTGTCCTCGTCGCGCTCCTTGGCGATCGAGGCGAGCGGCAGCGCGCCGAGCTCGAGGTCGTCGGCGGCCGCGCGCGCAGCGTTGAGCTGGCCCTTGCCGCCGTCGATCAGGAGCAGATCCGGCGCGGGCTCTTCGTCGAGCCGCGCCAGGCGCCGCTGGAGCACCTCGCGCAGCGCGGCGTAGTCGTCGCCTGGCGGCGCGTCGCGCACCTTGTAGCGGCGGTAGCCGTTCTTGTCGGGCGCCCCGTCGGCGAACGCCACGCGCGAGGCGACCGGCAAGGTGCCTCCGAGGTGCGAGACGTCGTAGCACTCGATCCGCGCCGGCGGGCCCGGCAGCCCGAGCAGCTCGGCGACCGCAGCCAGCGCCTGCGCGGTCGCGCCCTCGCGGCGTCCGCGCTCCGCGAGCGAGAGCTGCGCGTTGCGCTCCGCCATCTCGACCAGCCGGCGCCGCTCGCCCCGGCGCGGCGTCACCAGACGCACCGGGTGCTCGCTCTTCTCGCGCCACAGCTCTTCGAGCGCGCGCCCGTCCTCGATCGGCAGCGAGACCAGCACCTCGCGCGGGATCTCGCGCTCGCCCGCGTAGAACTGCGACAGGAAGCCGCCGAGCGCCTCCGCGTCCGTGAGAGGCAGGTCGCGGAACGGGAACGTGTCGCCGCCGAGCAGCTTGCCCTGGCGCACGTGCAGCGTCTGCACCTCGAGCGCAGGCCCCTCGCGCGCCAGCGCGAACACGTCGCGATCGACCATGCGCGTCGAGACCATCGCCTGGCGCTCCACCGTGCGCTCGATCGCGGCGACGCGGTCGCGCAGCCGGCCGGCCTCCTCGAAGCGCTCCTCGCGCGCGGCCGCTGCCATGCGCGCGCGCAAAGTCCGGACGAGCTCGCCCGCGCGTCCCTTCAGGAACAGCTCGGCGCCGGCCACCAGCTCGCGATAGGCGGGCTCGTCGACGCGCCCGCAGCACGGCGCCGCGCAGCGCCCGATCGCGTGCTCGAGGCACGGCCGGCCCTGCCGGCGATAGCTCTCGAAGCCGGCGTCGGAGCAGGTGCGCAGCGGGAACACCTTCTGCAGCGCGTTCAGAGTCTCCTTCATGCCGAGACTCGAGGTGTACGGCCCGAAGTAGGTGGCGCCGTCGCGCGCGAACCGCCGCGTCTCGGTGAATCGCGGCCACGCCTCGCGCGGGTCGAGCCGCAGCGCCAGATACTGCTTGTCGTCGCGCAGCCGCACGTTGAAGCGCGGCTTGTGCTTCTTGATCAGCTGGTTCTCGAGGAGCAGCGCCTCCTTCACGCTCGCGGTGACGATCACCTCGACGTCCGCGATGCGCGGCACCAGCGCATGGGTTTGCTGGCGCCCGTCGCCGCCGCGCGAGAAGTAGGAGCGCACGCGGCTCTTCAGGCTGGCGGCCTTGCCCACGTAGATCACACGCGCGCCGGCATCCCGGAACAGGTACACGCCCGGGTCCGCCGGCAGCGCGCGGACTTTCTCGTCGAGCGGTTCGTGGGCCGCAGACATGCCTCAAGACATCCCGAAATCGCCGACGAGCCGCAAGCAGAGGCGGCGCGAAGGAGGGCAGCTCTTCGCGTAGAGCGCCGGCGAGCTCGCGGCTAGACTTCGTTGGTCTCTTTTTTGGTCGCTAGGATCGAAGCCGGATCAGGAGGCACGCATGGCGAGGACGCTACCCATCTCAGCGGTCAAGACGCATCTCCCCGAGCTCGTAAGCGGCGTGGAGGACCGCGAGGAAGAGGTCATCGTGACCCGCAAGGGGAGGCCGGCGGCCGTGCTCCTGAACTACGCGGAGTACCAGCGGCTGCGAGCAACGCTAGACGTGCTCGGAGATCCCGTGCTCCTCGATCAGATCCGGCGCAGCCGTCGATTCTTCTCCACGCGGCGCCGCGGTCTCTCGTTCGAGGATCTGTTCGGAGAGCCGCTGAAGCCACCGAGAAAACGCGCACGCTGAATGAGGTCTCTCCGGGTCGAGGTTCCTCCGCATGTCGCCGGTGTCGTGCGCAAGCTCCCGCCGGACGTGAAGCGCAGCGTCAAGCTAGCGCTGCGCGCCCTGTGCCAGGACCCCGAACGCGGCGAGCCCCTGCGCGGCCCGCTCATTGGCCTCTGGCGCTATCGGGTGCGTCGCTTCCGCATCGTGTACGAAGTGGATCGGAGAGCCGGTCGTCTGCGAGTTTTCGGGGTCGGCCCGCGTCGCGGGATCTACGAAGAAGTAAGCGATCTCGTCCGTCGCAGAGCCCGTCGCTGAGGCGTTCCTGCGCGTCAGCCGCGCCGTGCGGGCAGGCGGCTGCGGCGGTGTATTGTGCGCTCCACTAAAGGGAAGGACTTCATGAACTCCGACGACGCGATCCGGCTCTTCGCCAAGACCCTGAAGAACCTCGAGCAGTGGCTGGAGAAGGCCACCGAGCATGCGAAGGCCAAGCCCTTCGACCTCGAGGTGCTCGTTCACGCCCGCCTGGCCCCCGATCAGTTCTCGTTCGTCCAGCAGGTGCAGTCCGCTTGCGATCAAGCGAAGTACGCGGCCGCGTACCTCGCCGGCAAGCCGGCGCCGTCGCATCCGGACACGGAGCGGACCTTCGCCGAGCTGCGCCAGCGCATCCAGAAGTGCGTCGGCTTCCTCGAGACCGTCCAGGCGAAGGATCTGGCTGGAGCCGAGGAGCGGAAGGTGTCCCCACCCTGGCTCGGCGGGAAGTGGCTCCGCGGCGAGGACTATCTGACGCAGCTTGCGCTTCCGAACTTCTTCTTCCACGCGACCATGGCGTACGCGATTCTGCGCCACAACGGCGTCGGCCTCGGCAAGGGGGACTACATCGGCTCGATGCCGGTGAAGGAGGGCTGAGCGCTGCGTCAGCGCTCCAGCCGGTACACCCGCGCCGCGGTGTCGTGGAACAGCAGGCGCTTCTCGTCGTCGCTCGAGCCGGCGGCGATGCGCTTGAAGGAGTTCCACAGCACGGTGTAGGAGCAGGTCACGCGGTCCATCGGGAAGTTGCTCTCGAACATGCAGCGCGCGGGTCCGAAGCGCTCGATCGCGTGCAGGTACCAGGACCGGGTCGCCTCCGCGAGCTCCGGCGAGCCAGGCGGCCGCGCGCGATTCTCGAAGCCCCAGCCGTTGATCGCCATCAGCAGCCCGCCGAGCTTCGCGACGACGTTGGGGCAGCGCGCGAGCTCGTCCACGTCGCGCCTCCACTGCGCGAAGATCTCGGCCTGCTTTCCGGCATACGGTCCGATCCCGAGCGGCCCGCCGAAGTGGTCGAACACGATCGTCACGTCCGGGAACGCGCGCGCCAGGTCCGTGAGATCGGGGATCTGGGGGTGGTAGAGCCAGGCGTCGAACGAGAGACCTCGTTTCGCCAGCTCGGCGAAGCCGCGGCGGAACCCGGCGTCGGAGAGCAGCCCACGCGGAGGCTCGGTGTGCGAGCGGCGGATCTCCGGGTGCGGGTCCCACGCCGAGGCGTGGCGGATGCCGCGGAAGCGGTTCGGGCTCGCCGCGATGTGCGCATCGAGCAGGCGCGGTACGTCGGCGCCGAGCGTCAGGTCCGCGCGACTCACGATCCCGGCGCAAGCGCGTGTCTCGCCGTAGTGACCGCTCGCGCTCATCGCGGCAATCCCCTGGGCAAACTCGGTCTCCCCTACCCAGCGCAGCGCCTCGGGTCCTTCCGCGCGGTACATCGCGGCACACTCGACGAAGACGGTGCTCGCGACGCGATGCCCAGCGCCGATGTCGGCGAGCAGGTCGTCCAGCAGGTAGCGCTCGCGGTGGCTCGGCAGGTCCCACAGATGATGGTGCGGATCGCAGATGCTGCGCTCCGGCTCCAGGACCTCCTCCTGCAGCTGCGCCAGCCAGGTCAGATCGCCGGGCATGCCTCGTCTCCTCTGCGGCGCTCGAGATTGTACGCCCCCCGCACGCCGATCTCGGCCCTTCTGAGTTGGGTTCTGGCATGGCCGATGGCGACCTCGAGCGAATCTTCGCGGCCCTCCGGCCGCCGACGCCCGCTACCTCGTAGTGGGGGGAGTCGCGGTCGTCCTCCACGGTCACCCGCGCTTCAGCGCTGACCTGGACCTGGTGATCGCGCTCGACCCGGCGAATCTGAGCCGGTCGCTGCACGCGCTCGAGCGGCTGGGTTTCCGGCCGCGAGCGCCAGTCTCTCTCACGCAGTTCATGGATCCCACGATACTGGCGAGCCCGCAGCTACCCGCGACGGAGGTCGACGTCTTCACCAGCGAGCCGTTCTCGTTCGAGGCGGCGTACCAGCGCGATCAGATCGGGGATGCTCGCGACCGCTGTCCTCGCTCGATCGCCCGCGCGTCGAGCGCGACGAGCGGCGTCCGGGTTCGCTAACCGAGGTTCAGCGCGCTCATCATCCCGCGCACCCGCGCATGGAAGTCGTAGGGGTAGACGAGCTCCAGCGCGGAGGCCTCGTCGAGTCGCTTGCGCGCCTCCTCCGGCAGGACCAGGTCCGCCGCGCCCAGGTTGTCCTCGAGCTGCTCGAGCGTGCGCGCGCCGAAGATCGGCGAGGTCACGGCCGGCTGGCCGATCGCCCAGGCGAGCGCCACCTGGCTCGCGCTCCTGCCGAGCGCGCCCGCGACGCCCACGACGGTCTCGGCGATCGCGAGATTGCGCTCGGCCACGAAGCGCTCGCGCAGCATCGGGTCGACCGCGCCGCGCGCGCCCGCGGGCGCGGCCGCGCCCTGCTTGAACTTGCCGGTGAGCAGGCCGCCGCCCAGCGGGCTCCACGGGATCACGCCGATCCCCTCCTCGAGGCAGAGCGGGATGTGCTCGCGCTCGATCGTGCGGCAGACCAGCGAGTACTGCGGCTGCAGGCAGTCGAAGCGCGGGGTGCCGAGCTCGCGCGCGAGCGCGGTCGCCTTCATCAGCTGCCACGCCGAGTAGTTCGAGCAGCCGACGTAGCGCACCTTGCCCGCGCGCACACAGGCGTCGAGCGCGCGCAGCGTCTCGTCGAGAGGCGTCGTCGGGTCGAAAGCGTGCACCTGGTACAGGTCGATGTAGTCGGTGCCGAGCCTGCGCAGGCTGGCATCGACCGCGTCGAGGATGTGCTTGCGCGAGACGCCGAGATCGTTCGGGCCCGCGCCCATCGGCCCGGCGACCTTGGTCGCCAGCACGACCTGCTGGCGCCTGGCTCGGATCGCGCGCCCGGTGAACTCCTCGGATACACCGGCCGAGTACACGTCGGCGGTGTCGATGAAGTTCCCGCCCGCGTCGAGGAAGCGCGCGACGATGCGCGCGGAGGTCGGCTCGTCGCAGCCCCACTGCGCGTTCCCGAACGTCATCGCGCCGAGACACAGGTTCGAGACTTTGAGGCCGGTGCGGCCGAGCCTGCGCAGCTTCATCGCGATCCTCCCGGGTGCGTCGAGGCGCTCAAGCTAACACGAGCTACACCCCGAGCGCGGGACGTCGTTCCGACGAAGTGGGGGCGCGCTGCTCCGGGATACCTGCTAGTAGCTGATGGGTATGCAGGGCGTCGGACAACGACTGGTGTGGCTGCTCCCGCTCGCGGCGCTCGCGAGCGGGTGCGCGAGCCCGGTGGGTGTATCGATCGAGAGCCCACGGGTGGTCCACCGCTACCTGACCCAGAACGCCCTCTCCACAGACGAACCGAGCAGCTTCTCGCTGATCGAGCTACGCCGCTATGACCTGCTCGACGCCTTCAAGCACGATCCGGACGCCGCGCTCGCGAAGCTCCACGAGATCGCCCTCGGGCAGGGACTCCCCGCCGAGGCGCTGTTCGCGCTGGCTGAGCTCTCGTTCCTGCGCGCCGGGCACTCCCACGATCCGGGGCGCTTCGGCGCCGCAGCGGTGTATGCCTATGCGTACCTCTTCCCCGAGGAGAAGCGCGAGCCGCTGGATCCACTCGACCCGCGTAGCCGCGTGGCGGCGGATCTCTACAACCGCGCGCTCGCCTCATCGCTGCGGCGCGGGGAGGACGGCGACATCGAGCTGCGCGAAGGCGGGCTCGACCTTCCCTTCGGGCATCTCACGCCGCACCCCGGCACGCCGCCGGATCTCGGCGGCTACGCGATCCGGGGCCTCCAACCCGTGGCCGAGCTCGCCGTGGCCGGGCTGCGCAACCGCTACCGCCGGCCCGGAATCGGCGCCCCGCTCGCCGCGACGCTTGCTCCCACCGCGAAGAGCGACGCGCAGCCCGTGCCAGTGGCGCGGACCACGCACCTGCCGCTGACCGTCGTCGCGGTCATGGACGCGCCGCTTGCACAGATCCGCTCCACGCAAGTGGCGGCGAGGGTGGAGCTGCTGCCTACCCTCGACGTGGACACGATCTCGATCGCGGGCGAGAGCGTCGCACTCGAGGCCGAGCCCAGCGCTGCGCTCGCTGCGGGGCTCAGCGAGTCCCGCTTCTGGCAGCAGGAGCTGAAGGCCTTCTTCGGCGGCATGCTCGGCGTGCGCGGGGCGAGCGGGATCGCGGCGCTGCGGCCGTACAAGGCGGGGCGCATCCCGACCGTCTTCGTGCACGGCACGGCCTCGAGCCCCGGGCGCTGGGCGGACATGGTGAACGACCTGATCGCGGATCGCCGGCTGCGGCACCGCTACTCGTTCTGGTTCTTCCGCTACGACTCGGGTAACCCGATCGCCTACTCGGCCTGGCAGCTACGAGATGCCCTCGCGCGCGCCGTAGAGCGCGCCGACCCCGGAGGCTCCGACCCTTGCCTGCGCGACATGCTCGTGCTCGGCCACAGCCAAGGCGGGCTGCTCACCAAGCTGACCTCGATCGACGCGGGTGACACGTTCTGGCGCGGGATCACCGACAAACCGTTCGAAGAGGTGAAGCTCCCCGACGACACCCGCGAGCTGATGCGACAGGTCGCATTCGTGAAGCCTCTCCCCTTCGTGCGGCGCGTGATCTTCCTCGCGACTCCGCACGGCGGCAGCTATCTCGCCGGTCCCCAGCTCGTGCGCCGCCTCGCGCAGAGTCTGGTGCGCCTGCCCTCGGACGTAGTACGCGTCGGCGCTCAGCTCGCGACGGTCGGCCCGACCGGCACGCTTGCCAGCGGCCGGGTGCCCACCAGCATCGACAACATGTCGCCGGGACATCCGTTCCTCCGCGCCCTATCCGGAATCCCGGTGACCCCGTCGGTCACCGCGCACTCCATCATCTCGGTCGACGACGACGGGCCACTCGAGGACGCCGGCGACGGCGTGGTCAAGTACGCAAGCGCCCACGTGGAAGGCGTCGAATCGGAGCTCGTGGTGCGGAGTCCGCACTCGGGCATGCAGGCCGCGCCGGAAACCGTCGAGGAGGTGCGCCGCATCTTCCTCGCGCACTCCGCGGCGTCGGCATGTCCGGCTCCCGCCCACTGATCGACGCGCGGCTAGCGCCGGCGGCGCGGGGGCCGCAGCGGCCGCGTGCCGGCTCGGCCGGCCTTGCTGCCGCTGCTCTGCTTCGGGGGCGCGTCGAAGCCGAGCATCACGGCTCGCTCCTCCAGCCCCTTGATCTGGTCGCGTAGCTCCGCGGCACGCTCGTAGTCCTGCTCCTCGGCGGCCTTCTGCATGCGCGCGCGGAGCTTCACGACCTGCTCGCCGACGGCGTCGAGCGAGAACTCCGCGTCCTTGACCAGCGGGACCGTGACGTAGTCCGCCTCGTACAGGCTCTCGCGAAGCGACGAGATCGCGCTCTCGACGGTCTTCGGCGTGATCCCGTGCTCGCGGTTGTACGCCTCCTGCACCGTGCGGCGCCGGCTCGTCTCGCCCATCGCGGAGCGAATCGAGTCGGTCTCGCGGTCGGCGTAGAGCAGCACCTTGCCGCGCACGTTGCGCGCCGCGCGGCCGATGGTCTGGATCAGCGAGCGCTCGGAGCGCAGGAAGCCCTCCTTGTCGGCGTCGAGGATCGCGACCAGCGACACCTCGGGCAGATCGAGCCCCTCGCGCAGCAGGTTGATCCCGATCAGCACATCGAAGGTGCCGAGCCGCAGCTCTCGCAAAATCTCGGTGCGCTCGATCGTGGCGATCTCCGAGTGCAGGTAGCGCACGCGGATCCCGAGCTCCTCGTAGTACTCGGTGAGCTCCTCCGACATGCGCTTGGTCAGCGTGGTCACCAGCACGCGGTCGCCCTGCTCCACGCGGGCGCGGATCTCGCCGAGCAGGTCCTCGACCTGGTTCCCCGCGGGCCGCAGCTCCACCTCGGGATCGATCAGCCCGGTGGGCCGGATGATCTGCTCCACCACCACGCCGTGGGTCTCGCGGAGCTCGTAGTCGGAAGGCGTGGCCGATACGTACACGAGCTGCGGCACGCGCTCGCGCCACTCCTCGAACGTCAGCGGCCGGTTGTCGAGCGCCGACGGCAGCCGGAAGCCGTAGCCAACCAGCGTCTCCTTGCGCTGGCGGTCGCCGCGGAACATGCCGCCGACCTGCGGCACGGTCTGGTGGCTCTCGTCGACGAACACCAGGTAGTCCTTGGGGAAGTAGTCGAGCAGCGTGTGCGGGGGCTGGCCCTCCGTTCTGCCGTCGAGCCAGCGCGAGTAGTTCTCGACGCCGTTGCAGAAGCCCATCTCCTCCATCATCTCCAGGTCGTACATGGTGCGCTGCTCCAGGCGCTGGGCCTCGAGCAGCTTGTCGTTCTGGCGCAGCCAGGTCAGGCGCTCGAGCAGCTCGACGCGCACGCCCTCGATCGCCTGGCGCAGGCGCTCCTCGGTCTGCACGTAGTGGCTGTTCGGGAAGATCAACGCGCGGCGCGGGCGATCGAGCACCTTGGAGCGCAGCGGGTCCATCTCGGTGATCGACTCGACCGCGTCGCCGAGAAACTCGATGCGCAGGGCGCGCTCGTTCTCGTACGCCGGGAACACCTCGACGGTGTCGCCGCGCACGCGGAAGGTGCCGCGGTGGAAGTCGTAGTCGTTGCGCTCGTAGAGCATCGCCACGAGCTTCTTCAGGAACTGGTCGCGGTCGAGCTTCTGGCCCTTCTCGACGAAGGCGTGCATCTGGCCGTAGGTCTCGGGCGAGCCCAGGCCGTAGATGCAGGAGACGCTCGCCACCACGATCACGTCGCGGCGCGAGAGCACGCTGCGCGTGGCGGAGTGGCGCAGCTTGTCGATCTCCTCGTTGATCGAGGCGTCCTTCTCGATGTAGGTGTCGGAAGACGGGATGTACGCCTCGGGCTGGTAGGAGTCGTAGTACGAGACGAAGTACTCGACGGCGTTGTGCGGAAAGAGCTTCTTGAACTCGCCGTAGAGCTGGGCCGCGAGCGTCTTGTTCGGGGCCATCACCAGCGCGGGGCGCTTCACGGCCTCGATCACCCACGACATGGTCGCGGTCTTGCCGCTGCCGGTGATGCCGAGCAGCACCTGCGCCGGGTCGCCGCGCCCGATGCCCTCGACCAGCTCTGCGATCGCCCGCGGTTGGTCGCCCTGCGGCGTGTAGTCACTGACCATCTGGAACTCAGGCACGGCGCCAGCGCACTCCTTCCTTCGAGTCCTCGAGAACGATACCGCGTCCCGCGAGCTCGGCGCGGATCGCGTCGGCGCGCGCGAAGTCCCTGCCCTTGCGCGCGGCCTCGCGCTCGCGCACCAGGGCCTCGATCCCGTCGTCGAGGGTGACCTCGGGCAGACGCGCGTGCTCGAGGTCGAGCCCGAGCACGCCGTCGAGCTCGAGCAGGAGCTCCCACTTCGTGGCCGGGCCGAGGGCGGGGGCGCGCACCGCCTCCCACAGCACCGCCAGGGCCTGCGGCGCGTTCAGGTCGTCGGCGATCGCGGCGAGGAAGCGCTCTCGCAGCTCGGCTGCCCGCTCGGCGCCGCCTCGCTCGGTCGCGCCGCGCAGCTCCTCGGCGTGCCGCAGCAACCGGGTGTAGGCCGCCTGCGCGCCGCGGAAGGCCTCCTCCGACACCGTCTGCTGCTGGCGGTAATGCGCTTGCAGGAAGAACAGGCGATAGGCGCGCGGCTCGATGCCCATGGCCTCGAGCTCGTCGAGCGCGACGATGCGGCCCGTGGACTTAGACATCTTCAGGCCGCCCTCGAACACCAGGTGCTCCTCGTGCATCCAGAAGCGCACGCACGGCCGCACGCCGGTCGCGTTCTCGGTCTGCGCGATCTCGTTGGGGTGGTGGACCGGAATGTGATCGATGCCGCCCGTGTGGATGTCGAACGGCACGCCGAGATACCGGGTGCTCATCGCGGAGCACTCGATGTGCCAGCCGGGGAAGCCGGTGCCCCAGGGACTTGGCCACTCCATCTGGCGCCGCGGCCCCTCGCTCGGCGAGAGCTTCCACAGCGCGAAGTCGGCGGGATGGCGCTTCTCGCCCGCGCGCTCGATGCGCTCGCCGGTCTGCTGCGCGGCAAGGTCGAGCCGCGCCAGCTCGCCGTAGTGGGGGTCCTTCGAGACGTCGAAATACACGCCGTCGGAGGTGCGGTAGCTGAAGCCCTTCGCCTCGAGCGTGCGGATCATCGCGATCTGTTCCGGGACGTGATCGGTCGCCTTGCACCAGACGTCGGGCGGCAGCACGCCGAGCCTGCCCAGATCGTCCTTGAACGCCCGAGTCCACTTGTCGGCGACGTCGTGGGCGGACAGGCCCTGAGCGCGCGCGCCGAGCTCCATCTTGTCCTCGCCTGCGTCCGCGTCGTCGGTCAGGTGACCCACGTCGGTGATGTTGATGACGTGCTTCACGCGGTACCCGAGTGCTGTCAGCGTGCGCTTGAGCAGATCGGAGAACAGGTACGCGCGCAGGTTCCCGGTGTGCTGCCGGCTGTAGACCGTGGGACCGCAGGTGTAGATGCGGACCGCAGCGGGCTCGAGCGGCTCGAAGCGCTGCTTCGCGCGCCCGAGCGTGTTCCAGAGCCAGAGCTCCCTCAACGCCGATCCTCCACCAGCAGGACCACCGCCTGTGCGGCGATCCCCTCCCCTCGCCCGATGGCGCCGAGGCCGTCGCTCGACTTGAGCTTGACGTTCACGCGGCCCGGGTCGAGCCGCAACTGCCCCGCGAGACCGGCGCGGATGCGCTCGCGGTGCGGGGCCAGCCGCGGCTGCTCGGCGACGAGCGTGGTGTCCACGTTCTCGATCGTGAGCCCGGCGGCGGACACGCGCGCCAGCACGTGCGCGAGCAGCGTCGCGCCGCTCGCGTCCTTCCAGCGCGGGTCCGTGGACGGGAAGTGACTGCCCAGGTCGCCATCTCCGAGCGCGCCGAGAAGCGCGTCGGCCACCGCGTGCGCGAGCACGTCGGCATCGGAGTGCCCGTCGAGCCCGCGCTCGTGCGGAATCTCGACGCCGCCGAGCACGAGGCGCCGCCCCGCCACCAGGCGGTGTAGGTCCCAGCCGCTGCCGACTCTCACGCAAAGCACTCGCGCGCGCGCAGCCACGCCTCGGCGCGCTCGAGATCCGCGGGACGCGTGACCTTCAGGTTCTCCTCGCGCCCCGGGCAGGTGCGCACCGTCGTGCCGAGCCGCTCGACGAGTGACGCGCAGTCGGTTCCCGTGAAGCCGTCGCGCTCCGCCTTTTCGAGCGCCTCGCGCAGGAGCGCGAGCCGGAAGGCCTGCGGCGTCTGCGCCAGCGCGAGCGCCGCGCGCGGCAGCGTCTCCGCGACCACTCCGTCGCGCACGCGCTTGACCGTCTCCGCAACCGGCACGACAGGGATCGCGGCGCCGGTCTCGCGCGCGGCCGCGAGCACCGCCTCGGCGTCGGACGGCAGCGCGCAGCAGCGCGCAGCATCGTGCACCAGCGCGAAGCCGTACGCGCTCCCCGCGAGCAGGCGCAGCGCCGCGCCGAGCGATGCCTGCCGCGTCGCACCGCCCGCCACCGGAAACTCGAGCCGCGCGGGGCCGGGCCAGCCCTTCGCGAGCGCCGTGCGCACGCGCGATTCGCTCCCGGCCGGCACCACGCAGAGCACCCCATCGACGCCGCGCGCCGTCGCGAGCGAGCGCGCGCTCCACTCGACGAGCGTGCGCCCCGCGATCTCGACCAGGCCCTTGGGTGAGCGGGCGCCGAGCCGCTCCCCGCGCCCGGCCCCCAGCACGATCACCACCGCATCCATCCAGCGGAATATAGAGCGCTGGCGCTTAGCGGAGGACTTGCTCCCGGATCTCTTCTTCGATCCGGTCGGTGTGCTTGTTCTGCGCGGCGGCGAGCTCCTGCACCAGGAGCGAGCGGGCGGCGTCGAGCACGCGGCGCTCGCCGAACGACAGCTCCTTCTCCTTCTGCAGGCGCAGCAGGTCGCGTAGCACCTCGGCGATCTCGGAGACGGAGCCGCTCTTGAGCTTGTCCTGGTACTCGCGGAACTGGCGGCTCCACGTCACCGCCCCGCGGCGGCGGCGGGTCTTCGTGCGAAGGATCTCCCAGATCTTCTCGGCCTCGTCCTTCTTCATCACGCAGCGCAGCCCGACCAGCGCAGCGTTCTGTTTGGGGACCAGGATCCTGGAATCGTCCTCCAGCATGCGTAGGACCAGCATGTGGAGCGCCTTGCCGGCGATCGACTCGGAGCGCACGGCCTCCAGCCTGCCCACACCGTGGGCGGGGTAGACCAAGAGCTCGCCGATCCGGCTCTCCCACTTGCGCTCTCGACCGGCCACCGACACGGCCCCCCAGGCAGATTTCCACGAATGCGTGCCGGATCGTAACACGCCTGCCTGCGCGCCGGCCCCCGCTTGCATCGGATCGCGCCCCGGGAGTAGCGTGGGCGACCGCCCCGTCCAGCCCGCTGACCCGCCGGGTCAGCCGCCTGAACGCTCTGGTCAGGACCCCCGAAACATGCGCATCGCCCCCCAGAACCGCTCGAAAGAGGCGGTGGTCAAGGACTTTCGCACCGGCGAGATCCTGGACGCCGCGCGCCGGGTGATCGCCGAGCTCGGCTACGGAGACGCCTCGATGGAGCGGATCGCCCAGGCCGCCTCGGTCGCCAAGGGCACGCTCTACCTCTACTTCAAGAGCAAGGAGAGCCTGCTGGTCGAGGTTCTGGAGCGCGGGTTCGCCGAGCTCTCGGAGGTCACGCGCGCGCGGACGCTGCGGGCGCGCGGCACCACCCCCAAGCTGCGCGAGCTCGCGCGCAGCTTCCTCGAGCACTCCGCCCTGCACCAGGACTTCTATCGCGCGCTGCTCGAGCGCCCGGAGCTCGGACCGTACGGCGTATCCGAGGTGTCGCGGCGCTTCCGCCTCTTGATCGACGCCTACATCGCCTACGTGGGGTCGATCGTGGAGCGCGGGACCCGCGCCGGCGAGCTGCGCGCGGTCGATGCCTCGCGGGCCGCGCGCTTCCTGGTGGCAGTGTTGCGCGGTGTCGTCGCCGATCGCATGCAGGAGTCCACCCCCCCGGCGATCGCCGACGACGTCGACGCAGTGCTCGATTTCTTCTTCAACGGAGTCGGAGCAGGAGAAAGAACATGATGTCTCGTCTCGCAACGCTTCTCGCGCTCTCCCTTCCGCTCGCGGCGCTGGCGCAGGAGCCCACCGCGCCAACGCCGGCGCCGGGCGAGGAGCTGCGCCTGTCGCTGGCCGAGGCCGAACGGCTCGCGCTCGAGCACAACCTGGAGCTCCAGATCGCGCGCACTTCGCCCGAGATCTCGCGCGAGATCGTCGAGCAGGCGCAGGGCGCCTACGACCCGCTCGGCTTCGCGGAGTACAAATTCGACCACCGCGAGCTGCCGGTCGCGAGCACGGTGCTGGCGGCGTTCGGCACCGGCACCGCGATCGACGAGGACCAGTGGGACTACGTCGGAGGCTTGCGCGGTGTCGTGCCGTGGGGCCTCACGTACTCCTCCACGTACGACATGCGTCGCCTCGACTCCACGTCCGGCTTCCAGGCGCTGGAACGCGAGTACCGCCCGGCGTGGATCAGCCAGCTCACCGTGCCGCTGCTCAAGGACTTCCGCTGGAACGCGGTCGACGTGGCGGTGAAGCGCAGCAAGCTCGGACGGGACGTCTCCGACGAGGACTTCCGCCGCTTCGTCACCGACCTGATCGTGAGCGTCGAGGATTCCTACTGGTCGCTGGTGGCGCTGCGCGAGAACGAGCGCGTCGCGCGCAAGAGCCAGCAGGTGGCGTCCGATCTGCTGGACCAGACGCGCGTCCAGTACGAGGTCGGGGTCGTCTCGAAGGTGCTGGTCAAGCAGGCCGAGGCGGGCCTGGCTCAGCGCGACGTGCAGGCGATCGTCGCCAACAACCTCGCCAGAGCCGGACAGGACAACCTGATGAACACGATCCTCGCGCCGAGCGCGGAGCGGCTGCGCGACACGCGGCTGGTGATCGACGATCCCACGTTCGTCGAGTACGCGGTCGATGAAGAGGCGGCGCTGCGCCGCGCGATGGAGCAGCGGCCGGAGCTCCAGGCGGCGCGCAAGCGCGTCGAGGACGCCCAGGTCGAGCTCTCCTACCGCACGAACCAGCGCCTGCCGCGGCTGGACCTGACCGGGTCGTACACCGTTAGCGGAATCTCGGGCCCGCAGAAGGTCCCGCCGGACGTGACCCTGTTTCCAGGACAGGCCGTCACGCCCTTCACCGACAGCGGCGGAGTCGACCAGTACTGCTCGAACCGGCCCTTCGTCCCCGGCGACGGTAACGGCTGTGGTTTCGCCCCAAACGTCAACGTGGCGACGAGCACGCGAGGGGCGATCGAGACCGACTCCATGGATGCGCACGACGACTTCTTCACGGAGTCCGGGGCGCACGGCTGGGCGGCGGGGGTGCGGGTCGAGATCCCGATCGGGAACCACACCGCGCGCAGCCGGGCGGCGCAGGCGGAGATCGAGCTGCGGCGCTCGAACACCCAGCTCCGCCAGGTCGAGCAGGTGGTGATCCTCGACGTGCGCCGCGCCGCGCGCGACGTGACCGACACGATCGCCGCGCTGCAGGCCGCCGAGCGCCGGCGCGAGGCGCAGGAGGAGACGCTGCGCGCGGAGCAGGAGAAGCTCCGGCTCGGCGACTCCACCCCGCGCGAGGTGCTCGAGTTCGAGGAAGACCTCGCCGAGGCGGAGCGCGAGGGCATCGTCGCGGGCCAGCGCTACCGCACTGCGATCACTCGCTTCGAGAAGGCGCAGGCCTCGCTGCTCGAGGCGCGGGGAATCCAACTCGACACCGTGATGCGCTAAGAAAGAGCGCGAGGGTCGAGCACTCTGTGATATGCCTCACGGAGAACCGACGCCAGAAAGCCGCAGCCTCGCAGAGGATCCATGGCACTCTGGAAAGCCACGAATGGGCCGGAGCGAGAGGAGACGCCGGTGGCGCAGCCGCCAGGCGTCGCGCTCCGGAAGGACGAAGCGCGCGCCACAGAGGGAGCGACGATGGCGAACATCGGCAAGTCGATTTCGATCAAGGGCGAGGTGACGGGCGACGAGGATCTGGTCGTCGAGGGACGCGTCGATGGGCGCATCGAGCTCAAGAACCACCAGGTGACGATCGGACCCAACGGCGACGTCAAGGCCGAAATCGCGGCCAAGCAGATCGTGGTGATCGGGCGTGTCGCGGGGAACGTGATCGCGACCGAGCGGGTCGAGATCCGCGAGACGGGCCGCGTGGACGGCGACCTCGTCGCGCCGCGCCTCTTGATCCAGGAAGGCGCGCAGGTCAACGGCGCGATCACGATGAAGGGCGCCACCAGCGCCCTGGGCTCGCTGCCGACCGCCCCGCGCCAGCTCGAGGCCGCCAAGAAGGCTGTCTGACCCCGGCGCCGCGGTAGCCGCGCGTGCTTCCGGCTGGAGAGCTCGCCCTCTTCCTGCTCGCGCTCGGGCTCTTGCTCGGCGTGGCGCGGGCCTGCGGCGAGCTGGCCGACCGGCTCGGCCAGCCGGCGGTGCTCGGCGAGCTGCTGGCCGGGATCCTGCTCGGCCCGACGCTGCTCGGCTGGGTCGCGCCCGAGTGGGCCGCGAGCCTGTTCCCCGCCGACGGCCCGCGCGCCTCGGCTCTGCACGTCCTGACTCAGGTCTCGATCGTGCTGTTCCTCACGGTAGCCGGCATGGACGTCGACCTGCCGCGCCTGCTCGGGCGCTGGCGCGTGGCGTCGACCGTCAGCCTGGCGGGGATCGCCGCTCCATTCGCACTGGGCGTCGGCGCTGCCACACTCGCGCCAGCGGCGTTCGGCTTCGAGGAAGGCGGCGCGTCCCCGGGCGTCTTCGCGTTGTTCCTCGGCACTGCGCTCGCGATCTCGGCGCTCCCGGTGATCGCGCGCACGCTCGTCGACCTGAACCTGCACCGTACCGATCTCGGCATGCTCGTCGTCGGCGCGGCGGTCGTGAACGATCTGGTGGGATGGATCCTGTTCGGCCTCGCCGTCGGCAGCTTCAGGGGCTGGGACGGCGCCAGCGGCACACTCGCCTGGACCGTCTTTCTGGTGCTGGGGTTCGCCGGGCTGCTGCTGACTGTCGGCCGGCTCGCCGCGCGCCACGGGCTGGCGTGGCTCGAGCGCTGGACGCGTCCGCCCGCCGGTCCGATCCCTTTCGTCGTCTGCTTCGGGCTGGTTTCGGCTGGCCTCACCGAGTGGCTCGGCGTCGGCGCGATGCTCGGCGCGTTCCTCGCGGGCGTCGCGATGGGCGGCGCGCTCCAGAGCGGCCCGCGCACGCTGGTCGCACTCGAGCGCTTCGTCGCGACCGTCTTCGCGCCGCTGTTCTTCGCGAGCATCGGGCTCGGGACGGACTTCGTGGCGAACTTCGACGGCGCGCTGGTGCTGGCGCTGCTCGTGATCGCGTGCGCCGGCAAGATCCTCGGCTGCGCGGGCGCGGCGCGCTGGAGCGGCCTGCCGCGCCGCGAGGCCTGGGCGGTCGGCTTCGGCATGAACGCGCGCGGCGCGATGGAGATCGCGATGGCGCTGCTCGCGCTCCAGTACGGGCTGATCGGAGAGCGACTGTTCGTGGCGCTCGTCGTGATGGCGCTCGTGACCTCCGCGGTCGCGGGCCCGGCAATGCGGCGCCTGCTCGCACAGCGCCGCGGCACGCGCTTCGTCGACTGGATGGGACCCGAGACGTTCCGGCCCGGGCTCGAGGCCGACGACCGCAGCGAGGCGATCTGGGCGCTTGCCGGGGCCGCGAGCCTGGCCGCGCACGTGGAGCGCGACGTGATCGCCCGCGCCGTGCTCGCGCGCGAGCGCATCATGCCGACCGGCGTCGGTCATGGCGTGGCGATCCCGCATGCGCGCCTGCCCGGGCTGCGCCGCCCGGTCGTCGCGCTCGGGACCACGAGCCCGATCGACTTCGGCAGCCCGGACGGAGAGCCCGCGCGCATCATCGCGCTGGTGGTGACGCCGGAAGCCGACGACGGCCTTCAGCTCCAGATCCTGGCCGACCTCGCACGCAACCTGCAGGACCCGGGTGTGCGCGAGCGTGTGCTCGCCGCGCGCGGCTGGGCCGAGCTGCTCGACGCGCTGCGCGCCGGCGACTCGGGTCCGGCCGCTACGCCTTCGCCGGCTGGACCTTCCCCGGCGCCGGAGCCCGCGCCCCATAACGACGCTCCAGCCAGATCATGAGCGTGCTCGCGACGTAGATCGTCGAGTAGCTGCCCACGACGATCCCGATCGTCATCGCCAGCGCGAAGCCCCACAGCACCGGGCCGCCGAAGAAGAGCAGAGCGAGCACGGTCAGCCCGGTCGCGCCCGAGGTCAGGATCGTGCGCGACAGCGTCTGGTTCACGCTCTGGTTCACGACCTCCTCCAGGCGCGTCTTGCCGTGCAGCTCCTGGTTCTCGCGGATGCGGTCGTAGATCACGATGGTGTCGTTCACCGAGTAGCCGATGATCGTGAGCAGCGCGGCCAGGATCTGCTGGTCGAACTCGAGCTGGAACGCGGCGAACACCCCGGCGGTGAGCAGCGCGTCGTGGATCAGCGCGATCACCGCGCCCGGCGCATACACCAGCTCGAAGCGGAACCAGATGTAGATCAGGATCGCCACCCAGGAGATCACCATCGCCCAGGCGCCGTTGCGCGCGAGCTCGGCGCTGATGCGGGGCCCGACCGACTCCGTGCGCGACAGCTCGACGGGGGCGCCGAGCTTCTCCGAGAGCTGCTTCGGCAGCTCGAGCGGCAGGTCGCGCTGCTCCTCGGTGGAGACGCCCGGCAGCGTGATCAGGAAGCTGCGGTCCGAGTACGGGCCGAAGCGCACCACGCTGCCGCGGTCCTGCCCGATCTCGGCTAGCGCGCTGCGCAGCGCGCCCTCCTCGATCGCGCTCTCGCCCGCGATCTTCAGCTGCAGCACCGTTCCGCCGACGAAGTCGACGCCGAAGTTGAAGCCGCGGAAGAGGATCACCGCCAGCGACAGCGCGCACAGCACACCGGAGATCGCGGCGCAGAGCGGGCCGATCCCCACGAAGTCGATCGTCGGTGTCTTCTTGAAAAACTCCATCTAGATCCTCAGCCGCTCGGGCGCGGCCGCGAGCACCAGGTCCATCAGCCAGCGCGTGCCGACGAGCGCGATCGGCACGCTGACCACGAGGCCGATCGCCAGCGACACGCCGAAGCCCTGGATCGGCCCGCTGCCGAAGTAGTACAGGATGAGCGCGGTGATCAGCGTGGTGATGTTCGCGTCGAGGATGGTGAGGGTGGAACGCCTGAAGCCGATCTGCACCGCGTTGCGCACGGTCTTGCCCGCGCGCAGCTCCTCGCGAATGCGCTCGTAGATGATCACGTTGGCGTCGACCGCCATGCCGACCGTGAGCAAGAGGCCCGCGATGCCGGGCAGCGTGAGCGTGGCGCCGGCCAGCCCCATCGCGGCCAGCACCGCGACGAGGTCGAGCAGCAGCGTCAGGTTCGCGATCAGGCCCGAGCTCGAGTAGTACACGAGCATGAAGATGAAGACGCCGAGCCCGCCGATCGCGGTGGCGCGCACGCCGGCGCGGATCGAGTCGGCTCCGAGCGACGGCCCGATCTGGCGCTCCTCCTCGATGATCAGCGGGATCGGCAGCGCGCCCGAGCGCAGCTTCACCGACAGGTCCGCCGCCTCCTGGTGCGTGAAGTCGCCCTCGATCTGGCCGCGCGCGCCGATACGCGAGCGGATCACGGGCGCGGTGACGACCTCTCCGTCGATGATCGCGGCCAGACGCTCGTCGACGTGCTCGGCGGTGAAGTCGCGGAAGACCGTGGCGCCCTCGGAGTTCCACTGGAACAGCACCAGCGGCCGGTTGCGCCGGTCGAAGCCAATGCGCGCGTCCTCGAGCAAGGCACCCGTGAGCACGGCCTGCTCCGGCACCAGAAACGCCTCGGTCACGTCTCCCGTGGGGCTATGCGAGAAGACGATCTTCGTCTCCGGCGGCAGCACGCCCGCATAGCGCGACTCGAGCAGCTCCCGGTTCGGCGCGGCCGCGAGCACCGGCTTGAACTCGAGGAACGTGGTCTTCTCCAGGATCCCGCGCGCGCGCTCCGGCGAGATCTCGCCGGGCATCTGCACCAGGATGCGGTCGTCGCCCTGCGGCGCGAGCACGGGCTCGGTCACGCCCAGGCTGTCGATGCGGCGCCGCAGCACCTCGAGCGCCTGCTTCATGCCGCGCACGCGCACCTCGCGCAGCCACTCGTCGGTCAGGCCGTACAGTGCGCGGCCGTCGCGTTCGACGGGCTCGAGGTTTCCGACCACCTCCTCGACGAGCGGCCGCAGCTTCTCGGCCTCGCTGCCCAGATCGATCTCGAGGCCGTCGGTCACGGCGAGCGTCCCGACCGGGATCTGGCGCTCCTCGGCAGCCTCGCGCAGCACGCCGACGTCGCGCGCCAGCTCCTGGCGCACGGCGGTCGACTCGTCGATGCGAAGCAGCCAGTGGATGCCGCCCTGCAGGTCGAGCCCGAGCCGCACACCCTTGTCCGGGATCCACGCGCTCGCCTGGCGCGTGGACTCGGGGAAGAAGCTCGGGAAGGCGAGCCATGCCCCAAGCACGACCGCAGCCGAGAGCCAGTAAGAGCGCATGCGCAGGCTCACGCTTTCTTCGCCTCCTTCTTCTCGTCCTTCTTCTCGACCTTCGCGGCCCGGCGCCCGACCGCGCTCCGGTCCATCTTCACGCGCACGCCCGGGGCGATCTCGACGGTCAGCAGGTCGTCCGCCACGCCCGCGATCGTGCCGTGGATGCCGCCGCTGGTCACGACGGCGTCGCCGCGCTCGAGCTTGGCCAGGAGCTCGCGGTGCTCGCGCTGCTGCTTCTGCTGCGGGCGAATCAAGAGCGCCCAGAACAACAGGAACATCGCCGCCAGGGGCAGCAGGAAGCCGACGATGCCTCCGAGGCCGCCCTCGCCGCTCATCGCGCGCCTACCTGCGCCAGCTCGCCACGCGTGAGGCGGCAGCCGGGGTAGTAGTGCGCGAGGATCGCGCGGTACGACGCGCCCTTCTCCGCCAGCGCGAGCGCGCCCCACTGCGACAGGCCCACGCCGTGGCCCGAGCCGCTGCCGAGGAAGCGCACCGCGTCGTGCGTCTGCCGCACCTCGAACAACGTGCTGCGGATCGCCGCGCCGCCCAGGAGCTGGCGCAGGTCGCGGCTGGCCAGGGCGGCGTCGCCGATCCGGATCCGCTTCACGCGGCCGCTCGGCCCGCGCTCGAGCACTTCGACTTCGGGCTGCGCGGGCCCGCCGATGCCGCGCTCGCGCAGCGCGGCGGCGAGCTCGCTCCGCGAAATCTCGTAGCTCCAGAAGAAGTCCGGCGCGTCGTCGTCGGGCGACGACACCGGCGAGAGGTACGGCACCTCTTCGCCCCAGACCTCCTCGGCCGAGGCGGTGCGACCGCCCGAAGACGAGTGGTAGACCGCGAGGATCGGCGTGCCGCCGAACACCAGGTGCTCGCCCTCGGTGTCGAGGGCGGCGCGCTCCACGCGCTGCGGCACGCCGGAGCCGCGGTAGCGCTGGGACAGCACGCTCGACTCCACATGGAAGGCCTCACCGGCGCGGCGCGAGATCTCGTGCAGCGCATAGGTGCGGGCGATCACGGCCTGAGCCCGGAGCGCCTCGACCGGCCAGTGCGGGTAGACCTCGTTCGCGATGATGCCGGCCACGTAGCGCTCGAAGTCGACGTGGTTGATGACGTCGAGGCGGCCGCCAGAGCCTCGCAGCTCGACGGATCCGGGAAAGCGTTCTCCGTTCACGACCACACCGCGGCGCCCGGTGACACGCGCAGGGCTGCTCGACGTGGCCTTTCCCACCCGGATCCCGCTGCGGCTCGGAGTCGCGCGCAGCGCCGGGGCGGCGAGCGCCACGCCGTTCAGCGCCAGCCCGGGGCCCGCGAGCCGAACCTCGGGGGCGCCTTCCACGATCCGCACGCGAATCTCGGCCGAGCCCGCGGGCGCGGCTGCGGCGAGTGCGACCAGGAACGTCAGTCCACGAAGAATGGGCGCCCCCTACGAGGCAGCCGCTGCGGCCCCTCGGATCGGGCACGTGGTATCGCACGACCCGGGGCGGAGCAAGCGCGAAGCGCGCGCAGCGAGGGCGCTGCGCCCGAGCGGAGGCCGCTTGGCGACAGCCATCGCGGCCAAGGCTAGGTCCCGGCGGAGTAGTCGGTCAGGTAGGTGACCTGCTCGGGTGTGAGCGTGTCGATCTTGATGCCCATGCAGTCGAGCTTGATGCGGGCGATCTCCTGGTCCTGCGCGGGCGAGATGTCGTAGACCTTCCGCTCGAGCGTCTTGCCCTCGCGGGCGAGCCGGAGCATCGACATGAACTGGTTGGCGAAGCTCATGTCCATGACTTCGCTCGGGTGGCCCTCGGCCGCGGCCAGGTTCACCAGCCGGCCCTTGGCCAGCACGAAGAGGTGCCGCCCATCGCGGAGCGTGTACTCCTCGCAGTTGGGCCGGATCTCGCGCACCTCGCCGATCTCACCTTTCACGCGGGTGCGCGTGTTGAGCTCGGCCAGGTTGACCTCGCAGTCGTAGTGGCCGGTGTTGCACAGGATCGCGCCGTCCTTCATCGAGTCGAAGTGGCGCGCGACCAGCACGTCCTTCATGCCGGTCGCGGTGATGAAGATGTCCCCGACCTTCGCGGCCTCGTCCATCGTGAGCACGCGGAAGCCGTCGAGCGTGGCCTTGAGCGCCGCGATCGGGTCGATCTCGGTCACGACGACCTGCGCGCCGAGCCCGCGCGCACGCATGGCGCAGCCGCGCCCGCAGTGGCCGTAGCCCGCGACCACGAACACCTTGCCGGCGATCAGCACGCTGGTCGCGCGCAGGATCCCGTCGATCGACGACTGCCCGGTGCCGTAGACGTTGTCGAAGTCCCACTTGGTCTCGGCGTCGTTCACCGCGATCACGGGGTAGATCAGCTTGCCCTCGGCGGCCATCGCGCGCAGCCGGTGCACGCCGGTGGTGGTCTCTTCGGTGCCGCCGGTCACCTGCCGCGCCAGCTCGGGGTACTTGCTGTGGAGCGTGAAGATCAGATCCGCCCCGTCGTCGAGCGTGAGCGTGGGCTTCAGACGCAGTGTGCGCTCGATGCAGTCGTAGAACTCGGTGACCGACAGGCCATGCCACGCGTAGATCGAGGTGCCCTCGTCGGCGAGGGCCGCGGCGACGTCGTCCTGCGTGGAGAGCGGATTGCAGCCCGACCACGCGACCTCGGCGCCGGCGGAGACCAGCGTGCGCACCAGCACCGCCGTCTCTTTGGTCACGTGCAGGCAGCCGGCGATGCGCTGCCCGCGCAGCGGCTTTTCGCGCTCGAAGCGCCGGCGCAGCTCCCCGAGCACCGGCATCCGGCTCTCGGCCCAGTGGATCTTCAGGCGGCCGTTTTCGGCCTGGCCCAGGTCTGCGACTTTGGCTCGATCGGTCTCGTGCATGGGATTCCTTTAGAGTCCGAGCTCGCGGCGGAGCGCGTCCGCCTTGTCGGTGCGCTCCCAGGTGAAGTCCGGCTCGCTCCGGCCAAAGTGACCGAAGGCAGCCGTGCGGCGGTAGATCGGGCGCAACAGGTCGAGTCCCGTCACGATGCCCTTGGGCGTCAGATCGAAGAACTTGCGCACGGCGCGCACCAGGCGCTCCTCGTCGACCACGCCGGTGCCGAAAGCGTCGACGCGGATCGAGACGGGCTCGGCGACGCCGATCGCGTACGCGACCTGCACCTCGGCGCGGCGGGCCGCGCCGGCGGCGACCAGGTTCTTGGCGACCCAGCGCGCGGCGTACGCGGCAGAGCGGTCGACCTTCGAGGGGTCCTTGCCGGAGAACGCGCCGCCGCCGTGGCGACCCATGCCGCCGTAGGTGTCGACGATGATCTTGCGCCCGGTCACGCCCGCGTCCGCGGCGGGACCGCCGAGCACGAAGCGGCCGGTCGGGTTCACGAAGAAGCGCGTCTCGCTGTCGAGCAGCCGCGCCGGGAGCACCGGGCGGATCACCTCGTCGAGGATGCGCTTGCGCAGCTCGTCGTGGCCGACGCTCGGGTCGTGCTGCGTCGACAGCACCACGGTGTCGACGCGCGCCGGCTCGCTCCCACGGTACTCGACGGTGACCTGCGACTTCGCGTCCGGGCGCAGCCACTCGATCTCGCCCGACTCGCGTAAGTCGTGCTGGCGGCGCATCAGCGCGTGCGCGAGCGTGATCGGCAGCGGCATCAGCTGCTCCGTCTCGTCACAGGCGAAGCCGAACATCATCCCCTGATCGCCGGCGCCCTGCTCCTTGAACAGCCCCTCGCCTTCGTTCACACCCTGCGCGATGTCGGGTGACTGCTCCTCGATCGCCACCAGCACGCCGCAGGAGCCGCCGTCGAAGCCGACCGCGGAGCTGTCGTAGCCTATGTCGAGCACCGTCTTGCGCACGACGGTGGGAATGTCGACGTAGGTCTGGCTCGTGACCTCGCCTGCCACGACGACGAAGCCGGTCTTGACCAGCGTCTCGCACGCGACCCGGCTATGCGGGTCCCCCGAGAGGAAGGCGTCGAGGATCGCATCCGACACCTGATCCGCGAGCTTGTCGGGGTGCCCCCCGGAGACCGACTCGGACGTGAACAGCGCGCGCGACACCGGAGCCCTCCTGGCTTGCGCCCGCCCGCCGGCCGGGCTGCGTCGGGCGCGACGATCGGCGCGGCATCGTATCGCCTATCCGGCCCCCGCGAAAGGCTCGAACTCGCTCGGGAAGCGCCGGCGCATCGCGGCCTCGACGAGGGCCTGGATCTCGGCCGCCTCCGACCGCCGCAGGGCCAGCCCGAGCAGCTCGCGCGCTTCGCCCAGCGTCGAGTCGCGAAGGATGCGCTTGAGCAGCGGGATCGAGAAGGCCGTCATCGAGAGCTCGTTCACGCCGAGCGCGAGCAGCATCCAGACGTAGAACGGATCGCCCGCCATCTCGCCGCACATGCCGGCGACGATCCCCGCGCGGCGCGCCGCGTGCGTGATGCGTTGGATCAGGCGCAGGTTTGCCGGGTGCAGCGGCTGATACAGGTACGAGACCTGCTCGTTCGTGCGGTCCACCGCGATCGTGTACTGCAACAGGTCGTTGGTTCCGATCGACAGGAAGTCCGCCTCGGGTGCGATCAGGTCCGCGATCACCGCAGCGGCCGGAGTCTCGATCATCACGCCGAGCGGCACCTGCGCCGCCACGCCCGCGCCGCGCGCGGCCAGCTCGTGGCGCGCGCGTCCGAGCTCGGCGCGGGCCGTGCGCAGCTCGTCGATTCCCGACACCATCGGCAGCAGCACCTTCAGGCGGCCGTGCGGGCTCGCGCGGAGCAGCGCGCGCAGCTGGGTGCGGAATACCTCCGGCCGCGCGTGGCCGAGCCGGATGCCGCGCATGCCGAGGGCGGGATTCTCCTCGCCGTGCAGGCCGAGCCCGGCGGGAACCTTGTCTGCTCCGAGGTCGAGCGTGCGGATCACCGCGGCGCGCGGCGCGACCGCCTCCAGGATCGCGCGGTAGGCCGCGACCTGCTCGTCTTCGTCCGGCAGATCCGAGCGGTTCAGGAACAGGAACTCGGTGCGGTACAGCCCGATGCCCTCGGCGCCGTAGCGCAGCGCGTCGGGGATCTCCTCGACCAGGTCGACGTTCGCCAGCAGCGCCACCTTGGCGCCGTCGCGCGTCTCGGCGGGCAGATCGACGTAGCGCAGCGAGTCGCGACCCAGGCGCGTGAAGTCGGCGCGGCGCTTGGCGTAATCCGCGATCACGCCCGGCTCGGGCTCGACGAGCACGCGGCCGCTGCGGCCGTCGACGATCACCAGCGCGCCGTCGGCCAGCGCACGCGCGAGTCCGGCGCCGGTGCCGACCACGGCGGGGATGCCGAGGCTGCGCGCGATGATCGTCACGTGCGAAGTGCGCGATCCGCCCTCGGTGACGATGCCGGCGATGTGCTCGCGCGAGACCTGGGCGACGTCGGCTGGCGCCAGGTCGTCGGCGACGACGATCACGCCGACGGGCGCGTTCGCCAGCCCCTCGGGCTCGCGGCCCATCAGCACCTCGAGCACCCGCCGCACCATCACGCCGACGTCGTCGGAGCGCGAGCGCAGATACGGGTCGGCGATCGCCTCGAACAGCGCCTCGAGGCGCGACAGCTCGGCCGAGAGCGCCCACTCCGCGTTCAGCCGCCGCTCGCGGATGTTGCGCTCGGCGGGACCGAGCAGCGCCGGGTCCTCCAGGAACAGAAACTGCGCGTCGAACAGGTTGGCGACGAGGCCGCCCTCGGCCATCCCCGCGCGGATCACCCGCAGCCGGTCGCGCGTCTCGCGGAAGGCCGCCTGCAGCCGCGCGACCTCCGCGTCGATCCCCTCGGGCGCCACATGGTGCTCGGGAATCACCAGGCGCTCGCGCCGCAGCACGAACGCCGGACCGATCGCGATCCCCGGCGACGCGGCGATGCCCAGCCGCTCGCGCGGGGCTTCGCTCACGGCAGCTCGCCGAACCCGTCGGCCACCAGCTCGACCAGCGCCTCGAGCGCCGCCTCCGCGTCGGGGCCGTCCGCGATGATGCGCACCTGCGTGCCCTTCGCGGCGGCCAACGTGACCAGCGCGATGATGCTCTTGCCGTTGGCCGAATCGCGGTTGCGCGCCAGCGTGACGTCGCACTGAAAGCGCTCCGCGACCTTCACGAACGCGGCCGCGGCCCGCAGGTGCAGGCCGAGCTCGTTCACGATCGCGCACTCGGCCTCTGCGTGCACTACGAGCCCTCGCGCGGGTTCTCGCGGCCGGCGAGCACGTCGCTCGCGACGGAGATGTTCTTGCGCCCGTACTCCCGGGCCAGCTCGGCGACGTCGTGGATCGGCATGCCCGCCTTCACGCGCGCCACCTTGACCGCCATCGGCAGGTTCACGCCGGTGACGACCTCGATGCGGCCCTCCTCGAGGAACGACAGACACAGGTTCGACGGCGTGCCGCCGAACATGTCGACGAGCACCAGCACGCCGCTGCCGGCGTCGACGTCGCGCAACGCCTTCTCGATGCGCGAGCGCATGTCCTCCGGCGTGATCTCGGGATCGAGGCCGATGGCTCGGAAGTGCGGCAGCTCGCCGACGATCAGGCGCAGCGCGTTGAGCATCTCGTCGGCCAGGCGGTAGTGGGTCACGATCACGACGCCGATCACTCGAGCCTCCGCGCGCGAGCCACGTCTCGATGCGAGACGCGGACTTCGACGCCCCGTTGTAGCAAATGCCGCTCCAGCGCGGTCACGACGGCGACCGAGCGGTGCTGCCCGCCCGTGCAACCGATCGCGAGCGTGAGATACGCCTTGCCCTCCGACTCGTAGAGCGGCAGCAGGAAGTCGAGGAAGCTCGAGAAGTGCGCGAGAAAGTCGCGCGTGCGCGGCGACTCCAGCACGTATGCGGCGACCTCGGCGTCGAGGCCCGTGCGCTCGCGCAGTCCCCGCTCGAAGTTCGGATTCGGCAGGAAGCGCACGTCGATCATCACGTCGGCGCCCTCGGGCGTGCCGTGGCGGAAGCCGAACGAGAGCAGCGTGACCACGAGCGGCGCGCTGCGCTCGGCGCCCGAGAAGTGCCGTGTCAGGAAGCGCTTGAGCTCGTGGACCGACAGCTCGCTGGTGTCGACGAGCTGATCCGCGCGAGCCGCGATCGGCTCGAGCAGCGCGCGCTCCTGCTCGATCCCCTGCGCCGCGGAGGAGGCGCCCGCGGGGTGCACGCGGCGGCTCTCGTCGTAGCGGCGCACCAGCACCTCGTCGGAAGCGTCGAGGAACAAGAGCTCCATGCCGATGCCGCGCGCGCGCAGGCGGTCGTGGATCGCCGGAAAGTCGGCGAGGAAGTTGCGCTCGCGGATGTCGATGCCCAGCGCCAGGCGGTCGCCGCTCTCGCCGAACAGCTCCAGGAACGGCTCGAGCAGGGCGACCGGCAGGTTGTCGACGCAGTAGAAGCCCAGGTCCTCGAGCGCCTTCAGCGCCGTGGTGCGACCTGCCCCCGAGAGGCCCGACACGATCACCAGCCGCGGCCGCTTCACGGCGCCCTGCGGCGCAACAGCTCGGTCACGCGGTGGTCGAGGTCCGCGACGCCGCTGCGCCCGCCGCGGGACAGCGTGAAGTTGCGCGCCGCGACCTCGACCAGCGCGGCGATGTTGCGGCCGGGCGCGACCGGCAGGTCGAGCGTCTCGACCTCGACGCCCGCGAGCCCCTCGCGCCGCCGATCGAGCCCGAGCCGCTCGATCTCCGTCGCATCCCAGGCTTCGAGCCGGACCACGAGCTGGACCTGCGCCTGCGCAGCCACCGCCGCCGGCCCGAACAGGCTCGGCACGTGCACGATCCCGATGCCGCGCAGCTCCAGGTAGTGGCGCACCATCTCGTGCGCTTCACCCAGCGGCTGGCCGTCGGGGCCTGGCGAGACCAGCACGATGTCGTCCGCGACCAGGCGGTGGCCGCGCATCACCAGCTCGAGCGCGCACTCGCTCTTGCCGATCCCGCTCCTGCCCAGGAGCAGCACGCCGACCTCTGCGACGAGCACGAGCGTGCCGTGGACGCGCAGGGGCTCGGCCGGCTCGCTCAAGTGCTCCTGGCTTCCTCCGCCGCGAACGCGCGGAACACGTCGTCGGTCGACTCGACCTCGAGCAGGCGCTCGCGGAACTCTTCGGCGGAGAGCATCCGCGACAGTCGCGCCAGCGTGAGCAGGTAGGCGCTGCCCTCGCGCCCCGGCGCGACGAGCAGGAAGAACAGGTTGGTCGGCTTGCCGTCGAGCGAGCCGAAGTCGACTCCGCCGCGGCTGCGCCCGAACGCCGCCAGCACGCGCGGGACAGACTCGATCCGGGCGTGCGGGATCGCGACGCCGTCGCCGGTCGCGGTCGAGCTCTCCTCCTCGCGCTTGGACAGAAGGTCGAGCAGCGAGCCGGACTCGAGGCCGGCAGCGGCGCGCGCCATGGCCTGGGCGAGCTCTTGCAACGCCTCGGCCTTGGTGTGCGCCTTCATGTCGACGACGCACGCGTCGCGCAGCAGGATCTCGGTGAGCTTCATGCCCGGGCCACCTTCCCGTTCGCCGGAACCCTAGCCGATCCGCCGGCGCTGCGTCGAGGACAGGATGCGCATCGCCTCGCGGTACTTGGTGACGGTGCGGCGCGCGATCCGGATGTTTCGGGTGCGCAGGACTTCGGCGATCGCCTGGTCCGAGAGCGGATGGTGCGAGTCCTCGCTCCGGATCAGGTCGCGGATCTTCTCCTTCACGGCCTCGGAGGCGATCGCGTCGCCGTCGCCGGTCGCGATGCTCGAGTTGAAAAAGAACTTCAGCTCGAAGATGCCGTGCGGTGTCTGCACGTACTTGTTGGTCGTGACGCGGCTGACCGTGGACTCGTGCATGCCGATGTCATCGGCCACGTCGCGTAGGTTGAGCGGCCGCAGGTGCTCGCTGCCCTTGTCGAAGAAGCCGCGCTGGAAGCGCAGGATCGACTGCATCACCTTGACGATGGTGCGCTGGCGCTGGTGGATCGACTTGATCAGCCAGACCGCGCCGCGCAGCTTCTCGCGCACGTAGTCGCGCGTCTCCTTGGCGGAGGCGTCCTTGTTGCCGAGCACGGCCCGGTACGCCGCCGAAACCCGAAGCTTCGGCATGCCGTCCTCGTTGAGCACCACGTGGTACTCGTCGCCCACCTTGTGCACGAAGATGTCGGGCGTGATGTAGATCGGCTCTTCGGCGGCGAAGGCGCGCCCCGGGCGCGGCTCGAGCGAGGCGATCACGTCGGCCGCGGCGGCGGCCCGCTCGATCGAGACCGACTCGATGCGCCCGATCCCGCGCAGGTCCTTGCGCTGTAGCAGATCCAGGTGGTCCGCCAGGATTCGCAGCACCAGCGCATCCGTGATGCCGCGCACGCGGGCCTGCACCAGCAGACACTCGGAGATCGAGCGCGCCGCGACGCCGACCGGGTCGAGCTCCTGGATCCGGCGCAGCACGCGCTCGGCGGTGTCGAGCGAGGCGTGCGCGGCGGCGGCGATCTCCTCGAGGCCCTCGTCGAGATAGCCGTCGTCGTCGAGGTTGCCGACGATCAGCTCCGCCAGGTGGCGCTCCTCCTCCGGGAGCTCCACGAAGCCGAGCTGCCAGACCAGGTGATCGGTGAGCGAGGTGTGCCGCACCAGGCTGTCCTCGACGGGCGGGCGATCCTCGCCGCGCTCCGAGAGGCAGGTCTGGGGCCGCGACTCCATGTAGCTCTCCCAGTCGACGTCGCCGACCATCTCGGCCGCGCTGGGCTCCTCTTCGACGCCCGCGGTGGGCTCCTCGGCCTCGGCGTTGGCCACGGCGAGGTCCTCCGCGACCAGCCGCTCTTCCGGCGACGCCGCCGCCGCTTCGGCTGCCGCATCCGCCGCGACGTCCGCGGCGGCGTCCTCGCGCGCGGTCTCTTCGACCTCGGCCGTGGTCTCCTCGGCGCCGTCGCCGTTGTCCTCCTCGGCGACCTCCTCCAGCACCGGGTTCTCGACCAGCTCCTGCTGCACCACGTTGCACAGCTCGAGCCGCGAGAGCTGCAATAGCTTGATCGCCTGCTGGAGCTGTGGCGTCATCACCAGCGACTGCGTGAGCTTGAGCTGCTGGCGCAGTTCGAGTGCCATGGCCGCACTCCGCCCTACAGGCGGAAGTTCTCCCCGAGGTAGATCTCGCGCACCGTCGGGTCGGCGGCGATCTCGCCGGGCACCCCCTCGCGGATGATGCGCCCGTCCTTGATGATGTAGGCGCGGTCGCAGATCGAGAGCGTCTCGCGCACGTTGTGGTCGGTGATGATGATGCCGATGCCGCGCTCGCGCAGCTCAGCCAGGATCTTCTGGATGTCAGTGACGGCGATCGGGTCGATGCCCGAGAACGGCTCGTCGAGCAGCATGAAGCGCGGCGAGAGCACGAGCGCGCGCGTGATCTCCACGCGGCGACGCTCCCCGCCGGAGAGCGTCGCGCCGCCCTGGCGCCGTTTCTCGCGCAGGTCGAGCTCGCCAAGCAGACGCTCGAGGCGCTCACCGCGTTCGGCGCGCGAGAGCGGTACCGTCTCGAGGATCGCCATCACGTTCTGCTCCACGGAAAGCTTGCGGAAGATCGAGGGCTCCTGCGGCAGGTAGGTGATCCCCCGACGCGCCCGCAGATACATCGGCAGATCGGTGATCTCCTCTTCGCCCAGCCAGACGTGACCCGTCGTCGGGCGGATCCTGCCGACGATCATGTTGAACGTCGTCGTCTTACCGGCGCCGTTGGGCCCGAGCAGGCCCACGATCTCGCCCGGGGCGACGGCCACGCGCACGTCGTGCACCGCGTCGTTCTTGCCGAAGCGCTTCGACAGCCCCGCCGCGTGCAGCAAGGCACTCACGGCTTCGGGGCCTCGGCGGCGGGACGCATGCTGACGCTCGCGCCACCGCGGACCTTGTAGACCGCGTGCGCCAGATCGAGCTCGATCTCGCGCCCGCCCACGACGTCGTCGCCGCGCACGATCCTGGCCGGCTGCTCGCCGCCACGGCAGAGCACGCGTTGGATCTGGCGCTCGAAGACGGCGTCGGCGCAGCTTGCCTCGCCCGCGGACCAGTGGATCTGCACGTTGCCGCGCGCGACCACGCGCTCGGGCCCGCTGCTCTCCCCCACAGGCTGGACCGCCTCGGCCCAGTCGCAGCGCATGCGCAGCTCGCCCTGCACGAACTCGACGTTGCGCTGGAAGGTGAAGCGCTCGGCGCCCGAGCCCTCGCGCACCACCTCGAACTCGTCGGCCCGGATCGTGTACGGCTGGTTCTTGTCGAAGCGCAGACCGAGGCGCTCCGCGGCCGCGTCCGGGGCCGACGCCGTGGCCGGTGCCTCAGCCGGGGTCGCCGCGGGCTGCGGCTCTGGATCGGCGGCCGCTGCGGCGCCGGCGTGCGCAAGGGCGGTAGCCAGGAGCACGACCACAACGCGATGCCGCCGCGTCACCGGCCCTCTGCCGGCAAGCTCGTCGCGGTGACGCGCCCGCTGAAGCGCAGCCGTCGCGAGTCGACGTCGAGGCGCATGCCGCGTCCGCGGAACTCGAGGTTCGAGCGGACCATGCGCACGGGGACGTCGCTGCGCAGACTGCGTGTAGCGTCGTCGTAGCGGAGCTCTTCGGTCTCGAAGCGCTCGCCCTCGCTGGTCTCGCCGACGACCCCACCGCGCAGCGCGAAGTCGTCGCGGTCTAGGGCGAACTCGCCCTGGGCTGCCTGGACGTGGACGGGCCCGCTCTGGCGATCGGCGAACTCGATCTCGACCTGCACCAGCCGGGCGATCCTCGCCACCGGATCGAGCTGCGCCGAGTCCGCTCGAACCCGAAACTCGCTGCTGCCTGCGGCATAGCCTTCGAGCACGACACCGTGGAGCACGGTCTGCGGGCCGCCCGGACTGAGCGCACCAAGGGGCGTCGGCTCTCCGGCGCAACCCGCGGATCCCGCGAGGAACGCCATGGCCAACGCGCGCCCAGCCCCGAGCCACGACCAGCGGATTGCCAACGAGCGTCCCCTCTACTCGCAGGTGCGGCGCTCGTTTAGCAAGAAACATTCCGAGCGGCAAAGAGCATGCCACCCCGGGCTGCTACTTCAGGGGGTTGCGGGCTCGCTCGAGGTCTCGACCTCGGGGTCGGAGAGCTCCGGCTCGCGGCCGACCAGGGTCCGGATCGGCTCGAAGCCCCCGATGAACCAGGCGGGCCGGAAGATCAGGTAGTCCAGGATCACGCCGACCGGGTGCAGAGCGTACGCGACGATCCGCAGCGGATGTCCCGCCCGCAGGGGGTCGTACTCCGCGGCCCCGGCGGTCAGGGGGAGCCACAACGCGAAGCCCAGGGCGAGAGCGGCGATCGAGCGCATTCCCTCTCCTTGTCGGCCTTTGGCGGCAGAGTCCTAAGCCGCGGTGGCTGTCGCCAAGCGGCCTTCGCTCGGCTGCGCCTCGCTGCGCGCGCCTTGCGCTTGCTTGAGCCTACCGCGTCCGAGCAGTTAGCACCCCGAAGTCAGGCACGTTCTACGTAGCTGCGTGTGCGCGTGTCGATGCGCAGCCGGTCGCCCCGCACCACGAACCCGGGCACCGAGACGACGGCGCCGGTCTCGAGCGTGGCCAGCTTGAGCTTGTCGGCCTTCTCGGTCGGTCCCGTCTCGCGGACCGCCAGCACCACGAAGGGGGGCAGCTCGATCGCGATCGGACGCCCGTCGTGGATCACGCCCGTGACCTCGCAGCTCTCCTGCAGCAGGTCCGCGCCCGGAGTGCTGTCGGCCGCGAGCTCGACCTGGTCGTAAGTCGCGCCGTCCATGAACACGAGCTGCTCGCCGGCACGGTACAGGTACTGGAGCGGGCGCAGTGCAATGTCGGCCTCCGGCAGCCTCTCGCCGCTCTTGAGTGTGCGGTCGATCATCCCGCCCGTGCGCAGGTGCTTGAGCTTGAGCCGCACGAACGCGCCGCCCTTGCCCGGCTTCACGTGCTGGTAGTGCGAGATCACGTAGGGCTCGCCGTCGACGAGCAGGCGCGTCCCGGCGCGCATGCGCGAGGTGTCGATGTCGGGCATCAGCCCTCGAGCAGCTCTTGGGCGAGGCGGCGCGCCAGGTTCCCGTCGAGATCGCCCTTGTGCGCCTTCATCAGCGCGCCCATCACGCGCCCCATGTCGCCGGGCTTGGCGGCGCCGGTCTCCGCGATGGCCTCGCGCAGCCAGGCCCGGGTCGTCGTCTCGTCGGCGAGCTTCGGCAGGAAGCCCTGCACCACGACGAGGTCCGCGCGCTCCTTCGCTGCGAGCTCGGGACGCGCGCCCTTGTCGAAGGCCTCGATGCTCTCCTGGCGCTGCTTCTCCAGGCGGCGCAGGATCGCGAGGCAGGCGTCGTCGCCGAGCGTCTTCGCGTTGTCCTTCTTGCACTCGTGCAGGAAGGCGGCGCGGACGTTGCGCAGCGCGTCGAGGCGCGGCTGGTCCTTCGCCTTCATCGCTCTGGTCATCGCGGCAGTCACTTCGTCGAAGATCGGCACCGTCACGGCGTCCTTCCCGGCGGCGCAAGGTAGAGTGTCGGCGAGATGTCGCAAGCCGCGTCTCCGCCGCTCCAGGGACTGCGCGTGCTCGAGCTGGCGAGCGGCGTCGCCGGACCCTACGCGGGAAGGCTGCTCGGGGCGCTCGGCGCCGAGGTGGTGAAGCTCGAGCCGCCGGGAGGCGATCCCGCGCGCGCGCAGGGCGTGGACGATCGCCCGCTCGCGGGCCCGAGCCCGCTCTTCCTGCACCTGAACGCAGGCAAGCGGATCGCGCCGCGCGCGGGCGCCGAGCTGCCGGCCCTGCTCGCCTGGGCGCAGCTCGTGCTCGACGACCGCGTGCGCGCGGAGCTCGACCCGCGGAGTGTCCTCGACGCGGGCCCGGCGCCGCGCGTGCTGGTGAGTGTCACGCCGTGGGGCTTCGAAGCTCCCGAGTCCGGCGCGATCGCCGACGAGCTGCTGGCGCAGGCGGTCTCGGGCGCGCTGCTCGCCGACACCGAAGTGGATCGCCCGCGCCGCTTCCCCGGCTGGCAATCCCAGTATCTGGCGGGCGCCTATGCCGCGACCGGCGGTCTGGCGCTGCTCGCCGAGGGCGGCGCGCGACATCTCGACGTGGCGTGGACCAGCGCGCTGCTCTCCGGCGTCGAGGGAGCGCTCTCCGTGGCGCTCCATTCGGACGGCGCCGGCCCGGCGCGCGAGCGGCAGGCCGGCATCCAGTACGGAGCGTTTCCGTCGGGCGTCTTCCGCTGCGCGGATGGCCACGTGATTCCGGGCAGCGTGCGCCCCGTCGACTGGACGCTGCAGTGTCAGGTCTACGGGCGGCCCGACCTGCTCGGGGATCCGCGCTTCGACCGCAAGAACCGGCTGCGCAACCACGCCGAGCTGCGCGAGCTCGTGCAGCCCTGGTACGACGCGCGCGGTAAGCGCGAGATCTTCCGAGCCGCGCTCGATGCCGGCTGGGCTGCTGCGATGGTGCTCACCGCGCGCGACGCGCTCGGCGACGAGCACCTGCGCGCACGCGGATTCCTGGCCGAGGCTTCGCAGGGCGAGAGGCGTTTCAGCGTTCCCGCGGCGCCTTGGCGCGGCGAAGGGCTCCCCGCTCGCGGGCTTCTCGTGTCCGCGGGTCGCGATGACCGCGAAGTCGGCGACCTCGTCGGGGCGAACGCGGCGCGAGCCGCGCTCCCGCCGCTCGCCGGCGTGCGCGTGCTGGAGCTGACACGCGCCTGGGCCGGGCCGTTCGTCGGCCGCTTCCTGGGAGCGTTCGGCGCCGACGTGATCAAGCTCGAGGGCGCGCGCTCGCCCGACGGCTGGCGCGCGCGGCTGCGCTGGCGCGATGCGGGCGTGGCGATCGCTCCAGGCATCGATCCCGACGCCTACACCTGGGACGCCGCGGCGCTCTACAACGGGCTCAACCGCAACAAGCGCGGCCTGTCGGTCGACCTGACGCGCCCGGCTGCGCGCGAGCTGGCGCTGCGCCTGTGCGAGACGGTCGACGTGGTGGTCGTGAACATGACGCACCGCGTGCTCGCGGACTTCGGGCTCGAGTACGACGCCCTGGCGCGCGTGAACCCGCGCCTGTCGCTCGTGAACCTGCCCGCGCTCGGCGCGAGCGGTCCGTACCGCGCGATGCCCGGCTACGGCATGCTGATCGAGGGCATGGGCGGCTTCGCTGCACGCTTCGGGGACCGCGACGAGGCCGCGCGCGCGACCGCGACCTACTACCCCGACGCGGTCGCGGGCGTGCACGCGGCGCTCGCCGCGCTCTCGGCCCTCGCAGCGCGCGAGCGCACGGGTCGCGGCAGCGCGATCGATCTCTCGCAGCAGGAGACCACGTGGCTCTTACTCGGCGAGGGCATCGCGCTGGCGTCGCTCGAGGGCCGCGAGCCCGATCGCATGGGTGACGCGGAACCCGGCTGCTGGCCGTCCGGCATCTATCCCACCGCCGATGGCTGGCTTGTACTGGTCGTGCGCGATGCTGCCGAGCGCGCGCGCCTGATTGCGCTCGCGGGCGGCGCGCTCGACGAGATCGCGGCGTGCGGCCTCGACGAGCGCGACGCGGTCGACGCCGCCGTGGCGCGCTGGACGGGGCGCGCGAAGACCGCCGAGCTCGAACGCGAGCTGCGCGCCCGCGGCCTCCGCGCACGCGCCGTCTTCGACTTCCGCCGCGCGCCGCCGCCGCCGGAGCTCGCGCACCTCGACCCGTTCGAGTCGCTCGTCCATCCCGTCACCGGCGAGCGCCGCTACCTGCGCATCCCGCTCCGGGTGGACGGCGCGCCGCTCGCTAGCCGCTCGCCGGCCCCCAGCTTCGACGAGCACACCGACGCGATCCTGTCCGCTTGCATCGGCGCCACGCCCGAAACGCTCGCGCGGCTGCGCGACGAGCGGTCGATCGGAGGCTCTCCGGCGGAGCTGCTCGCCGCGAGACGCGCTCGTTCCGGTTGAGTTCTCTCCCCTACCGCCCGCGGCGCAGCGGTCGGCCCGGGCGTGCTCCGGTCGGCTCGCCGTCTTTCACGACGGCGCTGCCGTTCACGAGCACGTGGTGGATGCCGAGCGCGGGGCGGTGCGGATCCTCGAAGGTCGCGGCATCGGCGATCGTCGCCGGATCGAACACCACCAGGTCCGCGAACGCACCGGCGCGGATTTCGCCGCGACCGACGAGCTGGAACTTGCGCGCGGGGAAGCCGGTCATGCGGTGGATGGCCTCCGCGAGCGGGAACAGACCCTGATCTCGCGCGTAGTGGCCGAGCACGCGCGGGAAGGTGCCGTACAGGCGCGGATGCGGCTTGCCGTCGAGCGACGGGATGCCGTCGGAGCCGTTCATCGTCGTCGGGTGGCGCATCACCGTGCGCACGTCGTTCTCGTCGATGCTGTGCATCGCGACGATCACCGAGAGGCCGTCGCGCTCGAGCAGGCGCTGTGCGGCGACCATCGGCTCGAGACCGAGCCTGCGGGCGACCTCGTCGAGGCGCAGCCCTTCGAGCTCGGGGGCACTGGGGCAGGAGCAGAGCTGAATCCTCTGTGCATGCTCCGCGCTGATCCCCCCGCCTGTGCGGCGCTCGACGTTCTGCACCACGGCGGCGAGCACGGTGCTGCCCGCCGTGTACGGGTACTGATCGGCGGTCACGTCCTGACCTGCGGCGCGCGCGGCGTCGATGCGCGCGAGTGACTCGCGCACGCGCCCCCAGTTCTCCGGGCCACTCGCCTTGTGATGCGAGATCTGGACCGGCACGTTCGCGCGACGGCCGATCTCGAGCGCCTCGTCGACCGCCTGCAGCAGGTTGGCGCCCTCGTCGCGCATGTGCGTGGCGTAGAGGCCACGACCACCCGCGCACTCGGCGGCGAGCGTGGCGATCTCGTCGAGCGCGGCGTAGCGGCCAGGCTCGTAGACCAGGCCAGTCGAGAGCCCGACCGCGCCCGCCTCGATCCCCTCGCGCACGAGCGCGCGCATCGCGTCGAGCTCGCGCGCGTCGGGCGCGCGCTGCGCGTTGCCGAGGACGGCGCCGCGCACGGTGCCGTGACCGACGAGCGCCGCTCCATTCACCGCCGCGGGATCGCGTGCGAGCCGCTCGAGATAGCCCGCGTAGCCGTTCCACTCGACGAACTTCGCCTTCGGGTGGAACGCTCGCGCCATGCCGCGGGCGACTGCGAACGGCGCTGCGCCCATGCCGCAGTTGCCGACCACGCAGGTGGTCACGCCCTGGCGCGCCTTGAAGCCCATGTCGGGATACAAGAGCAGCGCGAAGTCGTCGTGCGTGTGCACGTCGATGAAGCCGGGCGCGACCGCCAGGCCGCGGGCGTCGATCTCGCGCGCGGCGCGCAGCTCGGCGCCGCCGAGCGCCGCAATGCGGTCGCCCGTCACGGCGACGTCTGCGACCCGTCCCGGAGCGCCGCTCCCGTCGTACACAGTCCCGCCTCGTATCAACAGGTCGTAGCTCGCGGCCATCGTCGGCCCTCCCCTAGAACGCGCTGCCGCCGGAGACCGTGAGGAGCGAGCCGGTGGTGAAGCTCGAGGCGGCCGAGGCGAAGTAGAGCGCGGCCCCGACGATCTCCTCGGGCTCTCCCCCGCGCTGCAGGAAGATCCCCGCCGCCGCGCGCTTCCTGAAGCCCTCCATGTCCCAGGCCTTCGAGATGTCGGTCAGGAACGGCCCGGGCACGATGCAGTTCACGCGGACCTTGGGGCCGAAGGCGTGCGCGAAGCCGACGGTCATCGCGTTCAGCGCGGCCTTGGCGGCGGCGTACGGGATCACCTCCGCCGTCGGGTGATACGACGCCGTGCTCGACACGTTGATGATCGAGCCGCCGGCGCCCTGCGCCATCCGCGTCCCCACCAGCGCGCTGAGCCGGAACGGCCCCTTCAGATTCACGTCGAGCACCTTGTCGTAGAGCGCTTCCGTCACGTTCGAGATCTGGTCGTAGAGCGGCGACATCCCCGCGTTGTTCACGAGCACGTCGACCCGGCCGAAGTGCTGGTACGCGCGCTCCGCGAGCTGCTCGACCTGTCCCCAGTCACCGACGTGGCAGGCGACCGGCAGTGCGCGCCGGCCGGTCTCCCCGCGGATCTGCTCTGCCAGCTTCTCGCAGCTCTCGAGCTTGCGGCTGGCGATCACGACGTCGGCCCCAGCGTGCGCGAATGCGAGCACCATCGCACGCCCCAATCCACGACTGCCGCCAGTCACGAGCGCCACCTTGCCCGTCAGGTCGAAGAGCTTCGCGAGGTCCGTCATCGCGCTCGCAGCATATCAGCGTCGGAAGGTCGCGCTGAAGCCGCCGCGCACACGAACGCTGTCGAGCGATTCGAGCCCGGCGCGCGCGGCGAAGCCGCGGACCTGCTCGGCGGAGAGCGCGTCCGGGTCGCCGGGGAGCTCCGTCACGCAGAGCAGGCCGCCGGGACGCAGCACGCGCGCGACCTCGGCGACGCAGGCCAGCGGATCGGGCACTTCGCCGAGAACAGTGACGAGGAACACGCGGTCGATCGTTCCGCCGCGCAGGGGCAACGCCATCGCGTCCGCCTGCACGTAATCGACGTTGGCCAGCGCGGCCCGGACCAGCCGCCGCCGCGCCTTCGCGAGCATCTCGCGCTGCAGGTCGAGCAGCACGAGCCGGCCGAGCGGGATGCGCCGCGCGACCGCGACACTGAAGAAGCCTGGACCCGGTCCGATCTCGAGCACGCGCGACGCGGGGTTGAGTCGCAGCTGCTCGCACAACGAGCGCGGCGAGAACAGCAGGCTGCGCAGCGGGATGCGCAGCAGGAACGCGAGCTGGTGCGGGTAGACGCCGCGCCCGCTGAAGCGACCCCAGCTGTCGCGCCAGCGCGCCAACGTCACGCCCCGAGCCTCAGGCGTCCGTGGGCGGTCGCAGGCGGTAGCGGATCGGCAGGTGCTTGATCCCGCCGACGAAGCTCGAGCGCAGGCGAGCGGGCTCGCCGGCGAGCTCCGCCCACTCGAGCCGGCGCGCCAGGTGTTCGAACATCACGCGCAGCTCGAGCCGCGCCAGGTGCGCGCCGAGGCAGACGTGCTCGCCGATGCCGAAGCCGAGGTGATCGTTGGGCTCGCGGTCGACGTGGAACTCGAACGGCGCATCGAAGACTTCCTCGTCGCGATTCGCGGACGGATAGAACAGGCACACGGCCTCGCCTTTGCGGATCTTCTTGCCCCGCAGCTCCAGGTCCTCGGTCGCGGTGCGCGTGAACTGGATCACCGGCGTGGTCCAGCGCACGATCTCCTCGACCGCACTGTCGACGAGCGCGGGGTTGCGGCGCAGCTTTTCGAACTCGGCGGGGTTCTGGATCAGCGCCATCAGGCCGCCGGTCGTGGCGTTGCGCGTGGTCTCGTTGCCCGCCACGACGAGCAGGAACAGGTACGAGAGCAGCTCGACGGGAGTGAGCCCGCGGTCCTCGAGCCGCGCCGCCGCCAGGATGCTGATGATGTCCTCGCGCGGATTCCTCTTGCGCTCCTCGACCATGCGCCCGAAGTACTCGAACAGCGACAGACGCGCGCGGCGCCCGGTCTCGAACGAGCTGTCGCCGGGCTTCTGGAACTCGGGATCCGTCGAGCCGATCAGCTCGTTGGTCCAGCGGAAGATCGGCTTCCAGTCGGAGCGCGGCACGCCGAGCATGTCTGCGATCACCGCGATCGGCAGCACCGCCGAGAAGCGCTCCACGAAGTCGACCGTGCCCTCGGGGGCCTCGCGCCAGAGCTCGTCGAGCAGGTCGCGCGCGATCTGCTGCGTCGCGGGCGCCAGCCGCTGCACCGTGCGCGGCGTGAACCAGGCCGAGACCAGCTTGCGGTAGCGGCCGTGATCCGGCGGGTCCATGTTGAGCAGGTGCCGCACCTCGCCGCGCTCCTCCGGCGGCGGCGGACCCGGAAACACGGCGACCCGCGGCTCGATGATGAAGAGCCGCGGCTGCTTCGAGATCGAGATGATGTCCGCGTGCTTCGTGATCGCCCAGAACGGCTTGGCCTCGACGCGGTCGCACCAGAAGACGGGCGCTTCCCTGCGCAACAGCGCCCATTCCGCGTGCGGATAGCCGTTCCGCTGGTAGTGGTCCGGCCCGATGATGTCCACGTTGTCGAGCGTGAGCGCTTGCGCCTGCATGTCGTCTCCTACGCGCCCCAGACGCGGCGCGCGACTTCCACCACGCGCGCGAGCTTGGCGCGCTGGTCCTCGGGAGTCAGTGGATTGCCGCCCGCGGTGCTCGCGAAGCCGCACTGCGGCGAGATGCCGAGCCGCTCGAGCGGGACGACGCGCGCCGCGGCGTCGATCCTGCGGCAGAGCGCGTCGGCGTCTTCGAGCAGCGCTGACTTGGTCGAGACCAGGCCAAGCACCACGCGCTTGGTCGCGGGGACGAAGCGCAGCGGCGCGAAGTCGCCCGCGCGCTCGCTGTCGTACTCGAGCAGGAACGCGTCCACCTCGAGTGCGGCGAACAGGCGCTCCGCGATCGCTTCGTAGCCGCCCGTCGCCATCCAGTGGCCGCGCAGGTTGCCGCGGCACAGGTGCATCGCGACGGTGAGTCCGGCCGGCCGCGCGGCGAGCGCCTGGTTCGCGGCGGCGACGTAGGCCGCGAGCAGCGCGTCGGGATCCTCGCCGTCGGCGCGCACGCGCGCGCGCACGTCGGCGTCGCAGAGCATCGCGCCCGGGACCTCGTCGAGCTGCAGGTAGCGCGCGCCCGCGGCGAAGAGCTCGGCGATCTCGTCGCGATACAGCCGAACGACGTCGCCGTAGAAGGCGTCGCGATCGGGGTAGACGCCTGGATCGGCGAAGTCCCGCCCGCCGAAGAAGTGCAGGAAGCTCGGCGCAGGCAGCGTGACCTTCGGCGTGCGGGTCGTGCAGCCGCGCAGGAAGCGGTACTCGTCGAGCGCGATCGGTCGCGCGCGCGACAGGCGCTTCACCGCGCGGCAGGTGTTCCAGCGCACCAGGTCTCCGGCCTCGTCCTTGAACGCGAAGCGCGACTCGCGCGGCTCCAGGCCATCGAGGGCGGAGAGCAGTCCCGTCGACCATGCCGTGCGCCGGAACTCGCCGTCGCTGATCGACTGCAAGCCGACGTCCTCCTGCATGCGTACCGCGTCGCGAACGCAGCGCTCGACGGTCGCGTCGAAGCCCGCGAGGTCGAGCTTGCCCTCGCCGCGCTGGCGGAACGCCCGACGCAGCTCGGCGGGGCGGAGCAAGCTGCCCACGTGCTCCGCCCGAAACGGAGGATCGCCCGAAAGCATCGCGGCGCGCAGTATCGCACACAGCCCGAGCCGCGATGGCTAGCGCCAAGCGGCCTCCGCTCGGCGGCAAACGCCTCGCTGCGCGCGCTTCGCGCCAGTCTGTGCCGCGATGGCTGTCGCCAAGCGGCCTCCGCTCGGCCGCAACCGCCTCGCTGCGCGCGCTTCGCGCCAGTCTGTGCCGCGATGGCTGTCGCCAAGCGGCCTCCGCTCGGCCGCAACCGCCTCGCTGCGCGCGCTTCGCGCTTGCCGCCGGGTATGCTGGCGCGATGCCCGACAACGAAGCGCTGATCCTCACCGAACGCCGCGGTCCGCACCTGCTCGTGCTCACCATCAACCGGCCCGCGCGGCGCAACGCCTTCGATGGCGCCACCGCGCGTGCGATGGAGGCTGCGCTCGACGCGTTCGACGCCGATCCCGAGCTGCGCGTGGGGATCGTCACCGGCGCCGGCGGCGTGTTCAGCGCGGGACAGGACCTGATCGCCGCCGCGAAGAACGACATGGGCGTAGCGCCGCGCCGCGGTGGCTTCGGCATCATGGCGCTGCCGCCGCAGAAGCCGCTGATCGCCGCGGTCGAAGGACATGCGCTCGCGGGTGGGCTCGAGCTGTGCCTCGCGTGCGACCTGATCGTCGCGTCACGAACGGCCACGATGGGGATCCCGGAAGCGGCGCGCTCGCTCGTCGCCGTCGGCGGCGGGCTGTTCCGCCTGCCGAAGCGCATTCCGTACCACGTGGCGATGGAGCTCGCGCTCACCGGCAAGGCGTGGCCCGCGACGGAGTTCCACCGGCTCGGCCTGGTGAATCGCCTCGCGGATCCTGGCCACGCGCTCGACGTCGCGATCGAGCTCGCGAACGAGGTGCTGGCGTGCGGCCCGCTCGCCGTCGTCGCCAGCAAGCAGATCGTCGCGCGCAGCCGCGACTGGGCGGACGCCGACGGCTGGCAGAAGCAGCTGGAGTTCGCCCGCCCGGTGATGCGCTCCGAAGACCTGCAGGAAGGCCTGCGCGCCTTCGCGGAGAAGCGCCCGCCGGTGTGGAAGGGCCGCTAGTTGCGCTTCGAGCCGACGCTGCGGTCGGAGCTGCTCGCGGGACAGGTGGCGATCGTCACGGGCGCGGCGCAGGGAATCGGGCGGGCGACCGCGGAGACGCTCGCGGCCAACGGCGCGCGCGTCTGCATCGCCGACGTGGACGCAGACCGCGCAAACGAGGCCGTCAAGGCGATCGGGTCGGCGCAGGCGACCGCGTTCGCCGGTGATCTGGTCGTTCCCGGCGTGCCGGACCAGCTCGTCGCGCACGCCGTCGCCGCGTTCGGCCGGCTCGACATCGTCGTGAACAACGCCGGCTACCACTGGGACGCGCAGGTCCACAAGATGACCGACGAGCAGTTCCAGGCGATGCTCGACATTCATCTGGTCGCGCCGTTCCGGATCTGCCGCGCGGCGGCGCCTCACCTGCGCGAGCCGGCCAAGCGCGAGAAGGCCGAGGGGATCGAGCGCTTCCGCAAGGTCGTGCTCGTGTCGTCGCTCGCCGCGTCCTTCGGCAACGTGGGCGCCGCCAACTACTCCGCCGCCAAGGCCGGAGTGATCGGCTTCGTCAAGTCACTCGCCAACGAGTGGGCGCCCTACAAGATCAACGTGAACGCCGTCGCCTTCGGCGTGATCCAGACGCGCTTCGCCCAGCCGCAGTCCATGGCGAACGTCGTGCGCACCGGCGGCCGCGAGGTCCAGATCGGCGTCCCGGCCGAGACCGCGGCGCGCATCGGCCTCGCGCCCGCGGCCGACGACGACGCCCTCTACGCTCCCCGCCCCTTCCCCGTCGGCTTCGGCCGCTCCGGCACCGTGCAGGAAGCCGCCGACGCCATCTTCTGGCTCTGCTCCCCGCTCGCCAACTACGTCACCGGCCAGGTGATCGCGGTGGGCGGCGGCGCCCGCGGCGGTCTCAGCTGACGCTGAATGCCGGGGAACCGGCTCTGCCTTGGCAGGGCAGATTGTCCGGATAAACTGCCCTCGTGGGGAAGATCTATCAGAGGCTGCTCGACCTGCGCCTGCCGCGGGGGCGCTCGGCGTTCCTCTGGGGGCCGCGCCGCGTCGGCAAGAGCTTCTGGATCAAGCACACGTTCCCCGACGCAGTCCTGATCGATCTGCTGCAGTCCGACGTGTTCGGGGAGTACGCGAGTCGCCCCGCGCTGCTGCGCGAACGGCTGCAGGGGATGCGCGGCAAGCTCGTCGTGATCGATGAGATCCAGAAGCTTCCCGCGCTGCTCGACGAGGTGCACTGGTTGATCGAGAACGCGCGCGTCTCGTTCCTGCTCACGGGCTCGAGCGCGCGGAAGCTCCGCCGAGGGCATGCGAACCTGCTCGCAGGTCGCGCCTGGCGCCGAACCATGGTCCCGCTTTGCGCGGCCGAGGTTCCGGACCTCGACCTCGAGCGCGCGCTGTCGAGCGGCCTGCTGCCCCCTCACTACGCCTCTCCCGATCCGCGCGAGGAGCTGCGCGCGTACGTCGGCGACTACCTGCGGGAGGAAGTCGCGGGGGAGGCGCTCGTGCGCAACCTGCCCGCCTTCGCGGAGTTCCTGCGCGTCGCAGCGCAGACGTCGAGCGAGCTGCTCAACTACACCAACGTGGCGCGCGAGACGGGCGTGTCGGCGAAGGTGGTGCGCACGTATTTCGACATCCTCGAAGACACCTGGCTCGGTTTCCGCGTGGCGCCGTGGCAGCGCTCGCGGCGGCGGCGCCTGATCGAGACCGAGAAGTTCTTCCTGTTCGACGTGGGCGTCGCGAACTTCCTCGCCGGGCGCACGCCGCGCCCCAGAAGCCCGGACTTCGGCAAGGCCTTCGAGCACTGGGTGCTGATGGAGCTTCGCGCATGGCAGGCGTACCGGCAGCCCGACGTCCCGATCCGCTTCTGGCGCACGAGCACGGGCCGCGAGGTGGATTTCATCGTCGGCGACATGCAGCTCGCAGTCGAGGTCAAGGGAACGAGTCGCGTGCACGAGGGCGATCTCGCTGGGCTCGCGGCGCTGCGCGAGGAGAGCCGCGTGCGGCGAGCGATCGTCGTGTGCCTGGAGCGCGAGCCGAGACGGGTCGGCCGCGACCTCGAGATCCTGCCCTGGCGCACCTTCGCCGACCGGCTCTGGGCGGGTGAGCTCGGTATCTGACGGAAGGAACCGGGTGGTGACCCAGGCAGGATTCGAACCTGCGACACCTAGCTCCGGAGGCTAGTGCTCTATCCGGGCTGAGCTACTGGGCCACGAGGTGGTGGGCGATGCAGGATTTGAACCTGCGACTTCTACCGTGTGAAGGTAGCACTCTACCGCTGAGTTAATCGCCCGACCTCGCTGGTGTATAGGACCGGCGGCGCGCGAGTTCAAGGGCGCTGCAGCACGTGGACGACGCAGACGGCGCCGATGCCGACCATGTGCGCGAGTCCGGTGCGCGCGCGCGGCTGCTGGCGCGGGCCCGCTTCGCCGCGGAGCTGGCGCGTGATCTCGCAGACCTGGCCGAGACCCGTCGGACCGAGCGGGTGGCCCATCATCAGCAGACCACCGGACGGGCTGACGGCGCAGCGGCCGCCGATCTCGGTGTCCCCCCGCATCAGCAGCGCCGCGCCCTCTCCCGAGGCGCACAGGCCCATCGCCTCGACGTACAGGAGCTCCTCGATCGTGAACGCGTCGTGCAGCTCGAGCACGTCGAGGTCGCGCGGGCCGATCGCCGCGTCTTCGTAGGCGCGCGCGGTGGTCTCGCGCGTGAGCTCGGCGTCCCAGTTGCGGGCGCCCTCGTAGACGCGCTCGCTCCGCGAGACCGACGCGAGCACGCGCACCGCACGCGAGCGCTCGAGGCCGAGGCGCGCGATGGCGTCCTCGGACACGACGATCGCCGCCGCCGCGCCTTCGCCGATCGGGCAGCACTGCAGCCGCGTGAGCGAGCCCGCGATCACCGGCGGCGCCATCACCTCTTCGAGCGTGCGCGCCTTCTGGCGCTGCGCGTACGGGTTGTGCGCGGCGTTGCGGCTGTTCTTCACCGAGACCTGCGCGATCTGCTCGGGCCGCGCGCCGTGGCCGTGCATGTACTCGTTGGCAAGCAGTGCGAAGTGCGTGACCGGGGCGACGCGCGAGCCGACGAGGTCGCGCACACCGGTCTTTCCGGGCGCGAGGGCGATCAGCGCGGGCTTGTCGATCCCGAGCGCGAGCGCGACGTCGCAGGTGCCGCCCGCGACCTCCAGGCACGCGCTGCGGAACGCGCTCGAGCCCGAGGCCGAGGCGTTCTCCACCTGCACCATCGCGACGCCGCTCGCGCCCAGGTGGCGCAGCATCGCGCGCGATGGGGCGGCGCCGAGGAGCACCGTGCCGGTGTAGACCGACTCGACGTCGCGCCACGCCATGCCAGCGTCGCCGAGCGCCTCCCGCACCGCGGTGAGCCCGAGCGTGACGTAGGGCGTCTCGCTCATCGGCTGGTAGCGGTGCAGGCCGATCCCGATCACGTAGACGGGGCGCAGCTCGCGGAGGGGACGGCTCATGCAGCCACCGGAGCGAAACGCAGCTCTACGATCTCGGTGCCCTGCTCGTCCGTTCCCGCGGGCACGAGCTGCGACTGCACGCGCTGGCCGATCGCGAGCCCTTCATCGCTCCGGGTCGTGAGCGTCGCGCGCAGCGCCGGGCCATCGTCGAGCAAGACCAGGCCGATCACGAACGGCGCCTCGATCCCCCGGCCCGCGTACTGGTGCACCGTTGCGAACGCCTCGAGCGTTCCGGCGCCCGCGAGGGAGCGCGGCTCGAGCTCCGCGGGCAGCGCGCCGCAGCTCTCGCAGCCGTAGGGGTTCGGCGGGAACGCCACGCGCCCACAGGCGCGGCAGCGCTGGCCGAGGAGCGGCGGCTGCGCGCCCTCCGCGGGATACAGATCGGGCTGGGCGGAGCGGCGGGCGGCGATGACGGCTCCTCCGAGCGGCTTGCTGCCGCATCGCCGCGCATCCTAGCATCGGGCGGCATGCTCTCTCCCTATCGCGTGCTCGATCTCTCCGACGAACGCGGGCTGCTGTGCGGGCAGATCCTGGCGGACCTCGGGGCCGACGTGATCCAGGTCGAGCCGGCCGGCGGCTCTCGCGCCCGGCGGGTCGGGCCGTTCCTGCGCAGCGGCGCCGATCCCGAGCGCTCCCTGCAGTGGAGCGCGTACGCGCGGAACAAGCGCGGCATAGCACTCGACCTCGACGACGCCGACGGCCGGCGCGCCTTCCTCGGACTCGTCGACGGCGCGGACTTCCTGATCGAGTCGGAGGCGCCCGGCGCGCTGGCTGCCCGTGGCCTCGGCTACGCCGAGCTGGCGGCGCGCAATCCAGGACTCGTGTACGTGTCGATCTCCCCGTTCGGGCAGGACGGCCCCAAGGCCGGCTACGCCGCCACCGACCTGATCGTGCAGGCCGCGTGCGGCTCACTCGCGCTCTCCGGCGATCCGGATCGCGCACCGCTGCGGACCGGCGGCGTGACGGCCTGGGCTTACGCGGGAGCCGAGGCCGCAGGGGCAGCGCTGATCGCGCACTTCGAGCGCGTGCGCTCCGGGCGCGGGCAACACGTGGATGTGTCGGCGCAGCTGGCGGCGAACCTCGCCGCGGCCTTCACCTTGCTGTCGGAGCGCATCGCCTCGCCGCCCGCTCGCCGCAGCGGGAACGGCGTGGCCGTCGGGCCGCTGCGGATCCCGTACATCTGGCCGGCAGCCGACGGGTTCGTGTCGCTGACGCTCGCGTTCGACCCGCTCAATGCTCCGTTCCTGCGGCGCCTGTTCGACTGGATGCTCGAGGCGGGCGCGCTCGACGTCGCAGCACGCGACCGCGACTGGCGCACGTACCTGGCGGGAGTGCTCGCCGGGCAGGCGCCACGCGACGCGTTCGACGCGCTGCTGGCCGCGATCGGCGCGTTCCTCGGCGCGCGCACCAAGCGCGAGCTGCTCGACGCCGCCGTCCAGCGGCGGCTGCTGCTCGCGCCCGTCGCGACGCTCGCAGACGTGCTCGCGAGCCCGCAGCTCCGCGCCCGCGACTGGTGGCGCGAGCACGAGGTCGCCGGCCGCGAGCTCCCGCATCCCGGGCCATTCGCGCGCTGCGAGCGCACCCCGCTCGCGTACCGCCGGGGCGCGCCGCGGCTGGGCGAGCACAACCGCGAGGTCTTGTCCGAGACGCCACGCCAGCCCGCACGCACAGGAAGCGGCGCACCCGGGCGCGCGCCGCTCGAGGGCATCCGCATCCTCGACTTCATGTGGATCATGGCGGGCCCGTGGGCGACGCGCGTGCTTGCCGACTACGGCGCAACGGTGATCAAGGTCGAGTTCGCGGGACGCCTCGATCTGGTGCGCGTGCTCCCGCCGTTCTACCGCGGTCAGCCGGGGTCGGAGAACTCGGCCTCGTTCGGCAGCATCAACGCGGGCAAGCGCTCGCTCGGACTCGACCTCGGCAAGCCTGCGGCGCGCGACGTCGTGCTCGACCTCGTGCGCTGGGCCGACGCCGTGACTGAAGCCTACGCGCCGGGAGCGATGCAGCGCTTCGGTCTCGACTACACGTCGCTGCGCGCGGCCAAGCCCGACCTGGTGATGCTCTCGAGCTGTCTGTTCGGACAAACCGGGCCGCTCTCCGGGGTCGCGGGCTACGGCACGATGGCCGCAGCCTTCGCAGGATTCGTGCAGCCGACCGGCTGGCCCGATCGCCCGCCCTGCGGACCCTTCGGCCCCTACACCGACTGGATCGCGCCGCGCTTCACAGTGGCGGTGCTGCTCGCGGCGCTCGACCACCGCCGCCGCACGGGCGAGGGACAGTACATCGATCAGTCGCAGGCCGAGTCCGCGCTCCACTTCCTGGCGCCCTGGCTGCTCGACTGCGCGGCCGGAGGGCCGCCGCTCGATCGCGTCGCGAATCGCGATCCCGAGCATGCTCCTCACGGCGTGTACCCGACGGCGGGCAGCGACGAGTGGATCGCGATTGCGGCGCGCGACGAGCGCGATTGGCGCGCGCTGTGTCAGGCGCTCGCGCTAGAGCTCTTCGCCGACGCGCGCTTCGCGACGCTGGCGGCAAGGCTCGCGAACGCCGACGGGCTCGACGTCGCCCTCGCCGAGGCCACGCGCGCCATCCCCGGCGCCGAGCTCGAGCACCGCCTGCAGTCCGCGAGCGTGCCCGCCCACGTGGTGATGCACGGCGGACTCGCGGCCGCGGATCCGCAGCTCGCGCATCGCGGTCACTTCGTGGAAGCGCCGCACGCCGTCCACGGGCGCGCCTGGGTCGAGTCCTCGCGCTTCCGGCTGTCGCGCACGCCGGCTGTGGTGGAGCGCGCCGGGCCTGCGCTCGGACAGGACACCGACTACGTGCTGCGCGACCTGCTCGGCTACTCCGAGGCGCGCATCGCGGAGCTGCGCGCGGCGGGTGCGATCGCATGACCCGGGTCATACACCGGGCGCGGCGCCGTCCCTAGCCTCGAGCAAAGGAGGAATCCCGATGGACTTCGAGCTCGATGAAGAGCAGCGGATCTTCCGCGACCAGCTCCTGAAGTTTCTCGAGGCCGAGATCGCGCCACTCGACGCGCGCTGGGGCGACGAGGAGATGACCGCGGAGCGCGCCCGGGACCTGCAGCGACGGCTCGTGCCGTGGGGCTACCTTGGTGGCGCCGGCCCGATGGGCCCGGGCGACGACGTGGCGCTCGGCTGTATCCAGACCGAGGAGCTGGCGCGCGTGTTCCCGAGCGCCGTCGGCATCGCGGGTATGACCGCGGGCTGCGCCGCGGGGATCGCGGCGGGCGCGCATCCGGAGGTCGCGGCGCGGCTGGTCGAGCCGCTGCGGGCGGGAGAGCGCATCGGCTGCAACGCCTTCACCGAGCCGGGCGCGGGCTCCGACCCCTCCGGGATCCAGACCCGCGCCGAGAAACGCGGGGACCGCTGGGTCGTGAACGGCTCCAAGTGCTGGATCTCCAACGGCCACATCGCCGACGTCGCGATCGTGCTGGTGCAGACCGACCCCAAGGCTGGACCCGCGGGGATGCGCCAGCTCGTGATCGACCGACGCGAGTCGCCCTTCGACAGCCGCGACGTGGTCACGATCGGCCTGCGCGCCTTCCCCACCTCGGAGCTCTACTTCCACGACGTGGACGTGCCCGAGCAGAACCTGATCGGCGGCTGGCGCTCCGGCGGCGCCGACGACGCGAGCGCGGCTTTCGCGCGCACGCTGCGCGCCATCGCCGGCGCGCGCGCGGGCACGGCCCTGCTCGCGGTCGGCGTGGCGCGCCGCGCCTACGAGCTGGCGCTGGCCTACGTGCGCGAGCGCCGCCAGTTCGGCAAGGAGATCGCGCGACACCAGCTGGTGTCGGCGATGATCGCGGAGATGGCCACCGAGATCGACGCCGGACGCCTGCTGTGCTGGCGCGCGTTCGCAGCGCTCCGGCGCGGACGCGCCGACGTCGAGGCCTCGATGGCCAAGTGGTGGGCCACGGAGATGGCGGTGCGCGTGGCGTCGAGCGCGATGCAGTGCCTCGGCGCCAACGGACTGGCGCAGGAGAACCGGGTAGAGCGCTGCCTGCGCGACGCGCGCATGCTGACGATCCCGGACGGGACCACGCAGATCAACAAGCTGATCGTCGGCCGGGCGCTGACCGGCATGTCTGCGATCCGCTGAAAGGGAACAGGCATGGGACAGGACCTCGTCGATCTCAAGGGGCGCGTCGGGCTGGTGACGGGCGCGGGTCAGGGCGTGGGGCGCCAGATCGCGCTGCACTTCGGCGCGCACGGCGCCGGGGCGGTGGTGGTCAACGACTTCCATCTGGCCCGCGCGGAGGCCGTCGCGAAGGAGGTCGAGGCGCTCGGCTGCAAGGCACTCGCGATCGGCGCCGACGTGACGGATCGCGCCGCGGTCGACGCCATGGTGTCGCGCGCGCGCGTCGAGCTCGGCGGCGTGGACATCCTGGTGAACAACGCCGGCAACATGGGCGCGGACCCGCGCCGCGTGGAGCGCAAGCCGTTCTGGCAGGCGACGCCTGCGTCGTGGGACGCCTTCATCGGCGTGAATCTCTACGGCGTGCTGCACTGCACCAGCTCCGTGATCCCACTCATGATCGAGAAGAACGCGGGGCGGTTGATCACCGTGATCTCCGACGCCGGGCGCGTGGGCGAGCCGGGGCTCGAGATCTACTCCGCGGCCAAGGCGGGCGCGGCCGGGTTCATGCGCGCAGTGGCGAAGAGCCTCGGGCGCTACAGCATCACCGCGAACAGCGTCGCGATCGCGACCACGCGCACGCCCACCGTCGCGGGCATGACGGAGAACGAGGAGCTCGCCAAGCGCGTGCTCAAGAACTACACGATCCGCCGCTTCGGCGAGCCGTCCGACGTGGCGAACATGGTGCTGTTCCTGGCATCGGACGCGTCGAGCTGGATCACGGGTCAGACGTACCCCGTGAACGGCGGCTTCTCCGTCGCTCTCTAGGATCTCGGCGAGAGGAACCTTAGAAGCTGGAGGTCGTGGCGGGTCTGCGCGCTCTTCCCTGTCGGCCGCCAGGCGTCCCAGCGCGGCGCGTCGCCCTGCGGCCGGTCGCCCATCACCGTCACGCGCTGGATGATGCGCTCGCCCTCGAAGTCGTTCACCACGAAGTGCTGGGTGCAGCGGTTGTCCCAGATCGCGATCGTGCCCTCGCTCCAGCGATAGCGCACGGTGAAGCGCTCCTCGTGCGCCCAGTGCGTAAGGAACTCGAGCAGCATGCGGCTCTCGGGGTGCGAGAGCTCGATGATGCGGCGCGTGAAGTGCTCGCTCACGTAGAGCACGCGCCGGCCGGTCTCCGGGTGCACGCGCACCACCGGGTGGCGCGCCATCTGCTCCGGCTTGCCGTGAGGCAAGGCGTCGTGCAGCGCGCTGAGTCCGTCGCAGAGCTCGCGCAGCGCAGGCGACAGCTCGTCATAAGCGGCGCACAGGTTGGTCCACATGGTGTCGCCGCCGAGGGCCGGGCACTTGACCATGCGCAGGATCGACATCACGGAGGGCGACGCCAGGAACGTCAGGTCGGTGTGCCACTCGTCCGCGATCCCGCCCTGGCTCGCCGCCAGCTCGAACAGCTCCGGGTGCTCGGTGAACGGGTTCTTCAGGTTGGGGTGGGCCTCGAGCGGACCGAAGTGGCGCCCGAACGCGACGTGCTCGGCGATCGTGAGCGTCTGCCCCGGGAAGAACAGCACCAGGTGCTCGAGCAGGAGCGCCTTGATCTTCGCGGCGTCGGCGGGCGTGGCCGCTGCGAGGTCGATGCCGCGCACCTCTGCGCCGAGCGCGGCGGCCAGGGGCTTCACTTCCAGGTTCGCCATGGCACAAGTAGACAGGCCACCCGCAGCGTGCGTCAACCTGGCTAGCGGCGCCGGCCGCGGCGCCGCAGCGCGGCGCCCACGAACTCGCGGAACAGCGGGTGCGGCGTGAACGGCGTCGACTTGAACTCCGGGTGGAACTGGCAGGCGACGAACCACGGGTGATCGGGGAGCTCGATGATCTCGGCCAGACGCCCGTCGGGCGAAGCGCCCGAGACCACCAGGCCTGCACGCTCGAGGCGCTCCTGGTAGGCGGGGTTCAGCTCGTAGCGGTGGCGATGGCGCTCCGAGATCTCGCTCGCGCCGCCGTAGATCGCCGCGGCCTTCGAGCCGGGCCGCAGCACGCAGGGCCACGCCCCGAGGCGCATGCTGCCCCCCTTCAGTGCCGCGGCCTTCTGCTCGGGCAAGAGGTCGATCACGGGGTCGGGCGTGTTCTCGTCGATCTCGCTCGAGTTCGCCTGCGGCATGTCCGCGGCGTGGCGCGCGTACTCGATCACCGCGCACTCCATGCCGTAGCAGATGCCGAGGAACGGAATGCCCTGCTCGCGCACGAAGCGGATCGCCTGAATCTTGCCTTCCGCGCCGCGCGAGCCGAAGCCGTGTGGCACCAGCACGCCGTCGGCGGCAGCCAGCGCGTCGAGCGCCGAGCCCTCGAGCTTCTCGGAATCCACGTACTCGATGTCGACCACGCCCTTGTGCGCGAGCCCGCCGTGCGCGAGGGCCTCGTTCAGGCTCTTGTACGACTCGGTCAGGTCGACGTACTTGCCGACCATCACGATCCGCACGCGCGTCTCGGGGTTCTTGAGCACCGCGACCACGCGCTCCCAGCGCGAGAGGTCGGGCTGACCGGTCCAGATGTTGAGCCGGTGCGAGATGATCTCGTCGAGCCCCTCGCCGTGCAGCACCAGCGGCAGCTCGTAGATGGTCTCGACGTCGCGAGCGCAGATCACGGCCTCCTCGTCCACGTCGCAGTAGAGGGCGATCTTGGCCTTGGCGGCGCGCGGCAGGAAGCGGTCGGTGCGGCACAGCACGACGTCGGGAGCGATCCCGATCGAGCGCAGCTCCTTCACCGAGTGCTGGATCGGCTTGGTCTTCAGCTCACCCGCGCTCGACACGTAGGGCACGAGTGCTACGTGCACGTACAGCACGTTCTCGCGCCCGAGCTCCGCGCGGAGCTGGCGGATCGCCTCGAGGAACGGCAGGGATTCGATGTCGCCGACGGTGCCGCCGACCTCGACGATCTCGATGTCGGCGCCCTCCGCGACCTCGGTGATGCGGCGCTTGATCTCGTCGGTCACGTGCGGGATCACCTGCACCGTGCCGCCCAGGTAGCCGCCCTCGCGCTCGCGCCGGATCACGGTCTCGTAGACCTGGCCGGCGGTCAGGCTGTTGCGCCGCGTGAGCCGCGCCGAGGTGAAGCGCTCGTAGTGGCCGAGGTCGAGGTCGGTCTCCGCGCCGTCGTCGGTGACGTAGACCTCGCCGTGCTGGAACGGGCTCATCGTGCCGGGATCGACGTTCAGGTACGGGTCCATCTTGAGGAACGAGACGCGCAGGCCGCGCGCCTCGAGCAGCGCGCCGATCGACGCGCTCGACAGGCCCTTGCCGATCCCGGAGAGCACACCCCCGGTAATGAAGATGAACTTCGTCGGTCGCTTCATAGGTAGCCCCCCTTAGCGTGTACGGCGCGGCGAAGCCGCGCCTACGCCTTCGCTCGGCGCAAGGCGCCTCGCTGCGCGCGCCTGCGGCGCTTGCGGTCCCCCCATCTGTCGGACGCCAGCATGCCCCGGCGAACCTCCGTGCGACAAGCACTTCATGCGTGGCCCTGCGCCAGCACGGCCTCGACGCGCGCCAGGTCCTCCGGCGTGTCGACCTCGAGCGCGCGGTGCGCGACGGTCGGCACTGCGATCTCGAAGCCGTGCTCCAGCGCGCGTAGCTGCTCGAGCCGCTCCGACGTCTCGAAGCGCGTGCGCGGCAGCCGGGCATAGCGCAGCAGGAACTCGCGGCGATACGCGTACACGCCGATGTCGCTCCACACCACCAGGCCGCGCCGCGCGTGCTCGGCCTCGACCCGCGCCCGGTTCCAGTACGCGGTCTCGCGCGGGACGTCGTCGATGATCGGCAGGCGCGTAAACGTGAGCGCGCGGTCGCGCTCGTCGACGACCACCTTGCCGCGGTTGGGGTCGAAGCGGTCCTCGGGCCGATCCAGCGGCGTCTTGAGCGTTCCCATCATCAGGGCGGGGTCGCGCTTGAGCGGCTCCAGCAGCGCGGCGATCGTCTCGACCTCGATCAACGGCTCGTCGCCCTGCACGTTGCACAGGATGGCGTCGTCGAGCTTCGCGGCGACTTCGGCCAGACGATCGGTGCCCGTGGGATGCGCGGGCGACGTCATCTGGACCTCGTAGCCGGCGTCGCGCACGGTCTTCGCGATGCGCTCGTCGTCGGTGGCGACCAGCACCCGATCCAGCACACCCGCGCGGCGCGCGGCATCGGCGCGCTCGACGACCCACAGCACCAGCGGCTTCCCGGCCAGGGAAACCAGGGGCTTTCCGGGGAAACGTGTGCTCGCGAAGCGTGCGGGGATGATGGCCGTGATGGCCACCGCCATCCCGCTACCGCTTGCTGAACTGGAAGCGGGCGCGCGCTCCCCGCTGTCCGTACTTCTTGCGTTCCTTCGAGCGCGGGTCGCGCGTCAGGAACCCCGCCTTCTTGAGCGCCGAACGCAGGCTGGAATCCGACTTCTCGAGCGCGCGGGCGATGCCATGGCGCGTGGCCCCGGCCTGCCCCGCCACGCCGCCGCCCCGGGCGGTGACGCTGACGTTCATACGGCCGAGCAGATTGACGGTCTCGAGCGGCTGCTGGATCAGCTGCCGCAGCGTCTCGCGCGGGAAGTAGTCCTCGAACCGGCGCTTGTTGACCACGACGAGCCCACCACCCGGCTCGAGCACCACGCGCGCCACGGAAGTCTTGCGGCGGCCCGTGGCCTCCCAGCGCAGGGCGTGCGCGGCCTGGGTCACGCGCTCACCTCGAGCGGCTCCGGCTTCTGCGCCTGGTGCGGATGCGCGCCCCCCCGATAGACCTTGAGCTTCGAGAGCATGTGCCGGCCGAGCGGGTTCTTCGGCAGCATGCCGCGCACGGCCAGCTCGAGCACGCGCTCGGGGTGCTTGGCCAGCACCTTGTCCGCCGTCGTCTCGTGGATGCCCGGGTAGCCGCTGTGCCAGTAGTACTTCTTGGCTCCGAGCTTGCGACCGGTGAGCGTGACGCGCTCGGCGTTGACCACGATCACGAAATCACCGCCGTCGACGTGCGGCGTGAAGAACGGCTTGTGCTTGCCGCGGAGGATGCTCGCGATCCGGGTGGCGAGGCGACCCAGCGTCTTCCCATCCGCGTCGACCACGAACCAGCGCCGGGTAACGTCCTCGGTACGGATGCTTCGGGTCGGTCGGGCGGGATCGCGCACGGCGGGCTTGGATAACCGATAACCCCAGGAGGGTCAAGCTGCGTCTCCCGGCAGGCGGGGCTGGAATACGCGGTCCAGACACAGGCCCAGCGCTGGTGCCGTGGGGCCCGCGCGCGAGCGGTCGCGGGACGCGAGGATTGCCCCCATCGACCCGGGCGCGCGGCGCCCGGAGCCCACGTCCACAAGCGTTCCGACCAGGTTCCGGACCATGTAGCGCAGGAAGCCGCGTGCCTCGGTGATCAGGACCAGCTCGTCGTCGTCGCGCAGCCACTCCAGGCGCTCGAGCGACCGGTGGGTGTCCTCGGCGGGCGCGCCGCCCGGAACGCCGCGGAACGCCGCGAAGTCGTGCGAGCCGAGCAGCGCCGCGGAGGCGAGCTGCAGCGCCGGAAGGTCGAGGCGCTGGCGCAGGTGCCAGACGAAGCGGCGCCGCAGCGGGCTCGGGCTGCCGCGCGTCAGGATGCGATAGACGTAGCGCTTGCCGACGGCGTCGCGGCGCGCGTGGTACTCCGCCGGGACTTCGCGCACCTCGAGCGCGGACACGTCGCGCGGCAGCTCGGCGTTGAGCGCGCGGCGGATCTCGATCGCGGACAGGCGAGTCTCCGAGTCGAAGTGCGCGACCTGACCGCGCGCGTGGACGCCCGCGTCGGTGCGGCTCGCGGCCGTCGGGCGCGCCGGCGCGCCCGTCACGCGCGCGAGCGCCGTCTCCAGCTCGCCCTGAACCGTGCGCGCGTTGGGCTGGAGCTGCCAGCCCGAGAACTCAGTGCCGTCGTACTCGAGGATCGCGCGAAAGCGCCGCACGTGGGAGTCAGGCGAGGCCGCCGAGCAGAGACTCCGCGGCCTCGACCGCGGCGAGCGCGGCGCCGCGGCGCAGGTCGTCCTGGCCGACCGCGAACGCGAGGCCCGGCGCGGGTCCCGGGCTGCGCCGCACGCGCCCGATGCGCACTCGATCGGCGCCGCAGCTCCCGCGCGGTGTCGGCAGGACGTCGCCGCTGAGCACCTCGATCGCCGGGTTCTTCTCCCAGAGCTCGACCGCGCGCTCGGGAGACAGCTCGCGCGCCATCGCGCAGTGGACGAGGCCCAGGCTGCCCGCGAACACGGGCACGCGCACGCGCGTCGATTCGACCGCGAGGCCCGGAGCGCCGAGCAGGCGGCGCAGCACGTGCGCGAGCCGGCGCTCCTCGCTGGTGTCACCGCCTTCGAGCAGCACACCCACGCTCGGCAGGCAGTCGAAGGCGAGCGGCTGCGGAAAGACCGCCGAGACGCCTGCCTCGCCCGTCATGCCCCCGAGGAGCGCGAGCGTCTGGTCGGAGAGCTCCTCGACTCCGCGGCGGCCCGCGCCCAGCGCGGGCTCGAGCGCGACGACCGTCAGGCGCTCGAGGCCAACCTCGCGCTGGAGCGGCAGCAGTGCGACGCCGAGCGCAGCCACGACGCCGCGCGGGATCGCGCGCCAGGGTCGAGCCGGTCCCGCAGTCTCGCCGGGCAGCCAGAGCGGCACGCCGAGATCGAGCTCGAGCCCGCCCGACACATCGACGAGACGTGCGCCCGACTGCTCGAGCGGCTCGAGCAGTGGCGCGAGCACGCCCGGCGCGGCGCAGAACACCAGATCGGCGCTCGCCACGCGCTCCGGGTCGAGCAGCTCGACCACCACCTGGTCGCTCCCGAACTCGAGCTCCGCGCCGGCGGATTCGTCGGTCCCGAAGGCGCGCAGCTCCCCGATCGGAAAGCCGCGCTCGTCGAGCAGGGCGAGCAGCTCCTGGCCGACAACACCCGTCGCGCCGATCACCGCGACCACGATGTCGCGCCGCGCCATCAGGCGAGCGCCTCGCGCACGCGCCGGCCCATCTCGCGCGTGCCGACGCGGCGATCCTCCGGGGCGCGCGCGATGTCCGGCGTGCGGAAGCCCTCGGCAAGCACGCGCTGCACCGCGGCGCGCACACGCCCGGCGGGCGCCGCGCGGCCGAGGCCGAGCTCGAGCAGCATGGCCACACACAGGATCGCGGCCAGCGGGTTGGCGCGATCCTGCCCCGCGATGTCCGGCGCGCTGCCGTGGACGGGCTCGAACAGGCCGCCCTGCTTCGCGCCCAGGCTCGCCGACGGCAGCATGCCGAGCGAGCCGGTGATCATCGCGGCCTCGTCGGAGAGGATGTCGCCGAACAGGTTCTCGCAGAGCAGCACGTCGAAGCGGGGCGCGTCGCGCAGCAGCGCCATGGCACAGCTGTCGACGAGCTGGTGCTCGAGTCGGACGTCGGGGAACTCGCGCGCGACCTCCTCGACGATCTCGTTCCAGAAGGCACAGGTCTCGAGCACGTTCGCCTTGTGCACGTTGGTCAGGAGCTTGCGGCGGCCGCGTGCCAGCTCGAACGCGACGCGGGCGATGCGCGCGACCTCGCGCTCGTCGTACACCATGGTGTTGCGCGCGCGGCGCAGACCGGGAAGGTCGTCGCGGCCGCGCGGCTCGCCGTAGTAGATGCCGCCGACCAGCTCGCGCACCACGATGAGGTCGACGCCTTTCACGCACTCGGGGCGCAGCGGGCTGGCGTCGGCGAGCGCCTCGTGCACCTGCGCCGGGCGCAGGTTCGCAAACAGGTCGAGCGCCTTGCGGATCCCGAGCAGGCCGCGCTCCGGCCGCGCGGCGGGCGGCAGCTTGTCCCACTTCGGGCCGCCGACGGCCCCGAGCAGCACGCTCCCGGCCTCGCGCGCGGCTGCGAGCGTGTCCTCCGGGAGCGGCGTGCCGTCGGCGTCGATCGCACAGCCACCGATGCGCTTCTCGACCAGCTCCACGTCGGGCGCGACGCTCTGCAGCACGGCCGCGGCCTCGCGGATCACCTCCGGCCCGATCCCGTCGCCGGGCAGCAGCACGACCCTGGGCATGGCGTCAGATCCCGCGGAGCGTCGCGCGCGCGCCCGCCTGCCGCCCCTGCTCGAGCTTGTTGATCGCGTGCACGTAGGCCCTGGCGCTGGCGACGACGATGTCGGTGTCGGCGCCGTGTCCGATCACGCGCAGGCCGTCCTCTTCGAGCGTGACGGACACTTCGCCCTGCGCGTCGATGCCGCTCGTGATCGAGTTGACCTGGTAGCGCAGCAGGCGCGCCTTGGCGCCGGTCAGCTCGGCGATCGCGCGGAACACCGCGTCGACGGGACCGTCACCGAGGCGCGCCACCTTGCGCAGCTCACCGTCGATCGTCATCTCGACGGTGGCGGTCGGGGTGGCGAACGTGCCGCACACCACGGCCAGGTTCACCAGCTTGTGGCGCTCCACCACCTGTAGCAGCTGATCGGTGACGATCGCCTCGATGTCCTCGTTGTAGACGGTCTTCTTGGCGTCGGCGAGGTCCTTGAAGCGCTGGAACGCCTTCTCGAAGTCGACCTTCGTCGTATCGAAGCCGAGCTCCTTCAGGCGCTCGCCGAAGGCGTGGCGGCCGCTGTGCTTGCCGAGCACCAGCTCGGTTTTGGTGCGGCCGACGGACTCGGGCGTCATGATCTCGTACGTCAGCCGGTTCTTGAGCACGCCGTGCTGGTGGATCCCCGCCTCGTGCGCGAAGGCGTTGTCGCCGACGACCGCTTTGTTCGGCGGCACGTTGATGCCGATGATCTGCGAGAGCAGCCGGCTGGTCGGGAAGATCTCCTGCCCGCGGATCCCGGTGTCGACGCCGCCGAAGAACTCGCGCCGTGTGCGCAGCGCCATCACGACCTCTTCCATCGCGGTGTTGCCGGCGCGCTCACCGATCCCGTTCACGGTGCACTCGACCTGGCGCGCCCCCGCGCGGATCGCCGCCAGCGAGTTCGCCACCGAGAGCCCGAGGTCGTCGTGGCAGTGCACGGAGAGGCGCGCGCGCTCGATCCCCGGCACGCTCCGGCGCAGGTGCGCGATCAGCTCGGCGTACTCCTGCGGCGTGGTGTAGCCCACGGTGTCGGGCACGTTCAGCGTGGAGGCGCCCGCCTCGAGCGCGCGGGTGTAGACGCGCACCAGGAAGTCCCAGTCCGAGCGCGTGGCGTCCTCGGCGGAGAACTCCACGTCTTCGCCGTAGCGGCGCGCGCGCTCGACCGCGCGCGAGACCTCGTCCAGCACGCGGTCGGGCCCCATCTGGAGCTTGTCGCGCATGTGGATCTCGGAGGTCGCGATGAAGGTGTGAATGCGCGCGCGCGGGGCGCCCTCGAGCGCCTTGCCGGCGCGGTCGATGTCCTCGAAGCCCGTTCGCGCCAGGCCGCAGATGATCGGCCCCTCGACCTCGCGCGCGACGGCGCGCACGGCCTCGAAGTCGCCCTGCGACGCGATCGGGAAGCCGGCCTCGATCACGTCGACGCCGAGCCGCGCCAGCTGCTTGGCCAGCACCAGCTTCTCTTCGATGTTCATGCTGCAGCCGGGCGCCTGCTCGCCGTCGCGCAGCGTGGTGTCGAAGATCAGGACGCGTTCATCGGACATCGCCGGGGGACTCCTTCACCGCGGGGGCGGGCTCGCTCCGGCGCCAGGAGAACAGCCAGAGCAGCGGTCCCGACGCGATGTACGTTGCTCCAAGCCCGAACAGCACCGGCTCGTGGCGCATCAGGATCACGATCAAGAGCAGCACGATCGCCACGAGCACCGGATAGGCGTTCGGCCCGCGCAGCGGCAGCTTCTTCGTCGACAGGTACGGGACGTTGCTCACCATGAGCAGCGCCAGCAGCGCGGTGCCCAGGCCGATCGCGAAGGACATCGCGCGCGAGAACGGAGGAGCCAGTCCGAGCCACTCGACGAACCAGACCGAGACCGCCACGAACCCTCCGGCCACCGTGCTCGGCAGCCCCTGGTACCGCGTGGCTTCCTCCTCGAGCTGCACCACGTTGAAGCGCGCCAGCCGCAGCGCGGCGCACACCGTGAACAGCGACGCGATCAGCCAGCCGCGGGGACCGAGCGGGACCAGCGCCCACAGGTAGATCAACGCCGCCGGCGCGACGCCGTACGCCAGCATGTCGGCGAGCGAGTCGTACTCGACGCCGAACTTGCTGGTCGAGTGCGTGGCGCGCGCGACGCGGCCGTCGAGCACGTCGCACACGCCCGCGAGCACGATCCCGAGGGCCGCCCGCTCGAAGCGCCCGTGGAACGCCTGCACGATCGACCAGAACCCGAGCAGGATCGCCGCCGTGGTGATCAGGTTCGGCAGCAGGAAGATCGCGCGCCGGCGCTCGCTGCGGCGCGGCCGCCGCCGACGCCGCATCTGGAAGCGCCGCCCGTGCTCGCCCTCGTCGCCCGAGATCGTCATGCACGCACCTCCGCGATCGCGCTGGCGCCGCCGCGCACGCGATCGCCCACACGCACCCGCAGCTCGGCGCTCGCGGGCAGGTAGAGCTCTACGCGCGAGCCGTAACAGATCAGGCCGTAGAGCTGCCCGCGCTCGAGCACGTCGCCCTCGCGCGCGTAGCACTGGATCCTGCGCGCGATCAGGCCGGTGATCTGGACGACCGCCAGCCGCAGCCCCGCGGGCGTCTCGAGGTCCATGCGCAGCTGGACGTTGCGCTCGGAGGCGTCGGCACGGAACGCAGCCTTGAACTCGGCGCCCTTGCGCCGGATCGCGCACACCTTCGCGGCGAGCGGCGCGCGATTGGTGTGCACGTCGAGCACCGACAGGAAGATCGCCACGCGCCTGGCCTTGCCGACGAAGCCGCCGGGATCCTCGAGCTCCGCGACCTCGACCACGCGACCGTCGGCGGGCGACACCACCACGCGCTCCCCGGGTGGCGACACCCGCCGCGGATTGCGGAAGAACGCGAGATTCGCGGCGGCGAGCGCGTAGCCCAACCAGGCGACCCAGCGCAGGCTCGCGACGCCCAAGCCGGTGCTCGCGATCCCGAGTGCTATCGAGGCGACGAGGATCGCCGCCGAGAGCAGCCACGCGGGCCGCGCGATCGGTCCTCGCAGCGCGGACGGAGTCTCCACCGAGCTAGTTGCGCGTCTTGTCGACGAGCTTGCCCTGCGCGAGCCAGGGCATCAGCGCGCGCAAGCGGGCACCCACGGCTTCGAGCGGGTGCTCCTGGCCCTCGCGCGTGAGCGCGTTGAACACCGGCTTGCCGGCCCGGCTCTCCAGCAGCCACTCGCGCGCGAACACGCCCGATTGGATCTCGCGCAGGATCTTCTTCATCTCGCGCTTGGTGTCCTCGTTCACGATGCGCGGGCCGCGCGTCAGGTCGCCGTACTGCGCGGTGTTCGAGATCGTGTAGCGCATGTTCGTGATGCCGCCCTCGTAGATGAAGTCGATGATCAGCTTCATCTCGTGGATGCACTCGAAGTACGCCATCTCGGGCGCGTAGCCGGCCTCGACCAGCGTCTCGAAGCCCGCCTGCATCAGCGCCGTCAGCCCGCCGCAGAGCACGGCCTGCTCGCCGAACAGGTCGGTCTCTGTCTCCTCGCGGAAGTTGGTCTCGATGATCCCCGCGCGGCCGGCGCCGATCCCGCTGGCGTAGGCGAGTGCTACCTGGAGCGTGTCGCCGCCCGGATCCGCGTCGACGGCGACCAGCGCCGGCACGCCCTGCCCCTTCTTGTAGAGGTCGCGCACGATGTGGCCGGGCCCCTTGGGCGCGACCATGAACACGTTGGTGCCCGGCGCAGGGCGGATGCAGCCGAAGTGGATGTTGAAGCCGTGCGCCAGCCCGAGGTAGCCGCCCTTGCGCAGGTTCGGCGCGACGTCGGCCGCGTAGATGTCGCCCATGGTCTCGTCCGGGAGCGTCAGCATCACGACCGTCGCGTTGCGCACCGCCTCGCCGATCGGCATGACCTTGAGCTTCTCGGCCTCGGCTTTCTTCCACGACGGCGACCCGGGCCGGAGCCCGATCACTACGTCCACGCCGCTGTCGCGCAGGTTCAACGCGTGCGCATGCCCCTGGCTGCCGTAGCCGAGCACGGCGACGCTCTTCCCCGCCAGCCGGTTCAGATCCGCGTCCTTGTCGTAGAAGATCTTCATGCGCGTTCCTCCTCGAGCCGGGTTCAGCGTACCGCCCCGAGGTCAGGGTCGCACCGGGTCGCGTCAGTCGTCCTCGACGCACCAGACGTTGCGGCTGGACGAGCACGTAGCAGAGGTGAGCGACCAGGGGTTCGGGGGTGGCGGCGCCCCGCCGAGCAGCTGGGCCAGGGTTCCCTCGCCAGACGATCCATTCGTCCAGAAGCCGCAGTTCGCAAAGCTCGCGCCCGTGGCGGTGCCCACGTAGAAACCGGTCCGGACCCAGCCCTCTGCGTACGCCGGCGGCCCGACCCCCTGATCGGACGTCGGGTAGACGAAGCCGCGCAGCGTGTCGTAGCGGAGGCTCGACGGATCCTCGATCTCCCAGCGCGACGCCATGTGGAAGCCGGCATCGCACGCGGACAGCGGCCCAGCACCGTTCACGGTGTTCTGTGTCAGGTAGAAGCGGCGCGCGCCCGGGCAGCGGCCGTCGTCGCAGACGTTGCCGCCGACCGGCTTGCCGCCCGAGACGGATCCGAACGCAAGGAACAGGCCGGTCAGCGAAACCACGTTCTGGCCGTAGCCGGACCCCGCGCCGAGCAGCAGGCCCGAGCGACCCACCGCGGTGATGCGGTTTCGTGTGGCCAGGCTGCGCGGCCCCAAGATGATCCCGTGGAAGAACGTGTTCGACACCGAGACCGCGTCGACGAACGCCTCGTCACGCAAGTTGATCGCAGAGCCGTTGATCCCGGCGATCGTGCCGCTGCGCACCGAGCAGCGCCTGCCGTTGGTGAGCGGCGAGGTCGGGACGGAAATTCCCCCCGAAGGTCCGGTTCCGCTGCAGGAGCCGGGCACGCACACCAGGCTGCCCCGGATCGCGAAGCCGTTCAGGTCGACGTTCACGTCGTCGGCATCGACGCGGATGCCGATCACGTCGGGCGGCGGCGCGAGGTCGCTCGTGAGCACGTAGCTCCCGGGCGCGCTGATCACGTAGGGGAAGCCGCCGGCGGCGAGGATCGACGCCTGGCTGATCTCCCTGCGCCCGTCCGCTGCGGGCGACGTCGAAGGCGTCGCGAGGATCGCCGCGAGTAGCGCCCCGAGGATCAATAGCTTCCGCCGCATCGCTCTCTCCCGCAGCCCCCCGGCGGATCCTACTACGGCTCAGCCGGCGCGCCGCGCCTCAGCCTCGGGAACGCGGAGGTAGCGCAGCTCGACGGCGGCGGGCTCGACGGCAGAGGCCGTTGCACCAAGGCGGCCGACGCTGGCAGCCCGCGGGATTCCCGCGGCGTCGGGAAGCAGCACGGCGTCGCGTCCGAGCGCTCGCTCGATCTCGGCGCGGTGCAGGCGCGCGCCGCTGCCGAGGAAGGCGATCCGACCGAGGCCGCGCAGCGAGTGGAACCACGGCTCCGGCGGAGTGACGCAGTCGTCGCGCAGCGCATGCGCAGCGGGACCGTACAAACCCGCGTAGATCTCGGCGCGACGGGCGTCGAGGAGCGCCGCGCGCAGGGCGAAGCCCTCGGCGTGGAGCGAGAGCGCGGCGAGCGTCGGGACGGGGACGATCTTGCGGTCCGTGCCGAAGCACAGGCCGAGGGCGGTCGCGAGGCCCACGCGCAGGCCCGTGAACGAGCCAGGACCGATCGAGAGCGCGATGCGCTCGACACGCTCCAGTGTCACGCCCGCGTCGGCTAGCAGCGCGTCCACCGCGACCAGCACCGAGGCAGCGTGCTCGCGCCCGCGAGGCAGCTCTTGCTCGCCCACCACGCGCTCGCCCTCGAGCAGCGCGACACTCGCGTCTTCCGTTGCGGTCTCGAGTGCGAGGAGCAGTGCGCTCAGGTGAGGCTCTGGAAGAAGTCCAGGATGCGGCCCCAGTGGCGGGAAAGATCGTTCCAGAACGCGAAGCCCATCAGCAGGAACAGCAGAGACAGCCCGACCTGCTGCGCCACCTCGCGCACGCGCAGCGAGAGCGGTCCGCCGCGCACGCCCTCGGCGAGCGCGAACGCGATCTGACCGCCATCGAGGATCGGGATCGGCAGCAGGTTCAGGATCGCGAGGTTCACGCTGATCACGGCCATGACCCAGAAGAACTGGAACCAGCTCTCCTCGTAGGAGCTGGCAGCGAGCTCGCCGATGCGGATCGGCCCGGCCAGATTCTCGAGCCCGACCTCGCGCGTCACGAGCTTGCGCAGCCCGTCGAGCGTGAGCACGAACAGCTCGCCGGTGATGCGGACGCCCTGGCCCAGCGCGGCGACCGGGTTGCTCGCGACGTCGTCGCGCAGCTCCCCCGGCACGCGCCGCGCTCCCCCGTGCACACCGATCGCGAAGCTCTCCTCGACCTTGCCCGGCTCGCGCTCGAGCGAGCGCGGCTCTGGGGTGACTTCGAGCTCCCGCGGCTCACCCTTACGCACGACCTCGAGCCGGAGCGGGGCGCCGTTGCCGGCGCGGATCTTCGCGGCCAGATCCGCGAAGCTCGCGAGCGTGACGCCGTCGACGCGCGCGATCAGATCTCCCGCCTGGACTCCCGCGCGCTCCGCGGGCGAGCCGGGCTCGATCGCGAGCATCTCCGAGTCGGCTAGCCGCAGCCCGAGCGCCTCGGGGGCGAGGCCGGTCGCGTCGGCGTCGATCCGCACGCGCACGACCAGCTCACCTTCCGGCGTCGCACGCGCAGCCTCGATCTCGAGTGGCGGCTGCGCGCCGGCGAGCGCGCGCTGCAATGCGAACCAATCGGCGATCGGCTTGCCGGCGAGAGCGCTGACCCGATCGCCGCTGCGCAGCCCGGCGCGCCATGCGGGCGCGTCGTCGACGACGAGCAGCAGCGCGGCGGGCGGGCTGTGCTCGACGCCGATCCGGAGCGCGCCGTCTGCCTGTTCGGGCGTGAGCTCCACGCTCCTGCGCTCACCGGCGCGCTCGACCTCGAGCGCGATCGCGCCCGTCTTGCGCTCGGCGAGCGCATCGGACAGCTCGCGCCAGCGCCAGATCTCGCGGCCCTCGACCGTAACGATCCGATCGCCCGGCTCGAGACCCGCGCGCGCCGCTGGCGACTCCGGCGCCACCCCGCCGACCAGCGTGGTCGGCGTCGGCACGCCGATCATGTAGACGATCGCGAGCACCGCGATCGGGAACACCAGGTTCATCGCTGGACCCGCGGAGGCGATCGCCACGCGCCGCCACACCGGCTGGTGGTTGAACGCGCGCGCGCGCTCCTCGTCGGGGAGCGTCTCTCCCGGCTGCTCGCCGAGCATCTTGACGTAGCCGCCGAGGGGCAGAGCGGCGATCACGTACTCGGTCTCGCCGACGCGGCGCCGCAGCAGCGCGGGGCCGAAGCCGATCGCGAACTTCTCGACCTTCACGCCAAAGGCCTTGGCCACCAGGAAGTGCCCGAGCTCGTGCACGAAGATCAGCCCGCCGAGCAGCAGGATGAACGGCACCAGCCCTTCGAAGAAGTTCAAGCCTTCCACCTCATGCCGGGTGCGCGTCGACCCAGCGCAGCGCGCGCTCGCGCGCCGCGCGGTCCGCCTCCCGGATCTCGGCAAGCTCGAGTCCTGCCTGTATCGGCTGGTCGTCGAGCACGGCGGCGACGGCCGCCGGGATCGCGGGAAACGGGATGCGGCGATTCAGGAACGCTGCCACAGCGATCTCGTTGGCGGCGTTGAGCACGGCCGGGGCCGTGCCGCCGCGGCGGGCAGCCTCGCCTGCCAGCGCGAGCGCCGGGAAGCGCTTGGTGTCGGGCCGCTCGAAGTGGAGCGCGCCGAGCGCCGCGAGGTCGAGGCGCGGCAGCTCGGGCAGCGCCAGCCGCTCCGGCCAGCCCAGCAGGTAGGCGATCGGGATGCGCATGTCGGGAACCGACAGCTGCGCCAGCCACGAGCCGTCCACGAACTCGACCAGCGAGTGCACGATGCTCTCCGGATGCACCACCACCTCGATTGCCTCGGGCTCGACGTCGAACAGCCAGCGCGCCTCGATCACCTCGAGCCCCTTGTTCATCAGCGTCGCGGAGTCGATCGAGATCTTGCGGCCCATCTCCCAGTTCGGGTGCGCGAGCGCCTGCTCGGGCGTCGCCGCCGCGATCCGCGCGGCCTCCCAGGTGCGGAACGGACCGCCCGACGCGGTCAGCCAGAGCCGCGCGAGCGCGTCGCGGCGCTGCCCGACCAGGCACTGGTGGATCGCTGCGTGCTCCGAGTCGAGCGGCCAGACGCGCGCGCCGCTGCGCTGTGCCGTCTGCAGCACGAGCCCACCCCCCATCACCAGCACTTCCTTGTTCGCCAGCGCGACGTCGGTGCCGCGCTCGAGCGCGGCGAGCACGGGCTCGAGCCCCATACCGCCGACGAGCGCTCCGATCACCAGATCCACGTCGTGGCGCGCGGCCGCCAGCAGGCCCGCTGCGCCGCTCGCGACTTCGGTGGCCGGGCCGAGCGCCTCGCGCACGCGCCGCGCGTCCTCGTCCTGCGCCACGCACACGAGCGACGGCCGGAAGCGGCGCGCCTGCTCGATCACGAGTGCTGTGTTGCGCCCCGCGGCGAGCGCCTCGACGCGCAGCCGCTCGGGATGGCGCAGGGCCACGTCGAGGACCTGAGTGCCGATCGACCCCGTCGAGCCGAGCAGCGCCAGTCGCTTCACGAGCGCTCTCGCACCTGATCGCTGGTCTTGCCGAAGCGCCGCTCGCGCGCCTGATACGCCAGCAGCGCCGCCACCAGCTGCTCCTTGCCGAAGTCCGGCCAGAGCACTTCGCTGAAGTAGAGCTCGGTGTAGGAGAGCTGCCAGAGCAGGAAGTTCGAGATGCGGTTCTCGACGCCGGTGCGGATCAGCAGGTCGGGATCGGGCAGGTCCGGCGCGTACAGCGCGGACTGGAACGCCTTCTCGTCGATCGCGTCGGATTCGAGGCGGCCGGATTCGACCTCGCGCGCCAGCCGACGCGCGGCATCGACGAGCTCGGTGCGGCCGCCATAGGCGAGCGCGAAGGTGAGCGTCATCTCGGCGTTACTCTCCGAGAGGCGCATCGTGCGCTCCACGCGCTCCTGCACGCTCCGCGGCAGATCGCCCAGACGCCCGATCGCGCGCAGCCGGATCCCGTTGCGCAACAGCTCGTCGGTCTCGCGGTCGATGTAGCTCGCCAGCAGGTCCATGATCGCGTCGATCTCTTCCGGCGGCCGCCCGCGGTTCTCCTGCGAGAACGCGTACACGGTCAGCCAGCGGATGCCGAGCTCGTGCGCGGCGCGCACCACCTGGCGCATGGTCTCGGTGCCGACGCGGTGACCCTCGTTGCGCGGGAGTCCGCGCGCCTCGGCCCAGCGGCCATTCCCGTCCGGAATGATCGCCACGTGGCGCGGCAGCTTCGCGGGCTCGAGTCTCGACATGGGTTAGACCCGCAGGACCTCCTGCTCCTTGGCGGTGAGCAGCGCGTCGATCTTGCCGATGTAGTCGTCGGTCAGGTCCTGGATCTTCTTCTGCGCGCGCCGCGCGTCGTCCTCGGAGAGGTCGCCGTCGTTCTCCAGGTCCTTGAGCACCGCCATCGCGTCGCGCCGCGCGCCGCGCACCCCAACCTTGTGCTCCTCGCCGGACTTCTTGAGCTGCTTGACCATCTCGCGGCGCCGCTCTTCGGTGAGCTCCGGAATCGGCACGCGCAGGATCTTGCCGTCGTTGACCGGGGACAGGCCGAGGTTGGCCTTCTGGATCGCGCGCTCGATCGCGTCGGCCACGGAGCGGTCGAACGGCTGCACCGTGAGCAGCCGCGCGTCGGCGACGTGGATCGCGGCGAGCTGGCGCAGGGGAGTGGAGGTGCCGTAGTAGTCGACGTGGACGCCGTCGAGCACCGCGGGGTTGGCGCGGCCGGTGCGGATCCGCGCCATGTCGCGCTGCATGCCGTCGAGCGACTTCTGCATGCCGTCACGAGCTTCGGAAAAAACGAGCTCCTCTGACTCCGCTGACAAGGCGCTCTCCTCGCTAGGTCCCGACGCTGGTCCCGATCCGCTCCCCACAGATCACCTTCTGCATGTTCCCGGGCACGCTCATGTTGAAGACGATGATGGGCAGCTTGTTGTCCTGGCACAGCGAGATCGCGGTCGCGTCCATCACACCGAGGTTGCGATGCAGGAACTCGCGGTACGTGACGTTCTCGTAGAGCTTGGCGTCGGGGAATTTCTCCGGATCCGAGTCGTAGACGCCGTCGACGCGCGTTCCCTTGAGCAGAATGTCGGCGCCGATCTCCATCGCGCGCAGCGCCGCGCCGGTGTCGGTGGTGAAGAACGGATTGCCGGTGCCGGCCGCGAAGATCACGACCCGGCCCTTCTCCAGGTGGCGCACGGCCCGGCGGCGGATGTGCGGCTCGGCGACCTGCTTGATCTCGAGCGCGGAGAGCACGCGCGTGGTGATGCCGCAGCTCTCCAGAGCGTCTTGCAGCGCGAGCGCGTTCATGATGCTCGCGAGCATGCCCATGTAGTCGGCGTTCGCGCGCGTCATGCCGGCGCGCGAGGCCGTGAGTCCACGGATGATGTTGCCGCCGCCCGCGACGATCCCGAGCTCGACGCCCTGGCGCGCGACCTCGGCGATCTCCTGCGCCGTGCGCTGGATCGCCGTCATCGACAGCCCGAAGCCCTCGTCACCGGCCAGACGCTGGCCGCTGACCTTGAGCAGCACCCGCTTGAACCCGGGCTTCATTCGGCTCCCTCGCCGAGCTGGAAGCGGCGGAAGGCCACGACCTGCGCCTGCACCGCCTTCGCCGCGGCCTCGACGCTGCGATCGGGATCCATCACCAGCGCCTGCTCGACCAGGCAGACCTCCTGGAAGAACTTCTTCAGGCGACCCTCGACCATCCGTTCGAGGATCTGCGGCGGCTTGCCCTCCTGCTCCGCGAGCGCGCGCGACATGACGCGCTCCTTCTCGACGAGCTCGGGCGCGAGTGCGCCGCGCGACACCGCGAGCGGGTTGGCCGCGGCGACGTGCATGCACAGGTTCCGCCCCAGCGCGCGCGCGTCCGCACCGGCGGGCTCGCTCGCGTCGAGCTGGACCAGCGCGCCAATCTTGCCGCCCGCATGGATGTAGGAGTCCACGCGTCCCGACGGGCCGGCTTCGAGCCGCGCCACGCGGCGCACGCGGATGTTCTCGCCGAGCTGCGCGATCGCCGCGATCAGCGCATCGTTGGCGCTGCGGCCGTCGAGCGGCAGCGCCAGCAGCGCGTCGCCGTCCTGCGGGTTACGCGCGCGCGCCAGCTCGGCCAGCTCGGCCACGAGCTTGCCGAACTCGTCGGTCTTGGCGACGAAGTCGGTCTCACAGCTGAGCTCGACCAACGCACCGCTCTTGCCGTCGGCCGCGACGGCTGCGGCGATGCGCCCCTCGGACGTGGCGCGATCCGCCTTGGCGCGCGCCTTGATGATGCCTCGCTCGCGCAGGAGCTCGGCGGCGCGCTCGAGATCACCGCTGGCTTCGACCAGCATCTTCTTGCAGTCCATCATGCCGGCGCCGGTTCGCTCCCGAAGACGTTTCACCAGGTCGGCCGTGATCGCGGCGCTCATGCAGGAGTCTCCGCAGTTGCAGGCGCCACCGGGGTCTCCACCGGGGTCTCCACGGGGGTCTCCACCGGCTTCTCTTCCAGCTTCTCGGCGGGCTTCTCCTCGCCGAGCTCCGCGCGCGCCCGCGCCAGGTCGCGCTCCATGCGCGCGGAGCGGCGCGCGGGCTGCGTAATCTCGACGACGCGCTTGCCGCCGGCCGCGGGCTGCTCCTCGGGCTTTTCGGCGCCGCCGCGGCCGTCCTCGATCACGCGCATGTTGAACTCTTCCTTGCCCATCCTGCAGGCCTCGGAGGCCTTCTCGCAGTAGAGCCGGATCGCGCGGATCGCGTCGTCGTTACCGGGGATCACGTAGTCGATCCCGCCGGGATCGCAGTTGGTGTCGACGACGGCGACGATCGCGATCCCCAGCCGCTGCGCCTCTGCGAGCGCGATGTGCTCCTTGCGGATGTCGATCACGAAGATTGCGTCGGGCAGCCGCTCCATCGCGACGATGCCCTCGAACGCCTTGTGCAGCTTCTCGCGCTCGCGCGACAGTCGCGAGCGCTCCTTCTTGGAGAGCCCGGCGGCGTTGTCGGGATCGTTCAGGATCTCGTTCAGCTCCTTGTAGCGCTCGATCCCCTTCCGCACGGTGCGGAAGTTGGTGAGCATTCCGCCGAGCCAGCGGCGGTGCACGAACGGCATGCCGCTCGCGCGCGCGGCCTCGGCGATCGGGTCCTGCGCCTGGCGCTTGGTGCCGACGAACAGCACGCTGCCGCCCTCGGCGACGACCTCGGTCAGGTACTCCAGCGCCGCCCGAAACCGGGGCAGGCTGTGCGCCAGGTTGAGGATGTGGATGCCGTTGCGTTCGCCGTAGATGAACGGCTTCATGCCGGGGTGCCAGCGGCGCGTCTGGTGGCCGAAGTGCACGCCCGCTTCGAGCAGCTCTCGCATCGAGAGCGTGGTCGCGGTCATGGTCATCGCGTAGGAACTCCTGCTTCGGTCGCCGGATCGGCGACACCGGGTTTTGGCCTCCGCCCCGATCGCGCTCCGGCGACCCCGCTCCCGCCGGCCGAGCAGGCCGGCAACCCGAGCGGAAGGGGCGTGTGAAGTACCGGCCTAGATAGCAGAGGGCTCCGGGTGGGACAAGAAACTTCGCGAAATCGCTCGATCTTTAGCCGGGAGGGTCGGGCAGGCCGGTCAGGTGCGCGCGGGCGTTGAACGACTCGAGCGCGAAGATGTGCCCGGTCGAGACCGGAACGCTGCGCAGGCGAGAGATGCCGGCCCAGCCCACGCGGAAGCGCTCGGGCTCGAACGCGACGGGCTCGATCCCGAGCAAGTGCCCGAGCGCAACGGCGATCGAGCCGCCGTGCGCCGTCACCAGCACGCGCGCGTCGGTCTCGGGTAGCGACCAGAGCTGGTGGGCGCCGTGTCCCGCGCGGCGGGCGTGCAGCCGCTGCGCCAGTAGCTCATCGATCCCTGTCGTCACGCGTTCGTGGAAGTGGCGGAAGGACTCGCCCCCTTCCATGCCGTTCCACCACTCGTCGAGCTGGCGCAGGCGCATGGCCGCGAAGTACTTCTGCACCTCGTCGAGGGGAGCGCCCTCGAGCGGACGCAGGCGGATCTCGGCGAGCCAGGGCTCCACCTCCGCTGCGATCCCGAGCGCCTTCTCGATCGGCGCGGCGGTCTCGCGGGCGCGTCGCAGCGGGCTCACGTAGAACGCATCGAAGCTCGCGCCCGTGAGCTGCGCGGCGACGCGCTCGGCCTGCGAGCGGCCGAGCCCGGTGAGCTCGGGCTCGTCGCGGGCGCGGCCGTTCGGCTCCCAGTCGGGCTGCGCGTGGCGTACGAACACGAGCTCGATCACGTGGTGTACTCCGCGTTGATGCGCACGTACTCGTAGGAGAGGTCGGTGGTCAGGAGCGCGGCGCGACCGGGACCGCGGCCGAGCGAGACCTCGATCGCGACGCGCTTGCGCCTGAGCGCGCGCCGCGCCCGCTCGACGGCGCGCTCGCCTCCGACCGGCTCGCCGCGCCGCAAAAGCTCCACGCCGCAAAAGCGCACGCCCACGTCGCGGGCGCGCAGCGGCACGCCGGCGGCGCCCACGGCCTGCACCACGCGGCCCCAGTTCGGGTCGACGCCGAACAGCGCCGTCTTGACCAGCATGGAGTTCCCGATGCTGCGCGCGACCGCGAGCGCGTCCGCGTTGCGCCGCGTTCCGGTCACGACCACGTCGGCGACCCGGGTCACGCCCTCGCCGTCGAAGGCGAGCTGCAGGACCAGGTCCTGACACACGTCGCGCAGCGCGCGCGCGAAATCGCGTGCGGCCGGCGAGCGCGCTCCGAGCGGCCGCCGGCCCGCGGCGCCGTTGGCGAGGACCACGAGCGTGTCGCTCGTGCTCGACTCGCCGTCGATCGTCAGGCGGTTGAAGCTCTCGTCCGCGACCTCACGCAGCGTCTCGCGCAGGAACGCGGGCTCGACCGCGGCGTCGGTCGCGACGAAGGCGAGCAGGGTCGCCATGTCGGGCATG
>CAYVQJ010000030.1:0-45050 GCA_964454165.1 uncultured Myxococcales bacterium | reverse complement strand
ACCACCTCGACCGCAGCGCCCTGCGCCGGCGATCCCTCGATCCCCTTCGCCTCCAAACTCGCCATGGCTCGTGAGCCCTCCCCGCCCCCTACAGTAATTTCTCCTGGGCTGGTGTCTCACGCTTCATTGGCAGAAGGGGCGACAAGAAAAATGTCGAGGAATACGCTCCCCCCGGTCTCTGAACGAGGGCCCGCGATGAAGCCCCTCTTCGTAGTGCTCGTGCTGCTCCTCGCCTCGACTCCACGCCTAGCTGCGGCGTTCGAGACGACTCTCCGCCTGGATGAATCATCGTTGCTGCGGCCAAGAGATGCAGTGGGAGCCGGCGGCTATGCCTTCGGAGCCGGGGCTCGAGTCCGCATGCGCTTTGCGCCCCAGGGCTCGAATGCCTTCGCGGTGGAGGTGCCCGCCGACGGACTCGAGCTCGGCGTGGTGCGTGGCGCCGGCCTTCCGCCCCTCGAACTCAGGCTGGCGTCTCCAGTCAGCGGGACACTCCGAAAGACCGCTTCCGGAGAGGGTACGCTCGAGCTTCACGGAGACGTCGTCGTACGAAGGGTCGGCGGGCGCAGACCCATGGTCTACACGCTGGCCTTCACGGCAGACTTGATCAGGATCGGCGCAACGGGGAAGGGATACCTGCAGCTCTCCGTGGATCGCCCCGATCCCGCGGACATCCAGCGATTCGATGTCCTCATCGCCGGGCAGCTCGATACGCTCCCGCCCGGCTTCTGAGCGCGGCAACCACGGACACGATCGCGACAGCGACGATCGGAGCGTGGCCGGCGCGCTCGAACGGGGTCGTCGTCGATCGGAGAGCCACAGGCATGGAGAGGGCTCCTGCCTCGCCGATGGAGATCGATGCGTCGATCGAGCCGTCCGACGCGACCACGGCGCTGATCCCGGTGAGCGCTGCGCGAACCAGCGGAGCCGCCCGTTCGATGGCGCGCCACCGAGACAAGAGCAGCAGGTGCTGGGCGGCGGGCGTCGAGTCGTACCAGCTGTCATTCACAGGGTTCACGAGGAGCTCCGATCGGGGATCATCCGGGCGGCCGCTGAACGCCGCTTCGTAACAGATCGCAAGTTCCACTCGGGCTGGAAGACCGCTGACCGGAAGGGACACGCTACCGGCCTTGAACGACCGATGAGGGACGAGACGGCCAAGAGAGCGCCGTAACCCCGGACCCAGCCAACCCGGCACCATCTCTGCGATCGGCAGAAGGCGGCGTTTGTCGTACACGATCGCGACGGGTCGGCCCGGCTCGAGCACAGCCACGGAATTCAGGCGCCCGGCGTCTGATCGTCGGTGCACCCCGAAAACGAAGGCCGCATTGCGGTCGCTCGCCAACGCGGCCAAACGTGCGATCAGGTCGGGGCGCCCCTCGACGGTTGCGTTCAGCATGTTCTCCGGCAGGAAGAAGATCGACGGACCACGCACGTCACCGATCGCTGAAACGGCAGCGTCCAAGGTCGCTCGCGGCGAACGGCTGTCGCCACGGCCGGTGAGCCGCACTCCCGGCTGGACCACCGCGATGCGTAGGATTCGGTCGGACTCGGCCAGGGAATAGGCGCGGCCCGTCGTGGTACCGGCCCCGACCACCAGCCCACCGACGACGAGTTCGAGGAGCAGTTGCCTAACGGGGCAGCCGCGAAGCGCCTGGACGACCCATGCATTCAGGGTGACGACCACAGCGCTGACGGAGTGGACCCCCGAAATCGCCGCCATCGCGGAAACCGGTGTGTCGATCTGGGTTGCGCCGACCACTACCCAAGGGATCTCAGGCCAGACGAACGCGTGCGACAGCTCGACAAGCGCCCAGCCAGCGCCCGCCGCAAGGGGGTATGCGGCGCTACGCACCGACACTCGGGCGAGCACCGTGCCGAGTGCGACGATCGCCGGGGCGTAGGACAAGCTCGTCAGCAGCCAGAGCAAGTGAGCTGCCAGCGGGCTGGCTCCGAACTCGTCGACGGCGACTTCCGGGATCCAGGCGCCCAGCGGTAGCACGATGGTCACCGCGAACAGGCTGCTCAGGACGATGCTCCTGCCCGTAGTCGTGTCATTGAGCCCGAGAAGCCAGGGCACGAACGCGATCCAGGCAACCGCGGGCCAACCGATCGGCGGAAACACCAGGAGTGTCGCAAGTCCTGCCACGACAGCTCCGGCGAGCCTCACCAAGAGCTCGACCCCAGTGCGGCGAGGGCGTCGGAAAGCTCAACCACCCGCATCGTCGAGGATTCTAGTTGGCCTAGCAGGCGGGGCCGGAGCAGTACGCCTTGCCCGCCGTGCCGTCGAACGGCGGGGTGCAGCCGGGGCCGCAGCGCGCGGGCACGAGCGTCGCCACCGCTGCCTTGGCGAGGTTGAAGTCGGTCGCCGTGATCACCGCGCCCGTCTCGTCGTGGTCGAACATCGCGCAGCGCAGCGCGTTGGAGAGGCCGCAGTCGGAGTCCGCAGTGAACTCCGCCACCGAGGCCTTGATCTCGTTGAAGTCGCCGGCCGTGATCACGGCGCCCAGGTTGTTGTAGTCGAAGTCGCAGCGGTTCCCGAGACCGTCGGCGTCGTCGTCGCGCTGGCCGGAGACGAGCGTCATCCACTCCGCTACCGGTGACTCCGGCGGATTCGTCACCAGTGCGCAGGTGTCGCAGCTCTGCCCGACGCCGTCCATGTCGGTGTCGGTCTGCGCCGGGTTCGCGACCGTGGGACAGTTGTCGGCTGCGTCCGCGTCGCCGTCGGCGTCGAAGTCGGGCGAGCCGCCCGTCACCAGATCCGTCTCGCGCGGCGCGTTTCCCGGCAGCGTGAGCCAGGGGCCGAAGCGGAAGAAGGGCGAGCGCGACTGCACCTGCACACGCCAGACGTACGGAGTGGCCGGGGACAGACCCGAGGCGAACTCCTGCTTCAAGAGCTGGCTGCCGTCGCCGAACGTGGGCGCGCCCGTGTCGAACCAGGCGCCGAGCGTGCCGACGCCGTCGAACGGCGTGCCGAGCGGCTCGACCTCGTAGCGCAGGCGCGCGCGCCCTCGCCCCGCAGCGCTGCGGGCATCGACCAGAAGCTGGAAGGTGGCGCTTGCCGACGCCTTGCCGAGCAGGTCGATCGGCGTGCCGCCGACGCTGTTGCCCTGCCGGTGCTGGCGGTGCAGCGCGCGCCGGCCCGTACCGTAGTAGAGGTAGGCGCGGCCTTCGTCGCCGCTCGCGCCGGGTGCTCCGACGAGCAGATCCTGGAAGCCGTCGCCGTTGCTGTCGCCGTCGCCGGCGATCGAGAGACCGAAGAGGTCGCCCGCCGTGGTGCCGGAGTCCGACCACTCGGGCCCGGTGTCGAAGAGCATGACCGCGTTCCCGTACCACAGGTTCACGCCACCGGCGCCGCTTGTCGGCGAGCCGACGGCGACGTCGTCGAAGCCGTCGGCGTTCGCGTCCAGCACCGCGAGCGAGGCGCCCTGCCCACCCGCGAAGATGGCCGGAAGCGCGGAACCCCCGTTCGCGCTGCTTCCGTCCGGGTCGGTCTGGATCGTGGCACTGCCGTGAACCAGAACGACGCGTCCGGCGTCCGTCAACGGACTGTCGAAGCCCGGGGCCCCGAAGAGCATCTCGGAGAGCCCATCGGCGTTCGTGTCGGCGCCGCTCGACACCGCAGCGCCGAGTCGCGCGGTCGCGTTGTTCTCCTCGAGGCGCCAGTCCGCGCTGTCGATGCTGCCGAGCGGGCCGAGCCCGCCTGGCGCCCCCGTGAAGAGGAGCCCGATCCCCTCTTGCGCCTGTCCGTTGCTGTAGCCCGGCGCGCCCACGAGCAGATCGCTGTAGCCGTCGCCGTTCACGTCGCCCGCACTGACCGCGTAGCCGAGCTCCGAGGCCGCGGTCCCGGTCACCGTCCAGCTCGCGGTCGCGCTCGGTCCGCCCGGCGACACGCCGTAGAACACGCGCGCGTTGCCCACGCCGCGCTCGCCCGGTGCGCCGACCACGAGATCGCCGATGCCGTCGGCGTTCACGTCGCCCGCGGAGCCGACGGCGCGGCCGAGCAGCGAGCCGGCATTGGTCGTCGAGAGGGTGAGGTCTGCGGTCGCGCTCCCGCCGCTGGACGCCCCGAGCCCGCTGCCGGTGCTGAACCACACGAACGCGCGGCCTTGGCCCGCGTAGTCGGGCGCGCCGACGACCACGTCGCTGTAGCCGTCGCCGTTCAGGTCGCCCGCGCCCGCCACCGCCTGCCCGAAGTGTGCGCCGGCGAGGTCGCCTTCGCGGCGCCAGAACGGCAGCAGGTTGGGACCGATGCGGCTGCCGAAGAACGCGACGGCGCGCCCCTCGTCGAGCTGTCCGCCGTCGTACATCGGCGCGCCGATGACGATCTCGCTGTAGCCGTCCCAGTCGACGTCGCCGATGTACGCGACACTCGTCGCCCACTCCTCGACGGGATCGATGGGGGGCGGCGCGCCGCCGATCTCGACGGGCGCCGCGTTCGCCGCGGTGGCGGGGTCCGTGTACTCGGGGTCGAGCCCGCCGGGACCGCCGCGATAGAAGTACGCGTGACCGCCGTCGCCGCCGGTGTTCGGACGCGGCTCGCCGACGATCACGTCGGAGTAGCCGTCGCCGTTCACGTCTCCCGCGGCGGCGACCGAGATCCCGAAGCTCTGGCCTCCCAGCTCCACGAACGCGACGATCGCCTGCGTGCAGTTGGCGCAGATCCCGGGACTGAAGCCGTAGAGCAGGCGCATCGAGCCCGCGTCGGCCGCGACGTTCACGGACTCTGCCGAGCAGCCCGCGTCGCAGCCGCCGACCACGAGATCGGAGTAGCCGTCGCCGTTCACGTCGCCGGCCGGTGCGATCGCCGCGCCCCAGAACTCGCCGAGGCCGGTCCAGGGATCCTGCTCCGGCTTGGTGAAGAAGAGGTCGGCGTCGGAGTCGGGCGTGGCATTCACGTCCACGTAGCCATCGGGACCGAGCCCGGCGGCGCCACCGAACCAGATCGCGATCGCACCCAGGTACACGTTCCAGCCGGGGACGCCGATCGCCACGTCGGCGTAGCCGTCGCCATTGAAGTCGCCGCCGGTCGCGACGCCCGTTCCGAGCCGGTGCGGAAGGATCACGCAGCAGCGGCCCTGGACCTCCCAGCTCGCGCTCCCCGGGGAGCCGATGGCGGGCAACGGTCCGCCCGGCGCGCCGCTCCAGAGCAGCGCGCGCCCCGCGTCCGCGTCCGACGCGCCGAAGTCCCAGCCGGGTGCTCCCGCGAGGATCTCGTCGTCGCCGTCGCCGTCCACGTCGCCCGCGGTCGCGACGGAGAAGCCGAGCCGCTCGCCGGCCTGATCGCCGAACGCGCGCCAGTCCGCAGATGAGGTGTTCGTGACCGCCGCCGCCAGCGGACCGAACCAGGCGAAGACGCCGCCCGCGTCCACGCCTGCCGCAGGGTCCATGTTGGGTGCGCCCGCGACGATGTCGGCGATCCCGTCGCCCGTCACGTCACCGGCGTAGGCGACCGAGAAGCCCAGGCTGACCGTCGCCCCGGCACCGCTCGCGCGCCAGTCGGCGCTCGTGTCGAGCGCACTGCCGCTCGGCGACGCCTCGCCGAAGAACACGAAGATCTGGCCGCCGACGCCGTGGTCGGGAGCGCCGATCAACAGATCGTCGAAGCCGTCCGCATTGACGTCTCCCGCCGGCGCTACGGCATGGCCGGTGTGGCCGCTCGCGACGCTGCCGACGATCGTCTGCGCAGGAGCTTCGGCCGGCCCGCTCGGCGTCCCGAGATACAGGAACACCCGGCCGGCATCGACGAGCGCGCTTCCGGCGCCGCCTTCGTCCCAGTACGGCGCGCCGACGGCGACGTCGCTGCGGCCGTCGCCGTTGAAGTCGCCGGCGGTCGCCACGGACCAGCCGAAGCGCGAGCCTGCCTCCGGTCCAGGCGAGATGTCGTACCACTCGCCCGCGGAGAACAGCGGGTCGATCTCGATCGGGTAGGCCGCGCCGCGGTCGTCCACGCGGATCTGCACGCGACCGTCGCGAAGTGCGAGCGACGCCGGGAGCTCGCGCCCGTTGGCGTCGCGCGCGTGGAGGTGGCCGTAGCGCAGCGCGATCGCACCCGTCGGCTCGCGGAAGGCGATCGACCGGGCGTCGGCTGCGAGTTCGGCCCGCAGCGCGCCTGGAGCTTCCATCTCGAGTACCAGCGCGTTGTCGCCGCCTCGCGGGCGGTCTGCGAGGTCGAAGCCCTGCTCGAGCCCGCGCGCGTCGTTCCTGTACCACTCCACGAGGCCGAGCGAATCACGTCGCAGCTCGATGCGATTCGCGCCGGTCTCGGGAGCGACCGCGGGGACCGGCGCGAGCGCGCCGTCGCGCCCGAGTGAGACGAGGCGCAGCGCGAGCGCCCAGCTCTCGCGCGCCGCGCGCCGGGGCGCGAGCGACAGACCGTCGGCGTCGATTCGGCTGCGCAGATCCTGCGCGCGATTGGGCGCAGACCAGGCTCCCGGCTCGAGCTCGGAGAACTGATACTCCTGCGCGCGCAGCTCGCGCGTGACGCGCTCGACCCAGCCCTCGGAGACGCCCTCCGGCAGGGGAGTCTGCGACTCGGCCAGACACTGACCCGTGAAGCCGAGCCACGCCGCCGCGACCACGAGAGAGCTGCACCGCCCAACCCACGACCCGCCTCGCTCGCGCATCGGAACCTCCTTCGTGCAGAAGGGCGTGAGCAACGGCCGTGCCGCGCCGGGGGCGCTGGATTCGGGGCGATCCGCCCCGCGCTCCGCTGCGTTCGCAACGCTTCGCGCCCGCGTGGTAACGAGTCGTTACCGCGACGAGGCGTCTGGTGACTCGGGAGCCGCACCGACGGCTGGAGGGGCGCCCTCGGGTCCGGGGGTACAACGCGGCGGGAGCGCCAGCAGCACCGCCAGCAGGAGCCCCGCAAGTGGGGCTCCGAGCACGATCCACTCGATCAGGTGCCGGGCGCGCCTCGCCATGAGGTTGGGTGGTGCAGCGGTCGTGCCGCGGCGCTTGCTTCCCGCGCTCGCGAGGTGGTAACCAGCTGCTACGGGGGCTCGGAGGCAGGGCGGAGGCGCGGATGGATCGTCGCGTGCGTCTCGGCGCTGCGGCGCTGCTGCTTGGCGCGCTGGCGATCGCCTGGATCACCGCGGCGGACCTGCAGGCGCATGTGGGTCGGGCCGTCCCCGCTGTGCCGCTCTACCAGAACGCGGTGGTCGGCCCGCCGAGCCTCTCACCCCACGGCATGGCCTACGAGATCGGTGTCCGCATGATGGACCGGGTGGTCGAGCTAGACGGCGCGCCAGTGACCGGAGCGGCGGACGTCTGGGAGGCTGTGCGCCGCGCGGGCCCGGGCATGGCACTCCGCTGGCGCCTCGAGCGCCCGGACGGAACCCGCTACGACGCCTCGGTCCCGACCGTGCCGTTTCGCCAGGAGGACTTCTACGAGCTCTTGCTCCCGCTCCTGCTCGGCGGTCTGCTCCTGCTCTCGGTGGGGTCGATTCCGGTGTTCGTGCATCCCGGGCTCCCCACCTCCCGCGTGTTCTTCCTGTTCTCGCTCACGTTCGTCACCAACTTCTGCTTCTTCGTCTTCGACTACTACTACACGTACCGCTTCATGCCGTGGAGCTACGTGGCGAGCTTCCTGTCGAAGGCCTCGCTGCTGCACTTCGCGCTGATCTTCCCAGAGCGGCGCTGGCCGCTCACGCGCTGGCCACGCGCCTCGCTCGGCGCGCTGTATGGAGTGCTCGCCGCGCTCTCGGTGCTCTGGGTCGCGTCGATGTGGCTCGCGCCGTGGGGGATGTGGTGGCTCACGAATCTCGCGATGCCGACCTGGCTGCTCGGCTTCGCGCTGCTCACTGCGAACCTCGCCTACACCGCCCTGCGCTCGCCGGACCCGATCCAGCGCCAGCGCGCGCGCATCGTGTTCGCGGGACCAGCGCTGGCGTCGGTGGCGTGGGCGCTGATCACCCTCACCGGAGTGCTCTGGCTCGACCTCGGTGTTCCGATCCGCGGCTACGTGCTGCTGGCGTGGGCACTCCCGCTCTCGCTCGCCTACGGCATGCTCAAGCACAACCTGTTCGAGTTCGACACCGTGGTGCGTCGCGGGATCACCGCCAGCGTGTTCGCGTTCGCGGGCGTGCTGACCTACGTAGCACTGTTCGCGCTGCTGCAGCGCGCGGTCGGGATCGGCACCGCGTGGGCTGCGGCTGCGCTCTCGGCGGCGATTCTGCTGCTCCTGGTCTCGGTCTCCGCGCCGCTGCGCCAGCGCGTGGAGCACGCGGTCGAGCAGGCCCTGTTCCCGGACTATCGACGGGCGGCGGACGCGATCCACCTGGCGAGCCGCCAGCTCGCGCGGCTGCGCGACCTGACCGACGTCTCGCAGCTTCTGCTCGACGCGCTGCGCGACGCTACGTCGAGCGGCTCGGCGCGGCTGGTGGTCGCGCTGCCCGGAGACGACGTGCTGCGCGAGCTCTCGGCCGCCGCGGGCGCGCCCGCACTCGCGATCCGGCCGTCCGAGGCGCTCGCGGCGGCGATTCGGCGCCCGGAGACACTGAACCTCGACGAGACTTCGCGCGAACGCTCCCGCGTGCCTGCGCCGCTGCGGCGCTCGCTCGAGTCCCTCGGCGTGCGCCTGCTGGTGCCGCTGCCTGCCGGCGAGAAGCTCGCGGGGGCGTTCCTGCTCGGCGCGCGCGGACGGGCGACTGTACAACTCCGACGACGAGCGCCTGGTCGAGACGCTGGCCGCGCAGTCGGCGGTCGCGATCGAGAACGCGCGGGCGTGGGAGGAGGTGCAGCGCCTGCAGCAGCGCCTGGCGGCCGAAGTGGTGGCGCTGCGCGGCGAGCTCGAGCTGCATCACAACTTCCGCGAGATCGTCGGCCAGAGCGCGGTGCTCAAGGCGGTGCTCGCGCAGATCGAGCAGGTCGCGCCCACGGACGCGAGCGTGCTCGTGCTCGGGGAGACGGGCACGGGCAAGGAGCTGGTGGTGCGCGCGCTCCACGCGCTCTCGGGCCGCGCGGAGCGCGCGCTGGTCAAGGTGGCGTGCGCGGCGATCCCCGAGACGCTGCTCGAGAGCGAGCTGTTCGGACACGAGAGGGGAGCGTTCACCGGCGCGACCGGGCTGCAGCGGGGGCGCTTCGAGCTCGCCGACACCGGGACGATTTTCTTCGACGACGTCGACACGCTGCCGCCCGGCGTGCAGGCGAAGCTGTTGCGCGCGATCCAGGAAGGGGAAGTGCAGCGCCTGGGGAGCTCTGCGCTCCGGCACGTGGACGTGCGCGTGATCGCCGCGAGCAACAAGGACCTGCTGGCCGAGGTGCGCGCCGGGCGCTTCCGCGAGGATCTGTTCTACCGGCTCCACGTGGTGCCGATCCGGCTGCCGCCGCTGCGCGAGCGCCGCGAGGACATCCCGCTGCTCGTCGCGTACTTCATCGAGCGCGAGAGCGCTGCCCTCGGGCGCAGCGTGCGCGGCGTCGCGGAGGACGCGCTGGCGGAGCTCTTGCGCTACGACTGGCCCGGGAACGTGCGCGAGCTGCGCAACGTGGTCCAGCGCGCGCTGGTGATGGGGCGCGGCGACGTGCTGCGCCTGCCGGGACCGCTGTCACACCGCGAGGACCCGTCGGGCCGCGCGCCCTCCGAGCTCGCGGACACGGCCGGCTTCGCGGAGCGAGTCCGCGCCTACAAAGTACGGCTGATCTCCGATGCGCTCACCGCCTCGGATGGCAACCAACGGCGCGCCGCCGAGAGCCTCGGCCTGCACCGGCCGAGCCTGACCCGCATGATCCGCGAGCTCGGCATCCGCTGACGGACCTCGTTATGTTCCGCGCGTTGTCTGCGCTGGCGGCGGAGAGAGGTGAGGGGTCCGCGGAGCGGACGCGGATCTGGCTGTGTGGCTTCGACCGCAAGAGCGGGACATCGCTCGGCGCTGCGCTCGCGCACGCCGGGACGCTGCGCCGCGTGGCGTTCGAGGCCGCGAGGAGCGGGATCGGCGCCGAGGCGCCCGAGGCGCTGATCGCGGGGGACCTGGAGCTGGAGGAGCTCGGGGAGCTGCGCCGCCGGGCGCGCTGGACCGCGCTCGTCTGGCTGCCGCGGACCCTGGAGCTCGAGCGCGCGACCGAGGCGCTGCGCCGCGGCGTGGACGAGTGCGCCCCGCGCGCGGGGCTCGCCGCCGCCGCGCCGCCCGAGCTGCTGCGACGCGCGCTCGCGCGCCGGCGCGCCTGGCGCGAGCGCGCGGGATTGGAGCGCGAGCTCGAGCAGTTCGCGGCGGCGGTGTGTCACGACCTCGACGAGCCGATGCGGACGGCCGTCAGCCTGCTTCAGGAGGGCTCGGAGTCCGCGCATGACGCACTCACACGGACGCGCGAGCTCGTGCACGCGCTCAGGAGCTACGCCCGTAGCGGCGCCCGAGAGCTGGAGCGTCAGGCCGTGGACTGCGGCAAGGCGCTGGACCAGGCCGCGGCGAATCTGGAGCTGGCCATGCGCGAGAGCGGGGCGCGCGTGACGCGCGACGAGCTCCCCACACTCGATGCGGACGGCCCGCTGCTCGTCCAGGTGTTCCAGAACCTGCTCGCGAACGCGATCAAGTTCGCGGGTGCGGGCGAGCCGCGCGTGCACGTGTCGGCGCGGCGCGCCAGCGGCGAGTGGATCGTCTCGGTGCGCGACGAGGGCATCGGCCTCGACCCGCGTCACGCGCGCGAGGCGTTCGAGATCTTTCGCCGCCTGCATCCGCGCGAGCGCGCTGCGGGTACAGGCGTGGGCCTCGCGATCTGCGAGCGCGTCATAGAGCGCCACGGCGGGCGCATCTGGGTGGACTCGCGTCCCGGCGCCGGCGCCGTGTTCTCCTTCAGCCTGCCCGCCTGACGCTACTGACCGAACGAATCGACGATCGCGGCAACGTTCTCGCGCACGCGGTCCGGACGCGCGCCGATCGTCGCCGGATATAGCAGCGGGTGCTCCGTCAGCCCTTGCCACTGCTTCAAGCGGTCGCGCGCCTCGTCCGGGCGGCAGGCGATCGCGATCTCGTCCAGCAGCGCGTCGGGCACGGCCTCGGTCATGGCCTTCATGTCCCCGCGGCGGAAGGCCTGCGCGATGGTCTCGCCCACGTCGCGCCAGCCGTGCACGTCGAGCACGCTGTGGTACAGGCGCGTCGTGTAGTAAAAGGCGATCTGCGCCCGTGCCTCGCGCCGCGCCTGCTCGACGTCGTTCGAGATCGAGGTGACGACGTAAGGCGCCAGCTCGCAGCGCGAGCCCGCGAGCTCGGGCAGCACGACCTCGCGGATGTACTTGCGCGTGAAGATGGGATGCCCGACCAGCCCGTCCGCGCAGGCAGCCGCCGCGCGGATCATGCCGCGGTTCACGGCCGCCAGATAGATGGGGATCTCCGCGCGCGCCGCGCCGGGACGCGCGTACTGCGGGATCTCGATCTGGTAGTGCTTGCCCTGGAAGCGCAGGCCGCCGCCCTTCTGGGCGGCGATCGCGGCGCGCACCAGCGCGATCGCCTCGCGCATGCGCGGCGCGGGCGGATCCTCGAAGCGGATCGAGTACCACTTCTCGTTCATGCTGCGCGTGCCGCTGCCGAGCCCGAGAATGACGCGGCCCCCGCTGATCTCGTCCACGTCCATCGCACCCGACGCGGCGAGCAGGGGGGTACGCATGAACGCGTAGGCGATGCCGGTGCCGACTTTGACGCGCTTGGTGGCGGCACCGATCGCCCCCAGCCGCACCAGACCGTTGGCGTTGAAGAACTCGGTGACCCAGGCGGAGTGGAAGCCGCGCGCCTCGGCGTGCTGCGCCGCCTGGATCTGGTCTGAAATCGAAGGCGTGGCGAGGATCAGACCGAGCTTCATGCGGGCTCCTTGATGGGCAGGACATCAGCCTACAGCAAGGCTCAAGTCCGCCGAGCCCTGGCCCGATGAGGGTCCGACATGTCGATGTCGGCTCTCTCGGCCAGCCTGTCGGGGATCTCCGCCGGATCGGCGCGGATTCACGCGGCCGCGCACAACGTGGCCAATCTGCTGACCGAGAACTTCCGGCCGCTGCGCGTGACGCAGTACGCGGTCGGCTCGGGCGGTACGCGCGTGGAAGTCGAGCAGGCCGCGACGGCGCGCCCGGTCGAGTACGCCGAGGAGGCGCTGCAGCTGATGCTCGGTAGCGTGCAGGCGCGCGCCTCGATGCGCGTGCTGGAAACGGATCTTGATCTCTTGGGCGGGCTCCTCGACATCTCGGTCTGAGGTCTTAGGCCGCTCGGCGATAGCCGTCGCGGCACAAGACTTCTAGGCCACGCTACATTCCCGCGCCGGTGAGAGGCGTTGTGGCGGTTGTTGCCGGGGGGATGCTCGTCGGTTGCGCGTGGGCGACGCTTCCACGCGAAACGGCGCGAGGCGAGGCTGTCACGGCTGTCACCGAAGCGGCGGCTGGGAACGCGCTGCTGCTCCGCGGCGCCAGCGTGATGACGGGCGCCGGGCCGACGCTCCCGCGCGGTGACGTGCTCGTCCGTGACGGCAGGATCGAGGCGGTCGGGGCGCAGCTCGAAGCTCCGGCTGACGCGGAGGTGGTCGACGCGAGCGGCCGCTGGATCACCCCGGGTCTGATCGATCCGCACTCACACCTGGGTGTGTATCCGCTGCCCTACGCGCAGGCGCACGCGGACGGGAACGAGCTCTCGGGCCCGCTGCAGGCGGCGCTTCGCGCGAGCGACGCGTTCTGGCCGGGCGATCCCGCCATTCGCGCTGCGGTCGCGGGCGGCGTCACGACGGCGCTCGTGCTGCCGGGATCCGCGAACCTGATCGGCGGCCGCGGCGCCACGCTGCGCCTGCGTCCGGGCAAGGCAGCGGCGGACCTCGCGTTCGCCGGCGCGCCGCCCGGCATGAAGCTCGCCTGCGGCGAGAACCCCAAGCGGCTCTACGGCATCGAGCGCAAGACGGCGCCGACCACGCGCATGGCGGAGGTCGCCATGCTGCGGCGCGAGCTGGAGAAGGCGCGCGCGTGGAGCGCCAAGCCCCCGGACCCGAACGCCGAGCGCGAGTACGACAAAGAGGCGCTCGCGTCCGTGCTGCGCGGTGAGACGCTGATCCAGAACCATTGCTACCGCGCGGACGAGATGCTGCTCCGGCTCGAGCTGTTCCACGAGTTCGGCACCCGACCGCGGGCGTTTCATCACGCCGTCGAGGCGTACAAGATCCGCGATGCGCTGGCGCGCGAGGGCGTCGGCGCCGTGGTCTGGGCCGACTGGTGGGGCGTCAAGCTCGAGCTGCTCGACGCGACGCCGGCCAACGCCGCGCTGCTCGAGGAGGCCGGCGTGCGCGTCGCGCTGCACTCCGACTCGCCGTACGACGACCAGCGCCTGAACCAGGAGGCCGCGAAGGCGTTGGCGGCCGGGCTGCGCGCGGGGATCCCGGTCACGCGCGAAATGGCGCTGCGCTGGATCACCGCGAATCCGGCCTGGGTGCTCGGGATCGAGGCGCGCACCGGCACGCTCGAGCCGGGCAAGGACGCCGACCTGGTGCTCTGGTCCGCGGACCCCTTCAGCGTCTACGCGCGCGCCGAGCGCGTGTGGAGCGAGGGCAAGCTCGTCTACGACCGGGCGGATCCGCGGGTCTGGCCTGTCTCGGACTACGAGCTCGGCCGCGGAGGCGCTCCTTGATCCGGCTCCTGCTCGCGACCGCGATCGTGCAGGCAACCGTGCACACCGCGGAGGGTCCTCCCCTCCAGTCCGCGACCGTGGTGATCGAGGGCGAGCGCATCGCCGCCGTGGGCGTCGGCGTGCCGGTTCCGCGCGGCGCGCGCGTGATCGATGCGCACGGAGCGGTCGTTACGCCGGGGCTCGTGGACGCGGCGTCGCGGCTCGGTCTCGTCGAGATCCCCGGCGAGCCGGCCGGGATCGAGGGCACGACCCCGGCGCTCGAGCCGATCCGCGCCGCGCTGCGGGCCGACGACGTCTTCAATCCCGCGTCACTCGCGATTCCCGTCGCGCGGGCGGGTGGAGTCACCTCGGTCGTCGCCATGCCGGCGGGTGGCGTGATCGCGGGTCAGTCTGCCTGGGTGGACCTCACCCTGGAGCGGCCCGTGCGCCGCGCTCCCCTGGCGCTCCACGTCGCGATCGCGAGCGGCGAGGCGCCGGGCGGACGGACCGAAGCGTGGCGAAAGCTGCGCGAGGCACTGGTCGACGCGCGCCTCTACCGCGCCAATCGCGGGCCGTTCATTGCGCGCCGCCTGCGGCCGCTCGCGGTGACCGCCGCCGATGTCGAGCCGCTGGCCCGCGCGCTCGAGGGCGAGCTACCCGTGGTGTTCGAGGTCGACGCGGAGTCCGACATCCGCGCGGTGCTGCGCATCGCCGAGGAGTTCCGTCTGCGCGCGGTGCTGCTCGGCGCGGTCGAGGGCTGGCTGGCGGCGGACGCGATCGCTCGCGCGCGGGTGCCGGTACTGGTCGATCCGTTCGAGAACCTGCCCGCGAGCCTGGTCGCCCCGCGCGCGCGCTCCGACAACGCGCTGCTCCTGGCGCGGGCCGGCGTGCAGGTCGCCTTCACGCTGCGCGGGGAGACTCACCTGGCGCACCGGCTGCGCCAGGCCGCGGGGAATGCGGTCGCTACGGGGTTCGGGTGGGACGCCGCGCTCGGCGCGATCACGCGCGTGCCCTGCGACGTGTTCGGGATCGCCGACACCGGCCGCCTCCGCCGCGGTGCGCTCGCCAACCTGGTGGTGTGGAACGGCGATCCGTTCGAGGTCACGAGCTGGGCCACCCACGTGTTCGTGCGCGGCGCCGAGCAGCCCCTGCGCACGCGCCAGGACGAGCTCGCGGAGCGCTATCGAGGGCCGGCGCGCTAGGCTCGGACGTGGCCGAGCGGGCGATCGATCCCGACTACCTGCGGTCTCAGTACGCAGACGCGGAGAAGCTCGGGATCCGCGTCGAGACTCACGCGCGCTACTCGGAGCGCAGCGTCGACTTCCACGGCTGGATCCTCGAGCGGCTCGCGCACAGCAGCGGCATGCGCGTGCTCGACGTCGGCTGCGGAAACGGGCTCTACCACCCGCGCCTGGCTGCGACGGGTGCGCGCGTCACCGGCGTCGATCTCTCGCTCGGGATGCTGCGCGCCGCGCCCGCGGGGTGGCGCGTCGCCGCGCGCGCGGAGTCGCTGCCGTTTCGCGCTGCGAGCTTCGAGGGCGTGCTCTGCAACCACGTGCTCTACCACGTACCGGACGTCGAGCTCGCGCTGCGCGAGATCCGGCGCGTGCTCGAGCCCTGCGGCCGCGTGGTGCTCGCGACCAACGCCAGCGACTTCGCGGCGGAGCTTCACGCGCTGCATGCGGAGGCCGCGCACTCACTCGGGCTGGCCCTCGACGAAAGCGTGACCTGGCGCTTCACGCTCGACCACCTGCCGCTCGTCGCGCGCGTGTTCCCGGGTGCCCGGGTCGAGCGGCTCGACAACGCCTTCGTGTTCCCCGACATCGGGTCAGCGTTGCGCTACTACGCGAGCGGGCCGATCGACGGACTGCGCGAGCTGCCTGCCGACGGCAGCCACCGCGCGCCGTTGCTCGCGAGGGTAGGCGAGCGGATCGCCGCAATCCTGGCGCGCGACGGGGCCTTCCGCGTGTCCAAGGCCGCCGGCTGCTTCGTCGCGACGGTCTGACTCAGTCCGCGAGAAACTCGTTCGCCAGGCGCAGAAACTCCTCGAGGCGGTCGTGGTGCACCCAGTGACCGGCGCCCTCGACGTTCACCGAGCGCGCGTTCTGAAAGTTCTCGAGCCGGCCGTCGCGAGCGGGGTCGCTGGCCCAGCTCTGCGTGCCGCGCACCAGCAGCGTCGGACAGGTGATGCGGCGCCAGAACGAGCGCGCCTCCTCCGTGTTGAACTGGTAGGGCGAGAACGCCCGCACGTAGTTGTCGAACTTCCAGCTATAGCTGCCGTCCTCGTTCTGACTCACGCCGTGCTCCGTCAGGTGCTGGGCCTGCGCCTCGGACAGAAACGAGTTCTCCTCGCGCATGCGCCTGGCCGCATCCTCGAGCGACGCGTAGCGGCGCGGCGCCCGGCCGGCGAGGCCGCGCACCTGCTCGATCCACTCGTGCATGCGCGCGTGCGCCGGCTTGCCCGCGCGCTGCTCGATCATCGCGGGCGGCGGCCCGAGCCCCTCGATCGCCACCAGCTTGCGCACGCGTTCCGGGTAGATCCCGCCATACGAGAGCGCGATCGAGCCGCCGAGCGAGTGCGCGACGATCGTGAGCGGCCAGAGCTTCTTCTGGTGCACCAGCTGTGCTACGTCGTAGACGTAGTCGATCATCGCGTAGTTCGACCCGAGCACCCACTGCGAGTCGCCGTGGCCGCGCAGGTCGGGCGCGATCACGTGCCAGCGCCCGCGCAGCGCCTCGGCCACCCAGTCCCAGTTGCGGCAGTGGTCGCGGCCGCCGTGCAAGAGCAGCAGGGGCGGTGCGCCCGGATTGCCCCAGTCGACGTAGTGCAGCCGCAGGCGCTGCGAGAAGTAGGTATGCGAGGTCGGGCCGTGGATCTCGGCAGGCATGCGGCCAAGCTTAGCGGTGCACGGCCGTCGGGGATTCGGCAACGTGCAGTCCGCGCCGACACGAGAGTCGGGGAGGCAAGCATGGCGGAGCAGGGTGGGCGCGTGCCGGGCAAGCTCGAGTTTCGCGAGCTCGAAGCCGCGGTTCGCTCGGGCGAGATCGACACGGTCGTCACGGCCTTTCCCGACCTGTACGGGCGGCTGGTCGGCAAACGCATCACGGGGCGCTTCTTCCTGGAGCAGGGGGCGGAGCACGGCATGCACGTCTGCAACTACCTGCTGGCGTGCGACGTGGAGATGGATCCGGTGCCCGGCTACCGGCTGACCTCGTGGGAGTCGGGCTATGGCGACTTCCTGTGCAAGCCCGACCTGGCCACGTTGCGTCGCGCGAGCTGGCTCGAGAAGAGCGCGCTGGTGCTGTGCGACGTGTTCCACGAGTACCCGTCGAAGCCCGTCGCCGAGGCGCCGCGTCAGGTGCTGCGCGTGCAGCTCGAGCGCGCCCGCGCGGCCGGCTTCCTGGCGATGGGCGCCTCCGAGCTCGAGTTCTTCGTGTTCAAGGAGAGCTGGGACGCGATGCGAGCCAAGCGCTGGGACGGGCTCGAGACCTTCGGGTCCTACGTCGAGGACTACCAGCTACTCGCGTCCACCAAGGTGGAGCCGCTCGTCGGCGCGCTGCGGCGGCACCTCGACGCCTCGGGTGTGCCCGTCGAGGTCTCCAAGGGCGAGTGGGGCCCGGGTCAGCACGAGCTGAACGTGCGCTACTGCGAGCTCGGCGAGATGGCCGATCGCCACGTGATCTACAAGCAGCTCGCCAAGGAGGTCGCGTGGCAGCAGGGGCTCGCGCTGACCTTCATGGCGAAGTGGGACGAGAAGCTCGCCGGCAACAGCTCGCACCTGCACGTGTCGCTCTGGGACGCAGCCTCGCGCAAGAACCTGTTCGCCGGCGACGGCGAGCCGTTGCCCGGCACCAGCGTGCGGCCTTCGCAGCTGTTCCTGTGGTGGATCGGCGGGCTGCTCGCGCACGCGCGCGAGCTGGCGCTGTTCTTCGCGCCCAATCCCAACAGCTACAAGCGCTTCGCCGCGGGCACCTTCGCCGACGCGCATCGCCTGGAGCTACGACAACCGCACCACGGGCTTCCGCGTCGTCGGGGACGACCAGAGCTTGCGCGCCGAATGCCGGATTCCGGGAGCGGACGCGAACCCCTACCTGGCCTTCGCGGGGGTGCTCGCCGCGGGGCTCGACGGGATCGAGCGCCGGATCCAGCCGCCGCCGATGCTGCGCGGCAATGCCTACCAGGCTGCGGACATCCCGCGGGTGCCGCACAACCTGTTCGAGGCGATCGCCGAGGCCGAGCGCAGCGAGTTCCTGCGCCGCGCGTTCGGGGCCGAAGTGGTCGAGCACTACCTGCACTTCGCGCGCACCGAGCAGCGCAAGTCCGACGAGGTGGTGACCACGTTCGAGCGCGCGCGCTATCTGGAGCGCGCGTGACGTCGCGGCCCCGGATCGGCATCACCACCTACGGGCCGCTCGGCAAGCCCGAGCAGTTCTCGCTCCCCGTCGAGTACGTGCGCGCGCTGGCGGACGCCGGGGGAACTCCACTCTTGCTCACCGCTGATACGCCACTCGACGGCCTGCTCGACGGGCTCGACGCACTGGTGCTCGCCGGCGGCGGCGACGTAGACCCGGCGCTGCACGCCGATCGCACGCACGAGACGATCTACGGCGTGTCGCGCGCGCGCGACGACTTCGAGCTCGAGCTCGCGCGCCTGGCGCTGGCGCGTCCCGAGCTGCCCGTGCTCGGGATCTGTCGCGGCATGCAGGTGATGAACCTGGCGACCGGCGGCGATCTCGAGCTGCATCTCCCCGACACGCGCGGGGACGCGGTCCTGCACCGCGCGCCGCCGCGCGACCCGGTGCTGCATCCGGTGCGCGTCGAGCGCGAGAGCGCGCTGGCCGGGATCTACGGCGCGCTCGAGTTCGAGGTGTGCTCGTGGCACCACCAGGAGCTGCGGCGCCTCGGCAAGGGCGTCCGGCCGGTCGCGTTCGCGCCGGACGGCGTGATCGAGGGCATCGTCTACGAGCCCGGGCGCTTCGCGCTCGGCGTGCAGTGGCACCCGGAGCTGCAAGTCGCTCGCGACCCGCTGCAGCGGCGTATCTTCGAGGCACTCGTGGCCCGGGCGAGGGAGAGAGCATGAGGCTGCGCAACAAGGCGTGTCTGATCACCGGCGCAGGCAGCGGCATCGGCCGCGAGGCTGCGCTCTTGTTCGCGCGCGAGGGCGCGTGGGTGGCGTGCGTGGACCTGCGCGGCGACGCGGCGGAGAAGGTCGCGGACGAGATCCGCGCGGGCGGCGGCACCGCCTGCGGCATCGCCGCGGACGTCGGGCGCAACGCCGACGCCGAGCGCATGGTGCGCACTGCCGAGCGCGAGCTCGGCGGGCTGCACGTGCTGTGGAACAACGCGGGCATCTTCCCGGCCGCCGACAACACGCCCGAGGACACGCCCGAGGACGTCTGGGACGAGGTGATGCGCGTCAACCTGAAGGGCGTGTTTCTGGGCTGCAAGCACGGCATCCCCGCGCTGCGCCGCTCGGGTGGTGGCTCGATCATCAACACCGCGAGCTTCGTGGCACTCATGGGCGCGGCCACGTCACAGGTCGCGTACACCGCGAGCAAGGGCGGCGTGCTCGCGCTCACGCGCGAGATCGCCGCGATCTACGCGCGGCGCAACATCCGCTGCAATGCGCTCTGCCCCGGGCCGGTGGACACTCCGTTGCTCGCCGAGCTTCTCGCCGACCCGGCCGCGCGCGCGCGACGCATGGTGCACATCCCGCCGGGCCGTCTGGCGCGAGCGGAGGAGATCGCGCGGGCGGCGCTGTTCCTGGCCAGCGACGAGTCCTCGTACGTCAACGGCGCGACCTTCACCGTCGACGGCGGGATCACCTCGACCTATGTGACGCCGGAGTGAGTGAGGCGCCGGTCGGCATCGTCGTCACCGTGTTCCGCGGTGGCTGCGAGGTAGCTGCGGGCGATCGCACGCGCGAGCTGCGGCTGTCCGGACGGCACGCCCACGGGAAGATCGAGCTCGCCGTCGGCGATGACGTGACCTTCGACCCCGAGAAGGGCGTGGTGCGCGAGGTGCTGCGCCGGCGCACGCGCCTGGTGCGCCGCCGCCCACGCGACGATCCGCGCCACGAGCACGTGGTGGCTGCCAACATGGATCGGCTGGCGATCGTGGCGTCGGTGGCGAGTCCGGCGTTCCGGGCCGGGGCCGTCGATCGCTTCCTGCTCGCGGCGCTCGCCGGCGGGCTCGAGGCGATCCTGGTCGCGAACAAGATCGACCTGCTCGAGGGAGCGCCGCTCCCGGAAGACGTCGCGGCCTACGCGACGTTCCTGCGGGTGTTCCCGGTGTCTGCAACGACCGGCGAGGGTCTCGAGGCGCTGCGCGCGGCGCTCGCCGCCTCGCGCACCGTCCTGGCGGGTCACAGCGGTGTGGGCAAGTCGTCGCTGCTCAACGCGCTCGAGCCCGAGCTTCGGCTCGAGACCGGCGAGCTGCGCCGTGACGACCGCGGTCGCCACACCACCACGCGCACGCTGCTGGTGCGCCTGCCCGGCGACGCGATCGTCGTCGACACCCCCGGGCTACGCGAGATCGGGACGGGTCCCGTCGCCCCCGACCTCATCGATCAGGCGTTCCCCGACGTCGCCGACGCCGCCGCTCGCTGCCGCTTCCGCAACTGCCGCCACGAGCGCGAGCCCGGCTGCGCGGTGCGCGAAGCGGTCGATGCCGGCGCGATCCCGTTTCCCCGCGTGGCGAGCTGGCAGCGCCTGCGCGACGAGGCCCTGCACGGCGAGGACCCGCGCGCGCGCCGCGGTTAGTCCCGCCGCGACGGCCCGGCGTAGCCGGGCCTGCGGCTCCGCTCGGCTGCGCCTCGCTGCGCGCGCTTCGCGCTTGCGCCGTCTTTGCCGCGATGGCTATCGCCAAGCGGCCTTCGCTCGCGCGCGGCGCGCTCGCTGCGCGCGCTTCGCGCTTGCGCCGTCGCGGCCAGGACTACTGCCCTTGCGCCGTGAGCTCGTCGACGCGGGTACGCAGGATTGCGAGCTCCTGCGCCAGGTTCTTGATCTGCAGGCCGGCGCGCGAGAGGCGTACCGCGTAGTTCAGGCAGATCGCGACCAGGAACAGCTCGCCCAGGAAGAAGACGGTCGAGCTTGGCGTCCAGGCGCCGATCGCGCGAGTGAGCTCGCGCAGCCACTCGAGCCGGAGCGACACCACGACCAGCGCCGCGCTGACCGCGATCCAGATCGGCGTGTACTCCTCGCGCAGCCGGCGCCCGCGCACCAGCCAGAGCACCACGAGCACGAGCGCGCCGGAGATCGAGAGCGCGAGCCAGCGCGTGGCTTCGAGGTCGGTCGAGGACAGGAACAGCTCGCGCAGGCGGGCGAGCTCGGCGGCGTCGTTCACGGGTGTTCCCTCCTCGCGCTGGCAGCCCAGAGCGACAGCGTCATGCGGTACAAGTACCAGAGCGAGCGCAGGCCGCCGTGCAGCGTGGACGGCCGCTCGCTGGCGCGCATCTTCACCGCGCACTCGCGCACCACGAGGCCATGTCTGTGCGCCAGCACCAGCACGTCCACGTCCGGGTAGTCGCTCGGGAACGAGTCGCGCGCGTGCAGCTCGAGCACGCGCCGGTCGAGCGCCTGGAAGCCGGACGTGGGATCCGTGACCGAAAAGCCGAAGCCGCGCGCGATGGCGCAAAACAGCACGCGGCCCAGGCTGCGCAGCGCGCCCATGCGGTAGCCGCTCGGCTCCAGGAAGCGCGAGCCGAGCACCAGGTCGCACTCGCCGCGCTCCAGTAGCTGGAGCAGGCGCGGCACGTCGCGCGGGTCGTGCTGGCCGTCCGCGTCCATCTGCACCACGCAGGGCGCGCCCGTCGCGAGCGCGTACTTGTAGCCGGTCTGCAGCGCGGCGCCGTAGCCGAGGTTCCATGGGTGGCGCAGCACGACGGCGCCGGCCGCGTGCGCCACGCGCGCCGTGTCGTCGTGCGAGCCGTCGTCCACCACCACGCAGCGCAGCGGCAGGCGCAGCTCCGAGATGCGCGCCAGCACGGCGGGAAGGCGAGTCGCCTCGTTCCAGGCCGGGATCACCAGGAGCCCTCGCGCTGCCGGCGCCGGGGCTCCGGCTCGCGCGCTTTCCACTGGCACTCTGCTCTCCTTCGCGTCGCCGCTTCGACGCCCCTCGGCGCAGCCCTATTCTGGCGCAACGCGTACGGCCGGGTGGCAAGCGCGAAGCGCGCGCAGCGAGCGCGTCCGCGCGCGAGCGGAGGCCGCTTGGCGCTAGCCATCGCGGCCATGGCTCAAGCAAGCGCGAAGCGCGCGCAGCGAGCGCGTCCGCGCGCGAGCGGAGGCCGCTTGGCGCTAGCCATCGCGGCCATGGCTCAAGCAAGTGCTGCGCGCGCGCAGCGAGGGCCGCAGCTCCGAGCGGAGGCGGTCGCGTGCGGCCGCCCGCACGCGTACACCGCCAAGGCAAGCCCGCGCCCGCGGCGGCCGATAGCGCAGTGTGGCGCCGCTCAGGGCCCCGCGTCTGCTGCCTGTTGCGCTCACTGCGACTGCGTTCGCGCTCGCGGCTGCGCTGCTGCCTTCGCGGCTGGAGATCGAGCCCGAGCGGCGCGTCGCGCCGCCGCGCCGGGTGCTCGAGGTCGCGCTCACAGTCGACGACCTGCCGCTGCCGCCGCACGGCCCCGCGGTTCGACCGTCCGGCGCAGTCATTCGAGGGCTGCTCGACGCGTTCGCGCGTCACGGCCTGCCCCCGGTCACGGGCTTCGTGAACGGCGGCGCGGCGCGCGACGCCGCGGGTCGGGCCGCGCTCGAGGCCTGGGTGCGCGCCGGGCAGCGCCTCGGCAACCACACCTACTCCCACCTCGACCCCGCGCGCGTACCGCTCGCCGCGTATCTCGCGGACATCGCGGACAACGAGCCGTTGCTTGCGTCGCTCTCGCCGGAATCGGCCTGGCGGACGTTCCGCTATCCATACCTTCAGGAAGGCAGCGACGCTGCAATGCACCGCGCGATCCGCGCCCACCTCGACCTGCGCGGCTATCGCGTCGCTCCCGTGACGCTCGACTTCAAGGACTGGGTGTGGAGCGTGCCGCACGCGCGTTGCGCCGGCGGCGGAGGCGCCGCCGAGCGCGAGCGCCTGCGCGAGCTGTGGCGCGAGCACGCGCGCGAGTCGCTGCGCTGGGCGGACGGTGTGAGCCGGCGTTTCGCGGGGCGCGCGGTGCGACAGGTCCTGCTGCTCCACGCCGTCGCCTACACCGCGGAGCGGATCGACGATCTGCTCACCGACTACGCGGCCGCGGGCGTGCGCTTCGTCACGCTCGAGCGCGCGCTCGAGGATCCGGTGCTCGCGCGCGACCCGGACTTCGCGGGCGAGTTCGGTGTGCCGCACTTCCACCGCATCGAGTACGCGCGGACCGGCGCGCTGCCCGCGTCGCCCGAGGCGCCGTTCGACGCGCTCGACGCGCTATGTCGAGCCCCCGAAGCATCGCGCGCTACGGACTGAAGCACGCCTCGACCCGGTACTCGCGGAAGGTCGGGCCAGACCAGAAGATCGCGCGCGGGATCTGGCCGCAGACGCGGATCGGCGCGCCCTCGGGATCGGGAGCGTGCGCGCGCCAGAACGCGAGCGCTTCAGCGGGAGCGAACGCCTCGGCGGGGCGCGTGTCGAGCCTGAACGGGTCGAGCGCGAGCAGCACCCAGAGGGCGGACGTCGCGAAGACCGGGCCCAGCAGCGCGCGGCCGGCGCGCGCGCCGCGCGCTGCACCCGCGAGTCCGCGGGCCGTCCATGCGGCGAGCGTGATCGGGATGAACAGCCAGTAGCGCAGCTCGTGGCTCTGCGGCAGCGCGGCGACGACGGCCAGAGCGAGTGCGAACGCCGCCGCTTCCACGCCGGAAATGCGGCGTCGCGCGAGCGCGGCCGCGGCGCCCGCGAGCAGGGCCGCGAGCGTGACGAAGAACCAGCCGCCCAGTCGGTTGTGCACGCTGCGCGTGGGATCGAGCAGGCCGGTCTGATCGAGGCTCCAGTGGAAGCTCTCGACGCCGTGCAGTCGGTGGAGCTCGAAGGCGGAGACCACGAAGCGCTCGGGGCGCGATGCGTCGTGCAGCCAGTGCGGCGTATTGAGCCAGCTCGAGTCGGCGTCGATCTCGGCGTTGGGGAACAGCTCCGGCGCCAGCGGAAACTCCACCGGGTACACCGGATTGTGGAACCGGATCAGATTCCAAACCGGCCAGGCGCCGGCGCCCAGTGCCAGGGCGAGTGCGACGCCTGCGGCGAAGCCGCGCGACAAGCGCCGGGCGGTGGTCAGGCGCACCAGCCGCCAGAGGCCGAACGTGCCCACGACGGCGACGATCGGCCAGGTCTGGAACTTGATCAGCGTCGCGGCGACGAGCGCGGCGACCAGCAGCAGTGCCGCACGTCGCGGACGCGCCGCCTGCGGCGCGAGCTCGCCGAGCGCGGCGAAGCCGAGTGCGAGGGCAACCCCGCCGGGGAGGTCGACGTAGCCCGAGGTGAGGTGGAGCGTAAACAGCGGCACCGCCAGCAGCGCGGTCAGGAACCAGCGCCAGGCGAAGGCGCGAGCGTGCAGCGCCGCGAGCCCCGCGCAGAGCGCTCCGAACGCCAGCACGCCGAAGCCCGACGCCGCCGACGGCCGACCGCTCGCGAGCACGAGCAACCCCTGCACGGCGCGCGGCAATGGCGGAAAGCCCAGATTGACCGCCACCAGGCGTGGCTCGGGCGTGTAGCTGGTGAGACCCACCGCCGCGAGCGCCCCCGGCAGGTGATACGCCAGGAAGTCCCAGTCGAGATCGAACTCGAGGAAGGCCTTGACCGCGAGGAACGCGTAGACGGCGGCGAGCGCGACGACCCCCAGCGCCCGCAGCGTCCACCAGACCGACACGCGCGCGCAGGCTAGTGTTTTCCGGGCAGCGTTCTACCTTCGCGCCCCGTGGATGCTCCCACTCTCGCCGCCGGGTGACTTCGTTCGAGCTCGCGATCGTCCTGCTCTCGGCGGCGCTGCACGCGGTGTGGAATACGGCTGCGAAGGGCAGCGCGTCGCCGGCCGCATACCTGTTCCTGCTCGAGCTCGCGACCGCGGCCCTCGCACTGCCGCTGCTGCCGTTCTTTTCGTTCGCCGAGATCGGACGCGAGGTGTGGATCGCCCTCGCGCTGACCTCCGTCGCGCACGGCTGCTACGGCTACTGGCTGACGCAGGCCTACCGCCACGGCGATCTCACGCTGGTCTACCCGATCTCGCGCACCACCCCGGCGTTCCTGCCGCTGCTCGCGGTGCCGCTGCTCGGCGAGCGCGTCTCGGGCGTCGGGATCGCCGGGATCGCGTTGGTCGTCCTCGGCATGTGGCTGGTGCAGACGGACGGCCGCTTGCGCAGGAGCGAGCTCGCGAGTCGGGGCGCGCTCTTCGCGTACCTGACGCTGGGCGCGACGGTCGTCTACTCGCTCTTCGACAAGCGCGCGATGTCGCTGCTCGACGTCGCGCCGTGGACCGGCCCGGCGCCGCGCGCCGTGGTGTACTTCTTCCTGCTCAACGCCGCCCACCTGCCGCTGTTCGGCTTGCTCGCGCGCCGCGAGCTCAGCCGCCACGCGCTCGCGCAAGTCGCGCGCGAGCAGGGCTGGATGCTGGCGGGCGGTCTGCTGGCGAACCTCGCGAGCTACACCCTGATCCTCGAGGCGCTGCGCAGCGCGAGCGCGAGCTACGTGGTCGCGGTGCGCCAGGCGAGCGTGCTGTTCGTGGTCGCGTTCGGGGTGTTCGGCCTCGGCGAGCGCCCGGGCCCGGTGCGCCTGCTCGGGATCGCCGCCATGCTCGCGGGCGTAGTCTCGATCGCGCTGCGCGGCTGAGCTGTGCTACCTCGATCCAGAACCCCGGAGGTCCCGTGAGTCGATCAGGCTTCGCAAGCGTCGCCGTCGTGCTGCTCGCGCTAGTGGCGCTCGCCTGCACCCCGAAACGCCCCGTGCTCTATCCCAACGAGCACCTGCGCCAGGTGGGGTCGGACGCTGCCGCCGGCGAAATCGACGAGTGCACAGCACTCGCCGCGGAGGGCGGCTACCAGCAGGAGCCCGGCAAGGAGGTCGCGCGCAACACTGCCGGCGGCGCTGTGGCAGGAGCGGCGATCGGCACCGCGGTCGGCGCCGTGCTCGGGAACCCGGGACGCGGTGCGGCGGCCGGCGCAGCCGGTGGCGGAACCCGCGGACTGCTCCGCGGCGGTCGCGCCGCGCGCAATCCGGATCCGATCCAGAAGCGCTTCGTCGAGGAGTGCCTGTCCGAGCGCGGCTACAAGCCGATCGGCTGGCGCTGAACCCGGTCGCCACAGCGTGGACGCCGCTGCGCAGCACCTTGCGTTCTGGTCCTGGGCGCTCCTCAACATGGCGTGCGCCGTCGGCTGCGCGCATGTCGGCGTGCGCCGCATTCGCGCGCGCGCGGTGCGAGCACATCGCGCCTGGATGCTCTCGGCGGCGGCCCTCGTCGGGCTCTTCCTGAGCGGCTACCTGACCAAGGTCGCGCTGCTCGGCCGCGAAGACCTGTCACCCTGGACCTTCGGCGCGCGCGCCCTTCTCTGGTTCCACGAGGGTTGCGTGGCGGTCTTCATGGTCGCCGGCTGCTCCGCGCTGCTCCTGGCGTGGCGCAACCGCTTCCGCGACGTGGGCGCGGCCACGCCCGCGCAGCTCGCGCGGGTCGCCCGCCTGCACCGACGCGCGGGCTGGACCGCGCTCGCCGCGAGCTCGCTCGCCCTCGTCTCCGCCGCCGCTGTGCTGTGGGGGATGTTTGCGCGAGCCGGATGGCGGCCGCTCGGGCTGGGGTGAAGCTGATGACGACTTCGTCGCCGGACGTCGCGATCGTAGGCGCGGGACCTACAGGCCTCGCGCTGGCGATCCTGCTCGCGCAGCGCGGCCGCAGCGTAGTGGTGCTCGAGCGCTGGCCGGCGCCGTATCCGCTGCCCCGCGCGGTGCACTTCGATCACGAGGTCGCGCGCATTCTGCAGGCCGCCGGCATCTCGGGCGAGCTCGCCGGCTTCACCGAGTCCGCGCCGATCTACGAGTGGCGCAACGCGGCGGGCGGGATCCTGCTGCGCTTCGGGCGCGAGCAGGAGTCCGGTCTCTCGGGCTGGCCCGATTCGAACATGAGCCACCAGCCGCTGCTGGAAGGTGCGCTCGAGAAGCGGGCCCGGTCGTTCGCGAACGTGCGCGTGCTGCGCGGCTGCGACGTGCATTTGCTCGGCGACGCCGGCGACGAAGTGCTGCTCGGCGCACGCGGCGAGAAGGGCGAGGCGCTCGAAGTGCGCGCGCGCTACGCCGTCGGCTGCGACGGCGCAAACAGCTTCGTGCGCGGCGCGATCGGCGCGACGTTCCACGATCTCGGCTTCGCGTTCGATTGGCTCGTGGTCGACGTGATCCCACACGAGCCCCGAGTCTGGTCGCCGCGGAACTGGCAGCTCTGCGATCCCGCGCGTCCGACGACGCTCGTCTCGGGCGGACCCGGCCGCCGGCGTTGGGAGTTCATGCGCCTCCCGCACGAGTCCATCGAGGAACTCTCCGACCCGGCCACGGCGTGGAAGCTGCTCGAAGCCTGGGATATCCGGCCCGAGAACGCGACGCTCGAGCGCCACGCGATCTACACGTTCCGCGCGTGCTGGTCCGACGCGTGGCGGCGCGGCCGCGTGCTGCTCGCCGGCGACGCCGCGCATCTGATGCCTCCGTTCGCGGGCCAGGGCATGTGCTCGGGCCTGCGCGACGCGATGAACCTGGCCTGGAAGCTCGACCTCGCACTCGCGGGCCGCGCGAGCGACGCGCTGCTCGACAGCTACGAGAGCGAGCGCAGGACGCACGCGCGCGCGACGATCGACTTCTCCGTCGCGCTCGGCCGCGTGATCTGCGTGGCCGATCCGCGCGAGGCTGCGGAGCGCGATGCGCGCATGATTCCAGCCGCGCGCGCCTCGGGCCTGCAAACGCCGGGGCCTGCACCGAAGCTCGGTCCCGGCTGCTACGACGAGACGTGTCCCGCCGGCGGCGCGCTCTTCGTGCAGGGACGTGTGCAGCGCGGCGCGCAGGTCGGGCTCTTCGACGACGTCGTGGGCGGCGGCTTCGCGCTCGTGTCCACGCAAAGCGATCCGAAGAGCGCACTCACCTCGGAGCAGCGCGCCTTCCTGGCAGCGCTCGGCGCCGTGACCGCGCACGTCTCGCGCGACGGCGCGCTGCGCGACGTCGATGGCGCCTACCAGCGCTGGTTCGACGCGAACGGCGCGGCGGTCGCTCTGCAGCGCCCCGACTTCGCGGTCTTCGGCACGGCGGCGCAGCTCAGCGGCGCGGGAGCCCTCGTCGATCTGCTGCGCGCGCGCGTGGCGGCTCGGTAGCGACGCGTGACGAGCTGGAGGTTCTGCCCCGAGACGAATCAGATCCCGACGCAGCGAGAGCACGCGCTTCGCAGCGCGTCGCTCGGATTGCCGGCGCCGCGCACGCTGCGCCAGGCGACGTGTTGGTCGGGCCGCACCAGCAGCGCGCCGTCCTTCTCGATCCCGAGCAGGGCAGTCCACGCGCCGTCGGGATCGGCGACGTCGCGACCGATCGCGACGCAGCGGAGGGGCGGAGACGCGATCGTCGCCGCGGCTTCGATCCAGGCCGCGCCCGCCGGAGCCGTGATCAGCGTGAAGCGGTCGGGCGACAGTAGGTCGAGCGTCGACACGCGCACGCCTTCTCGCAGAGCCCACGCGTGCGGAACGCGCGCGCCGGGACGGCCGCAAGGCACGAACTCGCGGACCGGATTGGCGGCTGCGGGGCGCGCACTCCCGTCCGGTGCGATCGCGCCCGCTTCGTAGTGGAAGCCCAGCTGGAGACCCAGCATGTCGAAGTGCTCGGCCTGGTTCGCGATCGCCGCGCGCACGGCGACGCGGTCTCCGTCGGCGCGGGGCCCGAGCGCTTGTACCACCTCGAGCATCTTCGCGGCATTGCGCACGCTCACGTCGGGGCAGGACGACTCGGAACTGGGGCGGGATGTCCTCCCTCCCTCGACGGCGAGGCCCGACTCCGCCCCGTGCGGCGGCACGCGCCTTGCGGTGATCCCGGCAAGAGAGGAGGTCGAGCCGTGGACCGCTCGAAGGAACGCGACCGCATGGTCGACCTGCAGGTCGCCGGCCGCGGCATCGCGGATCCGCGGGTCCTGGCGGCGTTCCGCAGCGTCCCACGCCACGAATTCGTGCCGGAGACCCTCGCCGAGTTCGCCTACGAGGACACCCCCCTTCCCATCGCCGGGGAGCAGACGATCTCACAGCCCTACATCGTCGCGGTCACCCTCGAGGCGCTGCAGCTCCAGGGAGGCGAGCGGGTGTTGGAGATCGGGGCGGGCTCGGGCTATGCGGCGGCGGTCTCGAGCCGTCTCGTGAAGGAGGTGTTCACGGTCGAACGCCTCGTGTCCCTCGCAGAGAGCGCTCGCGAACGGCTTGCCCGACTCGGTTTCCACAACGTTCACGTCCTCTGCGGTGATGGAACGCTCGGCTGGCCCGAGCACGCCCCCTACGATGCGATCGCCGTTGCGGCGGGTGGGCCCGAGGTTCCCAAGGCGCTGCTCGATCAGCTCGCGCCGGGTGGCCGCCTGGTCATCCCCGTGGGACCCGACGAGACCTCGCAGACGCTCATGCGAGTGACTCGCGAGGGTGCGGAGTTTCGCACCGAGCCTCTCGGCGAGGTGCGCTTCGTGCCCCTGATCGGCGAGCAGGGTTGGCCCGAGGCGGACCGCGTCGCTCGCGCACAGGCCAGGATCTCCGAGCCGGCGGGGATCCGAACGGTCAGCAAGCTGATCCGCGAGGCCGCCGAACCCTTCGACGACGCAGAAGCCGATTCCCTCGAGTCGCTGATCGAGCGCATCGGCGACGCGCGGCTCGTGCTCCTGGGAGAGTCGACGCATGGCACCAGCGAGTTCTATCGGATGCGCGCTCGCATCTCGCGAGAGCTGATCGAACGCCGCGGCTTCGACTTCGTCGCCGTGGAAGCGGACTGGCCGGATGCGATGCGGATCAACCGCTACGTCTGCGACGAGCCGCCGCGCTCCGTGGTGGGCTTCACGCCGTTCTCGAGGTTCCCGACGTGGATGTGGCGCAACGAGGAAGTGAGCGAGTTCGTCGGGTGGCTGCGCGCGCACAACCTGGAGCGGCGCGATCGCTCGAAGCGCGCTGGGTTCTTCGGGCTCGATCTCTACAGCATGTTCTCGTCGATCGCGCACGTGCTGGCGTATCTCGACAGCGTGGACCCGGACGCCGCGCGCGTGGCCCGCTCCCGCTACGGCACGCTGACCCCGTGGCAGAAGGACCCGGCGTCCTATGGCCAGGCCGTGCTCGTCGGCCGCTACGCGAGCTCGGAGGCCGTCGTCGTGGCCATGCTCCGGGATGTGCTGAGGCGGCGTCTCGAGTACGCGCGCGATGACGGTGAGCAGTTCTTCGACGCCGCCCAGAACGCCCGCGTGGTGGCGAGCGCCGAGGGCTACTACCGCACGATGTACTACGGCTCCGCAGCGTCGTGGAACCTGCGCGACACACACATGTACGACACGCTGCTGACCCTGCTCGACTACCATGGCCCGCATTCGCGCGGGATCGTCTGGGAGCACAACTCCCACGTCGGGAACGCGCGGGCGACCGAGATGAGCGCCCGCGGCGAGCTCAACGTCGGGCAGCTCTGCCGCGCGAAGTTCGGCGACCGCGTCTACGCGATCGGCTTCGGCACCGATCACGGCACGGTGGCGGCCGCCTCGAACTGGGACGAGCCGATGCAGCGCATGCGCGTCCGTTCGGCTCATCCCGAGAGCTACGAGCGACTCTGCCACGAGTCGGCAGTACCGGCCTTCACGCTGCACCTCCGCGATCCCAGGCGGCGCGAGGTTCGCGACGAGCTGCTCTCCCCTCGGCTCGAGCGCGCCATCGGCGTCGTATACCGGCCCGACACCGAGCTCGCGAGTCACTACTTCCAGGCGATCCTGCCGATCCAGTTCGACGAGTTCGTCTGGTTCGACGAGACCCGAGCCGTCGAGCCCCTCCGGGTCGAGCGGCGTCCGAGCCAGGACCTGCCGGACACGTATCCATTCGGCTTGTGACCGAGTCGCTCCGGCCGGTGATGGAACTCAGCGGATGGTCAGATAGCTCTCGGGAATGAGGCTCGTCGCGAGCATCACCTCGTTGATGTCGCGATGCTCCGACCACGTCGGGGTCCGACGATTCTCGGGATCGAGCCAGAAGGAACTGAGCGCCGGGCCGAGCATGCTGTACGGCGCCAGAGCGTCGAGTGAAGCGTGTACGCTCTGGATCAGCTCGAGCGCGGAAAGGCCGATGGCGAGACCGAGCTCGCGGAAGGCGAGGCGTCGAGACGCCGGCTGGCGCCAGTCCCCGTAGCGTGAGTACTGCGAAACACCGTCCAGTGCCGCCGCGAGCAGGCTCTCGAGAAGAGAGCCGCCCTCGAACGCTGCCTGGTCCATGAGCTGTGCAACGCGACAGGCATCCGACAAGAGACCTCCGAGGCCGAGCGGGTCCGCAGTCCGCAGCTCCGCGCTGCCGAGCATCGCGCCGAAGTCCGCGGCGGCTTCCTTCAGGCTCGGTCCCGCCATTGCGCCGGAAAGCCGCGAGGCCGTCGTCTCGAGCTGGACACAGGTGATGAACCCGTCCAACGGATCGTGTTGCCCCATGGAAGGAACCAGAGGGCGCGACAGATCCGTGCTCATCTTCCAGGCCAGCCGGCGACCGCCTGGCCGGCGAGGCCCGTAGCTGAACGAGGTGTGCGCCGCCTCGGCGAGCTCGCGCGCCCAGAGGTTGAAGCGCGGTTCCTGCGTCGACCTGGCGACCTGGTCGAGGGCGTGCATCCACTTCGTCAGGTAGTGGAAGTACTGGCCGTCGCGGTCCCACTCGAGCGCCTCGTCGAACGGCTCGCCCGCTCGTCTCTCCGGCAGCTTCTTGCCGATGCGCAAGCCGCCGCGCGTGGGATGGGACTCGCCCTCCGGCTCGCCGAGCCCGCTGATCCAGCCAGTTCGCGGATCGTCGGCCCGCTGGCGTCCGAGCACGTGGTGCACCCGGTCGACCAGCGCGAGCGCGAGATCCGTGTAGCGCTTCTCGCCGGTCGCGCGCGCGAGACCGATAAAGTTGCAGACCGCGAAGGCGTCGGTCCACAGGTATCGCAGCTCGGGCCGCTCGGAGGTCAGCCCCGTGCGCTCCGCGAAGCCCGTCATGAGCGACGCAGCCTTCTCGATGGCCTCGGGTCTCGAGGGCATGGCGGTCGATTTCGACGCATGAATCATGCCCGTCCGGCCGCACAGCCTGCGATCACGAGTCCAGGCCGGAAGATCCGACGCGCCGAGGTAGATGAAGTTGCCCAGTCTGGACTTGATGGGTCCAGTTTTCAGCGTAAATTGGACTCATGTTCCCCAGATCGATTCGGGCACCCCGCGCCAAGAGCTTCTTCTTGTTCGGGCCCCGCGGTACGGGAAAGTCGAGCTGGCTCCGGCAGCAGTTCTCGGAGGCGGTCTACCTCGATCTGCTGGAGTCCGATGTCTACACCTCCCTCCTGGCATCGCCCCAGCGCCTGGACGGCCTGATCCCGACTGACCACCGCGGGTGGGTGGTCCTGGACGAGGTGCAGAGGGTCCCGGCGATCCTCGACGAAGTCCACCGCCTGATCGAGCGCCGGCGGCTGCGGTTCGCGCTGACGGGCTCGAGTGCGCGCAAGCTCAAACGGCGCGACGTGAACCTGCTCGCGGGGCGCGCGCTGACGCTGCGCATGCATGCGCTCACCGCGGCGGAGCTTGGCCCGGCATTCGACCTGCGCCACTCGCTCCGCTTCGGACAACTTCCGGCGGCGTACGTCGAATCAGATCCGCAGGCGTTCCTGCGCAGCTACGTCCAGACCTATCTGCGCGAAGAGGTTCAGCAGGAAGGCCTGACGCGGAATCTCGCCGCCTTCTCTCGCTTCCTCGAATCGGCGAGCTTCTCGCAGGGTGCGGTGCTGAACGTTTCGGCCGTCGCCCGCGACTGCCACGTCGAGCGGAAGGTCGTCGAGGACTACTTCTCGATCCTCGACGATCTCCTTCTCGCTGTCCGGCTACCGGTGTTCACCAGGCGGGCCAAGCGCCGAATCGTCACGCACCCGAAATTCTACCTCTTCGACGTCGGCGTCTACCGCGCCATGCGCCCGCGGGGACCGCTGGACGCGCCGGAAGAGATCGACGGCGCGGCACTCGAAACGCTCGTCATGCAGGAGCTTCGGGCCGCGAACGACTACGCCGACCTCGGCTACGCACTCTCCTACTGGCGCACTCCCGGGGGCGCCGAAGTCGATTTCGTGATGTACGGTGAGCGCGGACTGCTGGCGTTCGAGGTGAAGCGAGCGAGCCGAGTTCGCAGAGAGGATCTCGCAGGACTCAAGGCCTTCCACACCGACTACCCGATCGCCAAGCTTCATCTGCTCTACACGGGAACCCGAACGCTGCACGAGGACGGCGTCGAGATCCTGCCGCTCGGCAGCTTTCTGCGCGACCTCCCGGCCCGACTCGAGTCGGCGTAGCGCCCAGGCAACCTCTCCGAGTGGCTCGAAGGCGGTTCTTCCCGCGAGCCGGACGTTCGACTAGCATCGGCCACAGCTGGGAGGGGATGCGATGACCTCTCGCCGCCTTGCCGTGCTCGCCCTCGCGATCGCCGCGCTCTTCGTCGTGCCGTCGACGGCGCTCGCGCAGGACGCGATCCGCCTGCACTCGAGGATCTTCACGCCGGCGCCGGGCCTTCCCTCCGCGGACGCGGCGGCGATCCTCGGGCAGCCGCCGCAATCCCTGGCGCGTGTGCACGCGATCGTGCAGATGAACGGCGTGCTCACCAACGCGCAGGTCTCGAGCCTGGCCGCGCTCGGCCTGCTTCGGGTCTTCTACGTGCCCAACCGCGGCTGGCTCGCGTCGCTCCCGCGCAATTCCGCGGCGCTCTCGGCGATCGCCGCCAACCCCGCGGTGCGCGCGGTCTCCGCGCTCGTGCTCGTCGACCGGATCGGTGTGGGGATCCGCAGCAACGGGATCGACCCCGGGCTCATCGGCACCGACGGGAAGGTCACGCTGGAGGTGCGGATCTACGACGACGTGCCGCTGGCCACCGCGCTCTCGCTGCTCTCGCCGCTCGTGAGCCAGATCCTGGCGAGCGATCCCTTCGCGCGCACCGCGCTCGTGCGCATCGACGCGACGAGCGCGGCCGTGAGCGCGGTCGCGATGCAGGACTACGTGGCGCTCGTCGACGAGCCGCCGCCTCCGCCCGTGCACGACAACGACGGCGCGCGCATCAACACCAGGAACAGCAACGTGGGTGTGGTCGAGGACATCGTGGTGGCCGGCGCCGTCACGGGGACCCGGCCCGGGGACCCGTACGCGCTCGGCGGTGAGGGCGTGTGGCTCGCCGAGTGGGAGGGATCGCGCGCGGACAGCTGCCATCCCGACTTCGCGGGCACCCTCGGCGTGGACGGCAGCATCGTCGGAAGCCAGATCCGAGTCACGAACGGGATCAACTCCGACGGCACCACGCCCAACGACTGCGCGGACGCCGGCTACAACCCCGCGGCGGATCCGGGCATCGCGGATCACACGACGCACGTCGCGGGTACCGTGCTCGGCAACGGGTCGCAGAGCGCGGCGGGCGGCGGCGGGCTCCCCCTCCAGTGGCGCGGAATGGCGCCGAACGCGTCGATGCGGCTCTACAACAGCGCTGGCGGAGTCACCGGCAACGGGACGCAGTACGCGGACGCGGTCGCGAATGGCGTCCAGATCACGACCAACTCGTGGGGCACGAGCCACTGCCACCAGATCGGCTGTGCGCTCGTCGGCGGCGTGTGCGCCCCGCCGGCGGCGAGCTGCTACGACGCGCGCGCGCAGCTGTACGACCAGCAGATCGTCGACGTGTTCAACGCGGATCGCTCGGGCGCGCTCTCCATCTTCGGCTCCTCCGGCAACCAGGGCGGCAACTTCGGCACCACGCGCGTGCCCAACAGCGCGAAGAACACGATCGTCGTCGGCAGCATCCAGTCCGATGACAGCACGCTGCGCGCGTCGAGCAGCCGGGGACCCGTCGACGACGGCCGCCTCAAGCCCGACCTCCTCGCACCCGGCTCGGAAGGAGGCCTCCCCGAGGTCAACTCGACGGTGATGACGATCTTCACCGACGATGCGTGCCCCGCGGGCCTCGCGGGCTGCTCGGGCCAGGGCATGGGCTGCCCGACCGACGGCGTTCGATTCAACGGCACCGACGACTGCGCGTTCCCGTACGAACAGGTGTCGGGTACGTCAATGGCGACGCCAGCGGCGGCCGGGAACGCGGCGCTCCTGGTGCAGCAGCTGCGCGCGCGCACGGGGACGGATCCGTGGCCATCGACGGTGAAGGCGCTGCTCATCCACACCGCCGCCGACCAGTGCTGCACGGACGCGGCGGCGAACGAGCTGGACACGCCCGGACCGGACTACGCGTACGGCTGGGGCAGGCTCGACATCGAGGACGCCCTCGACCACGCGCGCGACGAGCAAAACGGCAAGGTCATCGAGGCGCTCGGCCCCGAGGGCTCCGGGAGCTGCGACCCCGATCCCGCCGTGTTCTGCGACTACGACGGCGGCCTCGTCGGCGACGACGAGATCTACCCGGTGAGCGTTCCGGCGTTCTGGCCGAAGCTCCGCGTGACGCTCGTCTACGACGACCTGCCGGCGGCTCCGGGCCTGCTCGCCGCAGGAACCCCGGCTCTGCGCAACGACCTCGATCTGTTCCTGCGCGCTCCCGATGGGTCCATCTGGCGCCCGTGGGTCCTCAATCCGCTCGCACCCGCCGCGGTGGCGACGAAGAACCGCGACTCGCTGAACCCCGTGGAGGTCGTCGAGGTCACCGTGCCGATGGCGGGCGACTGGCAGATCGTGGTGCGGCCGATCACGCTCGCCCCGGCCTCGCAGGGCGAGCCCAACCGCCAGCGCTACTCGCTGGTCTACGAGACGTACCGGGGCGACCTCATGATCCGCGACCGGGAGGGCGACGACGGCGGCACGCCGTCGGTCCACGTCGAGGCGGTGTGTCCCGACGGCGCGGGCGGGGTCAGCGACTGCTGGGTGCCCGGGCGTTACTGGCACTCACCCGACATCCAGGTCGAGGGCGGGGAGGCGATCGATCCCGGCGTGGAGCAGACCTTCCACGTGATCGTGACCAACCGCGGCTCCGCGACGCTCGGGCCGGCGATCGTGTTCCTGTTCTTCTCGAACGCCGGGATCGGCCTCGACTACGGCGACTTCACCGCGAACCCGATGGGCTCGTGCTTCGTGACGCTCGACCCGGGAGAGACGAGCGCGCCCGAGGACTGCACGATCGAGTACAGCTTCGACCCCGCGGACGTCGAGATCGGCGACGACGGCAAGATGCACGTGTGCCTGCTCGCGAGCGTCGCCTCCGCGACCGACCCGATCAGCGTGGCCGGCTATGACAGCGTTCCCGCCGGCGCGAACCCGGCGCCTTCCTATGTGCCCTGGGACAACAACCTCGCGCAGCAGAACATCGCGCAGGAGGTCACCGGGAACGGGCAGGACGGGGAGTACGACGTCGAGGTGCACAACCCGAGCGGCACGCAGTCACGCGCGGTGCAGGTGGTCCTCGACGACGACGAGCTTCCGACCGGATGGTCCTCGCAGCTCGTCGGCGGCCCGATCTTCACGCTGATCCCGGGCGGGAAGCAGACGGCGCAGGTCCGGATCACCCCCGCGGCCGCCGCCCCCGGGGGCTCGGTCGGCACCGTGCACGCGTACGGGATTGATCTCCAGACGGGGGCGCTCCTCTCGGGCACGACGCTCGCGCTCGCGGTGCAGGACACCGACGGCGACGGGATTCGCGACTCGGTCGGCGGCGGCAACCCCGCCCCGCTCGACAACTGCCCCACGGTGCCGAACGCCACGCAGTCCGACACCGACATGGACGCCGTCGGCCAGGCCTGCGACACCTGCACCGCGGCCGCCAACCCGAAGCTCGCCACCCGTGCGCCGTGGATGACGCTCGTGTCCGGCCAGCGCGACACCGACGGCGACGGGACCGGCGACCGCTGCGACTTCGACCACGATCAGGCCGGCCTCGTGATCACCGCGTCCGACTTCAACCACGGCAAGGCGAGCGTGGCCAAGCTCGTGTCGGGCGTGAACTGTGGCACCACCGGGAACCTGCGCTGCGGAAAGCTCGACAACGACGAGGCCGGCGCCGTGATCAGTGCGGACGACTTCAACCTGCTGAAGGCGCGCGTCGCAAAGTCCAACGGGCCGAGCTGCGGCGCGGTCTGCAAGCCGCCGTGGAACGTGCCGGGCAAGCCGACCTGCAGCGGGCCGGCTTGCTGAGCCTTCGCGTGATGCCCCCCGCGCTAGCAGCCCGGATCGCCGAAGCCGACAGGCGATCAGAACACGCGCTGCTCGCCGTCGAGGAAGCGGGTGGCGATCGCGGCGTGGAGGGCGATGCCGGTGGCCATACCCTGCTCGTCGAGGAGCATGCGGTTGGAGTGGCAGGGCGCCGGGCGCTCCACGCCCTCGGGGCGCACGCCGAGGATCATCATCGCGCCGGGCACGCGCTCTAGCACGTAGGAGAAGTCCTCGGCGCCCATCGCGGGCGCGGGCTGGGCGCAACGAGTCCGCCGACGTGCGCCCAGAACGCGACGCCGCCCGCAGCAGGCGAGCCCAGCGCTGGTAGCCCGCTCACGATTTGCAGGGCGAACCAGATCCCGAGCGCGGCGGCAGCAGGCACGACGAAGCGCCGAACGAAGATGAAGAACAAGCCAAGGACGTGAACGCGCGCGCGGGTAGAGACGCGCGTAGGCGCCGAGCGCGCCGCCGATCGCTCCCGATGCGCAGATTGGTTCCGATCAGCGCGATGATGGTCACGGATGCGTGGAGCGTCGGGTTGTCGTCGCGGATCGGAAGAAACGCGCTAGCTCAGCTTAGCTGCTAGGCCTGAGCGCTTGCCGGCTGCTCTAGCAGCTAGGCGGCCTTCCCCGTGGCGATCGCCAGCGGCGGCCAACACAAGCTGACCTCCAACCTGATCGCGCCGACCCCGGCTCCGACTAACCAGCTCATCACGATCAGCAGCGGGGGCGTCGACCTCGACTTGAACCGCCACTCGTTCCTCGGGCGCGGCACCTGCATGGGCCCCCCCATGACCAGCTGCAGCGGCGCCGCGGCGAGCGCCGGAACCTCGGTGGACTTGCTTCGCAGGTGAGCAGAGGCTCGAAGAGCTTGAACAATATCTCAAGTCCAGCTCTGGGCTTGCCTTTGCCAAGCGCCACTTGTGGTGGGACGATGGAGTGCAAGATGTCTGCAACTTGGCAATTTTATTTTCAACAGGCGACCGATCCGATCCACAACCCGATTGCCGGTGAGTTTTTCTCGACCGAGGCGGTGGGAGACGTGACGGATGCGCTGATCCGAGAAGGAATCCAGAACACACTTGACGCGCGGAAGAAGAAGGCGGACGGGTCGCGGCAGACGGCGCAGGCCCGCATTTTCCTGTCCGATGCCGTGGGTGCCCTGCCGGCGCGGCGCGCCCGGCGGTGGTTCAGTTCCCTCTGGCCTCATCTGATGGTGCCCGGCAATGGTCTGCGGAACCAGCCGGCCGACGACGACCCGTGCCCGTTCCTCGTGTTCGAGGACTTCGGCACGATCGGCCTGACCGGCGATGCCGAAGAGCATCGCGTCGTTGACGGCGTCACCAACCACTTCCTCAACTTCTTTCGCGCGGAGGGACACTCCGATAAGGGCGATCAAGATCGCGGAAGCTGGGGCGTCGGTAAGACCGTCTTCCCCCGCGCCAGCCGCATCAGCAGCTACATCGGGTTGACCGTCCGCAGCGATGATGACAAGCAATTGCTTCTGGGCCGATCGGTCCTCAAATATCACTGCGTCAACGGACAGTCTTACAAGTCCGACGGGTATTTCGGGCTGCCACGGCAGGACGGCTTCATGCTGCCGAGCGGCGACCCTGCCACGCTCGCGGATTTTCGGAGCGACTTCCGCATCAAGCGCCAGGGTGAGAGCGGGTTGTCCATCGTCGTGCCGTGGTACGGGACGGACGCCGACGAAGGCATGAACTGCGACAAGGCAATTGTGGCAGTGCTTCGGGGTTTCTTCTACCCGATTCTCATGGGCCACCTGTCTATGACGATCGCAACGCCGGGCGAGGAGATCGCCTTGACCGCCAGTTCCATCATGCGAAAGGTGGAGTCGATAGGAGGAAGCCTGGCGCTGGAACTGCTGCCGCTCATCAAGCTGGCCGAGTGGGCACAGACCCGTACGCCCGCTGAGTTCCTGTCGCTTGTCGCCCCTGCCTCCGATGGCGCTCAGGGATGGTCTGCGGACTTGGTGACGCCCGAAGTCATCAATCAAATTCGCGCTGCCTTGGCTCAACGCCACCGTGTTGCTCTTCGCGTGCCGATGGCGGTTCATCCTCGGAGCACCGGCGCCCAGGATACGTTCTTCAACGTGTTCCTCGAGCACAGCGAGGAGGATAGCGAGAGGCCTGTCTTCATCCGCGATGAACTGCTGATCTCTGACGTGAAGTCGCCCCGGATTTCTCAGGTCCGCTCCCTCGTCATCGTCGAGGACCGCCCGCTTGCGACTCTCTTGCGCGACGCCGAAACCCCTGCACACACGCAATGGAATCAGGAGACCAGCAACTTCAAGGGCAAGTACAAGTTCGGCCCTGGGGCGATCAAGTTCGTCCGGCTGAGCGTGTCCCAGCTGCTCCGCGTCATCAACCAGGCTGAGCAGCAGCCCGACCCGACCATTACGGTTGACTTCTTCTCCGTCCCAGCGCCGCCGGAAGACGAAGAGAACGTGCCCGGCCGCCGGCGCAAGCTACGACCGAAGCCGGTTGGTGAGCCGTCGACAATGCCTCCCCTTCCCCAGGCTAGGCCTCGACGCTTCCGCATCGACAAGCTGCGGGGCGGCTTTGCCATCCGCGCAGGCGATCCGCAGGCGCCGCTTCCGCCGTGCATCGACATCCGCGTCGCCTACGACGTTCGCCGCGGGAATCCCCTGCGGAAGTACCACGAGGCGGATTTTGATCTTGGCCGCTCACCGGTTCGCTTTGACGCGCAGGTGAGTGGGGTTGAGGTGAAGACCGCATCCGGCAATCAGATGTTGATCGCCGTAGAGCGTGCCGGGTTCAACTTCGAGGTGACAGGGTTTGATCCCGACCGCGACTTGTACGTCAAGGCTGAGGTGAAGGAGGCGGCTGATGTCGATTAGACGCATCAACTCCACGGGGCGCATGAGAATCGTGCGCGAGGATGCACGCTTCTTTGTCCTTCCTGATTCCGACGGCATGCTGACGTTCGATGCCACCCTCAACCTCGCGGACTACGAGTTGCCGTCTGATGCGCAAGTGCATGTGGAGGCGTACCGGCAGACGACCTTCATGCGGTTCCCGTACGGCACGGTGGGCGCGCCCCGGCCACCCGGCAACGTCGCTAGGCGACTCACCGAATTCGCCAGCCGTGACAGCATGCTCTTCCGGGTCAAGGTGACTTCGACGGGCGATCGAGCGGGGGTGCTGCTGGCCGAGGGGGACCGCATCCCGGTCTCGGATGACGAGGAACAGCCGGACAACCGAATTCCACTGCTGCCACCGGCACCCGAAGACCTCGGCCAAGAGGTGTGGCGCGTCGCTATCAGCGGGGCGGAAGGTCCGGTCCTGCTCGTCAACTCGCGCGTCGATGACTGGAAGGCTGTCGCAGCATCGCCTCTGTTCCGTTCGCTGGTCTATCCGGCGGCCATGCGGCACGTACTGTGGCACGTCTACAAGGTCGAGGAGACGCGTGTTATGGACGACGCGGACGACTGGCGCTGCCGGTGGCTGATGTTCGCCGCCGGGCTGCCCGGGGTAGTTGACCCGCCGCTGACCAGCGGTGACGACGACGAGTGGGGTGAGTGGATCACCAGCGCCGTAGAGTCCTTCACCCGGCAGCACCAGATGCTGGAACACTACAAGGGACTTCTCGCGGAGGCCAACGCATGAAACTGCACCGCTTCAACGACGAAGGGATCAACCGGTTCGGCCGGTTCCTCGACGCATTGTCGACGGACCCTGCCCTCGCCATTCCCACAGACCTGCTTACGAATGCCGCGTGCGTGATCCCCGTCCCACCAGGGCCGGAAGTACAGGCGCGGCAGTTCGCGAGCCGTATGGAAGCCGCCCGCTTCTTGGACGGCATCCTGCCGGGCGTAACCGGCTGCGATGTGGAGCGCGACGCCGGCCTGTGGGCGTGGCTCAGTCTCTTCTACTTCGATCAGGTCTGCCCACCGGACGGGCACGGCCGCCGGAAGGTGCGCGAGCAAGCACGGTACATACCGGCAGTAAGCAACTACCAAAAATACTACCGTCATCTCCTAGCCGGACCCTATCGCGTGCTCCGCGCTCACCGTGGCAACCCGGATCGCGCCCTCGTGCTGCTCTGCGGTCCACTGCACAAGCCGGGTGACATCGTGGAGCAGATCGTCTCGCGACAGGAGATCATCACGAACCCTCACGCAGTGGAACTGGCAACTACGATCTACTTCGATCCCCGATCTGGCACATTCAGACGCGGGGCCGCTGGCAAGGGTGGGGGATCGGCGCGTCGGCTCGCCGATGTCCTGAATCAGTTTGATGTGACTTGGGACCTATACTGGATGCCCCCCATCGATATTCTGGCAAAGCTACCGCGAGAGTTTGACCGTTTCCGCGCCGCAACAACGTCATGAGGCGTGCGGGCGCGACAACGAACTCAAGAGCGCAACATTCGCTGTTGGACAGGTAAGGCGACCCTGTAGATTTCGATGCCAGCGCGGTTCAAGGTATCCCATGCCCGCGCGAAATCGACCTCAAGTGCGGCGCATGTGCGAGCATCAAAGCACCGCTCGCCGTCATCTCGTGTGTAGTCGCGAAAGCGCGTGTCCGGGTGGAACCCGGGACCGATCCAGCGCGTCAGCCGCCGGACATACTGGGCGCACTCAGGCGTTGACGGCATTTCGCAAAGCGCGGGTTGGTTTTGCATACGGCCCTCCTTCGTAGGTTGCTGCGATCGTATCTTCTCGAGCGCCAATGCCAATTCGTCCGTTCGGGTGATCTCGCACTCCCAGATCACGATCACGCGCCAGCCCTCTCGCTTCAGCCGTCGCTTCACGATGGCGTCGCGCCTTTGGTTGTTCCCGAACTTCTTGCTCCAAAAATCCTTTCGAGACTTTGGTGTGTACGCGAAGCGACACCGGGCATGCCGGTGCCAGAAACAGCCGTGAACAAAAATCACGGTTCGGTACTTCGGCAAGACAACGTCCGGCCTCCCGGCTATTCGTCGGCCAGAGTCATTCCGAAAGCGAAATCCAAGGCGGTGCAGTACGGATCGCACAGCCTGCTCGGGCTTGGTGTCGCGAGACCGGATTCGCGACATGTTCCAACTGCGGTGTGGTTTGCTGATAGTGTCCATCAGGTCGTCAAACACTCATACACACATTCCGCGATCTGTCGTGCGAGCAGCGGAGGGACCGCGTTTCCAACCTGTGCGTACTGGGCCGTGCGCGGTCCGTCGAAATAGTAGGTGTCAGGGAAGGTCTGAAGGCGGGCCGCCTCGCGCACTGTCAGGCTGCGACACTGATCCGGGGCATAGTGGATGTAGTAGTGGCCGTCCTTGCTGATGTGCGAGGTAACCGTCGTCGAGTATCGGTAGCGATGCTGCACGCGAAATCGATCCGCAAAGGTGGCGCCATTTAGTGCATCGCTGACGTTCTGGTGATTGGGCCGAAGCTCCCGTGGGAAGTCTGCCAGCCCCGGCGACCGCTGATGAACGTCTGCGTAAATGGCGGCGAAGAGGTAGCGCTGAAGATCGGATCGTATATGCGCCCGCGTGCTGTGATTGCAGACGCCTTGCAATCGGTTGTCCACAAACCAATCTTGCTCATATTGAACGCGCGGTTTGTGTTTGATGAACTCTGCGCCACGGCCGAGACCAGCCATGCTTGTCGCACGAGCAGGCATCTCCGCCAATCGCTGCCTCACCTGATCATCAAGTTGTCCACGGAACGCTCGAAGCCGGGATGGCCGGCACACGTCGAGCACCGCTCCGATCCAGGAAGCCACGTCATCGGTTTCCTTGGACAAGCCGCTGCGTAGCGGTGGCAGGTCTTGGATCATCTGCTGAACTGAGGGCCCGGCACGCGGCGTGAGAATCGGCAAGGTGCCGGCACTCAAGTCGTCGCGAACGCCAATGATGATGACCCGATGGCGTGACTGCGGTATGCCAAATTGCTCCGCGCGAATCACGAAATCAGAGGGCGACGTGAACAGTCCGTCGCGGGTGAGGGCGCGAAGCGTGTATGTGTGTGCTTTGGCGTTGCGTCGCGTGCGGCAATGGCGGCGCAGGGCTTCGGCGGGATCGACCAAATCCTGGCGGATGTCATCGAAGACCAGTTCGCCGTCGATTCTCGACGAAAGCAGGCCCTTGACGTTCTCCATCACGAACACTGCCGGCCAAAAGTCGCCAATGATCTGGAGGTACTCAAGGTAGAGCCGTGCGTGGGGATCGTTAGCCAGACGATATCCGTCGATGCCCTTGTTCCGGGAGCGGCCGACGAGCGAATATGCCTGACAAGGCGGGCCGCCGATCAGAACCCACGGGTCTGCGCTGCCGAGCGCCGTCTTGATACGGTCCCGAACCTCGGCGGTATCCGCCTTGCCCAGTTCTGCCCACCAGGCTTCGCGGGAAGCGGCGCCGGCCGCGTTGGCGTTCGCACGAAAGAGTTCCTCGCGGTTCAATCGGCCGCGCACGTACAGGTAGTATTCGCTGGGAGATTCCCCGTGCGGGAACTGACGAAAGAACGATCGCAGTTCCAAGGTCCGGTGGGCAATCGGGTCCTTCTCGATGGAGAGGTGAATGTCAAACCGCGGCCTGCCTTCGGGTTTCCCCAGCGCGGAGAAACCCTCGCCCAGCCCGCCGGGGCCGGCGAACAAGTCGATTATCGGGATCGGACGATTTGCCAGCACAATGAGCGCATTCGACGTTGGGAACTCCTCAGCCGCACCCCCCCGGACGCCAGCCGGTCGATCCAAGGCGTCGGCACCGTTCGCGTGATGCCCCCGCGCTAGCAGCCCGGATCGCCGAAGCCGACAGGCGATCAGAACACGCGCTGCTCGCCGTCGAGGAAGCGGGTGGCGATCGCGGCGTGGAGGGCGATGCCGGTCGCCATGCCCTGCTCGTCGAGGAGCATGCGGTTGGAGTGGCACGGAGCGGGGCGTTCCACACCTTCGGGACGCACGCCGAGGATCATCATCGCGCCGGGGACGCGCTCGAGCACGTAGGAGAAGTCCTCGGCGCCCATCGCGGGGGCGGGCTGCTCGATCACACGCTCGCGGCCGACCAGGTCGCCGGCCACGTCGAGCGCGAAGTGCGTGAAGCCCGGGTGGTTCACGGTCACGGGGTAGCCCAGTTCGAGCTTCACGCGCGCTTCGAGGCCGTGCGCCGCCGCGATGCCCTTCGCGACGCGCTCGATCCCCTCGTGCACCAGGCGACGCGCGGTGGGAGACACCGTGCGGATGGTGCCGCAGAGCTCAGCGGTTTCGGGAATCACGTTGTAGGTCGTGCCGGCGCGGATGCGACCGACAGTGATGATCGCCGGGTCGAACGCGTTGACCCGCCGTGTGACGAACGTCTGCAGCGCCTGCACCACCTCGCACGCGACCGGGATCGGGTCGATGCAGTCGTGCGGCATCGAGGCGTGTCCGCCGCGTCCGACCAGCTCGATCTCGAACTCGTCCGCGGCCGCGAGCAGCGGCCCGGGGCGCGTGGCGACCATGCCGCAGGGAATCACCGGGAAGATGTGGATCGCGAACGCGGCGTCGACCCGCGGCTCGCCGTCGAGCACGCCCTCCTCGATCATCACACGCGCGCCGTGGTGGCCCTCCTCTCCCGGCTGGAACATGAACTTGACGTTGCCGGAGAGCTCGGAGGAACGAGACGCGAGCAGGCGCGCCGCGCAGGCGAGCATCGCCACGTGCGCGTCGTGGCCGCAGGCGTGCATCGCGCCGGGAACGCGCGACTTGAACGGCAGATCGGTGTCCTCGGGCATCGGCAGCGCGTCCATGTCGGCTCGCAGCAGGAGCGTGGGACCCGGCCGCGCGCCGCGCAGCGTGGCGACGACGCCGCTCGTGCGCGCGCTGGTCGAGATCTCGAGCGGCAGCCCGCGCAGCGCGCCGAGCACGGCCTCGCGCGTCCGCGGCAGCTCGAGGCCGAGCTCGGGGTGCTCGTGGATCTTGCGCCGCAGCGCGATCGCGTCGGGCAGGAGCGACTTCGCATCGTCGGAAAGCGTGTTGCCCACGGAGATCTCCTCGTTCCTGGGAGGGATCATACTGCGCGGGGCCTCACGGGGTTGCGAAGACGCGCTCGGAGCGGATCAGGCGCCCCGCGGCCTGCACCACGCGCGTGAGGCCGGGCAGCACGTAGGCCAGCTCGAAGCCCTGGCCGCGCTCGTCCTCGTGCCACGCTCGGAGCAGCTCGCGCTCGAGCGACAC
>CAYVQJ010000029.1:0-3287 GCA_964454165.1 uncultured Myxococcales bacterium | reverse complement strand
GCCTTGATCGGCGGGTTAGCGCAGCCAGCGATCGAAAGCGTCAGAAGAGCCATCGCGAAACGTGCGGAGACCGAGCGAAGCATGCGGATCCTCTCTTACTGCTGGACGTTGAGCTCGACGCGCCGGTTCTGTGCCCGGCCGTCGCGCGTGGCGTTGTCGGCGACCGGCTTCGACTCGCCGTAGCCGGCTGCGTCGAGGCGTCCGGCCGACACGCCCTTGCCTGCGAGGTAGTCCACGACGGACTGCGCGCGGCGCTCGGACAAGCCCTGGTTGTACTCGTCCGCGCCGGTCGCGTCGGTGTGACCCGCCACCTCGATGCGCACTCCCGGGCTTTCGTTCAGAATCGATGCCGCCTCGTCGAGAATGACGGCCGCGTCGTCGCGAATCACCGACTTGTCGAAGTCGAAGTTCACGCCGCGCAGCACGATGCGGCGCGCGGTAGGAGCGGGCGCGGGAGCAGGTGCGGGTGCCGGGGCCGCCGCGGGCATGGGCTTCGCCGCCGCGGGCTCGCCGCACAGCAGGTAGCCGAGGGCGGCGCCTCCGATCGCGCCGATCACGCCGGCGCCGATCTCGTCAGTGCCATCGGCGTCGTTTCGCTGGTGCCGCACAGCCGCACCGCCGCCACCGCCGATCGCCGCGCCAACGGTCATGCACAGGGCCTTGCTCGCCTTGATCGGCGGGTTCGCGCAGCCAGACGCGACGAGAACACAGCACGCAAGCAACACCGCACACGACTGGCGCATTTTTCCCCTCCTCGTAGATCCTGATAGGCACGCGCCCGGGCGCTGTTAGCCGGCCGCATCGTACACGACCGGATTCGAAAGTCGACTCGCGCGCGCGTTCACGGCCGGGGTGCAACGTGTTCTAATCCGGCGGTGTCGCGCACGGTCATACTCCCGGGCCGGTACTGCTTCGCGGCTCTCGCGTGCGCGGCGCTGGGTTCGTCCAGCGGCGCACTGCCCGGAACGACGGGCGCACCAGGCCCCGAGGGGGTCGAGCCTACCTGCGTCGGCTGCCACTCGACTTCGGCGCTGAACCCGGACGGGGCGGGCGGGCTCGCGCTCGATGGCCTGCCCGCGCGCTATCGACCCGGGCAGCGCTACGCCTTACACCTCTCGGTGTCGAGTTCCGATCCCGTCCTGCAGCGCTTTGGCTTCCAGCTCACGGCGCTCGCGACGGCCACGCTCGCGGCTGCCGGCGAGCTCGTCGTGACCGATCCCACGAACACGCAGCGCAGCGTCGGCATCGACAGCGAGCGCCAGTACCTCGGCCATACGCTCGCCGGGACGGCGCCGGGCAGTGCGGGCGGCGCGCTCTGGCGCTTCGAATGGGTCGCGCCGGCGACGGACGTGGGTCCGGTCGCGTTCTTCGCGGCGGCGAACGCCGCGAATCTCGACGGCTCGCAGCAGGGGGACCGCGTCTACAGCCCGTCGCCGCGTCCACTCGCGGCGGTTTCCGGCCCCGCAGCTCCGGAGGACAGGCCGTGAAGTTCTGGCAATCCGTCTCGTTCACCGAGCCCGAGCAGCTCGTCGCGATCGCGCGCAGCTGCGACGAGCTCGGCTTCGAAGGGATCCTGGTTTCGGATCACCTGTTCTATCCCGAGAAGCTCGCCTCGAAGTACCCGTACTCGCCCGACGGGCGGCCGGGCTTCGCCGCCGATACGCCGTGGCCCGAGCCGTGGTCGGCGGTGGCGGCGATGGCTGCGGTCACGACGCGCCTGCGCTTCGCGACGATGGTCTACATCCTGCCGCTGCGGCATCCCCTCGAGGTGGCCAAGGCCACGTCCACGCTCGGCGTGCTCTCGGCCAACCGCTTCGTGCTCGGCGTCGGCGCGGGCTGGATGCGCGAGGAGTTCGACGCGCTCGGCGTCGAGTGGAAGACGCGCGGCGCGCGCATGGACGAGTCGATCGAGGTGCTGCGCAAGCTCTGGCGCGGCGGCATGGTCGAGCATCACGGCCGCTTCTTCGACTTCGAGCGGCTGCAGACGAGCCCCGCGCCGCCCGCGCCGGTGCCGGTCTGGGTCGGCGGCGCGAGCGACGCCGCACTGCGTCGGGCAGCGCGGCTCGGCGACGGCTGGATGGGATCGGGCGACGATCCAGCGCAGGTGCCCGCGCTGCTCACGCGCCTGCGCGCCCTGCGCCGCGACGCCGGCCGCGAGCGCGATCCCTTCGAGCTGCTGGTCCCACTCTCCGCGCCGGCGGACGCAGACACTCTGCGGCGGCTGGAGGAGCAGGGGATGACCGCGACGGTCAGCTACCCGTTCTTCTACACGCTCGGTCCCACGTCGTCGCTCGATGCCAAGCGCCGCTACCTGGAAACCTATGCCCGCGAGGTAATCGCCAAGGCGAGGTGAGTCAGCGTCGTTCTCGCCGCCGCCGCGCGATCGCCAGAGCGCCGAGTCCCATCAAGAGGAATGCAGCGCCAGGAGGCTCGGGCACCAGATTGTAGGTGCGCAGGCGGGTCTCGCCCGGGAAGCCGCTCACGTCTGCGCCACCGTAGAGCCCGCCGATTCCCAGGAGAGTCAGACGCGGGTTCGCCGCGGCGATGGTGCCGAGTACCAGGAGGTTGCCGGGAACGGGGTTCAGGGCGCCGCTGGTCACGACGGCAAAGAGGAGATAGAGCGCGCCCGCGGTACGCGGATCACCGAGGTCGTCGCCGTCGACGACCCCGCAGATTAGATCTCCGCCCTCGCAGGCCGGCGCCGGATCCCAGTCCAGGGCATCCGCGAACATGATTCCGATCGTCCCTCCCGCGTCGAGGTTGCCGTCGCTCTCGATGGTGAGTGCCCAGAGCTCGGGGCCGATCTCGAGCAGCGCGAATTCCGTGTAGGTGTCGCGGGGTCGCGGCGGATATTCGACGAAGCTGACCGTGCCCGGGAGGCCGGTGGAGTCCGGGCCCCCGGTTATCACGCCGATGCCCTCCAGCGTGAAGCCGGGATCGAGCGCGGCGAGGAGACCGAGCTCGCGGGCGTAGGAGGTCGGGCCCAAAGCTCCGGGCGTCGAGACAGTCAGACGCAGGTAGGCGTTCCCTAGCGTCGCCGGGTCGCCGATGTCGTCTCCATCGATGATCGCGCAGCCGAGATTCACTCCGTCGCAGAGCTGCGACGGCGTGTAATCGATCGCGTCGACGTCCGTGAGCCCGATGATGCCCCCGGCGTCGGCGTTCGCGTTCGTCGCGAGCGTGAGCTGCCACAGCTCCGGTCCGATCGGGTAGAGCGTCAGCGTCGTCGCGTCGGCGGGCGGAGGTGGAGGCGGGGGTGGGGGTGGGGGTGGGGGTGGTGGTGGTGG
>CAYVQJ010000028.1:0-23179 GCA_964454165.1 uncultured Myxococcales bacterium | reverse complement strand
TCGCTCGTGCTCGACTCGCCGTCGATCGTCAGGCGGTTGAAGCTCTCGTCCGCGACCTCACGCAGCGTCTCGCGCAGGAACGCGGGCTCGACCGCGGCGTCGGTCGCGACGAAGGCGAGCAGGGTCGCCATGTCGGGCATGATCATGCCGGCGCCCTTGGCGATCCCGACGAACGAGCCGGCGCGCCCGCGAGCGCGCGCGAGCTTGGGACGCGTGTCGGTCGTCATGATCGCGCGCGCCGCGGCCTCCCAGCCGCTCGTCGCCAGCGACTCGGCGGCCCGCGGGATGCCCGCGCGGATCGCGGGCATCGGCAGCGCGCGGCCGATCACGCCGGTCGACGCGACCAGCACCTCGGGCGCCCGCACGCCGAGCGCGCGCGCCGCGAGCGACGTCATCTCGCGCGCGTTGCGCAGCCCCTCGGCGCCGCGCGCCACGTTCGAGACGCCGCTGTTGGCGACAATCGCCCGCGCCCGCCCAGCGCGCAGCCGCGGTCGCGACACCAGGACGGGCGCGCTCGGAAACCGGCTGCGCGTAAACACGCCCGCCGCGGTGGTCTCGGGTCGATCGGAGACGATCAGCGCGAGATCGAGCTCGCCGCGCTTCTTGACCCCGCAGTGCACCCCCGCGGCGCGAAATCCCGGAACTGAGAAGCCCTTCACTTCAGTAGCAGCGTGGCATCCCGCACACAGCGAGGTGAGCTTCCGACTCGCACCGATCCCGTTCCGCGAGCCAGTTCTCGACGGGAAGGTCCCCGGGAATCAACTCCCAGCACGGGGCGGCGATGCTTCCGATCTGACCTTGAAGGTCAAGGTACTGTGCACAAGCCTGACTCGGCAGCACTTCCCCGACCTGCTCGGCCTCCGTGCACCAGTTTTCGATCGCCGCGGAAGCAGCGGCCGTCGGAGTCAGCAACATGACTAGCAGGCGAAGTGTGTTTTTCATCTCTAGCACCCCACTCCGACGCAGATTGCTTTCCCAAGTACCTCCGTCCCGGATCCGATGGGACCGCTAAAGGGTCCCTTGCAAGCGTTCCCGCACGCCATCGCCGTCTGCGGGTCGGATGTGATTATGCCGGAGACTGCGGCCTTCTCTTTGTTGAAATCGTCTGCGGCGATTACTGACCCGGCGCCTGTGAGGTCGAAAATCCCGCAGCGCATCGTTCCAATGGTCCCGCAAACGCTCGTCGAGACCAGCTTCGAAACCGACGCCTTCTCATGGTTGAAATCGGTTGCAGTGATGACCGCCCCTGTTTGATCATGGTCGAAGTCGCAGTGATTTCCGACGCCGTCCGAGTCGTCGTCGAGCTGGCCACTGACCGTCCTGCGGTTCGTCATCGATCCCGTGAACACGGGGTTCGGCCCAAGCTGGAGCTGGAGGAGCGTTCTCAGCTTGCAAGTATCGCAGATGTTGTCCACACCGTCGGCGTCTTCGTCGAGCCCCGAGTTGACGACTGTGGGGCAGCTGTCTTGGAGGTCCGCTAGCCCGTCGCCGTCGAAGTCGTTGACAGCTCGAACCGCGGCGTACCCCTCGATGATCCCGAAGCCGGAGTCACGGTCGACCCCCGAAACCTCGATGTCCAACGCAGTGCTCGTCAAGCCGGTCCTGACCTCGGCTGCGGTGGTGGACCCTACCCCTCCCGCATCGAGCATCAGCGCGGCGATCCCGGCCGCATGTGGGGCCGCGGCGGAGGTCCCGCAGAAGACCGAGAAGCCCGGCGTCGCCGTCGCTACGCAGTCGGCGGCTGTGATATCCGGCTTCTGCCGGACTGCCCCTCCGGTCGATAGGAAGTTTCCTGGGGTGATCGGCGTCCCGTCCGCTTGGTAGAACACGCGCCTAGGTCCGTCAGAACTGAAGGTCTCCACCGGCTCGGTCCCGTTGAAGACGCCTCCTGGCCCACCAGCGTCCGCAGCTTCGACAGCGGCCACGCTGAACGCGTTGATCGCAGACGAATGACCGAATGTCTGACCGGCTGTATTGAGCGCGAGTCTTCCACCGATGGTGTTGACATGTAGAAAGCGATCACTCCCCGCAAAGCGCACGACAACAACTCGATACCCTGCGTGGTTGAAGGTGGTTGAGTCGATACCCTCGAAAGGGGGATCGTTGCCGTCCTGCACATTCGTCGAGGCGTGGACGATGCTGGTGCCCGACGGATCAAGAATGTAGAGATCATAGTCGTTCGCAGACCCGCCAATCGCGTCGGACCACTGCAGGGTGATCGCCAGCGGAGGGTCTACCGTGATCTGGTCAGTGACTGCCCCGCCCCCGAACGAGTGCGCGGGGTACAGTCCAAGAAAGAACAGACCCGAAAACAGCCAGTCACCTTCCCAGACACCGGAAATCCCGTCGTTCAGGTTCCCGGCGTTCCCAGCGGCGGAGAAGTAGAGTGCGCCGCCGGCTGTGACAGTATTCACTGCCTGAGCTGCGATGTCGTCTTGAAACACGGCCTCGGTTGCATACAGGACGTCGTCGACGATGATCTGAGCGCCAGCGCTCCGCAGCGCGCCGATATTCTGTGCGAGGACAGCCGCACCCCCGCCGCCGGTCGCGAACAAGAGGTTCGCACCGGGGGCGAGATCATAGATGATCTCCAGCATGGCCGTGCCCTCGGTCCCGGACCCGGCCTGCCCAGGGAGAACCGTTACGCTTGGGAGATCTCCAGACGCTTGGACTTGCGCTAACGAACCAACACCGTCAGACAGGACGCCGATGGATACGCCGGTGCCGGCTACCAGAAAACCCGAGCGCGCTGCGTTCGCTCGGTGCGCGACATCCCCTTGCGTCGTATTGATCTTGAGAATGAGGGGAGTCGCCGCCGGCCGAATCGAGGTAACGTCTACTCGTGCCGCCAACTCGGTGATCCGCGCGACGGGGAGGTTCGCGCGGACTACCCCGTACTCCGCGACAGAGTTCACAACAGCGCCGCCCAACTCCCGAATTCGCTCGAGAAGCGTGCCGCTCACGACGGCGTCGATGTCGACCAGGGCGCGGCCTTCGCCATCGACCGAGGTCGCGGAACGGAGCGCAGTCAACTCCGCCGCGATGGGAATACCGGCCCGCAAGCGACTTGCATAGATGAGCTGCGAGTCGACCTTGCGTTCAGATTGACTTCGCGCGGCCTTCTCCCGCAAGAGAGCCTCAATCTGCTGCACTGCACTCGACGTCAGTTCGAACTGCTGTGCGAAGACATCGCTCACGGCAGCTGTGCTTGTGGCCAGCACAAGTACCACCCCCAAGGACCTCGCAAAACTCCGGAAGCCGCGTTCCAATTCGGTCCGTCCCGCTGACTTGGCAGAAGGATGCGCGGCGCGCTCGCGAAACATGTTTCACCTCCGCTCGAACAAAGGCCCCGCGCTCAGACACTGGCTGAACGTACGACGCCATCCGACATCGATGTAGAGGTCTCGTCGGATCGTGCCCTCGCGAAGATCGACGAGGTGCGAGTGCCCGCTAACCGCGGTTCTCTCCCCCGTGCCGCAGGTCGCGTTGAGTGCGACCAAGCCTAGAGTCGTCGGCACCTTGAAGCTGTAGAACCCGTTGCCATCGGAAAAGGAGCGGAAGTCCTGAGAAGGTTCCACGAGCACGCTGAGAGTTACGGCGGCGCCCTGCAGCGGTACACCGATATTCTTGTTGAACACGTAGCCCTCGACGAAGGCGTCGCCCTGCGCCCAAGCACCGGTCGACAAGAACAGCAATGCTCCTAGCAGTCCTGCTAGTGCGAGGCTCTGCCTACGCTTCGGCTCGCCCAGTCTCAGCATTGCACCATCTCCTCTTGTTGCGGATCGCGAGTCTCACACCGCCACTTTCGGCGCGAGGCGGGTAAATTGTCAAGGGTCATTCTCGGGGAGCTTGGGCCGGAGGACCAAAACGGGGCGAACTGTCAGAACCGGACGCGACCAAGCGGGCCCGATCGCTGCGTCTCTAGGAGCGTCCGTGGCATTTTTTGTATTTCTTTCCGGAGCCGCAGGGGCACACCTCGTTGCGGCCGACCTTCGGCACGGCGCGCTCGACCGTTTGCGCCGCGGGCTTTGCCGCCACCGCACCTTGCCCGACGACCTGCGCCGGCGCGTGCTGCTCGCGCAGGCGCTGCTCGAGCGAGCGCCGCCGCGATTCTTCGGCCGCGCGGATCTGGCGCAGGCGCTCCTCGGTCGGCTGCTCGACGACCACGCGGAAGAGCTGCTCTACCGCCTGCGATTTGATGCGCGCGTCCATCTCCGCGAAGCGCTGGTAGCCCTCCTTCTGATAGACGCGCAGGGGATCTTCGCCGCCGTAGCCGCGCAGCGAGACGCTCTCCTTCAGGTGGTCCATCACCAGCAGGTGATCCTTCCACTGCCCGTCGAGCCGCTGCAGCAGGATCGCGCGGGCGATCTCGTCGAACGTCGGCACCCGCAGGTCGGGGGCGCGCTCCGCCAGCTCCGCGAAGCGGCCGACCTGCTCGTCGAGCTTCGCGTCCACCCGCGCCCGGACGCGGGCCTGCGCAGGCTCGTGCTGCAAGAGCTCCGGATCGGCGGGATCGAGCCTCACGCCGAACTGCTGCTCCACCGCGCGCACCAGGCTTTCGAGATCCGGGTCGCCGCGCTCGGGGACGAAGTCCAGGGCGATCTCGTCGGCCAGGCCGTGCGCTAGCTCCAGGTAGTCCTCGCGCAGCGACTCGGCGCCCAGCACATGGCGCCGCCAGCGGTACACACTCTCGCGCTGGCGGTTCATCACGTCGTCGTACTCGAGCAGGCGCTTGCGCGCGTCGAAGTTCATCGCCTCGACTTTGCCCTGCGAGTTGCGAATGGCGCGCGTCACCATGCGGTGCTCGATCGCCTCGCCCTCTTCCATGCCCAGCCGCTTCATCAGCGGCGCGATGCGGTCGCCGCCGAAGCGCTTCATCAGCTCGTCGCCGAGCGACAGGAAGAAGCGCGAAGAGCCGGGGTCGCCCTGGCGGCCGGAGCGCCCGCGTAGCTGGTTGTCGATGCGCCGCGCCTCGTGGCGCTCGGTGCCGAGCACGTGCAGGCCGCCGGCAGCGATCACCTTCTCTCGCTCGTCGGCGCACGCCGCGCGCAGCTTCTCGAGGTCGTCCTTGGTCTCGGGGGCGAGCGGGTCGACGCCGCGCGCGCGCAGCATCATCTCGGGGTTGCCGCCGAGCACGATGTCGGTGCCGCGGCCCGCCATGTTCGTGGAGATCGTCACCGCGCCGAGCCGCCCGGCCTGCGCGATGATCTCGGCCTCGCGCTGGTGCTGCTTGGCGTTGAGCACGTTGTGGCGGACGCCGCGGTTCTTGAGCCGCGCGGAGAGCATCTCGCTGGTCTCGATCGCGATGGTGCCGACCAGGATCGGCTGGCCCTTCTCGTGCAGCTCGGCGATCTCGTCGGCGACCGCCTTGAACTTCTCGTCCCTGGTGCGGTAGACGACGTCGGCGTGGTCGATGCGGATCATCGGCCGGTGCGTCGGGATCACCGACACGTCCAGGTTGTAGATCTTGGCGAACTCGGGCGCCTCGGTGTCCGCGGTGCCCGTCATGCCCGCGAGCTTTTCGTACATGCGGAAGTAGTTCTGGAAGGTGATCGAGGCGTAGGTCTGGCTCTCCTGCTGGATGCGCACGCCTTCCTTGGCCTCGACCGCCTGGTGCAGGCCGTCGCTCCAGCGCCGGCCCGACATCAGCCGCCCGGTGAACTCATCGACGATCACGATCTGGCCGTCCTGCACCACGTACTCGTGATCGCGCTGGTACAGCACGTGGGCGCGCAGCGCGTTCTGCACCGCGTGCACGCTGTCGATCTGGTCGGGCGCGTAGAGATTGTCGATCCCGAGCAGCTTCTCGAGCTCGCCGACGCCGTCGTCGGTCAGCAGCACCTGGCGCTGCTTCTCGTCCACGGTGTAGTGCAGCTCGCGCTCGAGCCGCGGGATGATGCCGTCGACCTTGCGGAACTTCTCGGGATCGTCGTCGACGGGCCCGGAGATGATCAGCGGCGTGCGAGCCTCGTCGATCAGGATCGAGTCGACCTCGTCGACGATCGCGAAGTTGTGTCCGCGCTGCACGTACAGCTCGAGCACGGGCTTCATGTTGTCGCGCAGGTAGTCGAAGCCGAACTCGTTGTTCTGGCCGTAGGTGATGTCGGCGGCGTAGGCGTCGCGGCGCTCGGCGTCGGTGACCCCGTGCACGATGCAGCCAACCTCGAGCCCCAGGTAGCGATGCACGCCACCCATCCACTCGGCGTCGCGGCGCGCCAGGTAGTCATTCACGGTGACGACGTGCACGCCCTTGCCGGAGAGCGCGTTCAGGTACGCCGGCAGGGTCGAGACCAGCGTCTTGCCCTCGCCGGTCTTCATCTCGGAGATGCGGCCCTGGTGGAGCACGATCCCGCCGAGGAGCTGCACGTCGTAGTGGCGCTGTCCGAGCACGCGGCGCCCCGCCTCACGCACCAGCGAGAACGCCTCCGGGATCAGCGCGTCGAGCGACTCGCCTTTGGCGACCCGCTCGCGCAGCTCGCCGGTGCGGGCGCGCATGGCATCGGCGGAGAGCTTCTCGACCTCCGGCTCCAGCGCGTTGGTCTGCGCGACCAGCGGCCGGATCTTGCGCAGCGCGCGCTCGTTCGCCGAGCCGAAGAGCTTGCGGAGCACGTTGCGAATCGCGGCCTCCGATCGCCGGGGGGTCGGTGCCGCAGTATAGGTTGCGGTCCGGGGACTGTCCCGGTTCCCGCGCGTATACCGTCAGTCGAGGATGTAGTTCGCGGGGTTCACGGCGACGCCGTTCACGTTCACTTGATAGTGCAGGTGCGGGCCGGTGCTGCGCCCGCTCGAGCCCATCAGGCCGACGCGATCGCCGCGCTTGATCCGGTCACCCGGGCGCACGAGCGTCTCGGAGAGGTGACCGTAGAGAGTCTCGATGCCGTAGCCGTGCTCGATCACCACGGCGGTGCCGAGGCCACCGTTCGCGCCGGCGACGCGCACGCGGCCGTCGCCCGACGCGAGGATCGGCGTGCCGCCGCGACCCGCGACGTCGAGCCCCTGGTGGAACTCGCGCGAGCCCGTGAACGGCGACGTGCGGTAGCCAAAGGTCGAGGTGGTCCAGCCCTTGGCGGGCGCGATCGAAGGCGTTGACGCCAGCCGCGCGGCCTGACCTTCGAGGTGAGTAATCAGCGCCTGCAGGCTCTCGCCCTGGCGCGACGAGGCATCCGTCAGGCGGTCGAGCTGGCGCATCAGGCGCTCGTGCCGACGCGCTCGCGTCAGTCCGGCGACGGCGCCGGGGCCGACGTCATCGCTCTCGATCCCGCCGGTGCCCGCCAGCGGCGCGCCGTTGCCCGGCTCCAGGTTGGCGATCACGCGCAGCTTACGGTCGAACTCGCCCACGCGCCCGAGCTGGTCGGCGATCTTCTCCATGCGAAGCGCGTACGCGTCGATCTGCGCACGCTGCTCCGCTGTCTCGTTGCGCAGCTCGTCGACCTCCGACGCATTGCCGCGCACGCGCACGTAGTCGACGCTTCCGGCCACCAGCAGTAGGGCCAGCGTCGCGCCGGACCAGGCCGCCATGCGCAGCCAGCGGCGCGGAAACGTGATGCGGCGGATCTGTCCGCTGCGCCCGGGCACGAGCATCAGCGTGAGCGCGTCGCCGGCCTCGTGCGTCGGCGCCCTAGCCATGCGCGGCCCCGGCGTCCGGCGCGACCCGGATCTTGAGCTGGAGCTTCCCCATCGAGAGCTCGTCGCCGTCGGCGAGCAGGACCCGGCGCTCGCGCACGCCGTTGACCAGCGTGCCGTTGGTGCTGCCGAGGTCCTCCACGAAGACCTTGCCGGACTCGTAGCCGAGGACGGCGTGTGCGCGGGAGATGGTCGCCTCGGAGAGCACGAGATCGGCGGTGCGCCCGCGCCCGATGACCGTGCACTCGCGATCGAGCGGCCACTCGAGACCCGCGTAGAAGCCGCTCTCGACGCACACGAACGCCCCGGCGGGCTTGCTCGCGCTGGCAACGGTCGCTGCTTCTGCTTTGGCTTTGCGGGCCATGGCGTCCGAGTTGCGCGCTCGTGAGGGGTATCCCCGCGAGCTAACCCGGCCATCGGCCCCCCCGGAGGAAACTTGAAGACGGCCGTCACAAAAGCCTCAACGGAAGCCTGCAACGGGCGCGCTAAGCGGCTGTTTCTTCAGGGTTTCGGCGCAGTGGAGCCGAATCTACGCGGGCGTCAGCCGAGACCGAGCAGCTCGCGGGCGTGGGCCCGCGCGGCGTCGGTCAGCCGCCCGCCGCCTGCCATGCGCGCGATCTCGTCCACGCGCGCGTCTCCCTGCAGGCGTTCCGCGTGCGTGCGCGTGCGCTCACCGCGCACGGCCTTCTCCAGCCGGTAGTGCGTGGCGCCGAGCGCCGCGATCTGCGGCAGGTGGGTGATGCACAGAATCTGGTGATGGCGGCCGAGCGCGCGCAGCCGCTCGCCCACGCGCCGAGCGGTGCGCCCGCCGATGCCGGCGTCGACTTCGTCGAACAGCAGCACGGAGCCGCGCTCGGACTCGCGCAGTGCGTTGCGCAGCGCGAGCAGCAGGCGCGCGAGCTCTCCCCCTGAAGCGCCACCGCGCAGCCGTTCGGCCGGCTCTCCCGGATTCGCCTGCAGCACGAAGCGCGCGCGCTCGGCTCCCGCGGGTCCGCACGCTGCACCCTCCTCGCCGGGCTCGAGCGGATCCAGCCGCACTTCGAAGCTCGCCTTCGCCAGGTCGAGCACGCGCAGCTCGCCGGTGACCTCGGCCTCGAGGCGCCGCGCAGCGTCGGCGCGCGCCTTGCCAAGGTGAGCGGCGGCGGCGGCGAGGGCTGCATCAAGCCGGTCGCACTCTTCCGCCAGCTCCGCCGTGCGCGCTTCCCCGCCGGCGACACTCTCCAGCTCCGCACGCGCGCGCTCGCGGTGCGCCAGGATCGCCTCGACGCTCGGACCGAAGCGAGACTGCAAGCGGCGCAGCTCCAGCAGTCGCGCCTCGATCTTCTCGAGTCGCGCGGGCTCGGCCTCGAGCGATCCGGCGTACTGCTCGAGCGTGGTGCGCGCGTCGTCGAGCTCGAGCCGCGCGCGCTCGAGCGCCTGCTCGACCGGCGCCAGCGTCGGATCGAGGCGCAGCGCGCCGCGCAGCCGGGACTGCATCGCAGCCACGCGGTCGCGTGGGCCGTCGTCACCCTCGAGCGCCGCCAGTAGCTCCGCGACGTCGTGCGCCAGCCGCTCGGCGTGGGCGAGGCGCGCCCGCTCTCCGGCGAGCTGCTCCTGCTCACCCTCGCGCGGCGCGGCGGCATCGATCTGCTCGATTTCGTGGCGGAGCTCTACCTCGCGGCGAGCCAGCTCCGCCGCGCGCGCGCGCCGATCGCCGAGCTCGCGCGCGGCATTGCGCCACTGGCGGTGGACTGCGCCAATGGCGGTAGCCTCGGCAACGAGGTCGCCGTAAGCGTCGAGCAGCGCCGTCTGGACCTCCGGCCGCAGCAGGCGCTGGTGCTCGCCCTGCGCGATCACCTCGATCGAGTCGCCGATGAGCTGCGCCAGCAACGACGTGGTCGCGAGCCGGCCGTTCACCTGCACGCGGCCGCGCCCCTCGCGCGAGAGCGTGCGCTGAACCAGGAGCTCGTCGTCGCCGGGCTCGGCGAGGCCGAGCGCCACCGCGCGCTCGAGCAGCGACGCGCCCTCGAGCACCGCCTCGACCGCCGCCTCCGTCGCGCCGGCGCGCACCAGCTCCGCCGAGCCGCGCTGACCGCGCAGCAAAGCGAGCGCGCCGAGAAGCATCGACTTCCCCGCGCCTGTCTCGCCGGTGATCGCATTCAGACCCGGCTCGAGCTCGAGCTCGAGCTCCTCGATCACGGCGAGATTCTGCAGGCGCAGCCTGCGGATCACGGCGCTCCCCAGCGCAGCTTCTCGCGCAGCGTCTCGAAGTAAGAATGGCGCGGGGGGGTGACGAAGCGAACCGGGTGCGGCGAGCGCACGAGCTCCACGACGTCACGCGGTCCGAGCGCCTCGCTCTCCTGTCCATCGAAGGTCAGCGTGGCCTCCTCTCCCGAGCGCAGGCGGACCTCGATGCGCACGTGATCGGGCAGCACCAGCGGCCGCTGCGACAGCGTGTGGGGGCAGATCGGGGTGAGCACGATCGCCGGCAGATCGGGAGCGACCAGCGGCCCACCTGCCGAGAGGTTGTACGCGGTGGATCCCGTAGGCGTGGCCACGATCAGGCCGTCGGAGCGGTAGATCGTGACCAGCGCGCCTTCGACGCGCACCTCGAGCTCGATCATGCGCGCCAGCGGCGCTCCCTTGGTGAAGACTGCGTCGTTGAGCACCTGCAGCGCGGCTGGCTTCGCCCCGCCCGCTCGCGTGCGCTGGACGTCGAGTCGCGCGCGCGTCTGCAGCGCGAACTCGCCGCGCAGGGCGGCTGCGAGCACCGACTCCGCGTCCTCGGGCGCAATGTCGGTCAGGAAGCCGAGGCGTCCCAGGTTCACAGCCAAGATCGGAGTCGCTCGTTCGCCGAGCGCGCGCGCCACGGCGAGCACCGTGCCGTCGCCGCCGAGCACGACGAGCAGGTCGGCTTCGGCCACGATGCGTTCGCGCGAGGCGCTGACTGCGCCAGCGGCCAAGGAGGCAGGCGCGCCCGGCGCCTGCTCGACCAGGACGTCGAGGCGCTGCTCGCGCAGGAGTGCAACGAGGCGCCCGAGCAGCTCGCCGGTCTGCGCCGGGTCCTTGACGGCGATCCCGACGCGCTTCCACCCCGCCATGCGCCCGTCGAAGGTAGGCGCGGGGGTTGGTGCGAGCAAGCCAGACCGGGCCTCGAGAACGGGAGCAGCAAGTGCTCCGCGCGCGCAGCACGCGCAGCGTGCGGAGGCCGCTTGGCGACAGCCATCGCGGCACGGACCCGCAAGTGCTCCGCGCGCGCAGCGAGGCGCAGCCGAGCGTAGCCGTAGGCGCGGCTATGCCGCGCCGTACACGGTCAGACTAGACTCGCGTGGTGGAGCTCTTCCCGCGCGAGTCCCGGCGCGCCGCAGCGGGCGCCGATCGCGACGCGCCCCTCGCCGAGCGCATGCGCCCGCGTCGGCTCGAGGAGTTCGAGGGTCAGGAGCACCTGCTCGGCGACGCGCGCCCGCTCGAACGCGTCTGGCACGGCGAGGGCCGGCTGCCGTCGCTCGTCCTGTGGGGGCCACCGGGCTCCGGCAAGACGACGCTCGCGCGCCTGCTTGCGGAGCGCGCGGGCCTGCGCTTCGCGGCGCTGTCGGCAGTGCTGGCGGGTGTGAAGGACCTGCGCGAGGCGATCGCCGAGGCGGACGTGGAGCGCCGGCGCGGCGCGCGCACCGCCCTGTTCGTCGACGAGATCCATCGCTTCAACAAGGCGCAGCAGGACGCGCTGCTGCCCTTCGTGGAGCGCGGCGACGTGGTGCTGGTCGGTGCGACCACCGAGAACCCGTCGTTCGAGGTGATCCCCGCGCTGCGCTCGCGCTGTCGCATCTTCACCTTGCGGCCGCTCGACGATGCCGCGCTCGCGCGCGTGGTGCGCCGCGCGCTCGGCGACCGCGAGCGCGGCCTCGGCGCGCGCGAGCTCGCGATCGACGACGAGGCGCTCGGCCTGCTCGCGCGCCTCTCCGAAGGCGACGCGCGCCGGGCCCTGACCCTGCTCGAGAATGCCGCGGAGCGCGCGCAGAGCGGCGCGATCGGACGCGACGCGGTACAGGCCGCCGTCGACACGCGCCTGCCCGACTACGACAAGGGGGGAGAGGCGCACTACGACGTGATCTCCGCCTTCATCAAGAGCCTGCGCGGCAGCGATCCCGACGCTGCGGTCTACTGGCTGGCGCGCATGCTCGAGGGCGGCGAGGACCCGCGCTTCATCTCGCGGCGCCTGGTGATCTTCGCGTCGGAGGACGTCGGCAATGCGGACCCGCAGGCGTTGCCGCTCGCGGTGGCCGCGGCCGAGGCCTTCGACCGCGTGGGCCTCCCCGAGGGCGCGCTCTGCCTGTCGCAAGCCACGACGTACCTCGCGAGCACCGCGAAGAGCAACGCGAGCATGCTCGCGATCGGCGCGGCGAAGGCGGCGGTGACCGAGCTCGGCGCCCTGCCCGTCCCGCTGCACCTGCGCAACTCGCCGACGCAGCTTCTGCGCAGCCTGGGCTACGGCAAGGGCTATCGCTACCCGCACGAGTTCCCCGAACACTTCGTCCTGGAGCAATATCTGCCCGACGCGCTGCGCGACGCGCGCTACTACCGGCCGACGCGAGAGGGCAGCGAGAGCACCCTGCGCGAGCGCCTGTCCGCGCTGTGGCGGGGCCGCAAGAACTTCGAACAGGAGAAATCGAAATGAGTCGCTATCACGAAGGCATCTACGGCCCCGTTGCGGACGAGGTGACGTCACTCGACCTGAAGGTCGAGGGCGCACTGCCGCCCGAGCTCAGCGGGCTGTTCCTGCGCAACGGGCCCAATCCGGCGACGACGCCCGAGCCGGGTCAGCACTGGTTCGGCGGCGACGGGATGGTGCACGGCGTACGCCTCGAGGGCGGCCGGGCCGCGTGGTATCGCAACCGCTACGTGCGAACCGCGCCGCTCGCGCGCACGGGTCGCGCGGCGGCGCGCGGCGCGGAGCGCACGCCGTCGCCGAGCAACACCAACGTGATCGCGCATGCGGGCAAGATCCTGGCGCTCTGCGAGCCCGCGTCGTTCCCCTGCGAGCTGTCGCGTGAGCTCGAGTCGCTCGGCGTCTGCGACTTCGGCGGCGCGCTCGCCAGCGGCTTCACGGCTCACCCGAAGAAGGACCCGGAGACGGGCGAGCTGCACGTGTGTGGCTACAACCCGCTCCAGGCGCCCCATCTCACGTACCACGTGGTCGATGCCGCCGGGAAGCAGGTGCGCTCGACACCGATCGAGCTGCCGCTACCGACGATGGCGCACGACTTCGCGATCACGCAGACCCGCGTGGTGTTCCTCGACCTGCCCGTGCGCCCGGATCTCGCAGCCGCGGCGCGCGGCGACCGCTTCCCGCTCACGTGGCAGCCCGAGACGGGCGCGCGCGTGGGCGTGATGCCGCGCGGCGGCGCCAGCGCGGACGTACAGTGGTTCGAGGTCGAGCCCTGCTACGTGTTCCACCCGCTCAATGCCTACGACGACGGCTCGAAGGTAGTGATCGACGTGGTGCGCTATCCGGTGCTGCACGGCCAGGGGCGGCCGGCCGCGGGCCCGTTCGAGGAGGAAGGCACGAGCTTCGACCGCTGGACGCTCGACCCCGGCAGCGGCAAAGCCCGCGAGGCGCGCCTCGACGACCGCTCGATCGAGTTCCCGCGCGTGGACGATCGGCGCGTCGGCCTGCGCCACCGCTACGGCTTCGCGACCGAGCTGCGCCGCGGCGAGGCGGGCTTCGATCCCGCGGCGATCGTCAAGTTCGATCTGACGCGCAACACACGCTCGACGCACGAGTTCCCGGCGGGCTGGGCGCCGGGCGAGCCCGTCTTCGTGCCGTCCAGCCGCCGCGACGGCGAGGACGAGGGCTGGCTGCTCACGTTCGCGCACGACGGCACGCGCAACTCGGGCGCTCTCGTCGTGCTGGACGCCACGCGCCTGAACGCGAGCCCGATCGCGGTGGTCCCGCTGCCGCAGCGCGTCCCGATCGGCTTCCACGGCAACTGGATCCCCGACGCCGGGTGACCGCACGGAGCGCGCGGGTCGAGACAGTCGCGTAGCATCGACGACATGGCGGAGTCTCGCGGGCCCCTCGACGGCGTGCGCGTGCTCGACGTGTGCGACGAGTCCGCGGTGTTCGCCACGCGCGTGCTCGCCGACCTCGGCGCGGACGTGGTGCTCGTGGAGCCACCCTCCGGAAGCCGCGCGCGCCGGCTCGCTCCGTTCCTCGACGACGCGCCCGGGCCGGAGCGAAGCTGCGTGCACCTGCACCACAACGCAAACAAGCGCTCGCTCGTGCTCGACCTCGCGACGCCGGACGGGCGCGCGGCGTTCCACGCGCTCGTCGCCGGCGCGGACGTCGTGGTCGAGACCGCGCCGCCCGCGTGCGCAGCGGGGCTCGGGCTCGATCCCGCCGATCTGCGCGCGCGCAATCCGCGACTGATCCACGTCTCGGTCACGCCCTTCGGGCGCGAGACGCCGTGGCGCGACCGGCGAGCCAACGATCTGGTCGCCGGCGCCGCGGGCGGCCTGGCCTGGGTCTCGGGCAACACCGACGAGCCGCCGCTCCAGGGTGCGGGCATGCCGTCCTTCACGATGGCGAGCCTGGTCGCGGCGACCGGCGTGCTGATCGCACTCGCCGCGCGCGATCGCGACCCCGACGGAGCCGGCACGCACCTCGACGTCTCGCTGCAGGAAGCCACTGCGATGGCGGTGCTGCAGACGTCGAACCCCACGCTCTACCGCTGGCAGGGCATTCTCCCGCGCAGGCCGGGGCTGAGCTCCGCATTGCGCTGCCGGGACGGCGAGTGGGTCGCGTTCACGCCGCGCCCCGATCGCTTCCCGGCGTTCCTCGCGTGGGTGCGCGAGAGCGGGATCGAGAGCCGGCTCGTTCCCGACGACTGGCCGTGGGCGCGCATCGGCGCACCGCAGCGCGGGAATCCGGTGGCGGAGGCGACGCAGAAGCTCGCCGAGCTCCACACGCGCGACGAGTTTCTGGCGCGCGCGCAGGCTGCGGATCTGATGTGCCTGCCGATCGCCGACTTCCCGTACCTGGAGGCGCACGCGCATCTGCGCGAGAACCGCGTGTTCCGCGAGGTGGCGCACGAGCCGCTCGGGCGCGCGCTCGGCTTCGTCGAGAGCTCCGTTCGCGCGCTGGGCGAGATCGCGATCCGGCGCGCGCCACGGCTCGGCGAGCACACGCAGGAAGTGCTCGCCGAGCTGTGGCCGGAGCCCGCGCCGGTGCGACCCGTCGCACCCGCTCACTCCGTCGCGCACGCGAGTCCGCTGCGCGCGCTCGAGGGCGTGCGCGTCGTCGACTTCTGCTGGGTGCTCGCGGGCCCGCTCGGCACGCGCATCCTCGCGAACTTCGGCGCCGACGTGATCAAGCTCGAGTCGGGTGCGCGTCCCGACGGCATCCGCCTGGGTCCGGGACCAGGTGGCGAGATCGACGTGAACCTCGCAGGCCTGTTCCACGACGCCAACACCGGCAAGCGCTCCGTCACGCTCGATCTGCGCGACCTACGCGCGCGGGAGCTCGTGCTCCGGCTGGTCGAGCGCGCGGACGTCGTCACCGAGAACTTCCGGCCGGGAGCGCTCGAGCGCATGGGCTTCGGCTACGACGTGCTGCGCGCGCGCAAGCCCGACATCGTCCTGCTGCACCTCCCCGGCACGCATCGCCGCGGGTCATGGAGCCAGTGCGCCACGCTCGGCAATCTGCTCATGGCCGCGTCGGGATTGAATCGGCTGATGGGCTTCCCCGGGCGCCGCCCGCGCGGGCTCGGCGTCGCGTTCCCCGACTTCACCTCGCCCTATCTGCTGGCGACCTGCGTGCTCGCGGCACTGCGCGAGCGCGCACGCACCGGGCTCGGTCGCGAGCTCGAGCTGTCGCAGCTCGCGGCGACGATCTCGCTGCTCGGCGTCGAGTGGCTGCAGTACAGGGCGAGCGGCCGACAGCCGCCTCCGCGCGCGAATCGCGACCCCAACTTCTGCCCGCACGGGATCTACCCGACGCTCGGAGAAGAGGAGTGGTGCGCGCTCGCGATCGAGGGCGAGGCGGAGTTCGCGCGGCTGGCAGCGGTGATCGGCAAGCCGGAGCTCACCGGCCATCCGAGCTTCGCGAGCCACGCGGCGCGCAAGCAGAACGAGGACGCGCTCGACGCAGTTGTCGCAGACTGGACGCGCAGCTGCGAGCGCTTCGCGTTGGCCGGGCGGCTGCAGCAGGCGGGTCTCGCCGCCGCGGCGGTCGAGAACGTGGCTGACGCACTCGCGCACGACGCCGAGCGCGGCCACTACCAGACGGTGCGCTCCCCCGCAGCGCCGGACGTCGAGATCCCGATCGACGGCGAGGCGATCCGCTTCTCCGGCTTCGCGCACCGCCTCGAGCGCGCCCCGCTCCTCGGCGAGCACAACGAGCCCGTGCTGTGTGACCTGCTCGGCCTCTCGAACGAAGACTACGCGCGTCTACTCGCCGACAACGTCATCGGCTGACGCAAGTGCTGCGCGCGCGCAGCACGCGCAGCGTGCGGAGGCCGCTTGGCGACAGCCATCGCGGCCAAGGCAAGTGCTTCGCGCGCGCAGCGAGGCGAAGCCGAGCGAAGGCCGCTTGGCGACAGCCATCGCGGCCAAGACCGGCCAGCGTGGCGGGGCGGACGGGACTCGAACCCGCAACTTCCGACGTGACAGGCCGGTGCTCTAACCAGTTGAACTACCGCCCCGCGAGGGGGATCGAAATACCAGAGGCCGCCGCGGGGCGCAATCGATGCTTCAGTGGCCCGCGGCACCGGTCGATCGAGGCGGTGGAGGGGTGCAGTGGGTCGAGAGCTCGCGCTGCTCGGGGAAATCCTACGGCTCGATCCGGAGCTCGACGCGGCGGACCTGGTCGCGGCGCTCTCGCGCTCGCGCGCGGCCAGCGACGTAGTGCGGCTGGCGAGCTCGAGCCTGTATGGCGCCGAGGGGCGCGTGGCGACACTGGCGGAGGCGGCGCGGAGCCTGCCGCGCGGAGCGCTGGCCGAGGCCGCGGCGACAGCGCTGGTCGCGTCCGAGGTTCGCGCGCTGCGCATCGGACGCGTGGCGGGCGAGGACCTCTGGCGGCACTCGCTGGCGATCGGAACCGCTGCGGAGCTCTGCGCGCGTTGCCTCTACGCCCCGGTCGGGACCACGGCCTTCCTGGCGGGACTGCTGCACGACCTCGGCCTGTTGGAGCAGCACGCCGCCCATGGCGCGCGCTACGAGGCGCTGCTCGAGCGGGCCGCGCGCGACAAGCGCCCGCTGGCCGAGCTGGAGCGCCTCGAGCTCGGGGAGACCCACGGCGAGCGCATGCGCGCTCGTGCCCTCGAGTGGGGCTTTCCCGAGGCGGTGTGTGAGACCGTGCGCTGGCACGACGACCCACTGCGCGCGCCCGCCGAGGTGCGCGCTTCGGCGGCGCTGGTGCACGCGGCGCACATCATCGCGGGCGGCCAGCTCTCGCCCTGGTCCGACGTCCCCCACTCCGCCACCCACGACCGTTTCCTGCGCGAGCTCGGCCTCGACGGCGACGACATCAGCGACATCGTCTGCCTCCTCGCCTCCCGCATGAAGGAGTGCCTCCAGCTCCTGGACAACCGAAGCTGAGACCCCTTTGCCGCAAGCGCGCGAAGCGCCGCGCGCAGCGAGGCCGTCCGCGGACGAGCGAAGGCGGTAGCGCGGGCTGCGCCCGCGCGTACACCGCAAGCCTGGGCGAGGAGGGATTCGAACCCCCGGCCCGCGCCGTGTAAAGGCGCTGCTCTACCGCTGAGCTACTCGCCCGCAGGCGCTAGTTGACGCCGCCCGCCGCCGGGGCGTCGAAGATCTCCTCGAGCGCGTACTCGCGAGCCTCGCGGAAGATCTCAGGATCGGGCAGCACCAGCGCGTGGCGCAGCACGTCGTCCATGTGCTCGACGAGGATCAGGCGCAGCCCGCGCTTGATCTTGGTCGGGATCTCCTTCAGATCGCGCTCGTTCTCGCGCGGGATCAGCACCGTCTCGATCCCGCCACGCGACGCGGCGATCAGCTTCTCCTTGAGTCCGCCGATCGGCAGCACGCGCCCGCGCAGCGTGATCTCCCCGGTCATCGCGATGTTCGCGCGCACCGGCACGCCGGTGAGCGCCGAGGTGAGCGCGGTCGCCATCGTGATTCCCGCCGACGGTCCGTCCTTGGGCACGCTCCCTTCCGGGATGTGCAGGTGGATGTCGATCTTCTGGTAGAAGTCGCGTGCCAGCCCGAGCTGCCGCGCGCGCCGCCGCACGTACGAAATCGCCGCCTGCGCGGATTCCTGCATCACGTCGCCGAGGCGACCGGAGATCTGCACCTTGCCCTTGCCCGGCGTGACGAGCGCCTCGATCGAGAGCAGCTCGCCGCCGAAGTCGGTGTAGGCGAGCCCGGTCGCGACGCCAACCTGGTTCTCCTTCTCGCGCTCGCCGTAGCGGTAGCGCGCGACGCCCAGGTATTTCTTCACCTGCTTGGGGCCGATCCGAACGCGCACGCTGCCCGGCGCCTTCTCCGACACTACCTCGCGCGCAACCTTGCGGCAGATCGCGGCGATCTCGCGCTCCAGGCTGCGCACGCCGGCCTCCTTGGTGTAGCGCCGGATAATCTCGTACAGGGCCGAGTCGCCGAACTCGATCTGCTCGGTCTTGAGACCGTGTGATTCGCGCGTCTTCGGCAGCAGGAAGCGCCGGGCAATGTGGAGCTTCTCCTCCTCGACGTAGCCGGGGATGTGGATGATCTCCATGCGGTCCTGCAGTGGCCGCGGGATCGACGCCAGCGTGTTGGCCGTGGTGATGAACAGGATGCGCGACAGGTCGTAGTCGACGTCCAGGTAGTGGTCGTTGAACGCCTTGTTCTGCTCGGGGTCGAGCACTTCGAGCAGCGCGGAGCTGGGATCGCCGCGGAAGTCGGTCGACATCTTGTCGACCTCGTCGAGCAGGAACACCGGGTTGCCCGAGCCGGCCTTCTTCAGGCCCTGGATGATCTTGCCGGGCAGCGCGCCGATGTAGGTGCGGCGATGACCGCGGATCTCGGCCTCGTCGCGCACGCCGCCGAGCGACATGCGCACGAAGTCGCGCCCGGTCGCGCGCGCCACCGAGCGGCCGAGCGACGTCTTGCCGACACCGGGGGGACCGACGAAGCAGAGAATCGGGCCCTTGAGCTTCCCGACCAGCGCCTGCACCGCCAGGTACTCGAGGATGCGCTCCTTCGGCTTCTCCAGGCCGTAGTGGTCCTCCTCGAGCACGCGCTCCGCTTCCACAATGTCCTTCTTCTCTTCCTTGATGTCGTCCCACGGCAGCGAGAGCATCCAGTCGATGTAGTTGCGCACGACCGTCGCCTCGGCCGACATCGGCGACATCAGCTTGAGCTTACGGATCTCCTTCTCCGCCTTGTCGCGCGCCTCCTTGGGCATCTTCAGATCCTTGAGCTTCTCTTCCAGCTCCTGGATCTCGTTCTTGAATTCGTCGCGCTCGCCGAGCTCCTTCTGGATCGCGCGCATCTGCTCGTTCAGGTAGTACTCCTTCTGGGAGCGCTCCATCTGCTTCTTCACGCGCGAGCGGATGCGGTTCTCGACCTGCAGCACGTCGATCTCTGCCTGCATCAGGCTGTAGACCTGCTCCAGCCGCTCGCGCGGGCTCTGGATCTCGAGGATGCGCTGCTTGTCCTCGATCTTCAGGTTCAGATGCGCCACCACCACGTCGGACAGGCGGCTCGGCTCGGCGATCTGCTGCACGGTCTGCAGCATTTCCGGCGGCACCTTCTTGTTCAGCTTGACGTAGGTCTCGAACGCCGTGTTGATGCTGCGGACGAGCGCCTCGGTCTCGATCGAGATGGGCTCGTCCTCGCGGACGGCCTCGATCTCGACCATGAAGAACTCCGGGTTGGGATGGAAGCGCAGGATCCGGCCGCGCTGCTTGCCCTCGACGAGCACCTTGACGGTGCCGTCGGGCAGCTTGATCAGCTGCACGATCGAGCCGATCGTGCCGATCGGGAAAATCTCGGCCTCGCTCGGGTTGTCGTTCTTGGCGTCGGTTTGCGCCGCGAGCAAGAGCGTGCGGCCCGACTGCATAGCGTCCTCGAGCGCGCGCACCGACTTCTCGCGCCCGACGAACAGCGGCACCACCATGTGCGGGAAGACCACGATGTCGCGCAGCGGAAGCAGCGGAACAATCAGCGGACCCGCGCCCGGAGCCTTCGGGTCCGACTTGCCGCCCTCGCCCTTAAAGAAGCCCATCGCTCGTCCTTCTACGCGGACTCCGCGCGGTTGTAGACCAGCAGCGGCTCGGCCCCGCTGCGGATGACCTCCTCCCCGATGACGACTTCCTGGACGTCGGAGCGAGAGGGGATCTCGTACATCACTTCTAGCATCACGGACTCGAGGATCGCGCGCAGCCCGCGGGCGCCGGCCTTGCGCTGCAGCGCGACCTCGGCGATCGCGTCGAGCGCGCCGTCGGAGAAGCGCAGCGACACGCCCTCGAGCTCGAGCAGCTTCTGGTACTGGCGCACCAGCGCGTTCTTGGGCTCGACCAAGATCTTGACCAGCGACTTCTTATCCAGCTCCTCGAGCGTGGCGACGACGGGGAGTCGGCCGACGAACTCCGGGATCATGCCAAACTTCAGCAGATCCTCGGGGTTGACCTCGCGCAGCAGGTCGCCGAGGCGGCGGTTGCTCTTGGGGCGGATCTCGGCGCCGAAACCCATGCCGCGCACGCCCACGCGGCGCTCGATGATCTCCTCGATGCCGTGGAACGAGCCGCCGCACACGAACAGGATGTTCGTGGTGTCGACCTGCACGAACTCCTGCTGCGGGTGCTTGCGGCCGCCCTTCGGCGGCACGTTGGCGACGGTGCCCTCGATGATCTTGAGCAGCGCCTGCTGCACGCCCTCGCCGGAGACGTCGCGCGTGATCGACGGGTTCTCGCTCTTGCGCGCGATCTTGTCGATCTCATCGATGTAGACGATGCCGCGCTGCGCTTTCTCGACGTCGTAGTTCGAGTTCTGCAGCAGGTTCAGGATGATGTTCTCGACGTCCTCGCCCACGTAGCCGGCCTCGGTCAGCGTGGTGGCGTCGGCGATCGTGAACGGCACGTCGATGATCTTGGCCAGCGTCTGGGCCAGCAGCGTCTTGCCGCAGCCGGTCGGACCGAGCAATAGGATGTTTGACTTCTGCAGCTCGACGTCGCCGACCACCGACTGGTTCTCGATGCGCTTGTAGTGGTTGTGGACGGCGACGGACAGGATCTTCTTCGCGCCGTCCTGCCCGATCACGTACTGGTCGAGGACCTCGCGGATTTCCTTGGGCTTCGGGACGGACGAGCGCGGACCTTCGGTCTCGCGGCTGGTCTCCTCCGCGATGATGTCGTTGCATAGCTCGATGCACTCGTCGCAGATGTAGACGGTCGGGCCGGCGATGAGCTTCTTCACTTCCTTCTGGCTCTTGCCACAGAAGGAGCAGGCGAGATTGGTGCCCTCGTCCTTTCGCTTCACGCGCCGTTCCCCTTCACGCGCAGGTTGGGCCGCTTGTGGCGGGACATGATCGAGTCCACGATGCCGTAGCCGACCGCCTCTTCGGCGGACATGAACCGGTCGCGATCGTTGTCCTTCTCGATCGTCGCGACGTCCTTGCCGGTGTGGTCCGCGAGGATCTCGTTCATCTTGCCCCGGAGCTTCAGGATCTCTTCGGCGTGGATGTGGATGTCGGACGCCTGACCCTGCACGCCGCCGTGCGGCTGATGGATCATCACGCGCGAGTGGGGCAGCACGAAGCGCTTGCTCTTGGCGCCGGCCGCCAGCAGGATCGCCCCCATGCTGGCCGCCTGGCCCATGCAGATCGTCGAGACGTCGGGGCTGACGTACTGCATGCAGTCGTAGATGCCGAGCCCCGCGTTGACCTCGCCCCCAGGCGAGTTCACGTAGAGGTGGATGTCCTTCTCGGGATCCTCGGCTTCCAGGAACAGGAGCTGCGCGATCACCAGGTTGGCGACGTCGTCGTCGATCGCGCTGCCGAGGAAGATGATGCGGTCTCGCAGCAGGCGCGAGTAAATGTCGTAGGCCCGCTCCCCGCGGTGCGACTGCTCGATGACCATCGGGACCAGCATCGACATGACTCGACCATTGTAGCCAGCCCGGGAAGGGGGCGGACCGGCAGGCAGATTGAGATTCCTTCGTGCGTTCGGCGAGTTAGGCATCGGAGAGGGTAGCCGCAGAAGTCGCGAGTTCAACCACTCGCTCCTCGACGAGACCCGCGCGAAGCCCATCCAGCATTCCTTGTTCCGAAAGCGCGCGACGCAACTCCTTGTACGGGCGCTGCTCCGCCTCGGCCATCTGGCGTACGCGCGCGTCGACCTCCTCTTCGCTCACCAGGATCCCTTCGGCCTCTGCGACCACCGGCGCGAGCAGCGACAGCCGCACGGCGCGCTCAGCCAGCGGGCGCAGCTCTTCGCGCCAGCGCTCGATCTGCTCGCGCAGCTCCGGCGTCTCGTCGCGCACGCGGAGCTGCCGCAGCACGCGCGAGATCCGCGCGTTCACCTCGCCGGCGACGAGGGACGGCGGCGCCGGGAAGGGATTCGCGTCGACCAGCGCCGCCACCACCGCCTCGCGCAGGCGGCGCTCGCGCTCGCGCGTGCGCCCCTGCTCGACCCGGTCGCGGAGCTGGACGCGCAGGGCGTCGAGGGTCTCGGCCTCCGAGACGTCCTTGGCGAAGTCGTCGTCCAGCGCGGGCAGCTCTTTGCGCTTGAGCTCGACCAGCCGCACATGGAAGCGAGCGGTCTTGCCCGCCACCGCCGCAGCCGGGTAGCCATCCGGTACCGCGAGCTCGAACTCGCGCTCGCTCCCGACCAGCATGCCCTCGAGCTGCTCATCGAAGCCCGGGATCGCCGTACCGGCGCCGAGCTCGAGCGAGATCTCCTTGCCGTGGCCGCCCTCGAAGGTCTTGCCATCGATCCGCCCCTCGAAGTCGATCACCGCCATGTGGCTACGCGCCGCGAGTGTTCCGTCGGGCTCGGCGACGAGCTGCGCGTGGCTCTGGCGCTGCTCCTCCAGGTAGCCCTCCACGGGATCGGCCTCCGGCTCGGGCAACGCGGGGCGTTGCACCGCGAGACCCTTGAGCTGCCGGAGCTCGATCTTCGGCCTGATCTCGAGCGCGACGGCGTAGCGGAACGGCAGCCCGGCGCGCGGCTCCTCATCGGGCTCGAGCCGCGGCTCGCCGATCACCTCGAGGGCGGCCTGCTCGATCGCCTTCGGGAGCGAGTGCCGGATCAGGTGCTCAAGCGCCTCGTGTCGCGCTTCGTGCGCGAAGTAGCGCTCTAGCACCTCGCGTGGCACGCGTCCCGGGCGGAAGCCCTTGAGGCGCGCGCTGCGCCCGATCTCCTGGAAGACGTGGTCGAAGACCTTGTCGACCTCGGCGGTCGGGAGCTCGACCCGCAGCCGACGCTCGACCGGCCCCCTCTCCTCCACCTCGAGCTGCATCGATTCGCATCATAGCGAGATCGCGCCGCGCTTCGCGCGGCTTGCACCCGCCCGTGCCGCGACGGCTCTCGCCGAGCGGCCTCCGCTCGGCTGCGCCTCGCTGCGCGCCGCGCTTCGCGCG
>CAYVQJ010000027.1:0-48819 GCA_964454165.1 uncultured Myxococcales bacterium | reverse complement strand
TCCCGACGCGCTTCGCGCTCGGCTTCATGAAGTCGATGGACAACCGCCGCCGCGCGCGCGGCGACAAGCACAGCGCGATCCTCTCGGCCCCGGCGTTCGGGCACGTGGGCGCGGGCGGCAGCATCGGCTTCGCCGACCCGGAGGCGAAGCTCTCCTTCGGCTACTCGATGAACAAGATGGGCTCGAGCATCCTGCTCAACGAGCGCGGCCAGTCCCTCGTCGACGCGACCTACCAGGCGCTCGGCTGCCGCTCGAACCAGGGCGGGGTCTGGATTTAGGCCAGCCCGCGGCGGAGCACTTCCTGTGCACTGGCACACGCACGCCGTATCACGGCTTGCCGGCCAGCTCCCGCAGGCGCGCCGCGTACAGGCTCAGGAACTCGACATCCTGGGGGCGGCCCGCGCGCTCCTTCGCGCGCAGCAGCTTCTCGAGCCGGCCGACGCGCACCTCGACGTCCTCGATGCGGAACGTGACGGCATCCTCGGCCAGATCGTCGAAGCGGAGCCCGAGGGCCGAGGTCATCAGATCGAGCGGCGAGGGCGGTGCGTAACGCTTCGATGCGTGGTGCGAGAAGCGCGGCGAGGAGCCCTCTATCGGGCGACGGCACGAGCCCGCTTGCGCGCCGCCGCGAACTCGCGGAAGGAATCGGCGCACCGCAACACCCAGGCCTTGTCGCTGCCCGGGCGATTCCACGGCTGCGCCTCGAGCCAACGGGCCAGCCGGATCAGTTCGTCCGTCATGGACGCCGATTCTAGCGACGTGCGCCCCCGGTGTTCCGGGCGCTCCGCGACGATCTCAGGAGAGCAGGCCCGCCACCGCGCCGGTCATTGCGGTGGCCAGGGAGCCGGCGAGGATCGCGCGCAGGCCGTCGCGGGCGATGTCGCCGCGGCGGTTCGGCGCGATCCCGCCGAGCCCGCCGAGCAGAATCGCGAGCGAGCCGAAGTTGCCGAAGCCGCAGATCGCGTAGCTTGCGATGAGTGCGGCGCGCGGCGAGAGCTCGCCGAGCATGGTCGCGAGGCGCTGGTACGCCAGGAACTCGTTCAGCACGACCTTGATGCCGAGCAGCTCCGCGACGCGCGGCGCGTCGGCCCACGGCACGCCCAGCGTCCAGGCCAGCGGCGCGAGCAGGACGCCGAGGATGCGCTCGAACGTGAGCCCCGCGATGCCGACGGTCGCGCCCAGCCGCGCGAGCGAGTCGTCCAGCATGTGCACCAGCGCGACGAACGCGATCAGCATCGCGCCCACGTTCAGCGCCAGCCGCAGCCCGTCGGATGCACCGGTCGCCGCAGCGTCGAACACGTTGACCGTCTCGCGCGGGGTCGAGAGCGTCGCGCCGCCGAGCGTCTCGGGAACCCCGGTCTCGGGGATCATGATCTTCGCCATCGCGATCGCCGCGGGCGCCGCCATGAAGCTCGCGGTGATCAGGTGGCCCGCGTACTGCCCGCCGAGCAGCCCCACGTAGACGAACAGCACCGAGCCCGCGATGGTCGCGAGCCCCGCCGTCATCACGCAGAACAGCTCCGAGCGGGTCATGCGCGCCACGTACGGGCGCACCAGCAGGGGCGCCTCGGTCATGCCGACGAACACGTCGGCGATCGTGGAGAGTGACTCCGCGCCCGACACGGGCACCACCCGGCGCAGCCCGCGCGCGAGCAAGTCCACGACCCGCTGCGCGATCCCCAGGTGGTAGAGCACGCTGAACACGCTCCCCATGAAGATGATCACCGGCAGCACGCGGATCGCGAGCATGAACGGCATGCGCACGGGCGCGCCGTCGGCGCCCATCACGCTCTCGGGAAAGCGCCCGAACACGAAGTCGATGCCGTGGTTCGCGTAGGCGATGAAGGCGTCGGCGACGTGCGTCGCGCCCGCGAAGAACAGCGTGCCCACCGGCGTGTGCAGCGCGACGAGCGCGATGCCGAGCTGCAGCGCGAGCGCGGACCCGACGGTGCGCCAGTGGATCGCGCGCCGGTTCACGGAGAACAGCCACGCGATGCCGATCAGCACCGCGATCCCGAGCACGCCGACAAAACGCTCCATCAGTCCTCCCCCTTTGCTCCTGCGCGGAAACGCGCGGCGAGCAGCCTGACCGCCGCGATCGGATCTCGCTCACCAGCGACTGCGGAGATCACCGCCGCCGCCGCGGCTCCCGCTCTGGCGACGTCGCCGACGTTGTCCGCGCCGATCCCACCGATCGCCACCAGCGGCCGGCCCGCCAGCCGCACCGCCTGGCTCAAAGAATCGAGCCCGCGCGCATCCCACGGCGAGTCCTTCGAGCGCGTGCCGAAGATCGGCCCGAACGCCACGTAGTCGATCGGGCGCGCCGCGCTGGCGCGCACCTGCTCGAGCGTGTGCGTGGAGAGGCCGACGAGCAGGCGCGCGCGCACGTCGGGCGGGATGCGCTCGGGCGCCAGATCCTCGTCGCCCAGATGCACGCCGTCCGCACTCGCGAGATCGGCGAGATCGAAGCGGTCGTTCACGAAGCAGAGCGCGCCCGCGTCGCGACAGCGTGACGCTGCCCACGTGGCGAGCTCGAGCGCGGCGGCGTCCGTCGCGTGCTTCTGCCGGAGCTGCAGCACCGTTGCGCCGCCGGCCAGAGCGCCGAGCACGACCTCGCGCGGCCCGTGCGGCCAGCGCGCATCGTCGTCGGCGATCGCGTAGATCCCGCTGAGCAGCGCCCGCCGGCGGTCGCTCACTCCCCGGCGTCTTCCGCGCTGCTCCGCAACCCCAGCTCGACCAGCTTCTTGTGCAGCGTGTTGCGGTTGATCCCGAGCAGGCGCGCTGCCTGGATCTGGTTCCCGCCCGAACGCGCGAGCGCCGCCTCGAGCACCGCGCGCTCGAGCCGCTGCACGAGCGACCAGTAGGGGCCGGGCTCGCTGTTCGACGCGCCGCCGTCGAGCATCTCGTCGAGCTCGCGCCGCACCAGCTCGGTCCAGTCGCCGGACGCGGCCGGGGCGCGCGCGCCCGCCAGCGCGCTCGCCACGTCGTCCTCGCCGAGCACGTCGCCGCTCGCCAGCACCAGCATGCGCTTGATCACGTTCTCGAGCTCGCGCACGTTGCCGGGCCAGCGATGCGCCTGCAGCCGCCGCAGCGCAGCCTCGCCCGGCCAGCGCCGCACGACCGACAGCTCGCGCGAGAAGCGCTCGATGAAGTGCGACACCAGCACCGGCACGTCTTCGGGCCGCTCGCGCAGCGGCGCCATGCGGATCGGCACCACGTTCAGCCGGAAGTACAGGTCTTCGCGGAAGCGGTGGGCGGCAACGGCGGCCTCGAGGTCGACGTGCGTCGAGGCGAGGATGCGCACGTCGACCGGCACCGGGCGGCGCCCGCCGAGAGGCGTCACCTCGCGCTCCTGCAGCACGCGCAAGAGCTTGGCTTGAAGCGAGAGGGGCAGGTCACCGATCTCGTCGAGCAGCAGCGTCCCGCCCTCGGCCTCGCGGAAGCGACCCGTCCGCGCCTCGAGCGCGCCGGTGAACGCGCCGCGCTCGTGACCGAACAGCTCGGCCTCGATCAGCTCGGATGGGATCGCCGACATGTTGACCGCGACGAACGGACCCGCGCCGCGGCGACTGTGGTAGTGAATGGCGCGCGCGACCAGCTCCTTGCCGGTCCCGCTCTCGCCGAGGATCAGCACCGACGCCTCGCTCGAGGCCACGCGGCCGATCGTCTTGAAGGTCTCGACCATCGCGGAGCTCGTGCCGACGAGCAGCTCGCCGGCGCGGAACCCCTCCGCGACCTGGCGCCGCAGCTCGGCGACCTCGCCGCGCAGCCCGCGCAGCCGCCGCGCCTTCTCGAGCAGCGCCTCGACCTGGCGCAGGTCGAATGGCTTGGTCAGGTAGTCGAACGCGCCGTGCTTCATCGCGAGCACCGCGTTGTCGAAGGTGTTCTGCGCGGTCATGATCACGACCGCCGGCGCGTCGGCGCGCCCCGACCACTCCTCGAGCAGCTCGAGCCCGCTCGAGCCGGGCATCAGCACGTCGACGAAGGCCAGCTCGAAGGCGTCGTGCGCGAGCAGCTCGCGCGCTTGCTCCGCGCTTGCGGCCTCGACCACGCCGTGGCCCGCGGCCTCGAGCGCCTCGCGCAGCACGAAGCGGATCGACGGCTCGTCGTCGACGAGCAGGACCTTCACGCCGGCCTCCGCTCCGGCAGGCTCACGCGCACGCGCGCGCCGCCGCCGGGAGCGCTCGTCGCCGCGATGCGCCCGCCATGGCGCACCGTCCAGTGCTGCGCGATCGCCAGGCCGAGGCCGGTGCCGCCGGGACGCCGCGAGAAGAACGGCGTGAACAGATGCGGCAGATCCTCGTCGGCGATCCCCGATCCGCCGTCGTCCACGTCGATGTGGACGAAGCGCGTCGGCGTGCGTTCGCCGGGAGACAGGTGGTACAGGCTCTCCACGCGCGTGCGCACCAGCAGTCGGCCCTTGCCGGCCATCGCCTGCACGGCGTTGCGCACGAGGTTCAAGAGCACCTGCGCCAGCCGATCTGGATCGGCGTCGATCTCGGGAATGCTCGGGTCGTACTCGCGCACCAGCTCGATCTGCTGCCACTCCTCGCCCTGGCGCTGCAGCTCGAGCAAGGCGTCGAGGGTCTGGTGCAGGTTCACGCGCTGGAACGCGAGCGGCCGCGCGCTGGTCAGCTGCGACAGGTCGTCGAGCAGGCGCCGGATGCGGTCGGTCTCGTCGCGGATCAGCGTGGGGAAGCGGCGCAGGCGCTCGTCGTCGAGCTTGCCGAGCAGCAGCTCCGCCGCGCCGCGGATGCCGCCGAGCGGGTTGCGCACCTCGTGCGCGATGCCGGCGGCCAGGCGCGCGAAGCGCTCGCTCTGCGAGCGCTGCTCCACCAGCGCCTCGAGCTCGCGGCCGATCGTGCGATCGGCGAGCGTCAGCACGGCGCCCTCGAGCGCGTCGCCCGACGACACCAGCGCAACTGCGAGGTCCACCGTCTGCGAGTCGACGCCGATCCGGCGTCGGATCGGCGTCGCGTGCGCCGTCACTTCGCGCCGATCGCGCAGTGCTGAGTCGAGCAGCAGCGCGGCCGGGTGCTCGGCGCCGAGCAGCTCGGCAACGCGGCGGCCCGCGGTGGCGTGCGCCGACACGCCGAGGATGCGGCTGGCCTCCGCGTTCTGGAACTCGGTGAGCCCACGAGCGTCCACGGCCACGATCCCGACGGACACGGCGTCCAGAATCGCGGCGAGTCGCTCGAGCCCGAGCCCGGCCACTACGCAGCCCCGAAGAACGCGCGCGCGTCGGCGAGCACGCGCGACAGCTCGTGGCAGCGATTCACGCGGTCGCGGAAGTCCCCCGCGCCCGGCAGGCCCGTCGACCACGCGGACAGATACTTCTTGAGCATGTGCACACAGGAGCGGTCGTCGCCTGCGTACTCGAGCATCAGGGCGAGATGGCGCTCGACCAGCCGGGCGCGCTGCTCGCGTGTCGGCTCCGCGACGGGCACACCGCGCGCCAGCGCTTCGATCTCGCCGAAGATCCACGGGTTGGCCAGCGCACCCCGGCCGATCATCACGCCGGCGGCCCCGGTCTCGGCGAACAGCTCGAGCGCGTCCGCTGGCTCGCACACGTCGCCGTTGGCGAACACCGGGACGCGCACCGCGGCGACCACGTCGCGGATCCTCGTGCGATCCGCGCGGCCGGCGTACTGCTGCGCGCGCGTGCGCCCGTGCACGGACACGAAGTCCACGCCCTCGGCCTCGGCGACGCGCGCCACCTCGGGCGCGTTGATCGACGCCGCGTCCCAGCCCAGCCGGAGCTTCACCGACAGCACGCCGCCGGGCAGCGCTCGCCGCATCGCCGCGAGGATGCGCCCGACGCCGGTGGGGTCGCGCAGCAACGCGGAGCCGGCGCCGTTGCTGATGAACTTCTTGACCGGGCAGCCGCAGTTCAGATCCACGAAGCGCGCGCCGCGCTCGACCAGCATGCGCGTGGCTTCGGCCAGGATCTCGGGGTCGGAGCCGAACACCTGATAGGCGAGCGGCTGCTCCTTGGGGGCGCTCTCGACCAGCCGCCACGACTTGGGTCCGCGCTGCACCAGTCCCCGCGCGGAGACGGTCTCGGTGAACACCAGCCCGGCGCCCGCCTCGCGCGCGATCAGCCTGAAGGGCAGGTTGGTGACTCCGGCCATGGGCGCGAGCACCAGGTTGCGTTCGAGGGTCTCGGGGCCGACCCGCAGGGACCGCACGAGAGACTGGGATTCGACCGGAGCAGAGGGCATAGTGCCTGCCTAGATTGTGGGCAGATTAGCCACGGGTGTGAAGACGTGCGAGGCGAGGAGGCGACATGGCTCTGCGGCCCGAGGCGCAACGGATAGACGTCACGCTGCAGGCCGCGCGCGACCTGGTGCTGGCGTCGATCCGGCCGCTCGGCAGCGAGCGCGTTCCCCTCGTGGGCGGCGTCGGCCGCGTGCTCGCCGAGGACGTTCGCGCCGAGCGTCGGATCCCGCCCGCGGACAACTCCGCGATGGACGGGTTCGCCGTGCGCGCAGAGGACGTGCGGCGCGTCCCGGCGTCGCTCCGAGTCGTCGAGGACCTGCCTGCGGGGAGGCGGAGCGTGCGCAAGCTCGGACCCGGCGAGGCGGCGCGGATCATGACGGGCGCCGCGATCCCGGAGGGCGCAGACGCGGTGGTGCCGATCGAGCTCACGGAGGCCGCGCCCGATCACGTGACCGTGCTCCGGGCGGTCGCTTCGCGCGAGAACGTGCGCGACGCCGGATCCGACGTGGAGCCCGGCACGCTCGTGGCCGCCGCGGGCGCCGTGCTGCGGCCCGCCCACCTGGGCATGCTCGCTGCCCTCGGCCGAGCCTCGGTGCGCGTGCACGTGCGAGCGCGCGTCGCGGTGCTGGCGACGGGCGACGAGATCGTCGAGCCCGAGGCGCTCTGCGACGACGGCCGGATCGCCGGCTCGAACAGCTACACGCTGTCGGCGGCGCTGGCCGAGATCGGTGCGGAGCCCGTGAACCTCGGCATCGCACCCGATCAGCCCGCTGTGATCGAGGCGCGCTTCCGCGAGGCGCTGCGCTGCGACGCGGTGATCTCGACGGGGGGTGTGTCTGTCGGCGATCGCGACTTCATCAAGGCCGTGCTCGCGGATCTCGGCGGAGAGCTGCGGCTCTGGCGGATCCGACTCAAGCCGGGGGCGCCGCTCGCGTTCGCGGTGCTCGGCGGCCGCCCGGTGTTCGGCCTGCCGGGGAATCCGGTGTCGTCGCTGGTGACGTTCGAGCAGCTCGTGCGTCCCTCGGTGCTGCGTATGATGGGACACACCAATGTGTTCCGGCCCGTGGCGCGGGCAGTCCTCGACGAGGAGTACCGCAAGCCCGCCGGCCGCATGCACCTGGTGCGCGTCGTGCTCGCGGAGCGCGACGGCCGCCTGCGCGCGCGGCCGACGGGGGATCAGAGCAGCGGAATCCTGCTCTCGATGGTGCGCGCCGACGCGCTGGCGATCGTTCCGGCGGAGACGACAGTCGTGCCGGCGGGGACCGAGGTCGCGGTGCAGCTCCTCGGCCGAGACGACCTGCGCCCCGAGGCCGGCTTCTAGGTGCCGCTCACGCACGTCGAGGGCGCCGTCCTCGCCGGAGGTCTGTCGTCGCGCATGGGCCGCGACAAGGCACGCGTCGAGTGGCACGGCGAGCCGCTGGTCGCGAGGGTCGCGCGTGCGCTCGGCGCCTGCGTGGCGCGCGTGCGGCTCGTGCTGCGGCCCGAGGCGGAGTCGCCGCTCGACCTGGCGCGCATCGACGACCGGCGGCCCGAGCGCGCGCCGATCGTCGGGCTCGAGGCCGCGCTCGGGGCCTGCGAGGCGAGCGCTGTGCTCGTCGCGGCGTGCGATCTGCCGCAGATCGAGCCGCGGCTCCTGCTGGCGCTGCTCGCGCTGTGTCCGGCCGAGGGCGGCCCCGACGCGATCGTGCCCAGCGGCCCGCGCGGCCCCGAGCCGCTGCTCGCGATCTACCGCCCGCGCGTGCTGCCCGAGCTGCGCGCGCGGATCGAGCGCGGCGAGCTGTCGCTCCTCGGGCTCGTCGGATCGCTCGATACCTTGCTCGTTCCCGAGCGCGACCTGCGCATCTTCGATCCCGATCTCGCGAGCTTCCGCAACGTCAACCGCCCCGAGGATCTGGTCTAGCGCGAAGCTGAGCGCGGTATGCTGCCCGGCGAAACGGAGGACCGCATGGAGCTGTCGGCGCTCGGCGTGATGGACCTGGAGCGCGGGCGGCCGCTGCGCGAGGACACCCTGTTCCGGATCTACTCGATGACCAAGCCGATCACCTCGGTCGCGCTGATGACGCTCTACGAGCACGGCCGCTTCCGGCTCGAGGATTCGGTGCACAAGTTCATCCCGGCGTGGCGCGACCTCGCGGTGTACGAGGGCGGGAACCACCCGGCGTTCCTGACCAGCCCGGTGCAGCGCCCGATGACCGTGCGCGATCTGTTCACGCACACCGCCGGTCTGACCTACGGCTTCATGGAGCGCACCAACGTGGACCGCGCGTACCGCAGGCTCGGCATCGGCGAGCGCACGGGCACCGGCACGCTGCGCGAGACCATAGACAAGCTCGCCGGGCTGCCGCTCGAGTTCTCGCCCGGCACGCGCTGGAACTAGTCTGGCCGTGTACGCGCGGGCGGAGCCCGCGCTACGGCTCCGCACCCTGCGGGTGCTGCGCGCGCTACGCGCTTGCCTGTCGGTCTTCGCGAGGCGCTCGAGCGCTTTGCGACCCACTACAGCCGCGGTCCAGACAAGGCGCTGCGCGTGGAGGACGCGCCCGAGTCGAGCCCGTACGCGAAGCCTCCGACGTACCTCTCGGGGGGCGGCGGGCATGACATCGCCGCGCTCAACGTCGGTGGGCAGTTCAGCCAGGTGACCTACGACGGCGTGGGGTTCGGCCTCGGTTTCTCCGTCACGCTCGATCCGGCGCACGCGCAGGTCGTCGGCTCCGCCGGCGAGTACGCGTGGGGCGGCGCCGCGAGCACGGCGTTCTGGATCGACCCGGCGGAAGACCTGATCGTGGTCTTCATGACTCAATTCATGCCGTCGGGAACCTTCGACTTCCGCGGCCAGCTCAAGTCGATCATCTACCCCGCGATCGTCGACTGACCTAGTGCGTCGGCTGGTGCGCCGGCGCGGCGCTCTCCTGCACCGCGCCGATACGCATGCCGTAGAACGAGCGGTAGACGAAGTAGAGCGCGATCGCGAACAGGACGATCGCGACGGGGAGCGACGCGTCCGGGTTGGCCACGCCGATCTCCACCGCGAGCAGGCCGAACAGCGTGGTGAACTTGATGATCGGGTTCAGCGCCACGCTCGAGGTGTCCTTGTACGGATCGCCGACGGTGTCGCCGACGATCATCGCCGCGTGCAGATCGCTGCCTTTGTCGCCGAGCTCGACCTCGACCACCTTCTTGGCGTTGTCCCAGGCGCCGCCGGCGTTCGCCATGTAGATCGCCTGGAACAGCCCGGAGACGGCGGTCGCCACCAGGTACGACACGAAGAAGATCGGGTCGATGAACGCGTAGGCGAGCGTCAGGCAGAAGATCACGATGAAGATGTTGAACATCCCCGCCTGCGCGTACTGGGTGCAGATCCGCACCACTTCCTTGGAATCCTTGATCGAGGCCTTCTCGGCCGACTCGATCTTGATGTTGCGCTTGATGAACTCGACCGCGCGGAACGCGCCGGTAGTCACGGCCTGCATCGACGCGCCGGTGAACCAGTAGACGGTCGCGCCGCCCATCACGAGCCCGAGCAGCACGCGCGGCTCGAGCAGGGACAGCGTGAACGCCTCGCCCATGTGCTGCTGCAGCAGCAGAATGATCGAGAAGATCATCGTGGTCGCGCCGGCCACGGCGGTCGCGATCAACACCGGCTTGGCGGTCGCCTTGAAGGTGTTGCCCGCGCCGTCGTTCTCCTCCAGGTAGTGCTTGCCGCGCACGAAGTCGGGGCGGAAGCCGAACTGCTGCTCGACCTCCTGCATGATGTTCGGCTTGCTCTCGATCTGCGACAGCTCGAAGATCGACTGCGCGTTGTCGGTGACCGGGCCGTAGGAGTCGACCGCGATCGTGACCGGGCCCATCCCTAGCAGGCCGAACGCCACGAGGCCGAATGCGAAGACCGCCTGGTGGGTCATGAACGCCGCGAGGCCGAGCTCCGAGACCAGGTACGCGATGAGCAGCATCACGGCCAGCGTGAGCGCCTGCCAGAACACCGAGAAGTTCCCGGCGACCAGGCCCGACAGGATCGTGAGCGACGCGCCGCCCTCGCGGCCCGCGGCGACGATCTCGGCGACGTGGCGCGACTTCGAGCTGGTGAAGGCTTTGGTGAACTCCGGGATCAGCCAGGCCGCGACCGTGCCGCAGGAGATGATCGCGGAGAGCTTCCACCACAGGCCGCCGCCCAGGTCGACGAGCATCCAGTAGGAGACGGTGAAGGTCACCAGCACCGAGAGCAGCGACGTGATCACGATCAGGTTCGTGAGTGGCTGCTCGAAGTCCATCTTCTCGGCGCCGGCGTACTGGCCTCGCGTGAGCGCCGCGTTGAACAGGTACGCGGCGATCGAGGTCAGGATCATCAAGATGCGCATGGTGAAGATCCAGACCAGGAAGTGCGCCTTGAACTCGGGCACCACGGCCAGCGCGATGAAGGAGATCAGCGCCACGCCGGTCACGCCGTAGGTCTCGAAGCCGTCGGCCGTCGGGCCGACCGAGTCGCCGGCGTTGTCGCCGGTGCAGTCGGCGATCACGCCGGGGTTGCGCGGATCGTCCTCCTTGATCTTGAACACGACCTTCATCAGGTCGGAGCCGATGTCGGCGATCTTGGTGAAGATGCCGCCCGCGATCCGGAGCGCCGCGGCGCCGAGCGACTCGCCGATCGCGAAGCCCAGGAAGCAGGCGCCCGCGCTCTCGACGGGCACGAACAGCAAGATCGCGAGCATCATCACCAGCTCGACGCAGATCAGCAGCACGCCGATCGACATCCCCGCCTGGAGCGGGATCTCGCAGACGGGCAGGGCGAGCCCGCGCAGCGAGGCGAACGCCGTGCGGCTGTTCGCGTAGGTGTTCATGCGGATCCCGAACCAGGCGACGCCGTACGAGCCCAGGATCCCGATCACCGACCACATCAGGATCAGCGCCACCGTCCCGACGCTCTGGCCCTGCAGGACGCCGAAGTAGTAGACGATACAGGCGCCGATCAAGGCCTCGAGCACCAGGAGCAGGCGCCCCTGCTGGATCAGGTAGGTCTTGCACGTCTCGTAGATGATGTTCGAGACGTCGAGCATGCTCTTGTGTGCGGCGAGCGCCCGCACCTGCGTGAACATCAGGAAGCCGAAGCCCATGCCGGCGAGCGAGACGAGCATCCCCAGGTAGAGCAGGCCGCGCCCGGAGATCGGCGCGCCGAAGAAGCTGTACTCCGTGTCGAGCACGGGCAGGTTCAGGTCGAGCTCGCTGGCCTTGGCCGCGAGCGGTGAGAGCGCAGCGGCGGCCGCCGCGAGGAGCGGGGCGAAGCGGCGCAGGCTGGTCCTGACAGGGGCGTGTGGGCTCACCGGGTTTCTCCAGTCCTGATTGGGCGCCGGCCCTGTCCAAAGGGGGGCCGCGCGCGGCGGCACCATAGCCGAGCCGCAACGGACCGGAAAGGAGAAACCCCGCGCGGCGGCCGGCCCGGCATTCGAGCCTTCTAATCGCGGGCTCACCTCGCTCTAAACCGCAGGGGGCGACCTTCCCGCGACCATGGCGTCGAAGCGCCCCGCTCGCTTCTGGCTCGCGCTCTCGCTGGTGCTGCTCGTCGACGCTGCGTTGCTGCTGCCGATCCTGGGCTCGCAAGCTCTCTGGCTCGCCGATGAGGCGCGCATCGCGGCGATCGCCAGGCAGATGGCCGCGAGCGGCGACTTCGTGGTCCCGCGCATCGGCGACGAGACCTACTCGCGCTACCCGCCGCTGGCGTTCTGGCTGATGGCGCTCTCCGGCTCGGCCCTGGGCTTCGGCGAGTTCGGCCTGCGGCTGCCGGGCGCGCTGGCCGGCGTCGGCGCGCTCGCCGTGGTAGCGCTGATTGCGCGCAGGCTCGCGGGGGAGCGCGCAGGCCTCGCTGCCGCGGTCGTGCTCGCGAGCTTGCCGGCCTTCGCAGACGAGCAGCTGACCTGTCGGGCGAATCTGCTGCTCGTGCTGTTCAGTCTGCTGGCGTTCGAGCGCTTCCTCGCGGTCGCAGCAGGCGATCGGCGCAGGCTCGGAATCGCGTGCATGTGGGTCTCGCTCGCGCTGGCGGTGCTGGCCAAGGGGCCCGCCGGCGTGGCGATCCCGGGTGTCGGGGTCGTCGCGTGGCTTGCGCTGGAGCGGCGGCCGTCCGTTCTTCTCGCGCTGCAACCCGGGTGGGGCATTCCGCTGTTCGCCGCGCTCGCGCTGCCGTGGTACGTGGCAGTCGCCGCGCGCGAGGGCTCGGACTTCCTGTGGATGAACCTGTTCCTCGAGAACTTCGCGGCCTTCGCGACCGGCTTCGAGCACGCGCGCCCCGTCTGGTTCTATCTCGTCCGGCTGCCGATCATCGCGCTGCCGTGGATTGCCCTCGCGCCGCTGCTCTGGCGTGTGCGGGGCGCGCGCGGCCTGCCGCTCGCGCTCGCCTGGTGCGGCGGGCTGCTCCTGCTGCTCTGCCTCTCGGCCAACAAGCGCGCGAGCTATCTGAGCTGGTTCCATCCCGCCTTCGCGATCGCGATGGGCATCGGGCTCCAGGCGCTTTCCGAGAGCGCCCCGCTCTTGCTCCGGCGCGCCTTCGGGGCGGTGTTCGGAGCGATCGCCGCGGCCGCGGCGGTGATGACCCTCGGGGCGTTCCTGCCGCTGCGGCTGCCTGACAGCGCAGAGCGCATCGCACCGCTCGCGATGCTCGTCGCAGCCGTCGCCGCGCTCGTCGGCGCCGGCGGGCTCTGGCTCTCCCGGCGAGCGAATGCGGTCGCCAGCGCCTGTGCGCTGGCCTTCGCGACCACTGCGGGTGCTGCCGTGTGGAAGGCGGAGTTCGAGCCGCGGCTCGACGATCGCTCTCGCGAGGGCGACGCCTTCTGCCGCGAGATCGAGGCGATCGTGCCGTCGGGCGAGGTGATCGGGATCGTCGACGGCCTGTCCGAGCCCGGTTTCCATCTCTATCTGCGGCGCGCGCTCGAGCGGCGCGACGGCGAGCCGGGTGTGTACCTGCTGTCGGAGCTCCAGCGCGACGAGTTCGCGTCGCGCGCGCGCCGGCTCGAGGTGCTCGCTGCGCGCCAGGTCGGACACGGCTCGGCGACGCTACTGGTGCGCGTGTACGACTGAGCGTGGTCCGCGGTCCTGCCGGATCAGCCAGGCGAGCAGCGCCAGACCCGGGATCGCGAGCAGCGTCGTGGCCGCGAAGAACAGCGGCCAGCCGAGCGCGGTCGCGAGCGCGCCCGAGGGTGCAGAGAGCAGTGTGCGGCCCGTCGCCATCAACGACGTGAGCAGCGCGTACTGCGTTCCGGTGTAGCGAGGGCTGCACAGGCTCGAGAAGTAGGCCACGAACGCGGCAGAGCCGACGCCGTTCGCCAGATTGTCGACGCCGATCGCAAGGGCGAGCATCGGAACCTCGGGCCCGAGCTGCGCCAGCAGCGCGTACAGCAGGTTGGTGACCGCCTGCAGGATCCCGCCGATCACGAGCGCGCGCAGGATCCCGACGCGGGCCACGAGCGCGCCGCCGACGAGCACGCCGCCGACGGTCGCGATCGGCGCGAGCACCGCGCTCAGCGGCGCGAGCTCGACTCCCGAGAAGCCGAGCTCGTTGTAGAAGGGAAGCGCCATCACGCCGCCGATCGCGTCGCCGTACTTGTAGAGCAGCGCGAACGCCAGGATCGCGAGCGCGCCGGGCCGCGCGAGGAAGTCGACGAACGGCTCGACGACCGTCCGGCGCAGCACGTCGCCCGGGCCACGGAATGCCGCCGGCGGCGGCGCGGCAGGCTCGCGCGAGAGCAACGTGGCCGCGATGCCGACGCCCACCAGCGCCGTGAGCAACGCGAAGATCAGGCGCCAGTCCACGGAGTCGGCGAGCGCGAGCGCGCCGCCGCCGGCGGTGATCAGCGCGAGCCGATAGCCGATCTGCGTCGACGCCGCGCCCGCGCCCTGCTCGAGATCCCCGAGGATCTCGATGCGGTAGGCGTCGATCGCGATGTCCTGGCTCGCCGAGAGAAACGCTACCGCGAGCGCGCACGCGGCCGTCGTGAGCGGCGCCGCGACCGGATCGCTCTGGCCGAGCGCGGCGATGGCCACGAACAGCGCGCACTGAATCGCGAGCATCCAGCTCCGCCGCCGGCCGAGCCGTTGCGCGAGCCAGGGCAAGCGCACGTGGTCGACCACGGGCGCCCAGACGAACTTCAGCGAGTAGGGCAGGCCGACGAGCGCGAACAGCCCGATCGCGGTTCGGTCCACGCCGCGTTTCGACAGCCAGTAGCCGAGCACCGAGGTCGAGAGCACGAGCGGGAAGCCGCTCGCGAAGCCCATCGCCAGGATCGCGAGCATGCGTCGATCCGCATACACCGCGAAGCTCTGGGCCCACACGCGCGCGCCTCGCTCCACGCTCGCAACGTAGGAGCGGGGCACCCCTCGTTCAAGGCGCGCCGGCGCGCGCGGCGCCTGGGCGCGACAGCGCAGGACACGATTGCCCGCGACGGCGCACCGGACTAGTGTCGCGCGCGCATGCAGAGCTTTCGGGCGCTCGGCCCGTTCCTGTGCTGGGCGATCGTCTACGCGAACATCGGGACGAGCGTCTACTACGTGCCGGGCATCCTGTACGAGGACACGGGCGCGTTCTCCGCCAGCTTCGTGCTGGCTACGGCGGTCGCGTTCGTGTTCCTCGCCGCGAAGTACGCGGGAATTGCCGGACGCTACCCGAGCGGCGGCGGCGTGGTGTCGGTCGCGGAGGAGGCATTCGGGCCGCGCGTCGGCGCGCTCGGCGGCACCCTGATCCTCGTCGACTTCTTCCTGACCGCGGCGATCTCGTCGGTGTCGGGGATCGCCTACCTGGCCTCGCTCGCTCCGCTGATCGGGGCATTCGCGCTGCCTCTCGTGGTCGTCGCGCTCGCGCTCCTCGGCTTGCTCAACTGGGTTGGCATCCGCTCATCGGCGGTCGCGAGCGCATTCGCAGGCGTCATCGCGATCGTCGCGCTCGGCGGGCTCGGTGTCGTGACCGCCGTGACGATCGGCGAGGTCGAGTGGGCGCGCGTGGAGCAGGCGTTCCTGGGCGTCGGGCGCATCCCGCTCGGGGAGGCCGTCACGGGCTACGCGGTCGCGTGGCTCTCGTTCTCGGGGCTCGAATCGCTGGCCCAGATCTCACCGGCGATGGCTGAGCCGCGGCGCCGCACCGCCGCCATCGCCATGGTCCTGGTCGCGGTCACGGTGCTGATCACCTCACCCATCATGACCGCGTTCGCGACCAACGTGCTCGACCCCGCGAGCGCGAACCCGAACGCGCTCCAGGCGGACCTCGCCTTCGCCATGGGTGGCCCCTGGCTGCGCGTGGTAGTGGTGCTCAGCGCAGCGCTGCTCTTGTTGTTCGCCGCCAACACCGCGGTCGTCGGCACCTACCACGTCTTCGGCGCGCTGGCGGAGTCGCAGTTCCTGCCGCGCGCGCTGCTGCGCCGGTCGCCACGCTTCGGCACGCCCACCCTCTCGATCGCCGTGGCCGTCAGCGTGCCGGTGCTGATCGTGATCGCGACGCGGGCCGACATGACGCAGCTCGGCCACCTGTACGCGTTCGGCTTGCTCGGCGCCTTCGTGCTGGCCTCGACCGCCGTCGATCGCGTCAGCATCAACGAAGGCCGCACCGGGCCGATGTTCGTGGTCGGGCTCGCCACCTCGGCCGCGGTGATCGTGGCCTGGCTCACGAACCTGATCCAGAAGCCCGAGGCGACGCTCTTCGGCGGCTCGCTCACGCTCGCGATGATGGTCTACGCGCTCTACCAGCGCGGTGACATCGCGCTGCCGCGGCGACGCGCTGCGCTGGTGTCGCTCGAGGAGGCGGAGCGGCTGGCCTCCGAGGCCCCGAGCGCCAAGCTGCTCACGCTCGCCGACGCGATCGAGCTGCGGCCGCTGTATCCGGCGAACATCCTGGTGTGCCTGCGCGGACCGAACGAGCGGCTGCTCGAGGAAGCCGCGGCGCACGCGAAGGGGCGCGAGCAGTTCGCGGTCGCGCTGTTCTTCATCGACGAGGTGCCAGGGCTGTTCGTGCCGCGCGACACCGAGCCGTCGGCGGAGTGCCGCAAGGTGCTCACCGACGCCTTCGAGTTCTTCGACCGCCGCGGCATCACGGCGCTGCCGATCTGGCGCATCGCGCAGAGCGCGGGCGACGCGATCGGGCACGCCGCAGAGACGCTCGCGGTCGAGGCCGTGTTCATCGGCACTTCCAAGCGCGGCGCGCTCTGGCGCATGCTGCGCGGCGACGTGATCGGCCGCGTGATCGCGCGCATTCCGTCCCAGACGCGCATCGTGATCGTTGGCTAAGCCCAAGAAAGGAGACTCGAGATGAGGTTCGCGTTCGTGGTGTTGTTCGCACTCGGCGCCGCGCTACCCGCGCCGGGTCGCGCCGAGACCACGCTGCTCCACTGCGGCAAGCTGCTCGACGTGCGCGCCGGTGTGCTCCGCGGCGAGAGCAGCGTCGTGGTCGAGGGGACGAAGATCACGCGCGTCGAGCCGGGGCGCGCGGTGAGCGAGGGGCGCGTCGTCGACCTGTCCGCGCACACCTGCCTGCCGGGGCTGATGGACATGCACGTGCACCTCGACCGTCAGTACAGCGCGAAGGCCGACATCGAGAACTTTCGGCTCAATGCCGCCGACTACGCCATCCACGCGGTCGTGAACGCCGAGCGCACCCTGCTCGCGGGCTTCACGACCGTCCGCGAGCTCGGCTCGCGCTACAAGGTGAGCATCAGCCTGCGCGACGCGGTGAACCGGGGTCAGGTGCCGGGACCTCGCATCTTCGCCGCGGGGAGGCCGATCGCGTCCACGGGTGGCCACGCCGATCCCTCGAACGGCATGCGCGACGACCTCGCCGCTTCGATCGCGGACCGCACGGTCAACGGTCCGGAGAGCGCGCGCAAGGCGGTGCGCCAGCGCTATCAGGATGGTTCGGATCTGATCAAGATCACGGCGACGGGCGGAGTGCTGTCGGTCGCCAGGAGCGGCCACGCCCCGCAGTTCACCGAAGAGGAGATCCGCGTGATCGTCGAGACCGCGCGCGACTACGGCATGCACGTCGCCGCGCACGCGCACGGCGCGGAGGGGATCAAGCGCGCGGTGCGCGCGGGTGTGCACTCGATCGATCACGGCACGCTGATGGACGACGAGGGCCGCAAGCTCTTGCGCCAGCGCGGCACCTGGTACGTGCCGACGATCATGGCGGGCACATGGGTGGCCGAGAAGGCGAAGCTCGAGGGCTTCTTCCCCGATCTGGTCCGCCCCAAGGCCGCGGCGATCGGACCCCAGATCCAGGCGACTGCCGGCAAGGCGTACAAGGCGGGGGTGAAAATCGCGTTCGGCACCGACACCGGAGTGTCCGCCCACGGCGACAACGCCCAGGAGTTCGCGCTGCTGGTCGGCGCGGGCCTGCCGCCGCTCGCCGCGATCCGCTCGGCCACGCTCGCGGGCGCCGAGCTGCTGGGCGTGGCGGATCGCCTGGGCGCGCTCGAGCCGGGCAAGCTCGCCGACGTGATCGCCGTCGCCGGGGATCCGCTCGCGGACGTCCGCGTGCTCGAGCGCGTCGCCTTCGTGATGAAGGAAGGCGCCGTCTACAAGACGCCGTGAGCGCGCGGTATATCTGGGGCGATGCCCGCTGACGACGAGGCGCCGGTCCGGCGCTCGAGCTACATCACGCCCGAGGGCGCCAGGCGCCTGCGCGACGAGCTCGGGTACCTCTGGAAGGAGGAGCGCCCGCGCGTGACGCGGCAGGTGGCCGACGCGGCCGCGCTCGGCGATCGCTCCGAGAACGCCGAGTACATCTACGGCAAGCGGCGGCTGCGCGAGATCGACCGGCGCCTGCACTACCTGTCGAAGCGGCTCGAGGAGCTCACCGTGGTGGCTCCGAATCCCGCCGACGCCGCGCGCGTGTTCTTCGGCGCCTGGGTGCGGCTCGAGAGCGAGCAGGGCGCCTTGCTCGAGTACCGCGTGATCGGCCCCGACGAGGCCGACGTGGAGCGCGGCTCGATCAGCATGGATTCGCCGCTCGGGCGCGCGCTGCTCTCGCGCAGAGAGGGCGACGAGATCACGGTGCGGCGCCCGGCCGGCTTGGCGAGCTACACCATACTGAAGATCCAGTACGCGCCGTTCCCTGCGAGCGGCGCAGAGGAGACTCGATGACTCGACCTGCGAATGCGAGCGTCCTGCTGCTCGCTCTCGCCTGCGCACCCGCGTCGGCGCCGCCGCCGGCCGCGCCGCCGGCTCCCATCACCCCGCTGTTCGAGGCGCTTGGCACGCACCGCCACCCGATCAGCACGCAGTCCGCGCTGGCGCAGCGTTACTTCGATCAGGGGCTGGTGCTCTGCTTCGGCTTCAACCACGGTGAGGCGATCCGCGCGTTCCATGAAGCCGCGCGCCAGGATCCGAGCTGTGCGATGTGCTGGTGGGGTGTGGCGCTGGCGCTCGGCCCCAACATCAACCTGCCCATGTCTGCGGAGGACGTGCCCGCGGCCGTCGCCGCGGTGAAGCACGCGCAGCGGCTGGTGTCGGGAGCGAGCCCCGCCGAGCGGCTCTACATCGACGCCGTGGCGAAGCGCTACTCCGACGCGCCCGGCGCAGACCGCGCCGCGCTCGACCGCGCCTACGCGGACGCGATGCGCGAGGTCGTGCGCCAGCTCCCCGACGATCTCGACGCCGCCACGCTCTTCGGCGAATCGCTGATGGACCTGTCCCCGTGGGACTACTGGACGAAGCCCGGCGAGCCGAAGGCGAACACCCCGGAGCTAGTCGCCACGCTCGAGCGCGTGCTCGCGGCGAGCCCGGACCACCCCGGCGCGATCCACCTCTACATCCACGCGGTCGAGGCTTCGAAGGATCCGGATCGCGCGGTGCCGTACGCCGATCGCCTGACGCGGCTCGTGCCGGATGCCGGGCATCTCGTGCACATGCCGACCCACATCTACCTGCGTGTCGGCCGCTACCACGACGCCGCCGAGTGGAACCTGCGCGCGGCGGAGGTCGACGAGGCCTACCTCGCGTGGTGTCGCAACGGCGGCTTCTACCCGCTCGCGTACTACCCGCACAACGTCCACCTGCTGTGGTCGGCGTCGAGCATGGAGGGGCGCAGCGCGCTCGCGATCGAGTCGGCGCGCAAGGTCGTCTCCAAGGTGTCGCCGCAGGTGTACGCCAAGTACCCGCCGCTCGAGGCCTACGAGCCGACGCCGCTGCTCGCGCTGGCGCGCTTCGGGCGCTGGAAGCAGATCCTTGCCGAGCCCGCGCCCCTGCCGAGTCTGCGCTTCGCCACCGGGATGTGGCACTACGCGCGCGGGCTCGCGCTCGCCAACACCGGGCGCGTCGCGGAGGCGGAGGCCGCGCGCGCCTCGCTCGCGGCGCTCGCTGCCGACGAGACGCTCGCGCCCCAGAACCTCGGTGGCGGCACCGCCGGAGAGCTGCTCGCGATCGCCGAAGCGGTGCTCGCGGCGGAGATCGCGGGCAAGCGCGGCGTGCGCGCGCAGCAGATCCAGCTGCTCGAAGCTGCGGTCAAGCTCCAGGATGGCCTGCCCTACTACGAGCCGCCCGGCTGGGACTATCCGGTGCGTCAGGCGCTCGGGGCCGCGCTGCTCGAGGCCGGGCGCGCGGCGGACGCGGAGGGCGTCTATCGCGCGGACCTGCGCGATTTCAAGGACAACGGCTGGTCGCTGTTCGGTCTCGCGCGCGCGCTCGACGCGCAGGGCAAGCGGGCGGACGCCGCCGACGCGCGCCGCCGCTTCGACGCCGCCTGGCAGCACGCCGACGTGAAGCTCACCCGCTCCAGGTTCTGAGGTCTGATGGCCTTTGCCGCGATGGCTGTCGCCAAGCGGCCTTCGCTCGCGCGGGGACGCGCTCGCTGCGCGCGCGCTTCGCGCGCTTGCGGGGGCATGGGGCCGTGCGCAGGTGGCGGTCGCCGCCGCCGGCTACCGCCTCGCTTCACGTCGCCAGGTGGCGGCGGGCGGCGGCGAGGAGGGCTTCGGGGCGGTCGAGGCGGCCCGAGAAGCGCGCGCGGTCGAGGGTTTCGAGCAGACGCACCAGCTCCGGCTGCGCGCCGCGCTCCGCGATCTCGGGCGTCGTCAGCGCGCGCGCGTCGAAGCCGTGGCGCGACTGCACGCCCGCGCGCACGGCGTCGGCGAGGAGCTTTGCGAACTCCGGTTGGCCGATCGCCTCCGCAGCGCGTTCGAGTGCGATCTCCGGCAGCGGCAGCGCGCGCGCGAAGCGCGGGCGCTGCGCGCGGCGCCACCAGCGCGCGAACCACACTGCCGTGAGCCCGGCGACCGCGAGGATCGGCGCCAGCAGCAGCGGCCAGTGCACGTGGAGGGGAGCCTCGACATAGCCGCGGCTCTCGAAGGGCGATGGCTGCGGCGGCGGGCTGCGATCCGCCGCCAGCTCGAGAGCGGGACCCGCGACCCGCTGATAGCGGCGCGTCTCTGGATCGAACACCACGAGCTCCAGCGCTGGCAGCCGGAACGAGCGCGCCGCGCGCGGCACCAGGTCGTAGCGCAGCGTGCGCCGCAGCGTGAGCAGTCCGTCGCTCTCGCCCGTCGCGCGCTCGGGCGGCTCCGCGAACACCTCGACGTCATCGCCGAGCAGGCCTTCCAGAGCCGGCGGCGGCGCGTCCCAGCCGCCGGCCGTCCCGTGCACGTCGATCACCAGGCGCGCGCTCTCGCCGACGGCGATGTGTCCGGGGGAGAGGTGCGCGTCGATCGTGAGCGCGCCGACCAGCCCGGTGAAGCCGTCGGGACGACCGGCCTCGGGCAGCTCGTGCACGCGCAGGCGCGCGCCCTCCACCGCGACTGCCTGCTCGACGCCCTCGGCGTCCGCGAACAGCACGCGCGAGGGCTTGATCTCGAGCTCGCCGGCGCGGCTCGGGAACAGCGCGCGTCGGAACGCCGTGGTGCGCACCACCGCTCCGCTGGCATCACGCCCCTCGGCGCGGCCGACGCTCGGCATGCGCTCGCTCCAGAAGCCCTCGAGATTGGGCGGCTCCCAGCGCGGGCGCAGCTCGCTCGGGTGCGCGATCACCACCGAGAGCACGACCTGCTGGTTCACGAACGCATCGCTTCCGGAGAGCTCGAGCTCTGCCCGGACAGGCTCGGCCGCGGGCGCTTGCGACGCGGCGCCGAGCGCGAGCGCCACCGCCACTATGCGCGCGTTCACCAGCTCTGACCGCCGCGCGCGCGTTCTCCCTGCGCCGCGTCCTGCGCCATCTGCTTGCGCAGCGGCTCATCGACACGCTCCTCCAGCCCCCGCAGCCAGCGCTCGGCTTCCTCGCGCGAGATCGGCTCGGCGCTGCGCTCGGCGCGCTCGCGCCGCTCGGGCTCCTGCATGCGCTGCTCGCCGCTCGACGCCTCGCTCGCCTCCTCGGCGTCCGAGGGCGACGGGCTCGGCGGCACCGGCACGTCCGGCTCCGGCGCCAGGCGCTCGAGCGCCCACTCGTAGTTGAACTTCGCCTCGAGGTCGTCGGGCGCCTCGAGCATCGCTCCCCAGAAGGCGTCGCGCGCCTCGGCCCACTGCTCGCGCGCGAGCAGCGCGGTGCCGAGATTGAACCCCGCCGTGAAGCGCTCCACGCGCTGCGACGGCTCGAGCCGACGCAGCGCAGCCAGCCACGCTGAGGCCGCGTTGTCGAGCTCGCCGAGCCGGAACTGGGCGTTGCCCACGCGAAGCTGAGTCTGCGGCGTCTCGCCCAGGTGGCGCTCGGCGCGCCGGTACAGGGACAGCGCTTCACGCGGCTGTCCCAGCGCGAGCAGCGCGTCGCCCTCGTCGAGCCAGCCGAGCGGTCCGACACCCAGCAGTGTCAGCCCCGCCAGCGCGGCCAGGACCGCACGCGGCTCGGGGCGGAGCACGCGCCGGCGCCGGCGCCCGAACGAGAGCCCGAGCTCGAGCGCCAGGCAGAGCGCAGCGGCGGCAGCGAGTGCGTCGACCAGGCGCGCCTCGCCGGGCTCGGGCGCCGCTGCGCCCTCGTCCGCGAGCGCGGCGGGCGCAGGCAGCAGCCGCGCCGGCGTCGGGTCGTCCTCCAGCTCGCGGAAGTACGAGCCGCCGGTTGCCTGCGCGACTCGTCGCAGCACGCCGTCCGCGCGCGACGAGCTCACCGCGCGGCCGGCCTCGTCGAGCAGCGGGTCGCCGCTCGGGCCCGGCACGGGTGCGGGCTCGGGGCCGCCGAAGCCGACCGCGACCACGCGAACGCCGAGCGAGGCGAGTCGGCCGAGTGCCGAGTCGAGGTCGCCTTCGCCGTGCTCGCCGTCGGAGAACAGCAGCACCTGGCGCTGGCGAGCCGAGCGCGGATCGAACGCCGCACCAGCCACCGCGAGCGCGGTCGCCAGGTCCGTTCCGGGCCGCGACACCAGATCGCTGTCGATCGCGTTCAGATAGGTGAGCAGCGCGTCCTGATCCTGCGTGAGCGGCAGCGCGGCGTACGCCTCGCCCGCGAAGAGCACGAGCGACAGACGCACAGCGTCCCCAGCCTCTACGACCTGACGCGCCAGGCGCAGCGCGCGCCGCAGTCGCGACGGCGCCGCGTCGCGCGCGTCCATGCTGCGCGAGACGTCGAGCGCGAGCACCACGTCGGCGCCCGCGCCGGAGAGTCGAGGCGGCGTGCCGAAGGCGAGCGCGAACGCCCAGGCCACGGCGCCCGCGCACGCCGCGAGCAGAGCCGCGCGCGCGAAGCGGATCGCGGGCCACGGATCGCCGCCGAGCCAGCGCGCGAGCTCGCGTCGCCCGCGCAGCGCCGCGATCAGCGCCAGCAGCGCGACGAGCGCCGCCAGGGCGTACGCGGCGCGCGTCACGGCAGCCTCCGCACCAGGCCGTGCGCGCCGAGCGCCTCGCTCGCGAGCAGGAGCAGCGCGGCTCCGAGGGCGACGGGCGCGAGCGACGCGCGCCGGAAGCGCGGCTCGGCAGGCAAGGGTCGTGCCTCGAGCCGGTCGATCGCGTCCACCACAGCCACCAGATCCTCCGGGTGCTCGGCGTGGTGATAGCGGCCGCCCGTGGCGTCGGCGACGCGTTGCAGCGTCTCCTGGTCCAAATCCACGCGCTCGAAGCGCAGCGGCTGGCCGGGGCTGTTCTCCGCGAAGGGCACGTTGCCCTGCGTGCCGATCCCGATCGCGTGGATGCGCACGCCCTCCAGCGCCGCGACCTGCGCGGCGGTCTCGGGCGCGAGGCTGCCGGCGTTGTGGCGCCCGTCGGTGACGAGCACGAGCACGCGGCGCGCGTCCTTCGGCGCGCCGGATACGCGCAGGCGCCGCGTCGAGAGGCCGATCGCCTCGCCGATCGCCGTCGCGTCGCCCGCGACGCCGAACTCCACGCGCTCGAGCGCGTCGAGAACCAGCCGGTGATCGACGGTGAGCGGACATTGCGTGAACGCGTGCTCGCCGAACACCACCAGGCCGATGCGATCGCCGTCGCGCGCGCGCACGAAATCCGCGACCACGCGCCGCGCCAGCTCCAGTCGCGTCACGCGGCGCCCCTCGAGCCGTGCGTCTAAAGCCTGCATGCTGCCCGAGGCGTCGAGCGCGATCACGAGGTCGACGCCGACTCCGCCCGCCGGGTTTTCCGGGTAGAGGCCGACGGGTCGCGCCAGCGCCGCGACGAGGCAGGCGCCTGCAGCGACGCGCGTCGCGAGCGAGGCGAGCCACGCGAAATCGGGACGCGGCCACGCGCGCGCGCCGGGCGGACGCGGACGCGGTACCGGGATTCGCCGCGGTCCCAGCGCGAGCCCGGCCAACGCGAGCAGCGCGAGCGCGGCGAGCCCGAGCGCGAGCTCCCGCGGCCGCTCGAAACGGATTGCGCCGTCGAGCAGCGCCGCGAGCTCGGCTGCGCCCCACATCCCCCCGCTCAGCCGCCGAGCACGCCGCGCGCGTCCCGCGCGAGCGCGAGCACCGCGCTGCGTTCGGGCGCGCGGGAGAAGCGCGCGCCGTCGAGTCCTTCGAGGACTGCGACCACGCGCCGGTCGACCGCCGCGGGCAGCTCGGCAGGTGTGGCCGCGCCGCTCGCGAGCGCGAAGCGCGTGGCGACGAGCTCGGCGAGCACACCGTGTACGCGGGTGGCGAGCGCGCGCGGGTCGTCCTCGGAGAGCGCTGCTTCGAGCGCAGCCGCGGCGCGCGCGGCGAGCGCGTCGAGATCGGGCAGGCCCGCCTCGTGCGCGCGCTGCCGCAGCCAGAACACGGCGAGCCCCGCGAGCGCGAGCCCGGCCGCTGCGCCGCCGTAGAGCCACTCGCGCGGCAGACCGCCGGTGTCCGGCGGCGGAGGTCGGATGTCGAAGTACGCCGTGCGCTCCGGGAACTCCGAGCGCGTCGCGTCGACGCGGATCGGGATGCCGCCGATCGGCAACGCCAGGACGCTTCCGTCGGGGCGCACCAGCGGGACCGACAGCTCGGGCAGGCGCAGGTCGCCGGGAGCGCGCGCGCGCAGCGTCCAGAGCAGGCCGTAGCGCACGCCGCCGGGCACCAGCACCGGCTCGAGGCGCTCGACGGAGTCGCTGTGGAAGCGCTCGTCCGGCGGCGGCGGCGTCGGGCGCTCGACGCCGAACCCCTCGGGCGTCTCGATCTCGATCGTGACACCGATCGGTGTCGCGACGCGCGTGTCGGTCCGATCGACCACGACGCGCGTCTGCAGGCCGACGCGCGGCGGCGGCTCGGGCTCGCAGCCGGCGCACGCCAGTGCTAGCGCGAGCGCCGCCCGAACGCGCGTCATCGCGATCTCCGCGCGCGCGCCTCGAAGAAGCGCTGCAGGCTCGGGATCAGGCGCCGGCCGGTCCAGAGCGTGCCGACCTCCGCGCCGAGGGCGACCAGCGTGCGCGGCTCGATGCCGGGCTGCGCCAGGTCAGCGCGGCGCCGCGCGCGGAGCAGACCCGGGCGACCGTCCTCGCTCGGCGCCGCGCGCACTGGAGGGCTGCGCTCGGGCAGCCAGTCGGCGGGATCGCGGAGCTGGAGCACCACCAGCTCGTGCTTGCGCGCGCACTGGCGCAGCGACGCGCCGGGATCGGGAAACACCAGGTCCGAGAGCAGCACCACGATACTGTGCCGCGGCAGCGTCGCGACGGCCCACTCGAGCGCGCCCTGCGCGTCGGTGCAGGCACTCGCCGGGGTTGCGGCGAGCGCGTCGAAGACGCGTAGCACCTGAGCCGGGCCCGCGGCCGGGCGCAGCCGCTCGAGTGGCCCCTGCGCGAAGGTCGCGAGCCCGACGCGATCCTGCGACGCGGCCGCCGCGGCCGCGAGCGCGGCGGCGGCGCGCAGCGCGGCTTCCCGCTTGCTCGCGCCGAGCTGACCGAACGCCAGCGACGGCGACAGATCGACGAGCAGCGCCAGCACCAGGTCGCGCTCCTCGCGCATGCGCTTGGTGATCGGGCGCCCGAGGCGCGCGGTCGCGTTCCACTCGATCCAGCGCGGATCGTCGCCCGGCTGGTAGTCGCGCAGCTCCTCGAACACGAGCCCGCGTCCGCGGAAGGCGCTGCGGTAGGCGCCGGCGAGCAGGGTCGAGACGTCGCGACGCGCGCGGATCGCGAGCAGCCGGGCGTCGCGCGCGGCTGCGCCCGCCAGCGCCGGGCGCACGGCCGCGGCCGGCCCGGCGGCGCTCACGGGATCGGAATCCGGCCGAGCAGCTCCGCGATCAGCGCTTCCGGCGTCAGTCCCTCCGCCTCCGCCTCGTAGGTGAGCAGCAATCGGTGGCGCAGCACGTCAGGCGCAGCGCGCTTGACGTCGGCGGGCAGCACGTAATCGCGATTGGCCAGGAACGCCAGCGCGCGCGCCGCCTCGACCAGGTAGATCGACGCGCGCGGCGACGCGCCGAGCGACACGGATTTGGGCTGGCGCGTCGCGGTGGTGAGCGCGACCGCGTAGGCGGAGACGCTCGGCTCGATGTGCACCGCGCGCACGGCGCGTCGCAACGCCGCGACCTGCTCCGCGTCGAGCACGGGCCCCGGCGCACCCGGCCCGACGGGTCCGGTCCGGCTGCGCACGATCTCGAGCTCCTCCTCGAGCGACGGGTAGTCCACGCGCAGCTTCAGCATGAAGCGGTCGACCTGCGCCTCGGGCAGCGGGTAGACGCCCTCGTGCTCGATCGGGTTCTGAGTCGCCATCACCAGGAAGGGCTCCGGCAGGGGCAGGGTCTCGCCCACCAGCGTGACCTGGTGCTCCTCCATCGCCTCGAGCAGGGCGCTCTGCACCTTGGCGGGCGCGCGGTTGATCTCGTCGGCGAGGATCACCTGGTGGAAGAGCGGCCCGCGGTGGATCCGGAACTCGCTCTTCGCCGGGTCGAACACCTGGGTGCCGAGCAGGTCGGCGGGGAGCAGGTCCGGCGTGAACTGGATGCGCCGGAACGACAGGCCGAGCACCGCGGCGAAGGTCCGCACCGCCGTCGTCTTGGCGAGGCCGGGCACACCCTCGACCAGCACGTGGCCATGGCACAGCAAGGCGACGAGCAGCCCGTCGACCAGACGCTCCTGGCCGATGAGCACGCGTCCCATCTCTTTGCGAATCCGTTGTATTGGCTCGAGCAAGCTGAACCTACCGGGCGCCTAGCCTATACGACTCGGCTTCCTGGCGCGGACGCGGTTGACGAGGAGCGAGGAGCGCACACCCGGGACTTCGCGCAGCACGCGGAAGCGGCCGCCCATGGACTCGATCAGGATCTGCTCGGGTGGGCGCTTGCCGCGGTAGTCGCCGCCCTTGCACACCACGTCCGGGCGCAGCGCGCGGATCAGCGCGAGCGGCGTGTCCTCGCCGAAGAGCGTCACGTAGTCGACGCACGCCAGACCGGCGAGCAGCTCGGCGCGCTGGCGTTCCCGGACCACCGGACGCCCCGGCCCCTTGAGCGCCCGCACGCGGCGGTCGCGGTTCACGCCGACCACGAGCAGATCGCCGAACCCGCGCGCCTGCTCGAGACTGCGCAGGTGGCCGACGTGCAGCAGATCGAAGCAGCCGTTCGTGAAGACCACGCGGCGCCCGCGCGCGCGCTCGCGCGCGAGACGGACGGCCAGGGCCCTACGCCCGAGGATCTTGCGCCTGGCGCGCGGCCCCATGCGGGCGCTCCTCTTTGCCCGGAGCGGGATCCGGAGGTGCAGCCGGCGTTCCCGCGGCGGGCGCGCTCAGCATGTCGCGAATGCGCCGCACGCCTTCGCCTAGCACGCGGCCGGCCCAGCCCGCCGCGCTGGTGATGCCCTGCGGTGGCAGCGGCATGCCGCCGGGGTCGCGCCACGGGCCGTTCACCTTGAAGTAGAGCGTGACCAGACTCTTGTTCTCACCGAGCAGGAAGCTGCCGACGAGCGGGACGCGCTCCAGCACCTGGTCGACGGTGCGCAGGAACAGCAGCGCGATGACCATGTCCATCGGCGTCTCCTCGGGCAGCAGCTCGATCTCGCCCGCCGCGAGCATGCGCAGCTCCGGCCCGTCGAGCGCAAAGTTCTCGGTGCGCAGGCGTCCGTGACGGATCGCCAGCTCGCCCTGCATGCGCGTGTACGGGAGCGGGCGCCCGAATAGCCCGGTCCAGCCGAGCGGTGAGGCGAAGCGGGCGACCGCGAGCAGGAGAGGAAGGTTCGCGAGCGTGCCGTCCCGCACGTCGATCGCCAGGTCGATCTCGGCGTCCTCCAGGAACCTGCGCTGGGGCGAGAGCTTCCCCGCGAGCGTGCCGCTGGCCTCGACCGTGCCGGTGAGCGAGCCCTCACCGAAGCGCAGCACCTCGCCGATCCCCGCGGCGTTCGCGCCGGCCAGCGCCAGCGAGAGCGCGAACGGCGCGTGGCCCTCGCGCTCGAGCGACACGTGACCTCGCGCCGTGAGCGTCCCTCCAGAGAGCTTGGCAGTGATGTCGGAGAGCTCGACGAGCGCCGCGCCGGCGCGCAGGCGGCCGCGGACGTCCTCCAGCGGCCAGCGGCCGATCCGCGCGCGCGCGAGCGAGAAGTCGCCCTCCGCCCACGCCGGACCGGGATCGCGCCGCGGAGGCGGCTTGCCGTCGCGAAAGCGCACGTGGACGTCGATCCGGTCGCGCGCCCGGTCCCAGAGTGCCTCGATCGTGGCGAGGGCGCCGCCGAGCACGCCGTCCGCGCGCTCCACCTTCAGATTGCCGACGGGGAAGCGCAGCGTGACCTCGCCGTCGCGAAACGGCAGCAGGAAGCCGGAGTAGGCCACGCGTGCCTGGCGCAGCTCGATCGCGGTCTCGTCGGCGGCCGGCGCGTCGGGATCCGCCTTGAACGAGGCGAAGGCCGGTCCGAGCCCGTGCAGCGGCACGCCCGGCGTCTCCGGCAGCTTGCGCTCTTCCTGCGGTAGGTGCGTGAAGATGCGCGCGCCGTCGATCACCACGTCGATCTCGGGCAGCGGCTTCTCGTCGCGCACCATGCGCACGCGCGAGAAGCGCAGGCGATCGCCCTCCCAATCGATCTCGCCCTCCAGCTCCTCGATCGGTGACATCTGCGGCCGCGCGCGGTAGGTCGCGCCCCGGACGCGCGCGTGCAGGTGCAGCTCCTCGGGCGGGGTTGCGCGCTCGAAGCTGAAGGTGCGCGCGAGCTCGCCGGTCGGCAGGTCGAGGTCGAGGCGGATCTCGTCCACACGACCCGTGGTGGTGCGGGCGTCGAACTCTGCGAAGGTCTCGAAGCGCAGTCCGAGGATGCGCAGCAGGTTCAGGCGCGTGCCGGGTCGCGTCTCGAACGGCGCGGCCTCGAGCCGGCCGCGGATGCGCCCGCCCGGACGGGTGTCCACAGTGACGCCTCCCGAGAGCGAGAAGTCGTCGAGGCGCAGCGGGTGCACGGTCACGCCGAGCCTGCCGTCCTTCCAGGTCGCGTCGGCGACCAGCCGAAATTCCTGCGGAGCGAGGGGCAGGCGGCCCTCCGGAATGTCGTAGCGGAGGCCGGTCACGGCGACGTCGAGCGCACCCGAGATGGCACCGCCGTCCAGCGCGAGCACGAAGGTGCCGCTCAGGTCGCCTGCTCGCGGCGCCGGCGCCGCCGCCGGCCAGGGCAGTGCGTCGAGGGGCAGGCCTTCGAGGTTGCCGCGCAGCTCGGCGTCGGCGAGCCAGCCGTCGAAGTCGAGCGCGAAATTGCCGGCAGCGCGATCGCCGCGCGCGATGCCGCCGAGCGCGGAGCCGCGCACGCCGGCGCGCAGCGGGGCCTGCTCCGCGGTCACCCGCAGGCGCTCGAGTCGCAGCGGCGGCCCCTGGCGCGGCTGGAACAGGACCGTGCCGTCCTGGATCGAGAGCTCGAGCGGCGGGACCCGCGTGATCGCGGCCTCGCCGCCCCCCGGCATGCTGTCGGCGCGCAGCCGTAGCGTCGGCCTCTCGAAGCTCCAGGCCATCGGCAGGATGCGGCCCGTGAGCAGACGTGACCACGACTGGTGGAAGCGAGCGATCGGCGCTTCGAGCAGCGGGGCCTCCACGGCGTCGCCCGACACCCGCAGGTCGAATAGCTCGATTTCGAGCCGGCCCCCCAGGCGCACGTCGATCGCGCCGATCTCGACGGAGCGCCCGAGCAGACGGCTCGCCGCTCCCGCGACGAAGTCGACCGCCGACGTGCGTGCGACGCCGAACGCGACGGCGACGCCAAACAGCGCCAGCAAGGCAGCGGCGAGCAGTCCGCGGCGACGGATCAATCGAGCGAACTCCCTACGCAAGTCGGGTGGCCAGACCATCGCAAAACGTGCGCGGTTCCGCCGTGCACGACACGCGCGCCCGTTGCGGGGGACCCTTGCAAAGGCTCGCGCGCTCTAAAGAAAACCAATCGCGGTCCCGATCGGTGGGGCATTCACGCAGCAGGGGGTGCCGCGAGGGGGCCCTCCGCACCGAAGAGGACTCCACGGAATGGAGCAGGCGCACGGCAACGGGTTCGAGCAGCAGAGCCAGTCCCACCGGAAGCGAAACCGGGTGCGGGAACTTCGCGAGAACAAGCTGATGACGCAGGCGCAGCTGGCCAAGAAGGCGCGTGTCGCGCTGCGCACGATCCATTCGGTCGAGAAGGGGATGAACTGCCGCATGGACACCAAGCGGAAGATCCTCCTCGCGCTCGGCATGCGCTTCGAAGACAAGGACCAGGTGTTCTTGGACTAGCGGTCCTGGCCGCGATGGCTGTCGCCAAGCGGCCTCCGCTCGGCCGGACGGCCTCGCTGCGCGCGCGTAGCACTTGCAGGGCTGCGCGCAGCGGCGCCGTCATGGCAGAGGCGCGGTTACCATAGGGTCCATGGCTCGGGGGGCGACCGAGCTTCTGCGCGATGTCGGCCGGCTCCTCGTTAGGAGCCACGACCTCGCGGAGACGCTCGAGAATGTGGTGCAGCTCGTCGCGCGCTGGATGCGCGCGTCGGTGTGCTCGATTTACCTGCTCGACGACGATGACGAGACCCTGGTGCTGCGCGCCACGAAGGGTCTCTCGGCGGAGTCCGTAGGGGCCATCCGTCTGAGACGCGGGCAGGGGATCGTCGGCTCCTGCCTGGCGGCGGCGGAGCCGATCGCGGCGCCGGACGTGCGGCTCGACCGCCGCTTCCGCGCGTTCCCCGAGTCGGGCGAGATGCGCTACCGCTCGCTGCTCGCCGTCCCGCTCTTTCTCGGCGACCAGGCCGTCGGCGTGCTCACGGTCCAGACGGTGCGCCGCCGCGCCTACGAGCGCGCGGAGATCGAGCTGTGCGAGACGATTGCGACGCAGGTCGCGACGATCGTGCTGAACGCGCGCCTGCTCGACCGCGCGCGCACCAACCGCCGCGCGCCCGAGGCCGTCGCGAAGGAGCCCGAGCCGCTGGCGCCGGGCGCCGTGCTGCGCGGCATCCCGATCTCACCAGGGATCGCGATCGGGCCGTTGCACCTGCAGGCGGCGCGGGTGGACCTGACCGCGCTGCGCTACGAGCCCGCGCGCTCGCGGCGAGCGGAGTGGCAAGCGATCGAGCAGGCGCTCGCGCAGACGATCCGGCAGACCTCCGACCTGCGCGCCGCGGTCGGCGAGCGGCTCGGCGAGGACTTCGCCGAGGTCTTCACCACGCACATCATGCTGCTCGAGGACCAGGGCTTCCGCGACAAGGTGCGGCGGCATCTGCGCGAGCACGGCGACGGCGCGCGGGCGCTGGTCGAGACCATGCGCGAGTACGCGCGCGTATTCGCGGCGGTGCAGGATCCGACGATTCGCGACCGCGCCGCCGACGTCGAAGACGTGATCCGGCGCGCCGTGGGCGAGCTGGTCGGGATCCGCGCGCACACCGAGCCGCTGCACGAGGGTGTGATCGTGGTGGCCGACCGGCTGGCGCCGAGCGAGTTCCGGCTGCTCGAGGCCGAGAAGATCGCCGGCATCGCGACCAGCCACGGCGGCTCGACCAGCCACGCCGCGATCTTCGCGCGCTCGCTCGAGATCCCCGCGGTGACCGGCCTGCCCGATCTGGAGCGGCGCGCGGCGGCGTCGGAGCTGGCGATCGTCGATGGCCTGGAGGGCATCGTGATCGTGAATCCCACGCGCGAGCAGCTGCGGGAGTACCGCGAGCGCCAGCGCGGCTATGCGCGCGCGCGCGAGCGACTGGGCGAGCTGCGCGCGCTGCCGTCGCTGCTCGCCAGCGGCGAGCCGATCCTGCTCTCCGCCAACATCGGTGGGATCGGGGACCTCGAGCACGTCCGGCGCTACGGAGCGGCCGGGGTCGGCCTGTTCCGCACCGAGATCCTGGCGCTGACCTCGCGCGGCTTCCCCGACGAAGACGAGCAGCTCTCCGCCTACCTGCGCGTCGCGGAGACTCTGGCGCCCGATCCGGTCACGATCCGCACCTTCGACTTCGGCGGCGACAAGGTGCTGTCGGGCACGGACGCGCGCGAGGAGAATCCGCAGCTCGGCTGGCGCTCGGTGCGCATGCTGCTCGATCTCGAGGGCGTGCTGGCCACGCAGCTGCGCGCGGTGCTGCGCGCGAACGTAGCCGGCAACCTGCGCGTGATGATTCCGATGCTGACGTGCGTCGAGGAGCTCGATGCGGTGCGCAAGGTGCTGCAGGACGTGGCGGCGGAGCTCGGTGAGCCGCGGCTGCCGCCGCTCGGGATCATGATCGAGACGCCGGCGGCGGTCGCGCTCGCCGATCGCCTGGCCCCGAACGTCGACTTCTTCTCGATCGGCACTAACGATCTGGTGCAGTACACGCTGGCGGTGGACCGCGGCAACGAGCGCGTGGCGGCGGCCTACGATCCGTTCCATCCGGCGGTGCTGACGTCGATTCGGCGCGCCGCGAGCGCGGCGCGCGAGGCGGGGATTGGCTGCTCGGTGTGCGGCGAGCTCGCCGGCAATCCAGCGGCGACGCCGCTCCTCGTCGGGCTCGGCATCCGCGAGCTGTCGATGACGCCGTTCCAGATCATGGCGGTGCGCCAGATCGTGCGCGCGACGCGACTCGCCGACGCCGAAGCGCTGGCCGCAGACGCCGAGCGCTGCTCGCGCGGATCCGAGGTGCGCGCGCGGCTCGCCCGCTTCTTCGACGACCTCGGTCTGCTCGCCGACGCGGACTTCGGCCCCGCGCTGCGCCGACTGATCGAGCCGCGCGTTGACAGGCTTAAGCGCCGCGGATAGCGTCGATTTCGATGCGAGAGTCACTCGATGGGGCGCGCGAGAAGCTCGAATCGCACCTGTTGCGGCACGGGCTCAAGCACACCCGCCAGCGCGAGATCATCCTCGACTCGTTCCTGGCGACGCAGGGGCACGTCACGAGCGAGGACCTGTGGGAGCGCGTGCGTGCCCGCCACCCCGAGATCGGGGCTGCGACCGTCTACCGCACGCTCAAGCTGTTCGCGGAGGCGGGCATCGCGAGCGCGTCTCACTTCCGCGATGGCGTGACGACGTACGAACATCCGCTGGCGCACCACGATCATCTGGTGTGCGTCGCCTGCGGGCGCGTGGTCGAGTTCGAGTGCTCGATGATCGAGGACGCGCAGACCCGGATCGCCAGCGAGTACGGCTTCCGACTGACCGCGCACCGGCACGATCTCTTTGGCTACTGCCCGAGCTGCCAGGTCGACGGCGTACGTCCCAAGTAGCTGTTATTGCATAGCTTTATTTGCAATTGATTTTGCGTATCGATTGGTTTACGGTCCGGGCCGCGTGATCATCTGTGATTGCCACGCCGTCAGCGAGCGCCGGATCAGGGAGCTGGTGCGCTCCGGAGCGACCAGCGTCCGCGACGTGCAGCGCCGGACCGGCGCCGGCAGCGGCTGCTCGGGCTGCCTCTCGGCGCTGCGCGAGGTCGTCCAGCGCGAGGCGCGCGCGGCCAGCCAGGACGCAGACGACGCTCGCAACCCGGTCACCGCCGCGGGCTAGGAGCGTGACCCAGGTCTGGCGCGGACCGCAAGCGCGTGAAGCGCGCGCGCAGCGAGCGCGTCCGCGCGCGAGCGAAGGCCGCTCGGCGACAGCCGTCGCGGCAAAGGAAAGCGCGTGAAGCGCGCGCGCTGCGAGGCGAAGCCGAGCGGAGCCGCAGGCCCGGCTTCGCCGGGCCGTCGCGGACGGATTAGTTGAGCGGCGACCCGCTCTATCTCGACCACAACGCGACGACGCCGCTCCTGCCCGAAGTGGTCGACGCGATGCTCCCGTACCTGCGGGAGCGCTTCGGCAACCCGTCGAGCAGCCACGCCTACGGACTCGCGGCGAAGGCCGCCGTCGAGCGGGGGCGCGCGCAGGTGGCGGCGCTGCTCGGCGCCGCGCCCGACGAGATCGTGTTCACGTCCGGCGGTACCGAGGCCAGCAACCTGGCGATTCGGGGCGTGGCCGCTGCGCGTCCGGAGCGCCGTGCGCTCGTCACCTCGGCGATCGAGCACCCCGCGACGGCCGAGCCGTGTCGCTTGCTCGAGACGCAAGGCTGGAAGCTCTTTCGGATCGGTGTCGGGGCGGATGGCCGCGTGCGAGTCGACGAGGCGCGCGCCGCGCTGAGCGACGACGCGGCGCTCGTCAGCGTGATCCACGCGCACAACGAGACGGGCGTGGTGCAGCCCCTCGCAGAGGTCGCCGGCGCGGCGCACGCGGTCGGCGCGCTCGTGCACGCCGACGCGGCCCAGTCCGCGGGCAAGCTCGCGCTCGACGTGAACGCGCTCGGCGTCGATCTGCTCTCCGTCGCCGGACACAAGCTCTACGCGCCCAAGGGAGTCGGCGCGCTCTACGTGCGCCGCGGCACTCCGCTGCGCCCGCTGCTCGTCGGCGCGGGGCACGAGCGCGGCGTGCGACCCGGCACCGAGAACGTCGCGTCGATCGTCGGCCTCGGCGCCGCCTGCGAAATCGCGCGCGACACACTGGCCGGCGAGTCAGCGCGTCAGACGTCCCTGCGCGAGCGCCTGCTCGCGCGGCTGCGCGCCGGAATCCCGGGCCTCGTGCTGCACGGCCATCCGACCGAGCGCCTGCCGAACACGCTCTTCGCAAGCGCTCCTGGCTTGCGCGCCAGTGAGTGGCTCGCGCGCGCCCCGGAGGTCGCAGCGTCGAGCGGCTCCGCGTGCCACGAGGGCGACGAGTCCCCGCCCAGCGCGCTGCTCGCGATGGGCGTTCCCGCCGCGTCGGCGCTCGGAGCGATCCGCCTCTCCTTGGGCCGAGGCACCAGCGAGTCCGACGCGGATCGCGCGGCCAGGATTCTCGTCGCCGCAGCGCTGCGTTCGGCGACGCTCGATTGAAGGCCGGGCCCGATCTCGCGCGCCTCGAGGAGGCCGACGCACAGATCCGCTCGCTCATGCCCGAGCGGGGACGCGCGGAGCGGCTCGAGCGAGAGCTGTCCGCGACGCCGGACGGGCCGTTGCGCGGTCTCGTCGTCGGTGTGAAGGACATCTTCCACGTGGACGGCCTGCCCACGACCGCGGGATCGACGCTGCCGGTGGAGGAGCTCGCCGGTCCGGAGGCGGCGGCGGTGTCGCTGCTGCGAAACGCCGGCGCGGTCGTGCTCGGGAAGACGGTGACGACCGAGTTCGCGTTCGCCGAGCCGGGACCGACGCGCAATCCGCGCAACCCCGAGCACACGCCGGGCGGCTCATCCAGTGGCTCGGCCGCGGCCGTCGCCGCCGGTCACTGTCCGTTGGCGCTCGGCTCGCAGACCGTCGGCTCGGTGATCCGTCCCGCCGCGTTCTGCGGCGTGGTCGGCTACAAGCCGTCCTACGGCCGGATCTCCACTGCCGGTGTGATTCCGCTCGCGGAGTCGTTCTCGAGCAGGCGTCGGAAGAGGCGCTGCACGTGTTGGACGGACTCGGCGCCAAGCACGTCCGACTGTTCGAGGGCATTGCTGTGCTCAACGCGGCGCACCTGCGCCTGCTGAGATTCGAGATGGCGCGTCACCATGCTCGCTGGTTCCTGCGTTTCGCCGATCGCTACCGCCCGCGCACGGCTGGCGCGATTCGCGACGGCCTGGCCGTCGCCGACGCCGACGCGGCACAGATCCGTGCGGAGCGCGCGAACGTCCGTGCGCGCATCCAGCAGGCGATGGACGCCTCCGGAGTGGACGCCTGGGTGTGCCCTGCCGCGAGCGGCCCTGCACCCGAGGGGTTGGAATCGACCGGGGATCCGTCGATGCAGCTGCCGTGGACGCACGCCGGACTGCCGGTCGTGACTCTCCCGTGGGGCACGGCGGCAAATGGCCTTCCGCTCGGCCTCCAGATCGTCGCGCGCTTCATGGACGACGAGCGCCTGCTCGCCTGGGCCGCGCAGCTAGAGAGTGCTTTCGGGTAGGCTGTCGCCGATCTCTTCGAACCCCAAGGGAGTGCACGCCAATGGCCATCTCACTCTACGACGTCAGCGTCGCTTCGTACCTGCAGACTCTCGGCGCGGTGTCCGGCTTCCTCGCGAAGGGACGCGAACACTGCGTGAAGAACGGCATCGACCTCGGCCAGATCGTCGAGACGCGCCTGATCGGCGACATGCTGCCGTTCCGGTTCCAGGTCGTCTCGGTGGCGCACCACTCGCTCGGCGCGATCAAGGGAATCGAGGCGGGCGTGTTCGGGCCACCCGGTGGTGTACCCGACCTGGACTATCCGGGCCTCGAGAAGCTGGTCGCCGAGGCGCGCTCCGGTCTCCAGCAGTACAAGCGCGAGGCGATCGACGCCCTGGAGGGCAAGGACGTCCAGTTCAAGCTCGGCGAGCGCGGCATGCCGTTCATCGCCCGGGACTTCGTGCTGTCGTTCTCGCTTCCCAACTTGTACTTCCACGCGACCACGGCCTACGACATCCTGCGCATGAAAGGGACGCCGCTCGGCAAGCGGGACTTCATGGGGCAGCCGCGCCTCAAGGCGTAGCCGGGCAGCCTACTCCGGCTTCTCGCGCAGGAAGCGGTCGACCAGGCGGGCCGCGCGGTCCTTCGGCGCGATGGTGTGCGAGAGGCCCATGTTGCGCGCGCCCGATGCCAGGTAGAAGCGCTCGTACTGCTCGTTGCGGCTGCCGAGCGCGCTCGCGGCGAAGTCCCAGGCGAGGCGGAACAGCCGCACGCGCTCCTCGGCGGGGAAGCCCTTCGCGCCCTGCAGGTACTTGTCGAGCAGTGGGCGCAATCCCGGATCCGCAAGCTGCGCCGCGGTCGGAGTCGCCAGCAGGTTGTGAGAGCCGAGCAGGCGCAGGATCTCGTTCACGCGCGGGAACCAGGTGGGCAGGATCGCGCGGAGCTGCGCCAGCGGCTCGCCGTTCGGAAACCACACGCCGTTGCCGAACTCGCGCGCCTCGACCTCGGCGGCGCGGATCGCCGCGCGCGCGAGCTCCGCGTACACGTGCAGCTCGCCGAGCTTCTCGAGCGCACCGGGGGAACGGTCGCCGATCGCCTCGCACATGCGCGTGGCCAGGCCCCAGGCGAACTCGAGCTTGGTCTGCGCGCGGATCATGGTCTGCTGCATGATGTTCGGGAACCAGCCGGTCCACATCACGGTGTTGTAGACATCGACCCTGCCGTCGATGAACAAGCGCGCGCGCGGCACCTCGACGTCGTCGAAGATCACGAAGGCGTCCTGCTCGTCGAAGCGGCTCGAGAACGGATAGTCGAACACGTTCGACCCGCGCGTCGCGCTGTCGCGGCACAGGAACTTCAGCCCGGGCGTCGCGACCGGGATCGAGAAGGAGAGGGCGTAGCGCTGTCCGTCGGCGGGAATCGGGACGCCGGGATACACCGCGATCTCGTCGGAGAACGGCGCGAGCGTGGCGAGGATGCGTGCGCCGCGGACCACGATCCCATGCTCGCTGTCGCCGACCTTGTGCAGCGCCACGTCGCCGCCGCCGCCCGCGACGTCGGGCAGGCTCTTGTCGATCGTGGGATGGATGATCGTGTGCGTGAGCGAAAGGTCGCGGCGGCGCAGCTCCTTCTGGAACGCCACCAGGTTCGCGGCGCCCGCCTCGTTCCCGTGTGCGCCCCACTCGTCCGGGCGCCCGGCGAAGCCCGCGTAAGTCACGTTCATGTAGTCGGGCGTGCGGCCCATCACGCCGACCGAGTACTCGGCGATGCGCTCGAGGCACCGATGGCGGCGCTCGAGGTCCGCGCGCGAGCGCGGGATCATGTGGCTCGAGTTGATCGGCTCGCCGGTCTCGGGGTCGGGCTCGAGGCAGACGTCGGCGTGCGCATGCTGCAGATCGAACACGCCCGCCACGGAGTGGGCGGCGCCCGCGAGCGCGGGGTGGCTCGCGACGTCGCGCACACGCTCGCCGTCCACCCAGATCTCGCGCTCGTCGCGAAGGCCCCGCAGGAACTGCTCGCCCGTGCGCGCCGGCATGCGCGCACTATACGCCGAGCGCGCCGGGTATGATCGCCCGAATGAGCACGCCGCCTCTCACACACGTTCGCGTGGTGGATCTCACGGACATTCGGGGAGCGCTCGCCGGTCGCATGCTCGCCGACCTGGGTGCAGACGTGGTCAAGGTCGAGCCGCCCGGCGGCGATCCCGGACGGCTGCGCCCGCCGTTCTCCGACAATCAGGCGGCGCCCGACCGCTCCCTGCCATTCCTGTACCGCAACGCGAACAAGCGCGGAGCGGTGATCGATCTAGACGACCGCGCGGGGCGCGAGCGCCTGGCGCAGCTCTGCGACGGCGCCGACCTCTTGATCGAGAACCTCGCGGTCGAGCGGCGCAACGCGCTGGACCTGGCGCCGGAGGCTGTGCGCCAGCGCCACCCCGCTCTGGTGCACGTGGCGATCGCCGACTTCGGGCTCAGCGGGCCGCGCGCGGGCTGGCGCGCCGAGCCGCTCGTCGCATTCGCAGCGTCGGGCGCGCTGCATCCCACCGGGTTCCCCGACCGCCCGCCGTGCTCGGCGCCGGGCTACGCCGCGCACGACTGCGCCGCGATCTACGCCGCGCTCGGAGGTCTGGCCGCGCTGCTCGACCGCGCGCGCCACGGGCAGGGGCAGACCATCGAAGTCTCGGTGCAGGAAGCCGCTCTCCACGGGCTGAACCCGTGGTCGGTGCCGCTCGAGGACTACGCCCGCCGCTATCCGATCCTGCCCAAGTCGCCGTCGCGCAACGCGGACGGCACGTATCTCGTGCTCGAGGCTGCCGATGGTCACGTGCGCGTGCTGCCGGGAACGGTCCGACACTGGCGCGCGTTCCGGGAACTCCTCGGCGACCCCGAGGTGCTGGCGGGACCCGAGTGGGAGCAGACCGCATTCCGGATGCTGAACGGTGATGTGCTGCGCCTCGTCGCGTGCGACGCGCTACGCGAGCGCAAGCGCGCCGATCTGCTGCGCGACGCCTGTCGCCTCGGCGTGCCGCTCGCGCCGGTGAACCCGCCGGACGACTTCGTCGGCGAGGCGCAGACGCGCGCGCGCGGCTACTTCCGGCGCACGGGCTTTCCGGGAATCGGCGACGCTCCGTTCGCGCCGATCGCGCTGAACCTCTCGGAGACACCGGCGTCGCTGCGGCGCCCGGCCCCGGCGCCGGGCGAAGACGATCGGAGCGGCTTCGAGCCGCGCCCCGTCGCAGCCGCCGGCGGCGCGAGCGGTCCCGTGCTCGCGGGCGTGCGCGTCGTCGACCTCGGCGTCGGCGCGGTCGGACCCGAAGCGTGCTGGGCGCTCGCGGAGCTCGGCGCCGAGGTGATCAAGATCGAGTCGCGCGCGAACCTCGACTTCCTGCGCTCGGTCACACTCGAGCCTGGCGCCGTGAACCGAGCCTGGACCTTCAACACCGAGTGCCGCGGCCAGAAGAGCGTGTGCCTCGACCTGCGCACCGCGCGCGGTCGCGAGCTCGCCCTCGAGCTCTGCAAGCGCGCCGACGTGATCGTCGAGAACAATCGCGGCGGCGTGACCGCGAACTGGGGCCTCGACTACGAGAGCGTGCGCAAGGTCGCGCCGCGCGTGATCTACGTGCAATCGCAGGGCTTCGGCGAGGGCGGGCCACTCGGTCGGGCGCAGGCGTTCGGCCCGCTCAACTCGGCGTTCGCCGGCATGAACTGGCTCTGGAACTACCCGGACGCGCCGTATCCCGCGGGGGCAGCGCTGAACCACCCGGACCACATCGCAAGCAAGCTCGCCGCGCTCGGCGTGCTCGCTGCGCTCGAGCATCGGCGCAGGACGGGTGTCGGCCAGCGCATCGAGATGGCCCAGACCGAGGCCGCCGCGTTCCTGATCGGCGAGTTCTACCTGGAAGGGCCGTGCACCGGCCAGCCCGCGCGGCAGCGCGGCAACGCCGTCGACTACGCCGTACCGCACGGCGTGTACGCCTGCCTGGGCGAGGACCGCTGGATCGCAATCGCGATTGCGAGCGACGAAGACTGGCAGCGCTTCTGCGCTCGCGCAGAGTGGGCGGACGAGCCGCGACTGGCCACTCTCGCAGGTCGCCTGGCCGCGCGCGACGAGCTCGACCTGCGCGTGACGCAATGGACCCGCGCGCGCCGCGCCGAGGACATCGCCGAGCTGCTTCAGTCGGTGGCCGTGTCCGCGTTCATCGTGCAGAGCCCCGACGACACGCGTGCCGACCCGCACCTCGCCGCGAGAGGCTCGATCGTCAGCGTCACACACCCTGAGATCGGTCCAGAGCGCCACATCGGCAATCCGATCCGACCGAGCCGGATGCCGACCGTGACCGCCTGCGCGGCGCCGTTGCTCGGCGCAGATACCGAGGACGTGCTCGGCCGCTGGCTCGGCATCGCCGCGGCGGAGGTCGCCAAGCTCGTCGCTGACGAGGTGTGCCGCTAGCGCGCTTGGCGCGCGTGGGGTCTGTGCCGCGACGGCTGTCGCCGAGCGGCCTTTGCTCGCGCGCGGACGCGCTCGCTGCGCGCGCGCTTCGCGCGCTTGCAGCCCTATTGCGCCTTGCGGGCGCGCAGTCCGAGCTGGGTGGCGCGCTCGATCCCGAGCGGGTCGGCCTTGTGGCGGATCACGTGATCGACCTGCTCGGTGAGGGTGATCCAGCTCCAGGCATAGAAGTGGTCGTGCACGTTCGCGGCAGCCGGTCGCGTGCAGGTGCCCGCCCGGCGCGCCCAGAGCAGCACATAGGGCTTCTCTTGCTCCTTCGCGATGCCGAACTCGCGGCCCACGTTGGCAGAGTCGTGTGTGCGCTCGCTGCACAGCACGACGACGACGTCTACGTCGCCGAGGCGCGTGCGCAGCTCGCCCTCCCAACCGGAGTGCGGGTCCTCTTCCTTCGACCAGTCGACCACGCGCAGGCCCGATCCCGGCGGCAGGAACTGGCGCGTGAAGAGCTTGCGCAGATCGTCGTCACGGTCCGAATCGAAGCAGAGAAAGAGCTTGGCCGCGGACACGCGCTCAGCTCTTCGGTTCGTCGTCGAAGGGATCCCCTGAGGAGCTGCGCTCGAGCCCGTAGCCTCCGAGCTCGTCGCGCGTCGCTACGGGTGGACCCGCCTGGCTCGACTCGCGAGCCGACCGAGCCTTGCGGTCCTCGCGCTTGCGCGCGTTGCGCTCGTCGCGGGCTCGCTCGCGCTCGCGCTTCAGAATGGATGGCTTTTTGCTGGCCACGCACGACCCCGCAGCGGTGTTGGGGACCGTACGCGGTTCGCCGAAGGACACCGAGCGATCGGCGATGCAGGGCAAAACGCAGAGTAGCACCTGATCCGAGGCTGTGCTCCGCGCCGCCTCGGTGTCAGCCGATCACGCCGTCGATGGCGAGCTGCGCGAGCTGGTCGTCGTCGAGCCCGAGATCGGCGAGCACTTCGGCGGTGTGCTCGCCGGCCGCGGGCGCTGGGCCGCGCGGGCCGATCTCGGCGCCGTAGACATGGAACGGCGTGCCGAGTGTCTCGAAGCGGCCGAGCGTCGGGTGCTCGATCTCGGTGATCCAGCCCATCTCGCGGACCTGCGGGTCGTCGATCACGTCGGTGAGCTTTGCGACGGGAGCCCAGATCAGGCCGTACTCGTCGAGCTTCGCGGACCAGTACGCGCGATCCTGCTCGGCGAAGCGCGCCTCGATCGCGGGGGTCAGCTCGAGCGTTTGATCGCGGCGTTTCAGCAGGCCGTCGTAGCGCGTATCGCTCGTCCACTCCGGCTTGCCGATCGCCGCGCAGAAGCGCGGCCAGTACGGATCCGGCTGCGGCATCACCAGCAGCACCCACTCGCCGTCGCGGGTGCGGTACGAGTTCCACATCGGGTTCGCCGGCCGCGTGCGGTCGTGACGCGTCGGGTTCTCGCGCGCGACGAGCGCGGCGGAGAAGTCGCCGGCCAGCGTCCACATGCCGGTGCCCTGGAGCGTCACTTCGACGTGTTGGCCCTGTCCGGTCTGGTCGCGCACGCGCAGCGCCACCATCACCGCGGCGAAAATGTTCAAGGCAGTGGTGTGATCGCCCTGTCCGCCGCGGCAGAGCGGCGGCGGCGACGGCGGCTCGCCGAGCAGACCCATCAGACCCGAGCGCGCCCAGAACGCGGCGTAGTCGAAGCCCGGACGGCTCTGATCCGGACCGCGCGTGCCGTAGCCGCTGAACGAGGTGTAGACGAGGCGCGGGTTCACTGCGCGCACGTCTTCGTAGGTGAGGCCGTACTTCTGGCGGCGCCCCTGCACCAGGTTTGTCAGGAACACGTCGCTCTGCTCGGCGAGCCGCCGCACCAGCTCGGGACCGCCGGGGCGATCGAGCGCGACGGTGACCGAGCGCTTGCCGCGGTTGTCGAGCTCGAAGCAGTAATTCCCGGCGAACTGGTGCTGGTAGCCCATCGAGCGCAGATCGAACCCGCGCAGCACGTCGCCGGTCGGCGGCTCGACCTTGATCACGTCCGCGCCGAGATCGGCGAGGAGCGCAGCCGCGGCCGGCGCCGCGAGCCAGTTGGCGACTTCGAGCACGCGCACCCCTGCGAGCGGTCCAGCCATGGCGGCCTCCTTGTGCGAGAGGAACGGCCGATCATACGGCGGCGCCGCCGCGCTAGGATGGCGCCGAAGGTGGTGCAATGACCGAGCAGGCAGCTCCCCGGGCCCAGGCAGACCTCGGATTCGATCCCGATGCGCTACGCGCGAAGTACCGTGCGGAGCGCGACAAGCGGCTGCGGGCCGACGGGAACGAGCAGTACCTCGAGGTCGAGGGCGACTTCGCCCATTACAGGGACGATCCCTACGTCGCGCCCGGCTTTACCCGCGCGCCGCTCATGGACGAGGTCGAGGTCGTCGTCATCGGCGGCGGCTTCGGCGGGCTCCTCGCCGGCGCGCGCCTGCGCGAGGCCGGGATCGAGGACGTCCGCATCATCGAGAAGGGCGGCGACTTCGGCGGCACCTGGTACTGGAACCGCTACCCGGGCGCGATGTGCGACGTCGAGGCGTACATCTACCTGCCGCTGCTCGAAGAGCTGGGCTATGTGCCAAGGGAGAAGTACACGCGCGCCCCCGAAATCCTGGCGCACAGTGCGGCGATCGGGCGCAAGTACGATCTCTACCGCGACGCCTGTTTCCAGACGGAAGTGACCGAGCTGCGCTGGGACGAGGAGCGCGCGCACTGGATCGTCACGACGAACCGCGGCGACCGGATGCGGGCCCGCTTCGTGGTGATGTCGAACGGGCCACTCAATCGGCCAAAGCTGCCCGGGATCCCGGGTGTCGAGTGCTTCGCGGGTCACTCGTTCCACACCAGCCGCTGGGACTACGCGTACACGGGCGGTGGTCCCGATGGAAACCTGACCGGCCTTCGCGGCAAGCGCGTCGGGATCATCGGCACCGGCGCGACGGCGGTGCAATGCGTGCCGCACCTCGGTGAGGCGGCTGCCCAGCTCTACGTGTTCCAGCGCACGCCGTCGTCGATCGACGTGCGCGCCAACCGCCCCACGGACGAGGAGTGGGCGAAGACCCTGAAGCCGGGCTGGCACCGGCAGCGCATGGACAACTTCAACATACTGGTCTCCGGCGGATTCCAGGAAGAGGACCTGGTCAGCGACGGCTGGACCGACATCATCCGCAAGCTGCTCGTCATGGTGCAGCAGGACCATGGCGCGAGCGCCGCCGCCGACGGCATCATGAAGACCATGGAGCTCGCGGACTTCCAGAAGATGGAGCAGATCCGCGCGCGCGTGGACTCGGTCGTGAAGGACGCCGCGACCGCGGAGTCTCTCAAGCCCTACTACCGGCAGTTCTGCAAGCGACCGTGCTTTCACGACGAGTATCTCGACACCTTCAATCGACCCAACGTCACGCTCGTCGACACGAAGGGGAAGGGCGTCGAGCGCATCACGCCGAAGGGTGTCGTCGCGGACGGCGTCGAGTACGCAGTGGATTGCCTGATCTACGCCACCGGCTTCGAGGTCGGGACCGACTATACGCGGCGCGCAGGCTACGAGCTGTACGGGCGCGAGGGCCTGTCGCTCCGGCAGAAGTGGGAGCTCGGCGTTCGCACCCTGCACGGCATGCACAGCCGCGGCTTCCCGAACTGCTTCATCATGGGCAACCAGCAGGCCGGCTTCACCGTGAACTACCCGCACATGCTCGACGAGCAGAGCAAGCACATCGCCTACATCGTCAAGCACGGTGTCGACGAGAAGATCCGGACGCTCGAGGTGTCGGAGGCTGCCGAGCAGGAGTGGGTCGACACCATCATTCGCATGGCGCGACTCGGGCTGCAGTTCCTCGAGGAGTGCACGCCGGGCTACTACAACAACGAGGGCAAGCCCGGCGAGCGCAGCGGCCAGAACGGCTTCTACGGCGGCGGCTCGATCGACTTCTTCCGGATCCTGCGCGAGTGGCGCGACAAGGGCTCGCTGCCGGGCCTGGAGATCAACCAGTAAGGAGAACGCTGATGAGCGCTTCGCTGTTCGCCGAGCCCTTTCACCTGCGCGGCAACTTCGCGCCGGTCTTCGACGAGGTCACGCTCACCGATCTGCCGGTGAAGGGCGCGATTCCCAGGGAGCTGAACGGCCGCTTCTTCCGCAACGGCTCGAACCCGCAGAGCGGCAGCTCTCCGCACTGGTTCCTCGGCAACGGCATGCTGCACGGCGTGCGGCTCGAGAACGGGCGCGCCGTCTGGTACCGCAACCGCTACGTGCGCACCACGCTGCTGGACCACCCGGAGTCCAGCGCCATCCGCGCCGACGGCACGACCGACATGACCGCCTCGCTCGCGAACACGCACGTGGTCTGCCACGCGGGCAAGATCATGGCCCTGGAAGAGGGGCACTTCCCCTGGATCGTCTCGAAAGACCTCGACACCGTCGGCCCGCACGACTTCGGCGGCAGGCTCCGGAGCGCGATGACCGCGCACCCGCGCATCTGTCCCGAGACAGGAGAGCTGCTCTTCTTCGGCTACGGCGCACTGCCGCCCTATCTGACCTATCACCGTGTCGCCAAGGACGGGACGCTCGTGCAGAGCGAGGAGATCACGGTCAAGGGCCCGACCATGATGCACGACTGGAACGTGACGCGGAACTACGTCGTGTTCATGGATCTGCCGATGGTGTTCGATCTCTCGCTGCTCGCGCAGGGCGGGATCCCGATCCGCTGGAGCGACGACTACGGCGCGCGGCTCGGCGTGATGCCGCGCAACGGCACGGACAAGGACGTCGTCTGGTACGAGATCGAGCCGAGCTACGTCTTCCACCCCATGAACGCCTACGAGAAGGGCGACACGATCGTCCTCGACGTGGCGCGCTTCCAGAAGCTCGCCTTCAGCCCGCAGGACGGCGAAGGCACGCCTGCGCTGCTGCATCGCTGGGTGATCGACCGCAAGGCCGGGCGAGTGCGCGAGCAGCCGCTCGACGACCGTCCCGCCGACTTCCCGCGCATCGCCGACGAGCGAGTCGGTCTCGAGCACCGCTTCGGCTACATGACCGGGATCGGCGCAGGCATGGACGAGTTCGGCGGCGAGCTCCTGAAGTACGACCTCGCGACCGGGAAGTCCTGGTCGCTGCGCTTCGGCCCGGGCTGTGGCGCCGGCGAGCCAGTGTTCGCGCGTGCGGGCAAGGCCGAGGACGAGGGCTACGTGCTCACGTTCGTCTACGACGCCGCGCGCGGCGCCAGCGACCTGGTGATCATCGATGCCCAGCGCTTCGACAAGGGCCCCGTCGCGCGCGTAGAGCTACCGCGCCGCGTGCCGTACGGCTTCCACGGCAGCTGGATCGCGGACTGAGCGCCTGCGCAGCGCGCCTCGAGCGCGAAGCGATCAGGCCTTCGCCGTGAAGAAGTCCGCGCGCGGCTTGAACGTCGCGTCGTAGACGGGCTCGCACAGGTCGACGCGGTACTTCTTGTTGTCGGCGCGCTTGAGGCCCAGCGCGAAAAGCGCATCGCGCATGTTGACGTAGTTCTCGTGCTCGAAGTGCGCGGCGAGGCTCGCCTCGTCCTGCCAGAGCTCGTGGACCACCAGGCGACCTTCGACGCAGGGGTCCGCCGCGAACACGTAGGCGAGACAGCCGGGCTCCTCGTCGCGCGTCTTGCGCTGGAGCACGCGTGCCCGGGCGAGCGCGTCCTCGCGCCGGCCTGGATCCGCGAGATCGATCGTTCCGGCGATGATGATCTGGTGCGCCATGGCTCTCCCCGCTACTTGCCGCTGAGTCGCGCGACCACGGGCGCGAACGCCTCGAGGGCGTTGTCGCCGACGGTGACGTAGCTGATGCCGTAGGCCTCGCGCCGGCGCTCGAGCTCGTCGCACACGGCGTCGGCGGTCCCGAACAGGCCGTGCGGATGTCGCAGCATCTCTTCCCGGCTGAGGCCCATTGCCTTGCCGATGCCGGCTGCGATCTGCTCCGCGCCGGGCGCCACGAAGGTGAAGTAGGCGCCGATCTCGAGCTCGAGGTCGCGGAAGCGCTCGCCTGCGGCGCTCTTGATCCAGCGGATCTTCTCGGCGGTGGCGTCGGCGCTGCCCGACTTTACCCCGTCCGGGCCGATCACTCCGCTCGAGTTGTTGAAGTTCAGGCTCACGATGTCGGCCTCGCGCGCGGCGAGTGACAGCACGCGCCGGCCGCCCCCACCGATCAAGAGCGGCGGGAGCGGACGCTTCGGCGCCCCCGCGAACCCCGAGAGGTTCACACTCTTGCCGGCGATCGCGACCGGGTCACCGCTGAACAGCGCGCGGAAGGCGCGGATCGTCTCCGCGAGACGCTCGATCCGCGCGCCCGGCGGGTCGAGCCGGATGTGCAGAGCCTCGTACTCCGCGGCGAGCCAGCCCGCGCCCAGACCGAGCTCCAGGCGGCCGTCGGAGAGCAGGTCGATCGTCGCGGCCTGCTTCGCCAGCACGGCGGGGTGCTGGTAGTCGATGCAGAACACGCGGCAGCCGACCTTGAGCGTGGTTGTCGCCTCGGCGGCGCTCATCATCGCCGGGACCGCCGCGAGCTCCTGGATCGGGTGATTGCTCTTCGCGATCGCGGGGCCTGGCCCCAGGATGTGATCGGCCAGATGCAGCGCCGAGTAGCCGAGCGCCTCCGCGCGCCGCGCGCGCTCGCGCCACTCCTTGCCGCTCGTGGCGCTCCAGGACTGCACGGCGAAGCGGAACGGACGGGGCATCGGTGAGTCTCTCCCTCGCGACGATCAGTTCAGATCGAGCCATCCTACCGCCGGGCGCGAGGGACCTGTCTATACTCCGGCGCCGATGGGCGAGCGAGACGGGCGTGCGCGCGCACTTCACCGCGTCGCGCTCTGGACGCTGATCCCCTTCTGGGTCGTGTTCGCCGTGCTCTCGCTCCTCGAAGTCCGGCGCGTACGGGGATTCCCGCCCTTCCAGCTCGCCTTCTCGCAAGCACCCGACGCGTACCCCGAGGTGATCGGGACGCGCGCGCTGGTGGAGGTCGATCCGCCCGGTTCGGGACCGTGGGCCGGCGATCAGCTCGTTCGCATGGGCGACGTCGACCTGCGCGGGCTCGGCCGGATCGCGTTTTCGGCGCTGTGGTTCCGCGAGGACCGACCCGCTGGCTCGTGGCTTCCGCTCGCGTTCCTGCGCGACGGCGAGCTCCGGGAGACGCGCGCGCGTCTCCCGAGCAACACGGCGTTCGCGATGTTCGCAGTGCTCGTCGTGCTCATCGGGGCGATGGGGATCGCAGTGGGACTGCGAGCACAGGGCTCCCGCCTCGGTCGCGCGTGCTTCCTGTGGGCCGTCTTCTGGAGCCTGTCGTATCTGTTCTTGCCCGGTCGCTCCGAAGGACAAGTCGTCGCGTTGACCGCGATCAACCTACTGGCGACGCTCCCGACCTGGCCTCTCTACTTGCGGGTCGCCCTGCTCACCCCCGAGGAGGCGGTTCCCAGGACCGCGTGGCTGTTCCACGCCACGTGGCTCGCGCTCGTGGTCGGGATCGCGCGGATTCAGCCGATCCTCTGGCCCGGCCTCGTGGCGCCGGCCGCTTCGACGGCGCTGCTCTTCGGTCTGTACGCCGCCTTCAACCTGATCTTCCTCGGCATCCTCGTGCACAACTACCTGCGCGCGAGCGCGCCAGGAAGGCGCCAGCTCCGCTGGATCCTGTGGGCCTGGGGAGTCGCGCTGCCCTGCTACATCGCGGCTCAGGTGGTCACGGTCGTGGACGTGTCCCTGCTCCCGGTGGTGACTCCGCTCTACCTCACGGGCGTACTCATTCCACTGGCGTACGCCGTCGCCATCCTGCGCTCCAACCTCTTCGACATCGACCGGCTGATCAGCGCCTCCGCCGCGTACGGGCTGATCGCCTTCGCGCTCGTCGGCGCCGGGCTCGCGGGGGTGCCGCGCGCGGCGAACGCGCTCGCGAGCGCGCTGTCGATCGACGCGTCGACGACGCAGCTCGGCCTCGCCTTTGTCCTCGCCGCCGTCGTGGTCCCCGCACAGCGCGCGCTGCGGCCGTTCGTGGACCGCGTCTTCCACCGCGAGCGCGTGGCGCTCGAAAGCGGGGTCGAGGGCCTGCTGGCGGAGCTGCCCCAGTGCAGGGATCCCCGTGAGCTGCTGACGCGCGTCGGCGAGCGCCTCGACACTCTCGTTCGCCCCGACGCGTGCGTGATCTACGGGCGGAGCGACCGCGGGTTCGCGGCGGTCTTCGTGCGCGGACAGGCCGTGCCCGGGGCGTTCGCCCCGACGAGCAAGCTCGTCGCTACGCTCGCCGAGCGCTCGAGCCCGCTCGCGCGCGAGCGCTGGAGCGGGCGCCGCGCGGCCGGCGCGCTCGATGCGTTCGATCGCGCGGCGCTCGAGACGCTCGGCGCCGACGTCGTCGTGCCGATCCGCCACCGCGGCAGGCTCTCGGCCTTCGCCTGCCTCGGTACGAAGCGCTCGGGCGACGTGTACACATCCACGGACCTCGGTTTCCTAGCCGCCGTCGCGGGCGCTCTCTCGCGCGAGCTCGACCGCTTCGACGAGGCGGAGCTCCAGCGCCAGAAGCAGGCGCTGCAGGAGGCGCTGCGCCGCTTCGTCCCCGGCGCGCTCGCCGAGCGCCTCGAGCGCGG
>CAYVQJ010000026.1:0-86363 GCA_964454165.1 uncultured Myxococcales bacterium | reverse complement strand
GGCGACAGCCATCGCGGCAAAGGCAAGTGCTACGCGCGCGCAGCGAGGCCGTCCTCGGGCGAGCGAAGGCCGCTTGGCGACAGCCATCGCGGCAAAGGCAGGCAGGCGTGACGTTGATCGAGCTCACGATCTCGATCGCGGTGATCGGGATCGCGCTGGCGGGGACGCTCTCCCTGGTCCAGCGCACCACGCTGGCGAGCGCGGATCCGCTGATCCAGCGCCAGGCGAGTGCGATCGCCGAGGCGTATCTCGAGGAGGTCCTGCTCCGCCCGTACTACGACCCGGACCTCGGCGCCGGTGGGGGAGCTTGCCCGGGCCCGGAGGGGAGCCGGCCGCTCTTCGACAACGTGTGCGACTACGCCGGCCTCGACGACGTGGGCGCGCGCGACCAGACCGGCGCGGCGATCGCTGGCCTCGGGCCGTACCGCGTGCGCGTGAGTGTGGACACCGCCGCTACGCTCGGGTCGCTCTCGGGCTCGGCCAGCGTGCTGCGCGTCGATGTGCGCGTCTCGCACGGCCTGCCCGTGGACTTTCTGCTGTCCGGCTACCGGGCGAGCTACTAGGAGCCGCGGTGACCTCGCGACGAAAGACCTCGGGCGTGACGCTGATCGAGCTCGTGATCACGATCGTGCTCTCAGCGATCGTGGCCGGCTTGATCGGCAGCTTCATCGCGCGCCCGTTCCAGGGCTTTACCGACGCGCGCACTCGCGCCGATCTCGTCGACGGCGCCGAGGGCGCGCTGGTGCGGATGGCGCGCGAGGTCCGGCTAGCGCTTCCCAACAGCGTGCGTGTCGGGGCAGGGGGCCAGGCGCTCGAGCTCTTGCACACGGTCGATGGCGCGCGCTACCGCGCCGGCGCCGGCGTGAATCCGTCGGCGCAGGATCACTCGGCGGCGGCGGACTGGCTCGACTTCACCAGCGCCGACGCGCAGTGGAACGTGCTCGGCCGCTTCTCGAATCTGGCATTCAGCTACGGCTCGCCGCTGGCCGCCGGGCACCGCGTCGCGCTGTATCCGACCGGGAGCGCGGTGTGGAGCGACGCCGCAAGCGGCGCCAACCCGGGCGCGATCACGCCGGGCGGCACCACGCTCACGCTTGCGAACGACGGAGACGAGGATCAGCTGGCGCTCTCCAGCGCGTTCCGCTTCGCGCTCGCCTCACCCCGCCAGCGGCTGTATCTCGTCGACGGGCCGATCAGCTTCCTGTGTGACACCAGCGCCGGGAGCCTGACCCGCTACGCGGGCTACGCGCCGTACGCGGCGCAGCCGACGGATCCGAGCGCCGCGCCACTCGCGTCTGCCAGCGCCGCGCTGCTGACCGAGACCGTCGCGGCGTGCGCGTTCGCCTACGACGCCGGCACCGCGACGCGCGGCGGCCTCGTGACGCTCGCGCTGACCCTCGCGCGCGGGGGAGAGCAGGTGCGCATGGCGTGGCAGGTCCACGTGGACAACGCGCCGTGACCCGCGCCCGAAACGAGGGCTTCGGCCTGGTGCCCGCGGTGTTCCTGCTGGTGGTCCTGGCGCTCGCGGGAGCGGTGATGCTGCGCATGGTCGGCGTGCAGAATGCGACGGCCTCGCTCTCGCTGCAGGGCTCGCGCGCCTTCTGGGCCGCCCGGAGCGGCGTCGAGTGGGGGATCCGGTTGGCGATCACGGGCGCCGCGTGCCCGGCTCCTACCACCATCACGCTGAATGAGGGCGGCCTGCGCGGCTTCAGCGTCGACGTGAGCTGCCAGAGCTCCGGCCACACCGATGGCGGCGCGACCGCGACCACCTATCGCATCACGTCGGTCGCCTCGTACGGCACCTACGGCGCGCGCGACCACGTGCGGCGGCGCGTGCACGGGACGGTGACCGATGCGCCGTGAGCTCTGGGGGCTGTTGCTGGCCGGAACGCTGCCCGCGGCCGCGGACGCGGCGACGTCGAGCTACGACTATGCGAATCGCACGCAGGGGATCGACGTCTTTGCGTACGACGGCGCGAGCACTACTCAAGTTCCCAGCAACGCGACCACGCCGTCGACGGTGTTGAGTACTTCAGAGTACGACGCGATCGAGACCGACAACGGCGCATTTCATTCGCTCTCCACGTCGACCACCAACCAGTACGTGCAGATGCGCTTCGTGTTTCGCGTGGACGAGGCGGAGGCAAACGTCACCGGCCTCACGGCGACCTGGAACGGTCGCGGCGTCAACGACGCCAACCCGGCAGGCGTCGACGGGGCTCGCCTGTACGTCTGGAACTACACGACATCGAGCTATGCACTGCTGGCCGCGTCCGCCAATACCGAGGCAGAGGTGACACTGACGGCCAGCCCGTCGGGGACGCTCGCGGACTTCATCGGCGGCGCCGCGAACGATACGGTCACGCTCTACGTCGTGACTGCCGACAGGCGATATGCAGGCAGCGCAAACCGGCTCTACACCGACTACGTGAGGCTCGATGTCGTGTCGTCGCTCCCGACGCCGATCGCGGAGTGGCGCATGGAGCAGGGCTCCTGGAGCGGGACGGCGAACGAGGTCGTCGACGGCGGCGCGAGCGGCTATCACGGCCGCGGCGTGAACGGCGCCACCACCGCCGTTGCGAGCCCGGCCCTCGCGGGCGATCCCGGCACCTGCCGCTACGGCGTCTTCGATGGCAGCAACGACTACGTCGAACTGTCGAGCTTCCCGAACTTGACGGGGAGCTTCAGCATCAACGCCTGGGTCCGCACTGTGACCGGCGTGGGCGATGAGCGCATCTTCGGCGACGATCAGAACAACACCGGCGGCTACGGGTTCAGCATCGGCGACAGCGGCGTGGCGCTGCGCCCGCGCTTCTTCTCTCGGGGCGTCACGCCCGTGATCCTCGACGCGACCAGTGGTCTCACCGCCAACACCTGGCACTTCATGAGCGCCGTGCACGACGCGACGGCGAAGACGCGGCGCATCTACCGTGACGCCGTGCTGATCGGCTCCGACACCTACAGCGGCAGCTTCGGAACCGACGCCGGATCGGCGAGCATCGGCGGTGAGGTCGATGGCACCAGCGAGTCGGTCCCGCAATGGCGCCTGCAGGGCAACATCGACTGGGTGCGCGTCTTCGGCCAGAAGCTCTCGGCGGCGCAGATCCTGGAGCTGCGCAGCCAGACCCACGCGTGTGGCGCGGTCGATCACTTCGCGCTGTTTCACGACGGCTACGGGATCCATTGCCTGGCGGAGACTGTCTCGGTCACCGCCGAGACCTCGACGGGGAGCACGGTCACGAGCTACACCGGCTCGATCGTGCTCGACACCCAGACCGGGAAGGGCACCTGGTCGCTGCTCTCGGGCGCCGGCTCGTTCTCCGACGCGACCGCGAACGACGGCGTCGCGACCTACACATTCGCCTCGGGCGACTCGGGCACTGCCAGCTTCCGCCTTACCTACAGCGAGGGCACGACGCCCCTCGACGTCGACGCTTACGTGAGCGGCAGCCCGGCGACGCGCGACGACGACACCGAGGGCTCGCTCGCCTTCCACCCGAGCGGCTTCAGCGTGACGGCCAGCGCGCTCTCCAACCCGCCGCCGAGTCCGATTAGCGACCCGATCGCGACCCAGACCGCCGGCACGAACTTCACGCTCCACCTCGCCGCGTACGGGACCACGCCCACGGACCCGACGTGCGGGATCATCGAGAGCTACACCGGGAGCAAGACGGTGGACTTTTGGTCGACGTACCAGGACCCGGCGTCCGGGACGATCGCCGTCACGGTGAACGGGATCGCGATCGCCACGTCCTCGGGCGCCGCGACGGGACAGAGCGTGACCTTCGTGAGTGGCCAGGCCTCGGTCACCGCCAAGTACAAGGACGTCGGGCAGATCCTGATCTCGCTGCGCGACGACACCATGGCGCAGCCGATCACCGGCGCGTCGAACGCCTTCGTGGTCCGGCCGGCGGACTTCGCGCTCACCGCGATCGAGCGGCCGGATACCAGCGCAAACCCCGGCGCGTCCACTCCCGCGGGGACGATCTTCGTGCAGGCCGGGGACCCGTTCCGCGTGACGCTCGAGGTGCGCGACGCGGAGGGCTCGCGCACGCCGAACTACGGCAACGAGTCCGCGCCAGAGGGGATCCGGCTCGCGTCGTCGACGCTCGTCGCGCCCGTCGGCGGCCGCAACGGAACCGCGAACGACGGCGCGATCGGCAACGCGACGGCGTTCACAGCGGCCGCACCGGCGGGCACGTTCGGGGGCACCACCTTCTACTGGGACGAGGTCGGCGCGATCCGCCTGCGCGCCAGCGTGGCGGATGCGAGCTACCTCGGCGCGGGCGACGTGACGGGAACGGAGTCGGGCACCGTCGGCCGCTTCAACCCCGACCACTTCGACGTCGCGTACAACACACCGTCGTTCCAGACCTTCTGCGCGAGCGGCACGTTCAGCTACGCCGGGCAGGCGTTCACCTATCAGACCACGCCGGTCCTGACCGCGACCGCGCGCAACGCGCAGGGGACGACGACACAGAACTACGCCGGGCCCTGGTTCCAGCTCTCCGCGGGCACGCTCACCGGTCTCGCCTACAGCGCTCTGACCGGCACGCTCTCCGCCGCTGCTCCGAATGCGCCGACCGTCACGGACGCCGGCGCGGGCGTGGGCACCATCGCGTTCGCGAACGGCCCTTCGCTCTCCTTCCTGCGCACCGCGGCGGCAGCGCCCTACGATGCGGAGATCAGCCTCGCCGTGAACGTGGTCGATGCCGATGGCGTCGCCTACGCCGCCAACCCCGCGCGCTTCGGACAGCCGAGCGCGGGTAACGGCATCGGCTGGACCTCGAGCAAGTCGATCCGTACCGGCCGCCTTCAGCTCGTCAACGCCAACGGCTCCGAGCTGGTCGCGCTACCGGTCCCGTTCACCGCGCAGTACTGGAACGGCAGCGTGTTCGTGTCGAACACGGCCGACGCCTGCACCGCGGCGCTCGTCGCGGAGCTCGTGCTCGCGCCCAATCCGGGCGCCCTCTCGACCACGCCGACGATCGCCAGCAACCCGCTCACCACGGGCAGCGCCGGCCTCGTGCTCTCTGCCCCGGGCGCCGGCAACACCGGCTACTTCGACCTCGTCTACGACCTCTCGACAGCCACCGGTGCCGCGCTCGAGTTCCTGCGCTGGGACTGGGACGGCGACGGCAGCCTCGACGACGACCCCACGGCCCGCGCCACCTTCGGCATCTTCCCCGGCGACGGCCGCGTGATCTACCTGCGCGAGGTCTACTGAGCGCTAGAGCATGATCTCGTAGCCGTCGCTTGCGGCCTCGACGGCCAGGTCGGCCACGCGCGCGAGCATGTCGGCGCTCATGTGCGTGATCACCAGGCGCTTGCAGTCGAGCTCGGCGCGGTGCTCGGCGAGCGTGCGGTAGTCCAGGTGAAACGGGACGCGCTTCTCGAAGTAGTACGCCTCGCAGATGAACAGATCCGCACCGCTGGCTGCCCGCGCGAGCGCCAGCGTCCACTCGGTGTCACCCGAGTAGGCGACGACGCGACCGTCGAGCTCCACGCGAAGTGCATAGGGCGGCGCGCCGCAGGCGTGGACGACCTCGTACGGGGTCACGCAAAGCGGACCCACGGCGTGCGCGACGTCCGCGTCGAGCTCGGTGAGCTCCACTTCGAATTTGCGTCGCGCACTCCCGGAGCCCGGGAAGAACACCTCCATCGCCGCGGCGACGCGCTCGCGCAGACCCGGCGGCCCGGCGATCCGCAATGGGCTCCTGCGGCCGGAGAACTGGCCGTCGAGGACCAGGAACGGGATGCCGCCGAAGTGGTCGCCGTGTAGATGCGTGATCAGCACGGTGTCGATCCGGCTCGGATCGACGCCCGCGCGCTTCAGTGCCACCAGCGAGGAGGCGCCGCAGTCGAGCAGGCAGCAGTCGTCGCCGGACTCGAGCAGGATGCAGGTCTGGAGGCGGCCTCCGCTGCCGAAGGCGTCGCCGCTGCCGAGGAAGCGCACGCGCACGTGCAGCCCTAGAGCCCGTAGGCCTTCTTCAGGTCCGGGTCGCGCTCTAATCCAAGCAGATCGCACCTCATCAGGAACGCGCTTGCGGAACTGGTCTTCGCTTGGGCGGTGCGTTGAGCAGCGGACCAAGGCGACGTCTTCATGGCGTGCGGGCGAGGTAGTAGTTGTTGAAGACATCGCCAGGAATCGTGTGAACGTCGATCTGGGCGAAGCCCGCTTCGGCGAGAAGTTCGCGTGCCAGCTGCTCGCCCCACATCGTTCCGAGCCCTTCGCCGCCCAGGGCGAGGGAGACGGTCATGCAGTGGAGCACTGATGTTCCGTAGAGGAACGGGGCGAGCGGATGGCGTAGGTTTTCGTGCACGCGGCTCGAGGCATTGATGTCGACCATCAAGAAGAGCCCGCGGGGCCGCAGTGCCTGCGCGACCCTGCGCAGGACGTCACGCGGCTGCGCCTGATCGTGAATCACGTCGAACGCCAGTACGGCGTCGTAGGCGGATCGGTCCTCCATCAGGGTGAGATCTTGGACCAGGAACCGCGCGTTGCCCGTCGCGCTCGGGCGTGCGCGCTCTCGTGCAGCTTCGATTACGTCCTTACGGAAGTCGGAGGCCGTGAAGCGGCTCTTGGGAAACGCTCGAGCCAGGATCTGCGTTGGATAGGCCTCACCACAGCCAATCTCTAGCACGTCGCAGCCCGCCGCGAGGTCGTCCGCGAGAGCCGGGACGAGCGGCAGCACCTGCGACAGCAGCGTCTCCTCGAATGTGAATGCCTTGAGCCGAGACCAGACCTCGAGGAATTCGTCGAATCGGTCGTAGGGAACGCCGCCACCCGCGCGGAAGCAGGCCGTCACTTCGGGCTCGACCAGCGCAAGCCGCGGGATCGTGTCGGCGAAGCCGGCCATGTTCTTGCCCCCTGCCGCGCGGGTGAGCAGGCTCGCGTGCTCGGCAGGCAGCGAGTAGGTGGCGTCCCGCGGCTCGTAGTCGACGATCCGGCCGGCGACCACCGCGTCGAGCCACTCGCGCACGTAGCGTGAGTTGAGCCCCGCTGCCCGCGCGACTTGGTCGCTCGTAGATGGCGCCAGACCGGCCATCACGTCGAACAAGCCCGTGCGATGTCCGATGCTCGTCATCAGGGCGAGCATGCCGCCGTTCAAGATGCCGTTCATGTGGTCCCCGAAGGCCTGAAGCTTCGCCTGATCCATTGGGTCCTCCTTCCTGGGTTCGGCCATCGGCCCGACGGTGGCTGGATCTTGATAGCTCAGCGGGCACCCGTTTCACCAGCGGACTTTCACGGAAGATCGACTACAACCCGTAGGCCTTCTTCAGCTCCGGGTCGCGCTCTGCCAGGAGCTTCGCGGTGCTGACCATCACCTTGCACTGCTTGACGGTGGCGTCGTCCTGCATCTTGCCGTCGAGCATCACGGTGCCGGTGCCGTCGCCCATCTCGCGGATCACGCGCAGGGCCCAGGCGACCTCCGCAGGCTCGGGGCTGAACACGCGCCTGGCGATCGCGATCTGCTTGGGGTGGAGCGACCAGGCGCCGACGCAGCCCATCAGGAAGGCGTTGCGGAACTGGTCCTCGCAGGCCTGATCGTCGGCGATGTCGCCGAAGGGGCCGTAGAAGGGGAGGAGCCCGCCGGAGACGCAGGCGTCGACCATACGCGCCATGGTGTAGTGCCACAGATCCTGCTGCGCGGTCGGGCGCGGGGCGTCGGGGTACTTCGGGTCGGGATCGGTGCGCACCAGGTAGCCGGGATGACCGCCGCCGACGCGCGTGGTCTTCATCCGCCGCGACGCTGCGAGGTCCGCCGGTCCCAGACTCATGCCCTGCATGCGCGGCGAGGCGTGCGCGATCGCCTCGACGTTCGCGACGCCGAGGGCGGTCTCGAGGATCGCGTGCACCAGGATCGGCCGCTCGAGATGGCCCTTCGCTTCGAGCTGCGCGAGCAGCCGGTCCACGTAGTGGATGTCCCAGGGGCCTTCGACCTTCGGCACCATGATCACGTCGATCTTGTGCCCGACCTCGGGGACGATGCGCAGGAAGTCGTCGAGACACCACGGACTGTCGAGCGAGTTCACTCGCACCCAGAACTGCGTCTGACCGAAATCGGTGTCGTGCGCGATCTTGCACAGGCCCTCGCGCGCCGCGAGCTTGTGGTCGGCCTCGATCGCGTCCTCCAGATTGGCGAGCAGCACGTCCACCTGCTTCACCAGGTCCGGGACCTTGCTCACCATCTTCGGATTCGAAGGGTCGAAGAAGTGGATCATGCGCGCCGGGCGCACGGGGATCTCGGCCGCGGGCTTCGGGGCGCCGAGGGCCAGGGGGCGGGCGTAGTCTCGGAAGCTGCGCATCGGGGGGTCTCCGCAGGGCCTCAGGGCCCGCTCCCGCCGATTATAAGGACGGGTCCGCGCGCGGCCCAGAGTATGCTGCCCCGATGACGCGCCCCGCCGGCTCGAACACGCTGGAAGCCACGCGGATCGACCCCTACCTGGCGTTTCTGTTCCTGCTCTTGTCCACGGCGACGCTCTTCGACGGCTTCGACGCCGCCATGCTCTCGTTCGCCGCGCCCGAGGCGCGCAAGACGCTCGACATCAGCCTGGACCAGTGGGGCTACATCAACGGCTTCATGCGCCTCGGGGTGATGGCGTCGTTCTTCTTCCTGCTCTCCGCCGACCGCTTCGGGCGCCGGAACCTGATGATGACCACGATCGTCGGCTTCACCGTGTTCAACGGCCTGACGGCGTTCGTCTCCGACAAGTTCGAGTTCATGCTGTGCCAGTTCTTCGCGCGGCTGTTCCTGACCGCCGAGTACTCGCTGGCGATCATCATGATCGGCGAGGAGTACCCGGCGCGGCACCGCGGTCGCGCGATCGCCGTGCTGACCAGCCTCGCGACGGTCGGCGTGATGTGCATGGCCAAGCTCCAGCCCTACGTGCTGCTGCCCGAGGGCGCGGAGGGGAACTGGCTGCACGACACGGGCGCGTGGATGGTCGCGCTCGGCGGCGGCTGGCTCGGCCTCGAGGGTCGCGAGAGCTGGCGCTCGCTGTACGCGCTCGGCGTGCTGCCGCTCGCCCTGATCTTCGTGCTGCGCGTGGCGATGCGCGAGACGCGCCGCTTCGAGGCGACGAAGAGCGAGGCCATCGCGAACGGCCGCGCCAAGCGGCCTCCGCTGCGCGAGCAGATCCGCAACGCGACGATCCCGTGGCAGAAGCGCTATCGCCGCCGCACCGCCATCGTCACGCTGCTCTGGAACAGCGTGCACGTGGTCACGGGTCCCTCGGTGGTCTACTACGTGATCTTCGCGCGCGAGCACCTCGGCTTCTCGCCCGCGCAGGTCGGTGACATCGTGTTCTGGGGCTACGGCGGCGGCGTCGCCGGTCACTTCACGGCGGGCTGGCTGATCGACCGCATCGGCCGCAAGTGGACCTGCGCCACGTTCTACGTGTTCGCGGCGATCTCGATCGCGATGCTCTACCAGATGACCACGATCCCGCAGCAGTACTTCTGGATGATCGCGACGGTGTTCTGCTTCGGCGCCGCGAACACCTCGACGCATGTGTACGCGTCGGAGCTGTTCCCGACCGAGATCCGCGCCACGGGCTACGGCTGGACCACGAACTTCGCGGGTCGCGTCACGGAAGTGCTGACGCCGGTCGCGATCGGCGCGCTGATCCCGGTGCTCGGCGGTGACATTCCCACCGCGATCGCGCTGGTCGCGATCGGCCCCGTGCTCGGCGCGATCCTCGTCGTGATCTACGCGCCCGAGACGCGCGGCCTCACGCTCGAAGAGGTGCAGGAGCGCCTCGGCGGCCCCGCCGCCGAGCCTGCCCCCGAGCTCGCAGCGCCGCGCGAGGTCGCGGCGCGCTAGCAAGCGCTCATCGGTGCGCGAGCGGCCGCTACTGCCTCGCCATTCCGACGCGCGCCTCGCCGACCGGGTCACGGTGCGGCTCGCCGTCGGCGTCGATCACGACCTGGGTGACGAGGTCCTCGGGAACCGCGAACCGACCCGGACACTCCGGCGCGATCGGGGAGAATGGCTGGTAGCCGACGGTGAAGTACATCCCGAAGGTGACCGGTGTGGTTCGCGCGACGCTGCCCTCGCCGACTGGAACGCCATCGTAGAAGAGCGCCACGTCACCGCGGAACGCACCGGTCGCGGTGAAGACGACGCGCGCCACGACGGGACCCGACGGGAGCACTACGCTCGCCGACACGGTCGTGTGTTGCAGCCCGAGGAGGTTGTGGACGTAGTGGAGACGGCCGCCCTTCAGGTAGACGGCGTAGCCCCCGGCGCCGCTACCGTGCGCGACGACCATTCCGTCCGCGGCGCCCTCGGCTGGCACCAGGAGGTGCGCCGCGATCGTGAAGCCGCGATTGCGCAGATCCGGAGCCACGACCTCCGGGAGCTTGCCGATCCCGGCGTGGAAGACGTGGCGATCGCGGCGGAAGCGCCGGTCGCCGTAGCGACCGGGCTGGTTGTTGAGTGGGAGCACCTGGTTGCGCTCGGCCTCGCGCCACCACAGCTCCTTCAGCTCGGCGAGCTTCTCGGGCTGCGCAGCGGCGAGGTCGTGCACCTCCGCGAAGTCCTCCGCGACGTGGTAGAGCTCCCAGACGTCCTCGTCGAACGGCTTCGACACGTCCGTGCCGTCGTAGGCCAAGCCGCGCGCGGGATGGAAGACGACGGCCTTCCAGCCGTCGTGGTAGATCGCGCGCGAGCCGAGCATCTCGTAGTACTGCGTCTGGTGACGCGACGGCGCGCCCGCGTCGCGGAGCGTGTGCGCGAAGCTCACGCCGTGCATCGAGCTCTGCGCAACACCGGAGATCTCCGTGGGCGGCTCCACCCCGAGCAGGTCGAGCAGCGTCGGCAAGAGGTCGACGGCGTGCACGTACTGGTGGCGCGTCTCGCCGGTGCGGCCGAGCCGCGCGGGCCAGTGGATGAGCATCGGATCGCAGACCCCACCTTCGTGCGTGTCGCGCTTGAAGCGCTTGAGGGGCGTGTTCCCGGCCCACGCCCAGCCCCAGGGGTAGTGGTTGTGGGCGCGCGGCGTGCCGAGATCGTCGATGCGGCGCAGGTTCTCCTCGAGGCTCTCGGGCACGGAGTTGAAGAAGAACATCTCGTTCAACGAGCCCTGCGGCCCACCCTCGGCGCTCGCCCCGTTGTCGCTCATCACGACCACGAGGGTGTCGTCGAGCTCGCCGAGCCGCTCGATGAACTCGAGGAGCCGCCCGATCTGCGCGTCCGTATGGGTGAGGAAGCCGGCGAAGACCTCCATCATGCGCGCATACAGACGACGCTCGTCGGCGGTGAGTGACTCCCACTCGGGCACCCACGCCGGGCGCGTCGAGAGCTCGGTCCCTTTGGGCAAGAGGCCGCTTGCGACCTGTCGCGTGAACACGTTCTCTCGCCAGCGATCCCATCCCCGGTCGAAGTGGCCGCGATAGCGCGCGATGTACTGGGCCGGCGCCTGGTGCGGCGCGTGACACGCGGCGGGCGCGAAATACAGGAGGAACGGCTTGCGCTCATAGGTCGCGCGCAAGTCCTTCACGAACTGGATAGCGTGGTCGACCAGGTCCTCGGTCAGGTGGTAGCCCTGTTCCGGCGCTCGCGGCGGGTCGACCGCGTGATTGTCGTAGGTCAGGTCCGGGTGGTACTGGTCGGTCTCGGCGCCCAGGAACCCGTAGTAGCGCTCGAAGCCGCGGCCGAGCGGCCACTTGTCGCGCGGGCTGCCCAGCGTGATCTCGGTCCTCGGCGTCAGGTGCCACTTGCCCACCGCGTAAGTCGCGTAGCTCTGGCGCACCAGGATCTCGGACAGAAAGCCGTTCTCCTTCGGGATCACGGCATCGTAGCCCGGGAAGCCGCTCGGAAAGTCGGTGATGCGCGCCATGCCGTTCGCGTGGTGATTGCGTCCGGTGAGCAAGCAGGCGCGCGTCGGTGAGCACAGCGACGTGGTGTGGTAGTTCGAGTAGCGCAAGCCGTTCGCGGCCAGGCGGTCGAAGGTGGGCGTCGCGATGTCGGATCCGTAGCAGCCGAGCTGCGCGTATCCGACGTCGTCGAGCAGGATCAGGAGGATGTTCGGCGCGCCCGCGGGGGCCTCCGGCAGCGGCGGCCACCACGGCTTCGACGCCTCCAGCGTGCGACCCACGACGCCCTCGAACCGCTTCGCCACGGCTGCCCTCCGTCTGCGCGCCAGCACGCGCGTCCGAGATTGTATGGGACATGGGCCTCCCCGTGCGCAGCCGCAGGTAGACGTGCGGAGGCCGCTGGCCGGGGGTGCCAGGTCCCCCGGCCGCGGCATTCAGTGAGACACAGCCCGTGCTTGCGTCGCCCTAGCGACGGCGCACCGGGTGCCGGCGATCGTCACCGCCCGCACTCTGCTCGCCGGGGATCATCGCATTCACAGCGACCGTTGTCGGAGTTGCAGCGCTCGCCCCGAGGACAACTGACTTTGACGGACACGCACTCCCCGGTGTCGGGCGCGCACGTGCTCACCAAACAGAGGTCCGGTGGAATGCAGACCACCGGAGCCTCGCCGCAGCGATTCGTTAGCGGGTTGCACGTCGCCTGCAGACACAGGTCTCCGCTGCAGTCCTCGTCGGCGAGGCAGCACTCCTCGATCGCGGCTCCCATGCACCGCCCATCAGCGTTACAAAGGTCGGGTCCCGAGCAGACCTGTCCATCGTCGCACTCGGCTCCGAGGAGCGGGGCGTTCGCGCAGGCGGTGACGGGGTCGCAGGAGTCGGCCGTGCAGGCGTTGTGGTCGTCGCAGTCGACGACCTCGCGGGTCGTCGGGCAGCCCTGCTGCTCGCAGTCCACGCTGTCGTCGATCGTGCAGGCGTTCCCATCGTCGCAGAGCGCGGCGCAGGCCGCGTTGCAGGGCTCGCCCAGGTCGCCGTGGGCGAGATGCGCCGAAAGGGCGTTCTCGCTGATCGTGATGGTGTGGAAGTTGGCCGGGTTTCCCGGCGGGATGTGGCAAATCGCGACCTTGGCGTTCCCCGCCGCCGCTGCAGGCCCGGCGAACACTCCCGTTCCTGCGAGCAGCCCCAGGCCCGTGGCGAATGCGATCCGAGTGACTCTCATCTCAGCTCTCCCTCGATGGTTGGCGTGCCGGATTCGACAACCAGATGCTGCGCTCACCGCGCGGCGGCAACCATGCCCAGATGGGTAGGACCGGGCCGGTTCGTGCGACGGCTACCCTTCGATGCGTCCGAGCGTCCGCTCGACCAGCAGCACGATGTCGGTCTGTCGTCGTGCTCCTGTCTTGGCGAAGACGCTCTTCAGGTGGGCACGGATCGTATTCGCCTGCACGGAGAGCTCGCCGGCGATCTCTTCGGGGTTCTTGCCCCTGGCCAGCAGCGACACGACTTTCCCCTCGGCTCTAGACAGGCTGAAGAGGCGGCGGAGAACGTCGACAGGGGCAGTGGCCGGTCGCTCCGCGTCGCCGACCAGGACGAGCGCTGCGGCTCCTCGCTCCGGCTCCCCGTCCCTCGACGATCGCAGGGGACTCACGAGCACGGACAGCGCACGGCGGCCCGCCCTCGGGGCGGTCATCCACCCGCCCGGTGACAGCGCCCTTCCATTCGACGTCGCGGCAGCCGACCCGATCAAGCGCTCGAGCGCGCGGCTGGCGTCCGGTCCACGGGCTGTCAGGCGTCCGCGGGAGACGGCCAGGCCATCGCCCTGCGAAATCAGCTCCTCCGCCCAGCGGTTGGCACGCAGCACTCGGCCTCCGCGATCTACGAAGATCAGGCCCATGCGGACGCGGTCCAGCGCATCCTGCATCGACTCCAGCTCGCTTCTGGCCCGGGCGAGCCGCCGACCCATGCTGATCGCGCGACAGAGGTGGGGCCGGAGGACGTCGAAGAGCCGGAGGTCTTCCTCGTCGTAGACCGGGTCCCGGATGCGACGGGATCCCGAGAGCATCGTCCTCCCTTCGTGTCCCGGGCGCTCGAGGATGGCGCCGAACGTGTCCAGCACTCCCTGGGGCCGCATCCAATCGTGGAAGAACTCGGTCTTTCGCAGGTCCGCGTACGAGACAATTTCCCGCCACACGCGGACGCCCGGCGTCCCTGCGGAGCCGGGAGGAGTCGACGCGTTGGGCGAGAGCTTCCAGTAGTAAGCGTTGTGCGAGCGAGTGAACGCCGGGTCGAACTCATACGCGAGGCCACCCGCGCTGTGGCCTTCGACGGGCAGGTGGTTGTGGAGGTAGACCGCCGTGCTCCGGGTGACCTGGGCGAACCGTTTCAGGAAACCGGGCCAGAGCGCGGGCTCGTCGGCGGCGTCGTAGATCAGACCCACCAGCTCGAGGAGCTGCTGCTGCCGATCCATTCCAGGGATCATCCGCGAACGAACGCGCTGCCGTCAATCGGCGGCCGAGGAGCGGTCCCATGGGACGCGCGCGGTTGACCGCTATCTTGCCCGCGTGGCGCGCTGGCTCGTCGCACTCGCTCTCCTCGTGGCTGCGCCCGTCGTCGCGCAGGACGAGCCGGAGCGCGAGCCGGATCCGTATCCGCGCGCGGAGCCCTTCCGCATGCGCACGTTCCTCGACCTGCTGTCTCTCGAGCACGGGGACGGCGGCTCCGAGCTACACCTCGTCAAGCTCCCCGGCTTCGAGCTGTTCGAGGTCGTCGACCAGCGGCCGGACCGCTACGAGTTCGAGTTCTTCGACGCTCCCTTCCTCAAACTGTTCGGCCGCTCGCGCGACGGGCGCTGGCAGCGCACCCAGGTCCTCGACGTCCCGTTCCTGACCGTGTTCGAGCAGGAGTACGCAGACGACGAGAGCTGGACCACGAACTTCCTGGGCTTTCCCGTGATCGGCTCGGTCTACCGGCGCGAGCGCACGCCAGACCGCGACGACCGCCAGTTCCTGTTCCTGATCCGTCTGGAGCGGGAACGCCTGCCCGCCGCGGAGTAACCCGCTCCCTGTCTCCCGTGTGAACCCCTTCACGGCGCGCCGCGCGCCGGCGAGGGAGCCTCGCAGGGTATGCTGCGTCCGAAGCACGCGGAGGTGTGGCGGTCGATGCGGAGCTGGCGTGCCGCCGGGATCGTCTGGCTATGGCTGTTGCCCGCCCTGTCCGGGCGAGCGGCGGAGCTTCCCTTCGCCGCTCCCGCGAACGTCGCCACGACCCAGGACGGCGCGTTCGGCGTCGCGGCCGCGGATCTCGACCGCGACGGCGACCTCGACCTGATCTCCACTGCGCAGAGCGCGGGGACGGTCTCCTGGCACGAGAACACCGCCGGCGATGGCTCGGCATGGACGATTCACTCGATCGACGCGTCGGCGACGGGCGCACGCTCCGTGGTCGCGGGCGACCTGGACGGCGACGGCGACCTCGACGTGATCGCCGGCTTGAACGGATCCCCGCAGGTCGTCTGGTACGAGAACGACGGCACGCCCGCGGTCGGTGCGTGGATCGAGCGCACGATTCCCTCGACGGCCATGAACGTGCGCGCGGTTGCCGTGGCGGACTTCGATCGCGACGGCGACCTCGACGTGGTCTCGGCGTCGAACCTCGACGACCGGATCGTCTGGTACCACAACCAGAACGGCGCCGGCACGAGCTGGCTCGAGACGAACATCTCGCTCGTCGCCGACGAAGCGCTGGCGGTGTTCGTCGCCGACGTGAACGCCGACGGCTGGCTCGACGTGCTCTCCGCGTCGTTCGGCGACAGCAGCATTCGCTGGCACCAGAACCCGGGATTGGGAACGGGCTGGACGGCGCGCACGATCAACTCGGGGCTCGACGGCGTCGGGTCGGTGGCCGCGGCAGACGTGGATGGCGACGGCGACCAGGACGCGATCGCGCCCGCCTACAACGAGAACCTGCTGATCTGGTTCGAGAACACCGCGGGCGACGGGACCACCTGGACGGAGCGCTTCGACCTCGTGGTCGCGGGCGTGGTGGCGGTGATCGCTCGCGACGTGGACCAGGACGGCGACGTCGACCTCGTGTCTTCCGGCTTCGCGGACGACCGCCTGCGCTGGCACGAGAATACCGCCGGCAACGGGACGGCGTGGACGACGCGAACGCTCCCGGGCACGCCCGACGGCACTACGATCGCCGTCGCCGAGGACCTCGACGGCGACGGAGACGTGGATCTCGCCGCCGCCTCGTCTCTCGACGACCACGTGCGCTGGTGGCGCAACGACACGATCCACCGGAGCGCGGCGTTCCCGAGCCGGCAGCCGGTTTCGGTCGCGACCGCCGGCGTGGGCCCGCTCTGGGTGAAGCCCGCGGACGTGGACGGCGATGGAGACCAGGACGCGCTGTGCGTCTTCTACTCCACCTCCCGGGTCGCCTGGTACGAGAACGCCACGGGCAGCGGAAGCGGATGGATCAACCACACCATTCAGACCGGGCCCGCGACGCCTTACTCGATCGAGGCCGGGGACCTGGACGGCGACGGCGACAGCGATGCCGTCGCTGCATTCTTTGACGGTGATCGAATCGACTGGTACGAGAACACCGTCGGCGACGGCTCGACCTTCGCGACGGCCGCGATCGCCCCGACCTACGACGGCCCGATCACGGTCGCCATCGGAGACGTGGACGGGGACGGAGACCTCGACGTGCTGGGTGCTGCGTACGTCGCCGATCGCGTCGACTGGTTCGAGAACACGGCCGGCGACGGCTCCGCTTGGACCCAGCGCGCGATCGGGTCTGGCGCGGACCAAGCCTCGTCCGTGTTCGGCGCCGACGTCGACGGAGACGGCGACCTCGACGCGCTCTCCGCTTCCAACGCTGATGACAAGGTGGCCTGGTACGAGAACTCGGCGGGAGACGGAAGCTCCTGGCTGACGCACGTGATCACCACGGCCGCCCTGGGGGCCTTCTCGGTATTCGCAGCGGACGTGGACGGCGACGGCGACCAGGACGTGCTCTCCGCCTCGATCTTCGACAACCGGATCGCCTGGTACGAGAACACGGCGGGGAACGGCACGGCCTGGACAACCCGCACGATCTCGGGCACGGCGACGGGGAACGCGCTGAACGTCTTCGCGGCGGACCTGGACGCGGACGGAGACATAGACGCGGTCTCGGGGTCCTTTCCCCAGAACTCCTTCGCCTGGTACGAGAACACGGCTGGCGACGGCACCGTTTGGACGACACACCTGCTGGCGAGCGCGAGCGACACGGCGCGGGGAGTCTCGGTGGGCGACGTCGATGGCGACGGGGATCCCGACTTGCTGGTCGCCAGCCAGGCGGACGACAGCATCGCCTGGTACCCGAATCGCGGTGGGCAATTCGCGTTGCCGACCGCGCTCGGGAGCGCGACTTCGGCGCTCGCGGAAGGCGCCGCAGGCGACGTGCTCGTGATCGACGCGCTGCACCGCGGGCGCGCGGCGGATGGCGAGGTCGAGCTCGCTACGCTCGAGCTCCGCTTCGTCGACGGTCTGGGCGCGCTGATGTCGTCGGCGCAGGCCAACGCCATCGTGGACTCGCTCGAGATCTGGCGCGACACCGGCTCGGGCGTGTTCGAGGCGGGGTCGGACGCGCTGGTGGCTTCCGTGCCGACGCTCGTGCTCTTTGCCGGCGTGCAGTCCGTGCTGCTCCCCGACGGCGCGGCTGACGTGCAGATCCCCTTCGGCACGGCGCGCCGCTACTTCGCGGTGGCGCGGCTCACGTCGAACGCTGCGTCTCAAGGCCTCGCGGGGCTGCGCGTAGTGCATCTGACCGAGTCGTCGAGCTTTGGGCAGGACGCGGCGAACGACATCTCGCTCGGTCTCGAGTACGCCGCGAACACACCTTCGGTGCTGCTCGTGCCCGGCCCCGATACCGACATGGACGGGCAGTCGGACTACGAGGACGCCGACGACGACGGCGACGGGCTCTCCGACGTGCAGGAGCTCGCGATCGGCACCAGTCGCACGCTGGCCGACACCGACATGGACGGTCTCGGCGACGCGTTCGAGCACTACGACCCGCTGCTCTCGCCGACGGATCCCGACTACGACGACGACGGCGATCTGGACGGCGCCGACAACTGCCGCTTCGTCGCGAACGCGAATCAGGCGGACCCCGATGAGGACCTGATCGGCGACGCCTGCGACAACTGCGCGAGCTTCGATAACCCGTCCCAGAGCGACGCCGACTTCGACGGCCGCGGTGACGCCTGCGACCTGTGCGCGCTGGTCCCCGATCCGCTGCAGGGGGACTTCGACACGGACGGCGTCGGCGACGCCTGCGACAACTGCCCGACGCTCGCCAACCCCGCGCAGGCCGACACCGACATGGACGGGATCGGGGACGTCTGCGAGAAGCTCACGTTCGTGCTGCGGCCGAGCGGCGGCGGCGCGTTCGCGCCGCCGGGCGGGTCTCCGCCACCCGGCGCGCTGTTCGGCGCGCTCATCGGTCCCCTAGCCGCGTCGACCGTGAGCTACGAGCTGTCGGTGATCTGCGGCGCGTTCAGCATCGTCGAGGTCTCGGCGGGGCTGATCCTGCCGTTGGGCATCACCGGGGTGGAAACCACGTTCGCTGCGGCCGCGAGCCCGACGGCCTCGTCGACGCTCGGTCCCGGTTTGACCGGGCCCCCGGGCGTGCGTCCGGACACGCTGTACACGCGCTTACGGCCGAGCGGCGCGCTCCTTTGCAGCGCGGGTTCGCCGCCAGTGCTGCTCGCCACGTTCAGCGTGTCGGGACTGCCGACGCCGGCGCCGCTTCCGGTGTTCACCGCAGAGGGGCTCGACGCGCTGAACTTCGACATCGCGACGCAGCCCGCGAACCTGCCGGTCGAGATCGAGGACATCCTGACCGTCGACGGGACCGCGACGCCGCTCGTGCGCGCGCGCGTCACACCTGCGCCGGGCGACACCACGAACACCCGCTGGTCGCTGCTGGTCGAGAGCGACGTGCAGCTCCACCGCGCGGTGATCGGAGTCGTGGGCATCCAGGGCGTGACGCCGACGACGCTGAGCTTCGGCGACTGCGCCACGCCGGGGGGCGCCAACAACCTGCGCCTGTGCCTTCCGAACCCGAAGCTCGGTCCCTACGTGAACGCGACCCAGAGCTCGAGCCTCGGGCCGGCGCTCGCGCTCCCGCGCAGCGACATCCTGTACGTGAGCGTGCAGGGCAACCTGGCCGGAGCTGCACTGCCCGCGTTGAACGTCGCGGGGCAGCCGGCGGTGCTCGGGGAGATCCGGCTGCTGCTCTCGGGCGCCGATCCCGTCCAGCCGGGGCTCTCCTTCGAGGGCGCGAGTGTGGTTCCGGGCTTCGTCGGCGTGTTCCAGACCGTGGCCGGCACGATCCTCTCGTCGGATCAGGTGGAGCTCGTCGGCGGCTACCAGCCGGTGGAGGACATCGACGCGGACGGGATCCAGGAAGAGGTCGACAACTGCCCGTACACCGCGAACGCGAGCCAGGGCGACACGGGGCGGGTGGCGACGCTCGCCGACCCGAACGGCGCGACACCGGACGGTGTGGGGAACGTCTGCCAGTGCGGCGAGCTGACGATCGACGGGCGCGTGGTGCAGGAGGACCTGGATGCGATGCGCGACGGCCTGTCGGGTCAACCGATCGACCCGACGGCGGCGCCGCGTTGCAGCGTGAGCGGAGGCACCGACTGTGACGCGCGCGACTACGCCGTGCTGCGCCGCGCGCTCGCGCAGGCCGGTCCCGGCGTGCAGCTGGTCTGCGCGCCCGCGGTGCGCTCGCCGGCGCAGTAGCAGGATCGCGCGACCCGCGTGTCATCCTGCGTCGCGCGATGAAGGAGATGAGACCCCTGATCGCCGAAACCTCGAGCGCCGGTCAGCCGATCACCCTACCCGCGGCGAGCTGCCCGAGGAACTGGCGAAGCGGCAGCACGCGAACGCGGTCCTGGATCAGCGGCTCGGTGCCGAGGTAGACACCGAACGCGCGGCCGATCGCCTTCTCGCGCAGCAGCTCCGCGAGCGGCGCGGCATCCTCGCGGCGCCAGCGCTTCGTCGCCTTTACTTCGATGCCTACGCGCGTTGAGCCGCGGCTCCAGATGAAGTCGACTTCCGAGCCGGAGGGCGTGCGCCAGTACGCGAGCTGCCCCGACCCGCGCGACCGCTCCAGCCACGCGCGCAGCTCGTGCAGCAGGTACGTCTCGAGCAGCGCGCCCCGTTCCTCGGGCCCGACCGGCTCTCGAGCTCGACCCGCAAGCGCCCGCGCTGCGCCCGGGTCGAAGAAGTAGAACTTCGGGTGCGCGACCTCCTTGACCTTCGCGCGGGGTCGCCAGGCGGGCAGCCAGAACCCGACCAGCGTGTCGACCAGGATCTCGAAGTAGCCCTGCACCGTCGGGCGGGCCACTCCGGCATCGCGAGCCAGCGCGGACACGTTCGTGACCTGCGCGTTCGCGAGCGCAGCCACCTCGAGGAAGCGCGTGAACGAGTCGAGCCGCTTCACGACCGCCTCGTGGCGGATCTCCTGCGTCAGGTAGTTCTCCGCGTAGGCTTCGAGCACGTCGGCGCGCGTGGCCGGAGAGCGCTCGATCTGTACACCCGGAAGCGTGCCGAAGCGGAGCACCGCGTCGACGTCGAAGTCGGCGCCGAGCTCGCCTGCGGTGAGCGGGAAGAAGCGCCGATTGATCGCGCGCCCGGCCAGCAGGTTCGCCTGCTCGCGCCGCAGCCGCCGCGCGCTCGAACCGGTGAGCGCGAAGCGATGGCGGCGCGGATGCCGCACCAGCAGGTGCTGCACCTGGTCGAGCAGCGCGGGCAGGCGCTGCACCTCGTCGACCACCACCCAGCTCCCCGCCGGGAGCGCCTCGACCTGTTCACCGAAGCGGGCAGGGTCGCGGGTCAGCCGCACCAGGTCGCGGTCGAGCAACAGGTCGACCCAGAGCGCGTCCGGCAGCATGGCGCGCAGCCAGGTCGTCTTCCCGGTTCCGCGCGGACCGAACAGGAAGAACGAGCGGTCCGGCAGCTCGAGCGCCCGCGTATACATCGCCAGCAGATTGACGGTAAATCTGCTGGCGGTCAATGCGCACCGTACAGCGCGCGGTTGACCGCTATCTTGGCCGCGTGGTGCCCTGGCTCTTCGCACTCGCTCTCCTCGTGGCTGCGCCCGTCGCCGCCCAGGACGAGCCGGAGCGCGAGCCGGAACCGCATCCGCGCGCCGAGCCCTTCCGCATGCGCACGTTCCTGGATCTGCTGTCGATCGAGCACGGCGACGCGGGCTCCGAGCTGCACCTGATCAAGCTCCCCGGCTTCGAGCTGTTCGAAGTCGTCGACCAGCGGCCCGACCGCTACCAGTTCGAGTTCTTCGACGCTCCCTTCCTCAAACTGTTCGGACGTGCGCGCGACGGGCACTGGCAGCGCACCCAGGTCCTCGACGTCCCGTTCCTGACCGTGTTCGAGCAGGAGTACGCAGACGACGCGAGCTGGACCACCAACTTCCTCGGACTGCCTGTGATCGGCTCGGTCTACCGGCGCGAGCGCACACCCGACCGCGACGACCGCCAGTTCCTGTTCCTGATCCGGCTGGAACGCGAGCGGCTACCCGCGCTCCCCGAGTAGACGTTCAGACAACCTCGATCGAGACAGAGACGCCCGGAACCGCCGCGAGGCGCGCGTCGCGGGTCAAGAGCGGAGCGCCGAGCAGCTCTGCCAGCGCCAGGTAGGCGGCGTCATAGGCCGTGGCATTGGCGCGAAGCGACCAGATGCGCGGCAGGAGCAGGTCGTGTGGATGGCGCTCGATCTCCAGGTCCATGAAGTCCGCCACCGCCTCCGCCGCACGCTGCGCTCGAAGCTGGCCCGACAAGGGTGTATCTCCGCAGCCCCTGGAGCACTTCGAGATCGAGCAACGCAGCTCGGACGATGGCCACCGCGCGAAGCTAACGGAATGTGCGTGATATGGTTCGCGCGATGGACTTCGGATTCAGCGAAGAGCAAGAGCTGCTGCGGGCGTCGGTGCGAAAATTCCTGGACGAGCGCGCGCCGCTCGCGGAGGTGCGCAAGCTCGCGCAGTCTCCCGACGGCTTCGGGCGCGGGCTCTGGAAGGAGATGGCGGAGCTGGGCTGGCTCGGCCTCGTCATTCCGGAAGCGCACGGCGGGGCAGGGCTCGGCTGGGTCGATCTGGTGGTGCTGCTCGAAGAGACGGGACGCTCGCTGTTCCCGTCGCCGCTCGTCTCGAGCGCGCTGGCTGCGAGCGCCCTCGTCGAGCTGGGAAGCGAAGCGCAGCAGGCGCGCTGGCTGCCCGGTCTGGCCGATGGCTCGCGCATCGGGACGCTCGCGATCCTGGAAGCAACCGACGCGTTCTCGCCCGAGGCGCTCGAGCTCGCCGGTGAGCCGGACGGCGACGGCTTCCGTCTGACCGGGACCAAGCGCTTCGTGTGCGACGCCGGAGCCGCGAACCTGTTCGTGGTCGCGTTCAGGAGCGGGCGCGGGCGCGAAGCGGTCTCGCTCGCGCTCGTGGACGCCGAGCAGCCGGGCGTCTCCGCGCAGGACTTCCCGACGCTCGACGCGACCAAGCGCATGGGCACGCTGCGGCTTTCGAACGCTCGCGTGCCGCGGCAGGCGGTGCTCGGCGAGCCGGGTCGCGCCTGGCCGGCGCTGGAACGGCTGCTCGATCGGGCGGCCGTGGCCGTCGCCGCCGAGGCGGTCGGCTCCGCGGAGCGCGCGGTCGAGATCACCGCGAAGTTCGCGCGCGAGCGCCTTCAGTTCGGCGAGCCGATCGGCCGCTTCCAGGGCGTGAAGCACCCGCTCGCCGAGATGTACGTGGACGTCGAGAGTTGGAAGTCGCTGACTTACTACGCGGCCTGGGCCCTCGACGCAGCGCCCGGCGAAGTGCGCCGCTACGCGTCGATGGCCAAGGCGTACGCCAGCGAGGCCTTCCGGCGCATCGGCGTCGACGGCGTGCAGCTTCATGGCGCCGTCGGCTACACCGCGGAGTACGACATCCAGCTCTACCTCAAGCGCTCGAAGTGGGTCGCCATCGCGTTCGGCGACGCCGACTGGCACTACGAGCGCGTCGCAGCTCTTGGAGGCTCGTAGTGGATTTCACGCTCACGCCCGACGAGGAGTCCTTCAGAGGCGAGGTGCGCCGCTTCCTCGCCGAGAACCTGCCGCCGGCAGCCGAGCGCGGCCCCGACTTCCTCGGGAAGTGGCTCTCCAAAGTGCGCGAGAAGCGCTGGGTCGGCTTCTCGTGGCCCCGGGAGGTCGGCGGCGGCGGCGCGTCGATCATGCAGCAGGTGATCCTCAAGGAGGAGATGGCGCGCGCGAAGGCGCCCCCGCTCGGCACCTGCATGATGGGGCTCCAGTGGGTCGGTCCCGCGATCGTGCAGTACGGCACGACCGAGCAGAAGCAGCGCTTCATCCCCGACATCCTCGACTCGAAGCTGCAGTGGTGCACCGGCTACTCGGAGCCGGGCTCGGGCAGCGACCTCGCTTCGCTCCAGTGCCGCGCGGTGCGCGACGGCGATCACTACGTGGTGAACGGCCAGAAGATCTGGACCTCGATCGCGATGTGGTCCCGCTGGATGATCCTGCTCGTGCGCACCGATCCGACGGTGGCGAACAAGCACGACGGCATCACCTGCCTGCTGGTCGAGATGCCGAGCCCTGGGCTCGAGGTGCGCCCGATCCAGAACATGTCGGGCGGGGCGATGTTCGCCGAGGTGTTCTTCAACGGCGTGCGCGTGCCGGTCGCGAACCGGCTCGGCGCGGAAGGCGAGGGCTGGAAGGTCACCGTGACCGCGCTCGCCCACGAGCGCTCGGGAATCGCCGAGGTCGAGGGCCTGCTCCACCGTCTGGACGAGATCCGCGACCTCGCCGCGCGCTCGCAGCGCAACGGACGTCCCGCGCTCGAAGATGCGGGCGTGCGCCGGCGCCTCGCGCGCCTCGAGACTCGGGTGCAGGCCATGCGCCTGAACGGCCTGCGCTCGCTCACGCGGCAGCTCAAGGGCATGCCCCTCTCGAGCGAGACGTCGGTCAACAAGCTCCACCGCGCGAACCTCGAGGTCGAGTTCGGCGACTTCGCACTCGACCTGCAGGGGAGCGGCGCGACCTACGCGGCGGGCGGCGCCGAGGCCGTGGACGGCGGCAAGTGGCAGCGCATGGCGCTGTCGTGGCCCGAGGTCGTGATCGGCGGCGGCACGCCGAACATCCAGAAGAACATCATCGCCGAGCGGATCCTGGGCTTGCCGAAGGACTGACCGCCGACGCAGGAGGCCTTTTGCTGGCGACGCTTCCGCTTCTGCTGCTCGCACTGCTGTTGGAGCTGCCCGCGCGCGCCGTGGCTGACGAGGGCGTCGTCGAGATCAACCAGGCGAAGGCTCTCGCCGGCGGTGTGACTCCGGGCGACGCGCCGGGCTTCCCCGTAGAGATCTACGCGCGAGGCAGCTACCGGCTGACGAGCAATCTCGACCGGCGCGGGCTCGCACCGGACGTCAACGCGATCCTCATCGCCGCGAATCCCCGCGTGACGCTGGACCTGAACGGCTTCGAGATCATCGGCGAGAATGACTGCAACCCGATGCCGTGCGCGATCGTCAGCACCGGCCAGGGGATCCTCGCGTTCGGCGACGACGTGAACATCCGCAACGGAGGCGTGCGCGGCATGCCGGGCGCCGGGATCTCGATCAACGGTCGCGGCTCCGTCGAGGAGGTCACGGTTTCGGAGAACGGAGGCGACGGGATCTTTGTCGGCCATGGCCGCGTGGCCGGCTGCCTCGCGCAGCGGAACCATCTCGACGGGATCCGGCTGGACAGCGGCGTCGTGCGCGCGAGCGTGAGCTCGTTCAACCGACAGGCGGGCTTCTCGCTGATCTTCGGCTCGCTCCTCGAGAGCCTCTCGCAGAGCAATCTGGGTCTCGGCCTGTCCGCGGGTAATCCTTCGGGGGTGGGCTACGGACAGAATGTGCTGAACTGCAACAACGCGGCCGGACTCTGCACCAATGGTGCGCAGTCGAACGCGACGATCCAGTTCGGCAACAACATCTGCGGGACGGATGCTGCCTGCCCCTAGCGCCCGTGCCGAGCTCAGGGAGGGCAGAGGGTCGACTCGCCGAGCGGGGTGCCCGACGAATCTCGCAACACGCTCAGGTTGCAGTCGAGCGGCTTGAGCAGCAGCGGCACGCCCACCGCGGGGCCGCCCTCGAAGCTGTTGTGCGCGATGCTCGCGTTCTGGGCGCGGATCGCGGGGGTCAGGAACGAGTCGGCGTCGAAGTTCCCGCTCTGCACGTTGTTGCCGATCACGGTGCTCGCGGTGACGGCGCCCGCGAGATCCATGCCGATCGTGAAGGCGCTCCCGCGCAGCGCATTGCCGGTGATCGCGGAGGCGTCCGCGCGCAGCAGGGCGGGATTGGGACCCGGACCGGCCGCGCTCGAGCGAAGCGAGTTGCCGCGCAGCGACGAGCCCGCGGCAGCGGAGAGCTGGTGGTTGCCGTTGTCGAACGCGGCGCTCTCGGCGATCACCGAGCCGCCGTTGAACGCGCCGATGCCGTCCGCGCCGTTGTCGAAGGCCGTGGCGTGCAGCACGACGGCGCCGCCGCCGTCGAGCTCCATTCCCGCGCCGAAGTTGCCCTGCACGACGCTCTCGCTCGCGACGGCGCCCGCGCCGGCCTGGATCCCGTCGTCGCCGTTCTCGCGCGCGATGCAGCGGTACAGCGAAGCCCCGGCGCCCACCGCGACGCCGTCGCCGACATTGTGCACGACGGCCACATCCTGGATGCGCGCGCCGCGCCCGGAGAGCGCGATCCCCGCGCCGGCGAAGTTGCGGACCACGCCGTTGCGCACGGCCACGTCATCGACCGTCCCGCGGACCCCGTTGCCGCTCCCGCGCGCGCTGCACTCGAGCCCGGCGCCTGAGCCCGTGCAGATCGAGGGCCCGGCCACCTCGAAGCCGTTCAGGTCGAGCGTCGCGGGCGCGGCAAGCACCACGATCGCGTCCGTGTCGACCGACGCGCCCGAGAGGTCGAGGTTGCTCGAGAGGCGATAGCTCCCGCGCGCGAAGATCTCGACGGGGAAGCCCGGCGCGTCGCCGGGTGTGACTCCGCCGGCGAGCGCCTTGCTCTGGTTGATCTCGACCACGCCGTCGACCGCGCGCGCGTCGAACGCGCACAGGAGAGCGAGAACGCCGAGGATGGTGCTGGCTCGTCGCATCGGTTCAGCCTTTCTGCGCCGCGCGCTGCTTCATGAAAGCGATGATCGGAGAGGGCTCTGCCGGGTGCCAGCGCGTCTGCTCAGGCGGCTCGTGCCAGACGAACGGCAGGTGCTCGACGTGCCCGGGCACGTGCGCCGACTCGAAGACGCGCAACGCGGCGAGGAGCACCGCGCGCTGCGTGGCCGCGTCGCCTACGTCGCCGTACGGCCGCGCGAACGGGTGCTCGATCGCGGCCAGGCGCGGCATGCCCACGAGCTTCTGAACGGCCCAGACCATGTTCAGTGTCACGGTCGGAATGCCGGCGGCCTCGATCACGCGCGCGACCAGTCCCACGGACCGGCAGCAGTCGGGTCAGACCGGCGCCAGCAGGGCAATGTCCACGCGCTCGTCGCGCATCGCCGCGGCGATCGCGGGCGCGCTCTCGGTCTCGAGCGCGCGCGTGTCCGCGCCCTGATAGCCCATGGTGGAGTAGTGGGTCTGCGCGACTCCGCCTACGATCCCCTCCGACGCGAGCTCGCGGAGACGGTCGAGCGGGAGCGCCACGTTCAGGTCGCGCAGGATGTACGAGGTGTCGATGTGCAGGTGATTCGCTTCGATCGTCGCGGCGGTCGCGTCTGCGCGCACCCGGCGCCAGCTCGGATCGCCCCACGTCGGTCGGCGGCGCTCGCCGTCCATGTCGAACGGCACGTCGCCCTTCATCGAGAGCCCCGCGGTAGAGAGCAGCGCGACGCGGCACTCGGCGAGCGGCTTGGTCGCGGGTGTCCATGGGATGGGCGCGTGGCTCGGCTCGGCCGGGATGCGCCCCTCGAGCACGCGGCGCAGGAAGCTGCCGGTGAAGCGCCAGGGATCGACCGTGCGCACTGGAGTCTCGGCGGTGCTCATCGGGCCTTTGTACTCGGCCGCAGTGGCGCGGGCAATCGGCGGATCCGCCCATCCGCGAGCTTCCGCCTGAACTCGCGGATCACGGGGATGCGGTCGAGCCAGGCCCAGGCGTCGGAGCGCGACGCGTCGAGCGGGCTCGCCTTGCCGACGAAGCCGGGAGGGATCTGAGTCACGAGCTCCGGCGGGTCCTCGCCCTCGTCCCAGTAGTGGTACTCGAAGCCGGGGACGAACAGGTCCTCGTCGGCGCAGACGTCGATCGTGCGCACGCCGTAGCTCGACAGCTCGGTGGTGGTCGCCTGTGGTGGCATGATCCAGGCATGGCGGCGCGACGCGAAGAAGAGCCACTGGATCTGGCGGTTCTTCGACAGGATGCGAAAGCGGCGCACGCGCCCGCCGTACAGGCGGCTCGTGGTGGAGCTCCGCTCGAGCACACCGCGCGCGAAGTCGGGCTCGTAGCCGGGCGTGAGCACGAGTGACTCGGGAACGTGATGGCGGCGGAAGCGCGCAACGCTCCGGCCGCCGTTCACCAGGTTCCGGCGATCCGCCTGCGCGCGGCGCCGCGGCTCGATGAAGTCGCGGTAGGGCAGGATGCGGTCGTCGGCGCCGCGGTGCAGCACGAGCTGGAGCGCCTCGAAGCCGGTGCGGAGCGGCTTCGCGCGCCGGAGCAGTGTCTCGAGGGCGGTCTGGATCTCGAGCGGCAGATCCGTCGTCTCCTCGGCCGAGGCGAGGAGCTCTTCGCCGTCCCGCCAGAAGCTGCGCACGTCTCCCTTGCCGATCCAGTTCTCGTTGTCCGAGCGCACGTAGTGCGAAGCCGAGCGCCACACCAGCGAGACGTCCTTGTAGAAGATGCGCGGGTGGATCTCGAGCGGCTTGCCCTTCGCGCGCGGTAGCACGACGTACGCGACGTAGAAGTGCAGGTCGGGATTGCGCCGCACGCGGCTCAGGTAGTAGCTGGTGTCGAACAGCACGAGCTTGTAGGCGGGACCGTAGCCGCGCGCGAGCAGCCTGCGCGGAGCGCGGCGCGCCGACCCCGCGGGTCGGAGCTTCGCGCCGCCATCGAGCAGCGCGCGGAACTCGCGCGCGACGCGCGCCGGTGAGAGTGGCTCGGGGCGCGCGCTCGCCACGATGCAATTCGCGAGCTTCACCCCTGCGTCTCCTGCGCGTAGCTGAACTTCCCGTGGCGCTCGAGCGCCTGCCCCATCGCCTGCGTGCCGAGCGCGCCGCCGCCGGCGCCCGCGACCTCGCGGAGGTAGGACGCCGCGACTCCGGCGCCCGCGAGCGGGAGTCCGGCCGCCCGCGCGGTGTCGGCCACGATCGCCAGGTCCTTCAACGCGAGATCGACGCGGAAGCCCGGCGCGTAGTCGGCGCGCGCGAGCTTCGGCCCGAGGTTCGCGAGCTGCCACGACGCCGCCGCCCCGCCCGAGAGCACCTCGATCGCGCGCTCCGGCTCGAGTCCCGCGCTCCGCGCGAACGCCAGCGCCTCGCACACGCCGAGCAGGTTCACCGCGACACAGATCTGGTTCGCGGCCTTGCAAACCTGTCCCATTCCCGACGGCCCGAGGTGCGTGACCGACTTCCCGACCGCGCGCAGCAGCGGGAGCGCGCGCTCGAACGCGTGCGCCGCGCCGCCGACCATGATCGTGAGCGTCGCGTTCCTGGCACCCACGTCGCCGCCGGAGACGGGCGCGTCGAGCAGCGCAACCTCGCGCTCCGCGAGCCGCGCGGCGAAGCGCTGCGTCGCATCGGGCCGGATCGTCGAGTGATCGATCACCACCAGCCCGGGCCGGGCGCCGTGAATCAAGCCTTTCGCGCCAAAAAGCACTTCCTCGACGTCCGGCGTATCGCGCACGCAGAGCGCGATCGCGTCCACACCGCTCGCTGCAAGCTCCGCCGGCGACTCCGCCACGCGCGCGCCGAGCCGCTCGAGCGCGCCGCACTTGCCGCGCGAGCGGTTCCACACGGCGACCTCGAACCCGGCGCGCACGAGGTTCGCCGCCATCGCCGAGCCCATGATCCCGAGCCCGACGAATCCCACGCGCCGCACTGCTCCGTTTTGCGATTCCGCCATGCGACGAGACTAGTCGAAGGCGCAACTACGGCAGGTCGGGAAACGCGTCGAGCTCGGCGAGCAGGCGCGTCATGCGCAGCGACTCGGCTTCGGCTCGCGCGGCCTCGCACTCGCGTTCGGCCTCCCTTGCATCAGACGGGCTGCCGCGCGCTGCGAACACCCGTGCGCGGTCGAGGCGCGTGCGGGCGAGCCAGGGGCGCGCGCCGATCTCCGCGTGCATGCGCTGCGCGCGATCGAGGTGGGCCAGCGCGCGGTCAGGGCTTCCGGCCGCGTGCGCCAGGATTCCCAGATAGCGCGCGAAGCTGCCGGTAAACACGTTTCCCCCGGCCTGCACCACGTTTTGATCCTCGAACGGGATCAGCCGGGCGTACAGCTCGGCTACGCGCGCCTGGTCTCGAAGGGCGGCGGCGACCTCCGCGAGGAGCGCCATCGCGAATGACCAGTCCTCGGGAGACCCGGCGAGGTTCCGCGCAAAGGTGCTCTCCAGATCGGCTTGCGCGAGATCGAGTCGGCCCGTCTCCACGTGAATCACTCCGAGCAAGGAGTCCCACGTGGGACCGCTCGGCCCTCGCGCCGCCAGGGCATGCACGATGGGCTCTGCGCGGGCAAGATCACCGCGCTCGCGCGCCACGGCGAGCAGGGTACGCGCCGCACAGATCCGCAGGTTGCCGCTGCGAATGCGCTTCCCCTCGGCGTCGAGTGCAGACGCCAGCCGCTCAGCCTCCTCGAACTCACCGCGCAGGAGCGCGACCCAGCCGCCGAGGGCCTCGACGCGCGGGAGCTCGAAACGGTCGCGCCGCGCGCGCGCGTAGGCGAGCGCGCGGTGGGTCGCGCGCTCGGCGCCCGCGATGTCGCCGATCTCGAGAAGAGCGCGACCGTGCAGCTCGTGCGCCCAGCTGCCCTGGGGACTCAGCCCGTTCCCTTCCACCAGCTCGATCATCTCGGCGGTGAGCGCGAGCCTCTCGCCGAGCCCGTCCGGGCCGCTCCGGGCCCACTGCCGCGCGTCGAGCACCCGAAGCAGCGTCTCCGGGCTCGACTCGCGCGCGAGTGATAGCGCCTCTTCGGTGACGCGGTTGGCGCGGGCGAGCTGATCGACGCGGGCCAGCACGACGCCCAGCATGCCGAGAAGCCGGGCGCGCAGGTCTGTATCGAGCTCGTCCAGCACGCCGGCAGCTTCCTCGAGGGGCCCGAGTGCAGTATGGGGCTGACCCTCGCGCGTGATGTCCCAGGCCTCCGCGAAGCCGCAGGCGGCGAGCGCCAGCAGCGTCGCGTCGGAGACGCCGCGCGCGATCGCAATCGCCTCTTCGAATCCGGCCTTCATGTCTCGCACGCGACCCACCAGTCGGAGGACCCGAGCGCGCCTCATCACGAGCTCGCAGCGGCGCCGCGGGCGCGGCGCTTCGGACGCGGCGAGGAGCTCCAGTGCTCGCTCGCAGTGGTCCAGCGACTCCTCGTAGGCGGTGAGGGACAGCGCGTGCAGCGCCGCCATTTCGGCGAAGTCGATCGCCTTCTGGACGGATCGCGGGTCGCCCGCGGCGGCGAAGTGGCGCGCGAGCTCGCCGGCGTAAGGAGCCACGTTGTCCGCGTGGGCGGCCTCGATCGATTCGCCCGCGCGTCGATGAAGATCGCGCCGGCGCGAGCCCGCGAGCGAGCCGACGATCGCGTCGCGCAGCAGATCGTGATCGAAGCGAATCACGTCCTCGCGCGTCTCGACGACGAAGCCGGCGCGTATGGCGGGCGCGATCCGCTCGACGACATCTGTGTGAGTGCGCTCCAGGGCGCGCCGCACCACCGCGACCTCGAATTCACGACCGATGACCGCCCCGTGCTCGAGGACCGCGCGCGTGTCCTCGGGCAGGGCGGCCAGGCGATGCGCGATCGCGTTCAACACGGTGTCGGGGACATCGCTTCCGGCCGCGGCCAGCTCGCGCAGGTAGAACGGGTTGCCTCCGGTGCGTTCGTGCCACGCATCCGCCACGCTGCGGCCGATCTTCCGCGCGCTCGCGTGCTGTACGAGCGCGCGGCCTTCCTCGCGGGTGAGCCCCTTGAGCGCGATGCGTGCGCACCAATCGCAGCGCGCGAGCGCGCCGAGCGTGCGCGAGAGCGGATGCGCCTCGTGGACCTCGGCCTCGCGATGGGTGGCGATCAACAGGATCGGTGCGCGTCGCAGCTCGTTTGCGATGAACTCGAACGCGGCCAGCGACGCTGGGTCCGCCCAGTGCAGGTCCTCCAGAGCGACCACCAGGGGGCGGGCGTGCGCGGACGCCTCGAGGAAGCGCGCGAGCGCGTCCAGCACGCGAAAACGCGCGGCGTCGCTGTCGTCCTCGACTCCGCCCGGGGCGTTCGCCGCGCGCTCGGGCAGGAGCTTCTCGAGCTCTCCGAGGAGCTCGACGCCGTCCGCCCGCGTGAGATCCCGCAGCACCTGCACCCACGGCCAGTAAGGCGGCGCGCCCGCCCCCTCTGCGCACCATCCCACGACGAAACGCGCACCGCTGCCCGCGGCGAAGCGCTCCGCCTCTTCGAGCGTCCGGCTCTTTCCGATGCCGGGCTCGCCCGAGAGCACGAGCACCTGTCCCCGGCCCGAGACGGCACCGTCCACCAGCGCTCCGAGCCGACGCACCACGTCGCGCCGCCCGAAGTAGCCGGGCGACGCCTCGCGATCGGTCGGGACCACGACGGCCGAGCCGCCGAACCGGTAGCCCTGACCCCGCAGCGTCTTCACGTAACGCTGCTCCGTGCCGTCGTCTCCCAGCGCCCGGCGCAGGTCGCGCAGCGCAGACGCGAGCGCGGCATCGCTCACCGTCACGTCGGGCCAGACCACCTTCAGGAGCTCTTCGCGCGGAACGATGCGATCGCGGCGGTGCAGCAGACACGCCAGGAATCGGAGTGGCATCGCCCGAATCTGAACGGGCGCCCCGGCCCTGCGGAGCTGATCGTTCGCCTCGTCGAGCTCGAAGTCTCCGAATCGGAAGCGAGCCTTCCCCGACAAGCGTGACCACTCCCAGAGCGCGTGCTCTGCGTGGACGATCTTACGACGGAACGGGGTTCCCGCAGCAGCCCGGGCCCCGAATGCCGGACTCGTCAGTCTCGGGTCGCGCTCCTGGCCGGGCTGAGTGCCCCCGCTCTCTGGCGCAGGGCGTACGAGAGCAGCGCGCTTGCGCCGAGGAGCGCGAGCGTCGATGGCTCCGGCACCGGGTAAACCGCGCCCGACTCGGAGGAAACGGTGAAGCCGGGCACGGCGCTCCCTTGCGCATCGAGAACCTCGATCGCGGAAAGGCTTGCGGTGTTCGAGAAGTCGATGAAACCCTGTGAGTCGAACAGGTCACCGGGGGTCGTAATCACCGCCCCGTAGTTCACGCCGAGGATGAGCGAAAGGCTCGCCTGCACGGGGATCGGAACGCCGAACGTGAACGGAATCGGCCCGGTGGTGTAGCGAGTGCTCACCGCGCCCGGATTCGTTGGGGGTCGTGCCGAGGCCTGCGGAGACGGCGTTGCAGCCGCTCCGCAGCTCGCCAGCCACGTCGAAGCTGAGCCGCAGAATGCCCGAGCCGACGCCTCCGCCGATCGTGAGTGCGTCCACGAACTGCGCAGTCGCCGTCACCGGAAGGTACCCGCGGGGAAAGGTGGAGCCGGGCACATTGCGGTTCAGGAAGATGCTCTCGGTAGCGTTCCCAACCCGGAGCGAGCCGAGCGTGCCGATCGACCCGTAGCTCGCGACCGCGAGGCCGCGCGAGATCAACACCAGGGTCGCGGGATCGCTCGGATTCAGGATCGTGAAGTCGGCGGAGCTTCGCCCGGGCTCGTTCGAGGAATCTCGCAGGCCGCGCTGCCCAGCGCGTCGAAGGGGAAATGGCACAGATTGACGATCGCCAAAGGCGAGGCGGCGGACGCCACGTCCGAGCAGAGGAGCAGCGCGAGCGCACCGAGGGCGAAACCGGAACGGCAACGACGCATCCGAGGACCTCCGGTCCCTCAGAAACGCTCGAAGGTCGAGCCTACACGGATCTGGTCCCGAAGATCAAACTCCCGGGGGAACGCGGCCCGGCTTCTCGCGGGCAGGCTCCCTCGCGTACCCTCTCCGCGATGCGGACTCGCGAGCTCGCGCAGCGCCACCTGGTTCCCCACTTCACGAAGTCCGGCGTCTGGCACGCTGCGGACCTGCCGGTGCTCGAGCGCGGGGAGGGCTGCTACGTCTGGGACGCCGGCGGCGAGAAGTGGCTCGACGGCCTGTCCGGGCTGTTCTGCGTGAACCTCGGGCACGGGCGCGCGGATCTCGCGGAGGCGGCGGCGCAGCAGATGCGCAAGCTCGCGTTCGCGACGAACTGGGGCTATGCGCATCCGCCGTCGATCGAGGCGGCGCGCATGATCGCGGAGGCGGCGCCGGGCGACCTGGACTGCGTGTTCTTCGTGAGCTCCGGGTCGGAGGCGGTCGAGTCGGCGCTCAAGCTGGCGCGCAGCTATCACGTGGCGCGAGGCGAGCCGTCGCGCGTGAAGGTGATCGCGCGGAGCTGGAGCTATCACGGCACCACGCTCGGCGCGCTCTCGGTGACCGGAATCCCCGCGATGCGCGAGCCGTTCGCGCCGATGCTCTGGAACGGCGTCGTGCGCGTGCCGAACACTCTCGATGCGCCTCCCGGCGCGCCGGGTGCGCCCGCGCGCGAGCTGCCGAGCGTGCGCGCGATCGAGGAGGCGATCCTGCGCGAGGGACCGGAGACGGTCTCGATGCTGATCGCCGAGCCCGTGCAGAACGGGCGCGGCGCCGTCGTCGCGCCGCCCGGCTACTGGCCGGAGCTGCGCAGGATCTGCGACGCGTACGGTGTGCTGCTCTGCGCCGACGAGGTGATCAACGCGTTCGGCCGGCTCGGTCACTGGTTCGGGAGCGAGCGCGTCGGCGTGGTGCCGGACCTGATCACGTTCGCCAAGGGCGTGACGTCGGCGTACGTGCCGCTCGCGGGCGTGGTGGTGCGGCGGCCGGTGATCGAGGCGGTCTGGGACTCGGCCGGTGGCTCGTTCGTGCACGGCTCCACATTCGGCGGTCACCCGGTCGCGACCGCGGTCGCCGTCGCGAACCTGACGGCGTTCCGCGAGGAGAAGGTGTTCGAAAACGTGCTCGCGAACGAGGCGTATCTGCGCGCGGCCCTCGAAGGCGTCGCCGCGCGGCACCGCTGTGTGCGCGAGATCCGCGGTCAGGGCTACTTCTACGCGGTCGAGCTCGGGGCCGACCGCGACGCCGGCCGCGATCTCGACCCCGAGCAGACCGCAGCCCTGCGCGGCGGCCTGTTGCTGCGCTTCATCCGCGACGCGCGCATCCTGATCCGGCCCGACGATCGCGGCGCGACCTTCATGGCGATCGCGCCGCCGCTCGTCGCGGACCGCGCCGTGCTCGACGACGTCGCCGAGCGCCTCGATCGCATCTGCACGCGCGTAGACCAGTTCATCGGAGGTGCCAGCGCATGACCCGCATGTCTTCCAGCGAAGCCTTCGTGGAGACGCTCGTCGCGCACGGCGTGACCGACGTGTTCGGCATCGTGGGCTCGGCGTACATGGACGCGCTCGACCTGTTCCCGCCCGCCGGCATCCGCTTCTGGTCCGTCGCGCACGAGCAGAACGCCGCCCACATGGCCGACGGCTACAGCCGCGTGACCGGCCGCCACGGCGTGTGCATCGCGCAGAACGGGCCGGGGATCACCAACTTCGTGACCGCGATCGCGGCGGCGTACTGGGCGCACTCGCCGGTCGTGTGCATCACCCCCGAGACCGGCTCGATGGGGATCGGCACGGGCGGCTTCCAGGAGACCGATCAGCTCCCGATCTTCTCGAAGATCACGAAGTTCCAGGTGCACGTGAATCGCCACGAGCGCATCGCGGAGCTCACGCATCGCGCGCTCGTGCTGGCACTCGCGGAGCGCGGGCCGGTGCAGATCAACATCCCGCGCGACTACTTCTTCGGCGAGGCGGAGTACGAGATCCGCGCGCCGCAGCCGCTCGAGCGCGGGGCAGGCGGCGCGCAGGCGCTCGACGCTGCCGCGCGGCTCCTCGCCGGCGCGCGCTTCCCGGTGATCATGGCGGGCGGGGGCGTGCTGATAGCCGGCGGCCAGCGCGAGCTCATCGCACTCGCCGAGCAGCTCTCCGCGCCGGTGATCGCCGCCTACCTGCACAACGACGCCTTCCCCGCGAGCCATCCGCTGGCGTGCGGGCCGATCGGCTACCAGGGCGCGAAGTCCGCGATGCACGTGGTGTCGCAGGCCGACGTCGTGCTGTGTCTGGGCACGCGGCTCGGTCCGTTCGGCACGCTGCCGCAGCACGGCATCGAGTACTGGCCGAAGCAGGCGAAGCTGATCCAGGTGGACACGGACCACCGGATGCTCGGGCTGGTGAAGGACGTCGCGGTCGCGATCCACGGCGACGCGCGCGCGGCCGCCGCGGAGCTCCTGGCGCGCACCAAGAATCTGGAGATCGCAGCCCACCGCAACCGGGCCGAGCGCCTCGCCGAGGTCGCGCGCCACAAGCAAGACTGGGAGCGCGAGCTGACTGCGTGGTCGTCCGCGGCCGGCAGCCCGATCTCCCCGCGCCGCGCGCTGCGCGAGCTCGAGCGTGCGCTGCCCGCGCGCGCGATGGTCACGACCGACATCGGCAACATCTGCTCCGTCGCCAACAGCTATCTGCGCTTCGAGGAGCCGCTCTCGATGTTCGCGCCCATGATGTGGGGCAACTGCGGCTACGCCTTCCCGACCGCGCTCGGCTGCAAGGTCGCGGCGCCCGAGCGCCCCGCGATCGCCTACGTGGGCGACGGCGCCTGGGGGATGAGCCTGACCGAGGTGATGACCGCGGTGCGCGAGCGCATCCCGGTCGTCGTCGTCGTCTTCAACAACCGCCAGTGGGGCGCGGAGAAGAAGAACCAGATCGACTACTACGGCAATCGCTTCGTGGGCTCGAACCTCGAGAACGCCTCCTTCGCGGCGATCGCGCGCGCGATGGGCGCCGATGGCGTGACGGTCGATGCGCCGGACCAGGTCGGCGACGCCCTGCGCGCAGCGGTCGCATCCAACCGCCCGACTGTGCTCGAGATTTCTTGCAACGACGAGCTCGGCGATCCGTTCCGCCGCGATGCCCTGCGCAAGCCGGTCCGCCTGCTCCCAAAGTATCGGGCCTACGGGGGCTAGTTCTGATCGATCTCGATTAGAAACTAAAGGAATTGGCCTCTGGATGGTAGGATTTCGGCTAGACCTTCGCGGAGCACCCCGATAGACTGGCTCCAGAGCCTCGATTTCTAGAACGAGGACCCCGAGGAGCCCCCCATGTCCACCGAGAAGATCCCCAGCGGCGCCGAGAAGCTGATCCAGTGCCTCGAGCGCGAGGGGGTCGAGTACATCTTCGGGCTCTCTGGCGGCGCGGCGATGCCGATCTTCGATGCGCTGGTCGACTCGAAAATCAAGCTCGTGCTCACGCGCCACGAGCAGGGCGCGACTCACATGGCCGACGGCTACGCGCGCGCGACCGGCCGCCCGGGCGTGGTGCTGGTGACCTCCGGTCCCGGCGCGACGAACACCGTGACCGGGCTGCTCACCGCGCAGATGGACTCCGCGCCGATCGTGGTGATCTGCGGCCAAACCAACTCGGTGAATTTGGGCAAGGACGCTTTCCAGGAAGCCGACGTCACCGGCATCACCTACCCGGTGGTGAAGCACTCCTACCTGGTGAAGGACTCGAACGACATCCCGCGCATCGCGCGCGAGGCGTTCCACATCGCGACCACGGGGCGGCCGGGTCCTGTGCTGATCGACCTCCCGAAGGACATCAGCTCGGGCCCGTGTACCGCGCCGTTCGTGGAGACGGTCGACCTGCCGGGCTATCGCGTGCCCGGTCGCGCGGATCCGAAGCGGCTCGAGCAGGCTGCGGCGCTCCTGCGCGCGTCGCGGCGGCCGTTGCTCTACGTGGGGCACGGCGCCGTGATCTCGGGCGCGGGCAAGGCGATCACCGCGCTGGCCGAGACGCTGCGCGCGCCCGTCGTGAACACGCTCCTCGGCAAGGGCGCGGTGGACGAGACGCACCCGCTGCACCTCGGCATGCTCGGCATGCACGGCACCGCCTACGCGAACAAGGCCGTGGTGGCGTGCGACCTGATCATGTCGATCGGCGCGCGCTGGGACGATCGCGTCACCGGCAAGGTGGACGAGTTCTGCAAGACGGCGCGCAAGATCCACGTAGACATCGACCTGGCCGAGTTCAACAAGGTGCTGCGCCCCGACGTGTGTCTGGCCGGCGACGCGCGCCTGGTGATCGAGGACCTGATCCCGCAGGTCGAGCTGCTCGACACCGACGAGTGGCTGCGGCAGTGCAACCGCTGGCGCAAGCAGTACCCGCTCAAGTACCCGAAGCAGGGCGGGCTGCGCGCGCAGCACGTGCTCGACCGCCTGAACACGCTGCTCGGCGGGCGGGCGGTGCTCACGGCCGACGTGGGCCAGCACCAGATGTGGGCCGCGCAGTTCTGCCGCGCGACGACGCCGCGCCACTGGATCACCACGGGCGGCGCCGGAACCATGGGCTTCGGCTTCCCCGCCGCGATCGGCGCGTCGTTCGGCCGCCCGGGCGCCGAGGTCTGGGCGATCGTCGGCGACGGCGGCTTCCAGATGACGCAGGCCGAGCTCGCGACCGCGGCGATCCACAAGCTCCCGGTGAAGTGCCTGATCATCAACAACAACTACCTGGGTATGGTCCGGCAGTGGCAGGAGCTGTTTTATGACAACCGGCAGTCGGGCGTGGACCTGGTCGGCAACCCGGACTTCGTGAAGCTGGCCGAGGCCTACGGGATCAAGGGCATCCGCATCAAGCGCCCCGGCGACGTGGACCGCAAGCTGCGCGAGGCGATCGCCTGGAAGAAGGGCCCGTGCGTCGTGGTCGCCGAGGTGGTCAAGGAAGACAACGTCTTCCCGATGATCCCCGCCGGCGCGCCGGTGAGCGGCATGATCATCGAGCCGCCCAAGCACAAGCTCGAGAAGCCGACGGGAAGCATGTGATGGAAGCCGCACTCGCGCACGCCGCCGAGAAGGCGCTGCACACGATCTCGGTCTACGTGAACAACAAGCCGGGCGTGCTGGTGCGTGTGGCGCTGGTCTTCGCGCGCCGCGGCTACAACATCGAGTCGCTGGTGGTCTCGCCCGCCGCGCAGGATTTCAGCCGCATGACGATCACTTGCTCGGGCGATCCCGAGACGCTCGAGCAGATCATCAAGCAGCTCTCCAAGCTGGTCGACGTGGTGCACGCGATCGACCACACCGGGGACCCTGCGTACGAGACCGAGATCGCGCTGCTCAAGATCGGCGCCGGGCTCGACCAGCGCTCGCAGGTGCTGCAGATCGCCGAGCACTTCAGCGCCAAGGTCGTTGACTACGGCACCGACTCGCTGGTGCTGCGCGTGTACGGCGCGAGCGAGAAGCTCGACGCCTTCATCGGCCTGCTGCGCCCGTTCGGGATCGTGGAGCTGGTGCGCTCGGGCAAGATCCTGATGGCGCGCGGGCTCCAGACCACCTAGCGGCTCGCGCGTGCGGGACCTCGGCCGGCTGCTCGTGCTCGCGGGCACCGCACTCGTCGTCGTGGGCGCGCTGATCTGGCTCGCGCCGTCGCTGCCCTGGCTCGGGCGTCTGCCCGGTGACATCCGCATCGAGCGCCCGGGTTTCCGCCTCTACCTGCCACTTGCCTCCTGCTTGCTGCTCTCGGCGCTGCTCTCGGCGGCCGCCTGGCTGCTGTCGAAGCTGCGCTAGAGAACTAGGCTTCCTTGCGGCCCCGCTCCCCCCCGGCCATTCGCAGCGGAACCCGCGCGCTTCGCGCCGTCCGCACGGCGCACACCCGAGGAAACGCCGCTATACGCGGTCGTGCGCGACGAGCTCGAGAGCTACCTCGCCCGCGCGCACGAGCGCGAGCGCGTGGTGCCTCGCTTCGCCCTGCGCGAGCTTCGCGCGTACCTGCGCTGCGGCCTGCTCTGCCACGGCTTCGTGCGCGTGCGCTGCGCTGCCTGCGGTCACGATCGGCTGGTCGCCTTCTCTTGCAAGGGTCGAGGCTTCTGTCCCTCCTGTGTCGGCCGGCGCATGGCCGACACCGCCGCTCACCTCGTCGATCGCGTGCTTCCCGAGGCGCCGGTGCGCCAGTGGGTCCTCTCGCTCCCGCGCGCGCTCCGCTACCGCCTCGCCTACGACGCCGAGCTTCTCAGCGAAGTTCTGAACCTCTTCATCCGCGCACGCTCTCGGCGCGCGCCGCGCTGCCGTCACACGGCCAGCAGCAGCTTCCCGGTGTGGCTGCCGTCGAAGAGCATCGCGAGCGTCGCGCCGAAGCGCTCGAGACCGTGCTCGACGTGTTCGCGCAGCTGGATGCGTCCGCCTTCGAGCCACTCCGTCAGGACGGCCTCTGCCTCCGGATACTCCGCCGCGAAGTGGAACACCGCGAAGCCCTCCATGCGCGCGTGCCGCTCCGCGAGCCGCAAGTAGTGAGTCGGCCCGCGTACGCCCTTCGACATGTCGCCCGAGTACTGGGAGATCGCGCCGCAAATGACGATGCGAGCGCCGGGCTTGATCTGGTCGAGAATCACGTCGAGGAGCTCGCCGCCCACGTTGTCGAAGTAGACGTCGACGCCCTCCGGAGCCAGCGCGCGCAGACGCTCGGCGACGTTCTCGTGCTTGTAGTCGATGGCCGCGTCGAAGCCGAGATCTTCCGTCAGGTGCCGGAGCTTGGCGGCGCCGCCTGCGATGCCGATCACGCGCGCGCCGTCGAGCTTCGCGATCTGGCCCGCGAGGCTGCCGACCGCGCCCGCGGCGGCCGACACGACGAACGTCTCGCCCGGCTTCACCACGCCCACCTTGCGCACGCCCATGTAGGCCGTGAGTCCGGTCGTCAGACCGAGAATGCCCAGCCAGGCGGTCGCGGGCGCGCGCTTCTCATCGATGCGCCGCGCCATCACGCCCGGCAGCGTCGCCACGCTCTGCGCGCCGAGTGGCCCGAACACCGAGTCACCGGGCGCGAGCCCAGCGGAGCGGCTCTCGCGGACGCGGCCGACACCGAGTGCCATGACCGTGCCGCCGATCGGTGTCGAGGGGTGGAAGCTCACCTCTTCGAGCGCCGTACGGATGAACGCGTCGATCGAGAGGTGCGAGATGTCGATGCGCGCCTGACCGTCCGCGAGCGGCGCGAGCACCTCCTCTTCGATGCGGAAGTCACTCGGCACGGGCGCTCCGCGCGGACGAGCGGCCAGCACCAGCTTGCGATTCCGATCGGAGGTCACCACGGTCCGCTCAGTCCGCGATCCAGCTGCCGTGGAATCCGTACGGCACGCGGCGCGGCAGGTGGACTCGCGCGACCGGACCATGCTCGAAGCGCTGCGCGTCGATGATCACGAGATCGCTTGCGTCGCGGGCGGCTTCGTACACGAAGGTGAGGATGTAGCCTTCGTCCTCGCCCTTGCCCGCGCTCGCGAACACGGGCTCGCCCGCGGCGTTGCCCGGGCCCATCGACAGAGCCCACGACTTGCCACTCTCGACGTCGTACTTCAGCAGCTCGCCGCCGAAGTCGGACATCGCCTTGCCCGTACCCGTCATGTAGCCGAAGCGGTGCTTCAGGCCGACGCGGTCGTCGGCGATGCGCGGGAAGTCCGCCGGTCGGTCGTCGAGCGGCTGCTCGCGAACCTTGCCCGCTTTGCGGTCGATCACCCAGCGGTGCAGTCGCGCGGGGGTGCCTTCACCATCCTGCGGACTGAACGCGAGCTTCCTGAAGCGCGAGACGTCGAGCACGATCGAGTCGCCGTCCTCGTACGCGTTCATCGGATGGAACACGTAGCTCGGCTCGACCTCGTACCAGACCACGTCTTTGTCGGTGCCGTTGCGAGGCATCACGCCGAGCCGCGCGCCGTAGTCGTCGCTCCAGCGGATCGGGATTCCGCCCGACGCGAGGAGCGAGAGGTCGAACACCATGGGCAGATCCATGAACACGACGAAATTCCGCGTCACGTTCCAGTCGTGCATCATGGTCGGACCCTTGACCGTGATCTCTTCACTCTGGACGAGCTTGCCGTCGGCGGAAACGCGGTGATACGTGAGGTACGGCGGCAACGCGCCGTAGCCGAAGAAGAGCAGCTCGCCCGTCACGGGGCAGATGCGCGGGTGCGCAGTCATCCCTGTCTTCAGCTTGCCGCCTAAGTCGTGCACGCCGAGCGTGTCGAGATCCTTCGAAACGAGCCAAGGGGAATGGCCCTCTTCGAGCGCCATGATCTTGTCCGCGTGGCAGACGACGTGCGTGTTGGCCAGCGACGCGCTCATGTCGGTCGTGCCGTCGGGCCGGATCGCCGCCGCGTCCGGGTCGTCGAGCAGCGGCGTGCGCACGTAGCGGTTGCGGTACCAGACCGCGCGGCCCTTCTCGAGCCGCACGCCGTGCAGCATGCCGTTGCCCAGGAACCAGTGCGGGGACGTTCCGCTCTTCGGGTTCGAGCCGTTTCGAAAGAAGCGCCCGTTCAGCTCCGCGGGGATCGCGCCCGTGACGGGGAGGTCGCTGAGCGTGAGCTCATCGACGATCGGCGTGAAGTTGCCCTGCAGATGAAAGGGCTGTGACAGGGACTCGGCGGCGCTCATGGGACCCTCCTCGGCTTCGAGTCGACAAATAACCTACCACGAGTAGATAATGCAAGCGGTGAGAAGCGCGCGGGTTCAGAAAGCCAGTACGCCGCGTCGCCGCGGCCGCCCGAAACTCGCCGACCGGGAGCGCCTGCTCGACGCCGCGGAGAGCGCGATACGGCGCTCCGGTCCGACAGTCTCGCTGGAGCGGATTGCGACGAGGGCCGGCGTCACCAAGCCTGTGCTGTTCGCGCACATCGGCGACCGCCGCGCGCTCGTGCACGCACTCTCCGCGCGCCTGCTCGCACGGATCGAAGCCGCGGCGCAGGCGGCGATGGGTTCCGCGTCGGCCGGACGCGCGGCGCTCGAGAACATGATCCGCGCAAGCTTCGAGACGATCGCGGCGAACCGCCACCTGTACGCGTTCGTGAACGGCGCGGGCGCGGGCGACACGACGCTCGAGACCACGCTCGAATTCGCGCATCGCTCTGCCGCGCCGATCGCCGCGGGCGCGGCGGACACGCGTGCGCGTGCGGGCCAGGATCCAGCGCCGGCGCAGGCGTGGGCCTACGCGATCATCGGAATGCTGCACATGGTGGGGATCTGGTGGTTGAACGAGCCCGCCTCGCGGCGGCCGGCCGCTGCGCAGCTCGCCGCGCAGCTCACCGAGCTGTTGTGGAGCGGGCTCGAGCCGCGCGCGCGCTAGTCGTCAGCTCACGGTTTCTCCGTTGTCGACGACCAGCTCGGCACCCGTGACGTGCTTCGACTCGTCCGAGAGCAGATACAGTACGAGGTACGCGACGTCGTTCGGTTCCCCGATCCCGAGCTTGCGTCGCGTCGCCTCCGGATCCGGCTGCGCCATCAGCCGGAGCCCCATGTGACTCTCGAGCGCGGCATGCAGCATCGGCGTGCTGATGCTCCCCGGATGCACGGAGTTGCAGCGGATTCCGTACTTGTGTGCGCGGCAGTGGATCGCGACCGACTTGGTGAGGGAGCGGATCGCGCCCTTGGCGGCGGAGTAGGCGAGATACTCGCCGAGACCGATCAGTGCAGCGGTCGAAGACATGTTCACGATCGAGCCGCCGCCCGTCGTCTTCATGGCGGCGATCGCGTACCTACAGCCGAAGAACGTCGCGTCGAGATGCACGGCGAGCGTCTTGCGCCAGACCTCCGTCGACGTCGTTTCGATGTTCGCGATCGGCGCGATGCCCGCGTTGTTCACCACGCCGTCGAGCCGGCCGTGGAGGCGCACGACTTCGGCGATCAGATCCCGCCAGCCGTCTTCATCCGTCACGTCCTGCCGGACGAAGTCCGCGCCGATCTCGTGGGCAAGGGCGCGGCCCGCCGCTTCGTTGATGTCCGTCATCACAACGCGAGCGCCGTGTCCTGCCAGGAGGCGCGCATCCGCGGCACCCAGCCCGCTCGCGGCGCCGGTCACGATCAGCACCTTGTTCTCGACACGTGCCATGCTCAACGCGTCTGCCACGACTGGATCTCCGGCAGCACTTCCTTCGCGAACAGCCGAATGCTCTCCTCGGCCTGCTTGCCGGTGAGGCCTCCGTAGCTCACCTGCACCGTCAGATCGAAGTCGCCGATCTGACGGCGCCGCTGCTCCAGCTTCTCGAGGATCTGCCGCGGCGTGCCCCAGGTGTTGATGTCGACGAAAGCGTTCGCCGCATCCGCGATGCCGGAGTCGCGCAGCGCAGCGGCGTTGTCGGCGTAGTCGCCGTATCCCTTCATGCGTGTGAAGTGGTTCCCCGCCATCTCGTAGTGTTCCATCACGGTGACGTAGTAGTTCGCCATGTACTTGCGGGCGTTCGCTTCGGCGAGCTCAGCGCTCGCATCGCAGGACAGGAAATCCACGCACACCGGCGACGGCGGCGCCTTGTGGTGACTCGCCTCGTACAGCGTTCGATAGCGCTCGAAGTGCGGCGCCATATCGGCCCACGGCTTCTGCGCGAAGCTCATCATCTTCGCGCCGAGCCGCGCGACCACCGGCACCGAGTCCGACGACATGCCCACGGCGTAGAAGCGGTCCTTGAAGCTCGCATACGGTCGCGGTCGGACTTCCGTGCGGGCCTGCTTGTAGTAGCGGCCGTGCCCCTCGACGATGCCGGTTTCCAATCCGCGGATGATCAGCTCCGCCGCTTCGTCGAAACGATCGCGCGCCTCGTTCATGTCGACGCCGAACACGCCGTACTCGCGCCGCGCGAGGCCGCGGCCGATGCCGAACAGCGCGCGGCCCTGGCTCAGGTGGTCGAGCACGATCATGCGCTCCACCACGCGCAGCGGATCGTTCCACGGCAGGATCACGGCGCCGGTCAGCAGCTTGATGTGCTGCGTCTTCGCCGCCATGTAGCCGAGGAACTGCGTGTTGTCCGGCGACATCGCGTAGTTGTAGAAGTGATGCTCGACCGCAGACAGCGCGTCGAAGCCGAGCGGTTCGGCGAGCCCCGCGAGATGGATGTCGCGCTCCCAGGCGGCCCGATCGCTGGTGCCGTCCTGAAAGTTCTGAAACACCATCAACAGGCCTACCTGCATCTCGGTCCTCCCAGTTCGTTCACGCATTCAACGCGGCAGCACGGAATTCTCGACGAGCTCGAGCACCGTGCCGTCCGGATCCATGAAGCACACGAAGCGCGCGCGCGAACCGGAGCTCGCCGGCATCTGCGCGGGCTCCGAGATGAAGCGCGCGCCGGCCGCTCTCGCTGTTGCCATGTCGCCATCCAAGTCGTTCGTCGCCAGCGCCACGCGCGCGATGCCGTAGTGGTAGAGATGTGGATACGGCGGGCTCGTGGAGTGCGGCTCGAGCCACTGCAGCAGGTCGATCACGACCGGCGGCAGCGCGCCTTCGAGAGCGAGCAGCGCGCCTTTCACGCGGTACGGCGGCATGCCGACCGCCGCCGCCACCTCCGGCGTGTTGCGTTCGGGCACCCGCCACACTTCCTTGAAGCCGAGCGCGTTGTAGAAGCGCAGCGATCGGTCGTAGTCGCTGCAATTGATGTTGAAGTGCACCATGCCGGTGATTGCCATGCTCTTGGTTCCTTACTGCTGCAGTAGATTGGCGCGCACGCGCGGCAGCACGTTGCGAGCGACGTACTCGATGCGGGCGCTGCCGCTTGCTACGGGCTCGCCCGGAAACTGCGCCCAGAAGTGGACGTCGATGATTTCCGGATAGTCGCGAAGCAGCTTCGACAGGCTCGCAACGGCCGTGTTGGCATCGAGAAGTTCGTAGAGTCCCTCGCGGATGGCGGACGCTGCGTCGGGAAACAACGGCACCTGTTCCGGTGGCCCGAATGCACCCCACGAAACGTACTGATTGATCTGGTACAGCACGTGCGCACCGACCTTCGCCGCCTCGGCCTCCGGGTCGGCCGCGATGATGCCCCAGTGACCGGCGCAGATGGCGCCTCGCCCGCGCGACTTCCCGTTCGCCTCGAGCGCTCTGACGTAGACGTCGTGTCCGATGCCGCCGGTCGAAAGGAAGCCGTCGCCGAGCCGCGCCGCCCGTTCAATCGCGGGTTCGGCCATGCCGCCGATGAACAGCCGCGGTGCGACCTTCGGCGTCGGCGTCACCGACAGACCGTCGACGCGGAAACGCTTGCCCGCAATGCGCACCGGCTCGCCGGACCACGCCTGGCGGATGATCGAGATGCCTTCCTCCATCAGGCTAGGCCGCTGCGACAGCTTGCGACCGAAGTAGTCGAACTCGAGCTGCCGGTAGCCGAGTCCCACGCCGAGGTCGAAGCGCCCGCCGGTCAGAATCGAGAGCGTCGCGGCATCCTCCGCGAGTCGCACCGGATCGGCCAGCGGCAGCAGCATCAGATTCGTGCCGATGCGCATGCGTCGCGTGCGCGCACCGATCGCCGCGGCAATCACCAGCGGCGACGGTGTGTAGCCGTCCGCGCAGAAGTGATGCTCCGTCAGCCAAACCGAATCGAAGCCGAGCGTTTCGGCCCAGCCGATCTGTTCGAGCGACGCGTCGTACAAGGCCTCGAACGACACCGTGCTCGGGGGCGGGTTGCGGAAGTCGTACCAGAGCCCGAAGTTGACTCGGCGGCCCGTCATCGTCGGCTTGCCCGCGACCCGGAAACGAAGCGATCTGCGAGCTTCGTGGCCAATCCCCGGTTCTCCTAGCGATTAACCTACCGGGAGTAGATAATGGCAGGAGTGTCGGGGTAATGGAAGCAGCAATCGAAGCGGCTTCGCCGAGCGCACGTCGCCGCGCGAAGCGCTGACAGAAGGAGGGTAGATGGCCGCTCACGATCACGAAGTCGTGTCGATCTATGGATTCAGCAAGGACCAGATCAACCGGCTGCTCGAGGACGCGAGCGAGTGCGTGCTGATGTGGGCCACGAAGGACGGCTGGCCGGTCGGCGTGGTGCACGCGTTCGTCTGGCGGCACGAGCGCATCTGGCTCACGTTCGCCGCGCATCGCCACCGCGCGGCGGCGATCCGGCGCGATCCCCGCGTTTCGGTGACCGTGAGCGGAACCGCCCGCGTTTCCGACGATTGCCCGGTCGGGGCCGTGACCGTCAAGGGCCGCGCGATCTTCCACGAGGACCAGGCGACCAAGGACTGGTTCTATCGCGCGCTCTCGAAGAAGGTGAGCCCAAACAGCAAGGCTGGCGAGGATCGCTTCTTCTCGGTTCTCGATTCGCCGCTGCGCGTGATCCTGGAGATCGTGCCCGAGAAGTGGATCACGTTCGACGGCGTGAAGTCGGCGAAGGACATGGTGGGCAAGCTCGACGAGAGCGAGAAGACCCAGCCGCTCTCCGCCGATGCCGAGCGCATGAACGAGGAGCGCCGCCGTCGCGGCCTCGCGCCGCGCGAGTTGTGACTGGGGCGGGAACTTGTCCGTGCCCCCGCGAGTTCGAGCTCGGCGCAAATCACGCCGGGTCGAGCGGGCTCCGCACGCCGCGCCCGCCGCGGTTCAGCACGTGCGTGTAGATCATGGTGGTCCTCACGTGGCGGTGGCCGAGCAGCTCCTGCACGGTGCGGATGTCGTAGCCCGACACCAGTAGGTGCGTCGCGAAACTGTGTCGCAGCGTGTGGCAGCTCGCGGGCTTCACGATCCCCGAAGCGCGCACGGCGGACTTCATGGCGCGCTGCACGCGACCCATGCAGATGGTGTCGCCGTTCGGTGTCGGTCTCCGCTTCGCGAAAGCGCCGGGTCGCGGGAAAGACGCACTGCCAGCCCCACTCGCGCAGAGCGCTCGGGTACTTGCGCGCAAGCGCATCCGGCAGCATGACTGCGCCGAAGCCTGCGGAGAGATCGCTCGCGTGCACTGCGCGGGCGTGCGCGAGCTGCGTTCGCAGATCCGCGGCGAGTGAGCGCGGCTTCGACGCGCTGGCAGACGGCCGCCAGCATCGCTGCTACGCTGGTCGACGGGGCGCGAGAGGTTGGCAGCAGGAGCTCCGCATGATCCGATTCGGCTGCGTAGTCACGTTCGCGTTCGCGGTGGTCGGCGTTCTCGTCTTCGGCGGTCCTGCTGTCGCCGCGGACGGCGTCATCGAGATCAGTCAGACGACGGCGATCGCCGGCGGCACGACGCTCGGCGACGGGCCGGGCTTCCCGATCACGCTGAGCCAGCGCGGCGCGTACCGCTTGACCAGCAATCTCACCCTGCCGGACCAGAATGCGATCGGAATCGACGTCACGATCGACGGCGTGAGCATCGACCTCAACGGCTTCGCGATCGTCGGGCCGGTCGTCTGCAGCGGTGTTCCGGTCACGAGCTGCCTGCCGGCCGGCGTCGCCACGGGGATCGGGATCCGGGGGCCAGATCATGTCAGCGTGCGCAACGGAACGATCAGGGGGACGGGTGCCCAGGCAATTGTGCTGACCTGGAATGCCCGCATCGAGAAAGTCGACGTGCAAATGGTCGCACCCTCGGGACTCGCAGGCGCGATTTCGGTCGGTGATCAGAGCACGATTTCCGAGACCTCGGCGACCAGCAATTTCGGCACCGGCATTTTCGCCGCCAGGTACGCGATCATCAAGAGCTCTACCTCGACCGGCAATACCGGGTACGGAATCTTGGCCCAAACGGGGACCCTGATCAGCGGCTGCACCGCGTCGATAAACGGTACCTACGGTCTCGGCGTCTACGGCCTCGGTTCCGTCGCCTACATCGAAGGCACGCTGAACTACAATGCCCTTGCGGCGGTCAATGGCAGCGTGGTGAACCTCGGACATAACCTCTGTAACCCGTCGCCCTGTCCCTGACCGTAAGGCGGGTTCCTCATGTCGCGCGTAGCCCGCATGACCGTCGCCCTGGAGACGTTGCCAGTGGGCTTGGATCTGGCCGCACAGTACCCGCGGATCGCGTCGCTCGGTTATAGAAAATAGACGGCGCGTAGGGAAAATAGGCGGGCTTCCTTCGGTTACGTCCGAGAACACCCGTTCTGCCAAGTTGCCCGGCGTCGCCGCGCAGCGGCCAGGCCCAGCACGCCTGTCGCCACGAGGAGCGCCGTCGCTGGCTCGGGCGAGCTGAAGCGGCAACGCCCCGATCGCGCCCTGCAGGTCCTCGTCGCGGGCAGCCGCCGGCTCCGGCGTCGACGGACGCGGGGCGATGCGATCGTGTTGCTAGACGATGCGCGGGAGATCGAGCCCTGGAATCCCGCCGTCGTGATCGACCTCTCTCAGCTGCTCGCGCGCTCGGGGGACTCGGCGGCGGCGCTCTTTCTGCTGGACCAGCTCGACGGCCGTGTGCAGGGACGGGAGCGATCGGCGGTCCGGCGGCTGATCTGGTGGATCGAGCCGAGTCTGGTCCACACCTGGCGCTGGCTGCGGGCGCGCTCGCAGGCTCGGCGCGTAGATACTGCCGCCGTGCCGGTACGGCCACGGCGAGCAGCGAGCTGAGCAGAGCCGATCGGACAACGGGACTCGAAAGGTCATCCGTCCGTCCGACCGAGGGACGGACCGACCGAGTATCATGGGCACCCCGACGACCGGCTGTTACGGCGGAGGAGTCACTCCGTGAGTGATGCGATCGGAATCCGGCTTCGCGAGAGCCTTGTCGCGACCTACGTCGAGGTCGTCGACGAGTCGCATCTGCATGCCGGGCACGCGGGCGCGAAGAGCGGGGCGGACACTTTCGCGCGGTGATCGTGTCGGAGCAGTTCGCGGGCTCTCGCGGGTGAAGGCGCAGCAGCTCGTCTACCGGGCGATGGGGGCGTGGATGGGGCAGGAGATCCATGCGCTCAGCATGCAGACGTTCACGCCGGAGGAGTGGGGCAGGCAATCGGCGTGACCCGACGTCGGTCCGGGCACGCGCTTGGCTCTCGGGACGCGAGGCGAGTCCGTGACAGTCGGTTCCCGGCATCTTCCTGACAGGGTCGCGTGGCCGCCCCTGACCGCGTCCACTCCGATCCGCCAACATGATGATGTGTCGAGAGGGTTGCCGCTTGACTCGGCCCGTGCCCGGGGTGCACATTGATGGGGCCGACCCTCGAAGGAGAACCCCATGCGCTCGCGACTTCCCCTCGCGCTGCTCTTGCTGTCCCTCGTCAGCCCTGCCTTCGCCAGTGATGGCGTGCTGGAGATCAACCAGACCTGCGCCGTGGCGACGGGTTGCTTCGCCGGGGATACGACGGGCCTGCCGGTCACGATCGATGGCACCGCAGGTCACAGCTACCGGCTCACGAGCGATCTGACCGTCCCCAACGAGAATACGGACGGGATCGTCGTCAGCACCAGCGACGTGGGCATCGACCTGAATAACTTCGCGATCCTCGGTCCGGTGACGTGCTCCGGAGCCACTCTCGTCTGCACTCCCGCGGTGGGTACGGGCTCGGGGGTGGAGAGAATCAATACGACGAACCGCGGCATCTCGGTCAAGAACGGCAGCATCACGGGGATGGGCGCCAATGGCGTCCTGCTGGGCGACCAGGCAGAGGTCACGAACCTGCGCGTCCGCTGGAATCGATTGGATGGGATCAGCGTCGCCACCGGCTCGACCGTCTCGGGCAACACGGCGCGCTCGAACGGGAGCAACGGGATCCAGAGCGGCTTCGGCTCGACCGTCTCGGGCAACACGGCGTACGACAACGGGAACGACGGGATCTCCGCCACCGCCGGCAGCGGCTCGACCGTCTCGGGCAACACGGCGCGCGCGAACGGGGGCGACGGGATCCAGTGCGGGTTTGGTTGCCTCCTTCGCGGGAATACCGTGAGCCTCAATGGCCTCTCCGGACTCGAGCTGAGCAGTGACTCCGCCTACAGTGACAACGTCGTGTCCGCGAACGGGGCGGGCGTGACGGGTGCCGGAAGCGCTAATTCTCGCGGCGGTAACTACTGCGCGGGGCCGGGAACAGTCTCGGCCAACTGCCCGTAAGCCACTCGGACTCGAGAGCCGACTACTACGCCCGGACCGGTTCGATCGAGGTCCAGAACCTCACGGACCAGCGCGCCAGCCCTCGACCCGACCCGCATTTGGGCGCACGCCGGCGCGCGAGGGTTCAGCCGCCTCAGAGGAGCGCAGGGGAGCGCGCTCGGTGCTCGAAGGGGACTTGACGGAGCGCCCGTTCCCGGACCCCCCGCGTGGATCCCGCTTCTCGGGCAAGATCCTGATGGCGCGCGGGCTCCAAGCCACGCCGCCGCAGCTGTGCGGACCCCCTGTGGTAGTCTGGCCACAGGGCCAGGGGAAGGCAGAAAAATGGGGATGCTGCGCACAGGGCTGTTGCTCACACGGACAGCCTTGCTGGTGTTTCCGCTCGGCGCGGGGGCGGTGCCGATCCTGAGCGTCGACACCGATCCGGCCGTCGCCGGAATTCAGCCGGCGCGGACGGTGGCGCTCGGCGCGAGCTTCGACATCGAGCTGCGCATCGCGGGGGTCGAGGCGCTCTCCCCGCTGCACGCCTTCGAGCTCGATCTCGTTTCGGACTCCGCGGTGATCTCCGCGAGCGGGGTCCTCGACCTGGGCTTCCTGGCGCCGAACGTCTTCGTGCTGGAGCAGGACATCGCGCCGCCGGACGTGAACTTCGCCGAGACACGCACGGTCGAGGAAGGTGTCGCTGGCGAAGGCGTACTGCTCCGCGTGAGTTACGCAGCGCTCGGACTCGGCACGAGCGCGCTCGATCTTTCGAACGTGATCCTCTCCGCGCCGCGCGGCGTCGCGATCCTGCCATTCACGCTGGAGGACGGCTCCATCACCGTCGTACCCGAACCCGGCACTGCGTCACTCGGCGCGGCCGGGCTGGTATTTCTGACCGTGCTGCGTGCGGGTAGGGGCCGCCGGCGAGCCTAGCAGCGCCGGCCCGCAGCCCTCGTCCCGCCGGAAGGCGATCCTGTTCGAGCGGGAGGGGTGCGAAGTTGATCTACGCGTTCGGCCGCTTCGAGCTCCATCCGGAGCAGCTCGAGCTGCGCGCAGATGGCGCGCGCGTCGACGTGCAGCCCAAGGTGCTCGAGCTGCTGCTCCACCTGCTGCGCCACCGCGCGCGCGTGGTCGGGAAGCGCGAGCTGTTCGAAGCGCTCTGGCCTGGCGTGGTCGTTGGCGAGAGCGCGCTCACGCGCGCGATGAGCGCCGCGCGCGCTGCCATCGGTGACACGGGCGGGGAGGGCTCGCTGATTCGGACCCACGCGCGCGTGGGCTATCGCTTCGTCGCCGCCGTCGACGAGCGCGCGGCGACGGCTGCGACGCAAGCGACGCGCGCGCGGGAGCCGGCGCGGAGCGTCTTCGTCGGGCGCGCGGCGCTGCTGGCAGAGCTGCGCGCAGCGTGGGAAGGCGCGCGCGCCGGAGAGGGCCGCGTCCTGCTCCTCGCCGGCGAGGCGGGCATCGGCAAGACGCGCACTGCCCAGGCGCTCGCGGAGATCGCGCGCGCCTCGGGCGCGCTGGTGCTCGAGGGCTGGTGCTGGGACGAGAGCGGAGCGCCGCCGTACTGGCCGTGGGCGCAGCTCGTGCGGGGCTTCGCGCGAGGAGTGGACGACGCGACGCTGCGCCCGGCACTCGGTTCGGGCGCCGCGGAGCTCGCCGCGCTGGTTCCGGAGCTCGGGGCTCGCCTGCGCCTGCGCGCGTCGCGGCCGGGTGACACGGAAGGCGCGCGCTTCGCGCTGCTCGACGCGCTCGCGGGCTTCCTGCGCCGCGTCGCGGAGTCGGCGCCGCTGCTCGTGTTTCTCGACGACTTGCACTGGGCCGACGAGGCGTCGTTGCGCGCGCTCGAATTCGCGGCACGCGAGCTCGCCGGCGCGCGCATCCTGCTGGTCGGCGCGTATCGCCGCGAGGAGCTGCGCGCCGATCATCCGCTGCTCGCGACGCTGTCCCGGCTGGCGCGCGGCCGACACGACGCCCGCATAGCACTCAGCGGTCTCGAGGCGCGCGAGGTGACGGCGCTGGCAGAGAGCGTCTCCGAAGAGCCGCTCGATCGCGAGGTCACGAGCGAGCTGTTCCGGCGCAGCGGCGGGAACCCGCTCTACGTGAAGGAGCTCGTGATGCTCTTCGCGCAGCGCGGAACGCTCGAGGGCGAGCTCCCCGCCGGCGTGCGCGGGGTGATCCAGGCGCGGCTCTCGCGCCTGTCCGAGCGCTGCCGCGAGCTGGTGGCGCTCGCGGCGGTCGCCGGTCGCGAGGTGGACTACGAGATCCTGCGGCGCGCGTCCGGCCAGGACGCCGAGCGAGCGCTGGCGGCGCTCGACGAGGCGGCCGCCGCCGGCGTGCTGCACCCGCGCGGCGGCGCGACCGAGCGTTGGGAGTTCGCGCACGATCTGCTGCGCGAGGCGCTGCTCGAGTCCCTGCCCGGCGTCGACCGGCTGCGCCTGCACCGTCGCGTGGCGGAGACGCTCGAGCTCTTGCACGCGCGCGATCTCGACGCCGTCGCGGGCGCGCTCGCCACGCACTGGAGCGCGGTGGCGCGAGCGGAAGGTGCTGCGGAGCCGGCCGTCGGCTGGTGCCTGCGCGCGGCTGAGGCCGCGCTCGCGCGGCTCGCCTACGAGGACGCGGTCGCTCACTGCGAGCGCGCGTTCGAGCTGCTCGAGCTGTGCGGCGCGAGCGATGCCGAGCGGCTGCCGGTATGGCTCGCGCTCGCCCGCTCGCGGGCCCGGGCCGCGGACGCCGCCGGTGCGAACGCGGCGTCGCAGCGCGCCGCCGCGCTGGCGCGGGCCAGCGGGCGCGTCGAGGATCTCGCCGCCGCCGCGCTCGCGCCGATCGTGCACGCCGCGTTTCCCGCCGAGTTCTACGGCAGCGTGCGCGCGCTGCTCGAAGAGGCGGCCCGGGCGCTCGAGGGACGCAGCGCGCCGCTGCGCGCCCAGCTGCTCGCGCGACTCGCCTACGTGCTGCGCTGGGACGCGGGCCTGGGCTTCCAACCCGCCGGGCGCGACGACACGCACGACCAGGCGCACGCGTTCGCCCGCGAGGCGCTCGCGCTCACCTCGCCGGATGGCGATGCCTTCGCGCGCGTCGCCGTGCTCTTCAACGTGCTGTACGGGGTCTGGGAGCGCTTCTCGCCGGCCGAGCGGCAGGCACTCACCTCGGAGTTCGTCGGGCTCGAGGCGCGGCTGCCGACGCGGGCGTTCACCGTCGACGCCTCGCCGCTGCGCATCACCGCGCTCCTCGAACAGGGCGACGTCGCGGCGGTCGACGCCGAGATCGCGCGCGCGACGCGCCGGCTCGAGGGCATGGAGCTCGCTCCCGTCGGGCGCTGGTATCTGTCGGTCCACCGCGGGATGCGCGCGCTGCTCTCGGGGCGGCTCGAGGAGGCGGAGGCCTGCGTCGGGGCGCTCGGCCAGCAGGCGCAGCGCACGGGGATCTACGACTTCGTGCGGGCGTGGGGCGCTCAGCTCTGCCAGCTGCGGATCGACCAGGGGCGCGCGGCGGAGATCGAGCCCTGGCTGCGCGGATCGCTCGCGGGCGAACGCGACAGCGTGTTCCGCGCGGTGCGCAGCTTCGTGCTGTCGGAGAGCGGCCGGCTCTCGGACGCGCGCCTGGCGTTCGAGCACGAGCTCGAGCGCGGCCTGCCGAATCCTTCGACCGCGCTCAACGCCCCGGTCGTGCTGGTCGTGCTCGCGACGGTCTGCGCGGAGCTGCGGGACGCGGCGAGCGCGCCCGCGCTGTACGAGAGGCTGCTCCCCCTCCGCGAGCAGTACGCGGTGAACCTCGGCGCCTGGATCTGCCTGGGTTCGATCGAGTGGCCGCTCGGGAAGCTCGCCGCGGCGTCCGGCCGGCTGGATCTCGCCGCGAGTCACCTCGAGCGCGCGATCGTGCGCAACGCCGCGCTCGGCGCGAACACCTACGCGACGCGCGCGCGTGTCGACCTGGGTCGTGTGCTGCTCGAGCGCCAGGGCGCGGGCGATCTCGAGCGCGCGCGGCTCGTGCTGGCAGAAGCGCACGACGCTGCCACGGCGATCGGGATGGAGCGGCTCGCGGCGGCCGCGCGCGAGCTGCGCAACCAGGCCCTGGGCGTGCCCGTGCTGGCGCCGCACTCGACGCGCCGGTCCGGCTCGTGATCTTCGCGTTCGGCAGCGCGGAAATCGACGAAGAGCTGCTGGAGCTGCGCGTGGACGGCGCCCGCGTGGATCTGCAACCGAAGGTGCTCGAGCTGCTGCTGTTCCTGCTGCGCAACCGCGCGCGCGTCGTGACCAAGCGCGAGCTGCTCGAGCGGCTCTGGCCGGACGTCGTGGTCGGAGAGACCTCGCTCACGCGCGCCGTGAGCGCGGCGCGTCTCGCGATAGGAGACGCCGGCGACGATCAGCGCGTGATCCGCACGCACGCGCGCGTGGGTTACCGCTTCGTGGCGCCGGTCGAGGAGCGCAGCGCGCGCGGCTCCGAGCGTCTCGCCGCGGCCAGCGGTCGTGCGCCCGCCGACGCCTTCGTCGGCCGCGCGGAGCTGCTGGAGCGCCTGTACGCGGCGTGGGCTGGCGTGGCGGCGGGAGGAGCACGGCTGTGTCTGCTCGCCGGCGAGCCCGGCATCGGCAAGACGCGCACCGCGCACGAGCTGGCGGCGCACGCTCTCGCGCGGGGGGCGCGCGTGCTCTCGGGCTGGTCGTCCGAGGAGCGTGGCGCTCCCGCGTACTGGCCCTTCGCGCAGATGATCCGCGCGCATCTGCGCGACGCCGGCGCCTCGGCCACGCGCGCGGCCGCCGAGCCGCGCGTGGACGAGCTGGCCGCGATCGTCCCCGAGCTCGGCCCGGCGCAGTCGCCGGCTGCGACGGGAGGTGACGCCGACGCAGCGCGCTTCGCGCAGCTCGACGTGCTGGCGCGCTTCTTCGGACGCCTCGCGCGGGAGCGGCCGCTCGTGCTCTGCTTCGACGACCTGCACTGGGCGGATCGCGCGTCGCTGCGCGCGCTCGACTTCGTGCTGCGGGAGCTGCGCGAAGCCCCGCTGCTCGTGGTCGCGACCTATCGCCCGGACGAGCTTGCGCCGAACGATCCCCTCTGGGAAGCGCTCGCCGGGCTCGCGCGCGGCCCGGGCGACGTGCACTCGTCGCTCTCGGGCCTTGCCGCCGACGAGGTCGGCGCGCTGGTCGAGGCGGTCTCGGGCGCGCTCTACGAGCGCCCTGTGATCGATGCGCTCTGCCACCGCACCGGCGGCAACCCGCTGTTCGTGAAGGAGCTCGTGCTCGACCTCGGCGAGCACGGCGCGGCTGCGCTCGCGGAGCGCCTGCACGCGATCCCGGCGAGCGTGCGCGGGCTGGTGCAGGGGCGGGTGCGCCGCCTGTCACCCGCGTGTCGCGAGGCGCTCGCGATCGCCGCGGTGTGCGGCGCGCGCTGCTCCCACGCTCTCGTGCGCGAGGTGCAGGCGCGCGGCGCGGACACGACGCTCGACGCGCTCGAAGAGGCCGTGTTCGCCGGGATCCTGCGCCCGGCCGCGGGAGCGCCGCAGCACTACGAGTTCGCGCACGACGTATTCCGCGAGGCGCTGCTCGAGACGCAGGGCGGCGCCGAGCGCGTGCGCCTGCACCGGCGCGTGGCTGCGGCGCTCGAAGCGCTCCGCGCCGACGATCTCGACGAGGCCGCCTCGGAGCTCGCCGCGCACTGGCTCGAGATCGCCCGCGCCGAGGGCGGCGCGGAGCCCGCAGCGCGCTTCGCCACGCGCGCCGCGGAGTTCGCGCGTCGTCGCCTCGCCTACGACGAAGCCGTCGTGCACGCGGGGCGGGCGGTCGAAGCGCTCGAGCTCGGGCGCGCGCCCGACGCCGAGCGCTGCGAGGCGCTGCTCGTGCTCGCGACGGCGCGCGCGCATGCGGGAGATCCCGCCGGGGCGGTCGCTGCCGCCGAGCGCGCGGCCTCTCTCGCGCGCCGCACGGGTCGCGCAGAGGATCTGGCGCGCGCGGCTCTGGTGGACCTGGGCCAGCGCGTGCGCCGCGACGACCTCGCGACGCGCGTGCTGGGCCTGCTGGAAGAGGCGGCGCCCGCGCTCGCGGGGAGCGAGTCCGGCCTGCACGCGCGCGTGCTCGCGCAGCTCGCACGGCTGCTCTCCTGGGGACCGCGCTCGGGTCTGGATCGCGCGCTGGCGCTGGCGCGGCAGGCGCTGGCGCTCTCTGGACGCCTCGCGGATGCCGGCACGCGCCGACACGTGATGTACGCCGTGCTCTACGCGATCTGGCCGCGGCTCTCGCTCGAGGAGCGGCTCGAGCTCACGCGGGAGCTGATCGCGATCTCGGAGGCGACGGGCGATCGCATGGCGCCGGTCCACGCCTCACCGCTGCGGCTGACCGCCTTGCTCGAGGCGGGCGACCTCGCGGCGGTCGACGAGGAGATCGACCGCCATTCGCGCCGGATCGACGCCTTCGAGCTGCCCGCGTACTTCCTGTGGTACCGGCCCCTCTACCGCGGGATGCGCCTCTTGCTCTCGGGGCGCCTCGCGGAGGCGGAGCCGCTGGTCTGGGAGACCTTCCGTCTCGGGCAGCGCGCGATCGCCTACGACGCGCAGCAGGGCTTTGCCGGGCAGATCGCCCAGCTGCGTATCGACCAGGGTCGCTCCGCGGAGCTCGAGCCGCACCTGCGTGCGGCAGTCGGGGCCTTTCCGTGGGACGGCGGCCTGCGTGCGGCGTTCATGTACGTGCTGTGCGAGATCGGCAAGCTCGACGAGGCGCGCGCTCTCTTCGAGCGCGAGGCGCGCGAGGATTTCCTGGATCCCGAGCGCGACCTGAACGCCTGCCAGCAGCTCTTCCTGCTGGCGCACGTGTGTGCCGAGCTCGGCGACGCCGCGCGCGCGGAGCGCCTGCGCGAGCTGCTCGCGCCGTTCGCCGAGCGCACCGCGGTCAACCTGATGGCCTGGTCCTGCAGCGGCTCGGTGCACTGGCCACTGGCGAAGCTCGCCGCGCTCTGCGGCCGCGCGGACGAGGCGGCGAGTCACTACGAAGCGGCCATCGCGCGCAACCAGGAGCTCGATGCCGCCACGTATCTAGCGCGCACGCAGCTCGACTACGCGAGCTTCCTGCGCCGCCGGGGTCGCCCCCGCGCCGACCAGGCTCGCGGGCTTGCGCTCGTGCGCGAGGTCGCCCGGTCCGCCCGCGCGATGGGCATGAGCGCGCTCGCCGCGCGCGCAGATGCGCTCCTGGTAGGAGATCGATGACGCGATGATCACGCGCCGGTAAGGATTCGCTTCGGCGCCCCCCTTAGCCTGCGAGTCGGGTCGAACGGCCGCGCGCGAGTCGCCCGCGGCCCGCCGTTCCGGCGCGATCCGCAGCTGGGAGGTCGTCATGGCGAGCCATCAGCAGCCGGCACAGTTCCTTCGCCTCGTTGCGCTCTCGATCCTTTTCGCGGCGGGCGCCGCTCAGGCGGACCCCGTGGCCTTCGTCGTCAACGCCGACTCGAACTCGGTGAGCGTGGTCGACCTCACGCGCGAGATCGTGCGCGCGAACCTGTCGGTCTGGGACGGCGGGAGCCCGAACGCCACGCGCGAGCCGAAGGACGCGCTGGTCGATCCGCGCAGCGGCCGCCTGTTCGTCGCGTCGCGCGAGCGGCTGGTGAGCTTCGATGGCCGCCTCGCCGATGGGCGCGGCCGGTTCGAGGTCGCCGCGCAGGACGAAGGCTCGGGCCTGGCACTCGACGAGCCGGGCCGCCGCATCTTCATGAGTCACGAGCAGCTCGGCAATTACCCGAACGGCGTGGTGACCGAGTTCTCGATCGCCAATCCGGCGGCACCGGTCTGGATTGCGGAGCACGAGATCGCAGGCGTCCCCGACCTGCGCTTCATCGCGTGGGATCCGAAGTACCGCCGGCTCTATGTGGTGGACGACGACGGCGTCATCGCCCGGACGGGAGCCGGGAACCTCGCACTCGCGCCAGTCGCAGGCGCAGGCGCGCCGAACCCGGGCGGCATCGTGGTCGATCCAGCAGGCGGCGTCTGGGTGTCGTCGCGCGGCCCCGGGAAGCTGGTGCGGATTGCGGAGAACGGCGCGCGCAGCGAGGTCGTGGTTCCGAACGCGGCTCAGCAGCCGCGTGGCCTCGCGTGGAAGCAGGGCCAGATCCTGGTCGCGATCGACGACATCGACAAGGTTCGCCGCTTCAACCCGGCGACCGGCGTGTGGGCAGACGAGATGACGACCGGCGACCGGCCGCAGGACGTGGGCGTGACTCAGGCGACCACCCCCCAGGCGGTGAGCGCGAACCGCAGGGCGCTGGATGGGAGCGTGAGCGTGGCGAATCGCGAGATCGCCACCACGCAGGAGAAGTCGATCGCGCTCGCCGTCGTCGAGGTGGCGCGCCTCACGCCGGACCCGAGCGCTCACTCGTTCTGCTGGAACCGCGCCGGCGACACCGACGCGAAGACCTTCAGCGTGCAGAACACGCGCATCGATCGGCTGTCGGTCGACCTCGGCACGCTCACGCGCGGCGGCTCGAACCCGGGCAACTACTCGGTCGTGTCGGACGGCTGCTCTGCCGCCCGGCTGAAGTGGGGCGCCGTGTGTCAGTTCCGGCTGGGCTTCACGGCGTCCGGCCCGAGCATCCAGCCGCCTTCGCCGTGGGGCGGCGTTCAGATCGCGAAGTGGCCGGCGCAGGTGAGCATCTCCAGCACGGACAACAGCGCGACTGCAACGATTTCGCTGCAGGGCTCGCTGAACCTGAACCCCTGCTACCCGCTGCCGATCCCGCGGCTTCCGCTCGCGCCGATCGGCGGCCTTTGAGTCCCGGTAGGAAAAAGATGAGGTGTCCGTGAGGACTCGCCCGCGGTGGCGGCGTAGTGTCGCGGTCGGGCCAGACGGCCGCGCGCGAGCGGCTCTCGCGCGCGGCGCCCGCAGCATGGAGCGGGGCGATGAGTGAGCCGGAGAAGAACGGCTTCCGGCGCAGGGCGCGGGGACGCGCGCCCGACGGCTGGATTCCGCTGCTTTCGCATGCGGTCTTCGTAGTCGGGGTGCTCGTGGCGGCGGGGGCGGGGGCGGCGCCGCCCGATCAGGATCTGGACGGGGTGCTCGACGGCGCGGACAACTGTGCGCGCGTCGCCAATCTGGATCAGGCGAACGGCGACGCGCTCCCCGCGGGCGACGCGTGTCAGTGCAGCGACGTGGACGTGGATCGCGACGTGGATGCCGCCGACGTCGCCGCGCTCGAGCGCTTCCTGGCGGGGCGTGCCACGCGCCCCGGCTTCGACTCCGCGCGTTGCGGCGCCGCGGGCGCGCCCGGCTGCGACGCCGCCGACGTCGCGACGCTGCGCCGCTGGCTCGCCGGGCAGCTCCCAGGCCTGCCGCAGGCGTGTGCCGCGGCGGGGCTCCAGCACGACGCCGACGCCAACGACGACGGTGTCGTCAACGCGCTCGACGGCTCGATCGTCGGCTTCTGCCAGGGCGCGGATCTGGTCGCGCGCTGCGACTGCCGCGAGGCCGACATCGACGTGGACGGAGACGTCGACTTCGCGGACCTGGTGCTCGTCAGCTCACTCTTCACGCAAAGCGGGTTCCCACCCGGCGCGTCCGATCCCGGGCCCCCGCTCGTGCGTTTCGTCTCTCCGCTCGCCGGAGGGTTCACGAGCGCGGCGCCGGTGCTGGCGCGCGTGCGCGTGTCGGAGGCGACTGCGGCGGTGACGATCAACGGCGTTCCAGCCGCGCGGCTTGCAGGTGGGCTGTTCGAGGCCTCCGTGGCGCTACCGCAAGGGGCGACGGAGCTCGAGGCGCGCGCGCAGGGCGCGAGCTGCGTCTTCGAGACGGCGCGCGTCTCGCTGCGGATCCCGCAGCTCGAAGCACTCGAGCTCGCGCCCGCCGGCGCGCGGCTGGTGCAGGCGGGTGCGCTGCAGCCGCTCGAGCTCGTCGGACGCTACGAGGACGGCTCCATACGCGATCTCACCGCCGACGCCGGCACGCGCTACGAGGGCTCGAACGCCTACATCGCGAGCGTGAACGGCCCGGTCGTCACCGCGGTGTCGAACGGCGAGATGGCGGTGACGGCGAGCTTCGGCGGCCTCTCCGATCGCTCGGCGATCACGGTCGAGATCGGCGTGCTGCTCGAGGCGTTCGCGGTCTCGCCCGAGGAGGAGACCTTGCGCGGCGCCGGCGCGACCCGCGCGCTGCGCGCCACCGGCAGGTTCTCGGACGGAAGCTCGCGCGACCTCACGGCCGCATCGACGGGGACGCTCTGGAGCTCGGGCGATCCGGCGGTGGCGACGGTCTCCTCCGACGGCCTGGTGCGCGCGTCGGCCAGCGGCGACGTCGCGATCAGTGCGCGTAACGAGGCGCAGAGCGACGCGGCTGCGATCCGCGTCGTCGTCTCGAGCGGCAGCGGGTTCCTGCGCGGCGAGGCCTTCGACGACACGCTCGGCCTCCCGCTCGGCGCGGTGACTGCGACGCTCGTCGAAGACGGGACGGGACGGCTCGTTCCCGCCCCCACGACGCTGGCCGACGAGCGCGGGCGCTTCCTGCTCGGAGGAGCGGGGGGCGACGCGCTGGTGCGCGTGGCGCGGCAGGGCTACACGCGCGTGGATCGGCGCGCGGAGATCCCCGCCGGCACTGCCGCGACACTGCTCGACGCGCGGCTCACACCGCTCGACCCTCGCGAGAATCCGATCGCCGCGGCTGTCGGCGGGTCCGCGCGGAGCGCGAGCGGACGCGTCTCGCTCGAGGTGCCGCCCGGAGCGCTCGCGCTCGATGCGGCGCTCGCGCTCACGGAGCTTTCCAGTCAGGGGCTGCAGGGACGCCTGCCGCTGGGCTGGTCGCCGGTTGCGGCGCTCGACGTGTCTCCCGACGCGATCGCGTTCGGGCAGCCCGCGAGCGCGCGACTGCCGAGCGAGATGCGGCTGCCGCCGGGAAGCGCAGTCGTCGCGGCGCGCTACGACGCCTCGGCGGCGCGCTGGATCGCGCTGGCTCCCGCGACGGTGGACGCCACGGGCGGCGCGGCGTCGGTCTCGCTCCCCGGCACGGGCCAGGTCGCCCTGCTCGTCCCGGACGGCGCGCCGTTCGCTCCGCCCGCCCCGGTCGCGGGCGAGCCGCTCGCCGGTGTGGGCGAGATCGCGCTCCCGGCCGCCGCGCTCGCGGAGAGCGAGGTGCTGCCGCCCTCGGCGCCTGCCGGGATCGGGGCACGCGCGGTGGGCGAGCTGGTGCTGCGCTCGACGACGCCCTTCCCGAGCGGCACGGCCGTCGAAGGGCGCGTGACCGAGCAGTTCGACCTGTTCGATCTCTCCATGATCGTGCCTCAGCCTTTCGCGCAGGACCTGCTGGTCTTCGCGCGTCCGCGACTCGCCGAGACGGCGACGGCCGGCACGCGCTTCCCGATCACGCCGTCGCGCGACTTCTCACTCACCGAGCTCGCGATCGGCATGGTGAAGATCGCCGTCGTGCCCCGCGCGGCGGGCGTCGGCGGTGAGGTGCTCGGCGCCGACGGCGGTGGAGCAGGGGACGCGGCGGGTGCGCGGCTCGAGCTTCCCGCCGGTGCACTCGCGCAGGCTACGATCGCGCTGGTGCGCGCGCTCGGCGCGGGCGAGCTCGACGCTCCACTCCCCGCCGGGCTCGAGCTCCTTGCGGCGGCGCGCGTCGACCTCTCCAGCGCGTCGCTCGCGCAGCCGGGCGTCGTCTCGGTTCCGCTTCCAGCCGGCCTGCCTCCGGGCGCGCAGGTGCTGGTGGCCCGCCGCTTCCGCGATCCCGACGGCGTGGCGCGGCTCGAGCTGGTGGGGCTCGCGCGCGCGGCGGCGGGGCGGTTGTTCTCGGACGCAGCGCTTGCCGGAGCGACGCTTCCCGGTGTCGCCCGCGAAGGGGACTACCTGTTCGTGCGCGCGGCGGCGCCGCTCGGCTTCGTGACCGGCGTGGTGCGCGACGCCGGCGGCGCGCCCGTTGCGCAGGCTCTGGTGCGGACGTCGACGGCGCCGTTCGCGGCGCTCACCCGCTCCCCGGAGGCGCGCTACCTCGTCGCAGGCGCGGTGGGCGCGCCCACATCGGCGAGCGCGCTCCACATCCCGACGCGCGACGCCACGAGCGGGCAGGCGACGGTCGCGGCGGTCGGAGAGCTCGCGACGCTCGATCTCGTCCTGGGCGTGGTGGCGCCGGCGGTCGTCAGCACCTCTCCTGCGAACGCGGCGCTCGACGTGCTGCGCAATGCGCCGATCGCGGTGCGCTTCAGCGAGCCGATCGAGCCGTCGTCCGTGTCCGCGACCAGCGTGGTGCTCGCGACGGGCGGTGCTCCGGTCCCGGGCCAGCGCGTGCTCTCTCCGGACGGTCTGGAGCTGCGCGTCCTCCCCGATGGCGGCCTCGCCTCGGCCACCGCGTACACGCTCGCGCTCAGCGGCGGGCTCCGCGACCTGGCCGGCAACGCGCTCGCACCCTTCGCCGGCGTCGCGTTCACGACGATCGACACCAGCAAGCCACCGCAGCCGGCTGCCGGTGTGATCACGGCCGAGCTCCCCGATGACCAGGGCTTCGTCTCGGTGACGGCGACAGTGGGGACGGCCGAGCCGCTCTCGGGCATCACGCTCGTGAACCCGCGCACGCGCGAGACTTTCAGTGCGCGCACGCAGAGCGACGGCGCGTTCCGGCTGCGCATCGGCGCGGAGATCGGGGACACGCTGGCACTGACTTTCCGCGATGCCGAGCGGCGTGAGCTCTCGCTCCCGATCACGCAGTTCGAGAATCCTGACGGCCGCACGGCATTCGGCGGCGGAGGGGGCGTCGTGCGCGGCCCGTCGGGGCGCCGTGCGCGCGTGATGCCGCGCGCGCTGGTGGGTGGCGCGGTCTTCCAGCTCCGCGATGTCGCCGATCCGGGTGCGCTCCCCGCGCTGCCCGCCGGCTTCGCTTACCGCGACCGGTTCGAGCTCGCGATCGAGGGCGCGGAGTTCCGCAGGCTTGCGTCGCTCCAGCTCAGTGAGACGCAGTCTCGCTTCGCACCGCTGCGGGCGACAGGGTTTCCGTTCGAGGCGAGCGGCTCGCTCCTGGTCCCCGCGAACTTCCTGGTGAACGGCACGCTCGATTTCGATGCGGTCGCCGAGGATTCATCCGGCGAGCGGCACCGCGTGTCTCTCGAGACGCTCGTCGTGCCGTCGAATCCACGGACGGGAGTCGTGGAGGAGGGCTTCCTCGCCTCGTTCCCGTCGCTCTTCCTGCGCGCGCCCGAGCAGTCCCTCGTGAGCCAGCAGCTGGAAGTGAGCGCCGTCGCGCCACCGGCCCGCGTGGACTTCGAGCTGCCGGACCCGGGCGGCGCACCCAACGTTGTGCTGCTGCTCGTCCGGCTGACCGACGTCGCCGGCCAGCCGCGCCTCGCGATCGTCGATCGCTTCGAGCGCGCGCAGATCGAAGCCATGGCGGCGCTGCGCACGACGGGGCGGGAGCTTCCCGGAGCGACACTCTCCGGCAGCTACGCGGTCGTCGAGTCGAGCGCGCCGCTCGCCGCGGTCAGCGGGCAGCTCACGGGTCCGGCCGCAACGGTCGCGCTCGGCGGCACGCCCTTCGTGTTCGAGGCGGACGCGCCCAACGCGGGCTTCCGCCTTCCCGTCGTCGCGGGAGCGCCCTTTGCGCTCGCCTTCGTGGATCCCGAAAGCGGGGTGTCACGCGGGGGCACCTCCGGCGTGGCTCCCGCGCAAGGGGAGCAGGATCTCGGCGAGCCGCTCGCCGCGAGCGCCACGACGATGGCGGTCTCGCTGGAGCCCGGCGCGGGCGCGCTCGTCCCGATCGACGCAAGGGTCGTGCTCCGCTTCTCCGAACCCGTCGACGCGCAGAGCGTGACCTCGGGCTCCGTACTCCTGACCGACGCCGCAGGCAGCGCAGTACCCGGCGGCTTCTCGCTCGCCGCGGAGGGTCGCGAGGTCCGCTTCACGCCGTCGCGCAGGCTGCGCTTCGGCACCGGCTATCGCTGCAGCGTCTCGCGCGATGTCGTCGGCGTCTCCGGCGCGCGTCTGCCGGCGGCGCTCTCGACGAGCTTCGACACGTTCGCACCGCAGGTGCTCGTGAGCGACGCGCTCGACTCCGTTCGCGACGTCGTCGCCTCGGGGAACCTGGCGCTCGCCGCCGGTGCTGTCGCGCTGCACGTGCTCGACGTCTCTGAGCCCGACGCTCCCGCCACGCTCGCGAGCGTCCCGCTCGAGGGCGGCGTCTCGGGCGTGGCGCTCGTGGAAGGCGCCGCGCTCACGGACCGGAACGGTCAGCCGGTGGTCGGTACGCTCGCGCTTGCGCTCTCCGGCGGCGGCGCGGTCCCCGGTCGGCTGTCGATCTTCTCGCTGGCGAACGCGGCGTCGCCGGCCTTGATCGGCGCCGTCCAGCTCACCACGCCGAGCGGCCAGACGACGCCTGCGGGCGTACCGGCGGCGTCCGGCACGCCGAGCGCCGCGTTCGTCGCGGGCGCCGATGCGTTCGTGGCCGTGCGCGGCCTCGGGGTCGAGCGCGTTCGCCTCGGGCAGGCGATCCCGGTCGATCCCGCCCTGCCAGGCGCGGGACTGGAGGGGCGCTATCCGGCGGCTGCGCTCGAGAGCGCGACCGGCGTCGCGCGGCTCGGCGCGCGCGTGCTCACGGTCGGCGCGGCCGGGCTCATCGTCCTCGAGGGCAGCTCGCTCGTGCGCCTGGGTGGCATCGGCACCGACGGGCAGCCCGAAGCAGTCGCGGCTCTCGAGGGATTCGCGTTCGACAAAAACGGCGACGGGACTCTGGAGACGAGCGAGCGCTTCGATGTAGCACTCGTCGCGAACGGCGCCGACGGCACGCTGCAGCTCTTCGACGTGAGCGTGCCCGCGAGCCCGGTGCGCCTCTCCGTGATCCGGCTCGGCCACCCCGCGCTCTCCGTCGCCGTCGATGCGGAGCAGCGGCTCGCGCTCGTCGGCGGCGGGGCGGACGGCGTCTCGCTCGTCGACCTCGACGGACCCGCGAGCATCCAGCCGATCGAGCTCGATTCGAATCAGCTCGACGATCGGATTCTCGGCCGCGTCGCCACGGAAGGCGTGGCCGCGCGGATGGCGCTCGCTCTCGCACGCGGCGTGGGTTACGTCGCCGACGGCGCGCGGGGCGTCAGCGTGGTCCAGCTCGCGCCGCCGCGCTCGACGTTCGAGCGCGTCGCGCGCGACCCGCTGGCGGCGTCGGGCGGGGACGAAGAGGCGCTCGAGCCGCTCGGCTCCGCGTTCCTCTCCGACGACCGGATCCTGGTCGACGTCTTCGCGACGGTGCCTCCGCGCACGAGCGCGTCGCTCCAGCTCGAAGAGACGCCGCTGGCCGGCGGCGCGCGCGTGCTGCGTGTGGCGGGCGGAAGCCGCTTCGACCTGCGCAACGGCGCGAATTCGGTGCCGGTCGAGATCCGCAAGGACGTCGCCTCGACCGGAGCGGCGGCCGCATTCGTCGTGCGCGACGGAGGGGGACGCGCGCTCGCGCGCTTCGACCTGTCGCTCGCGCCGCACGAAACGACCGCTCTCGAGCTGGAATCGCTTCTCGTCGCGCCCGATCCGCTGCTCCTCGGGCAAAGCGGCGACGTCGGGCGCCTCTCGCTCGGCGGGCTCTTCTCCGACGGGCGCGTTCGCAACCTGACCGACGCGGCGCGCGGTACGACCTGGATCGCCGAGGAGCCCGCGGTCGCGCGCGTCGACGGCGCGGGTGTGGTCACCGCGGTCGCGGGAGGCACGACGCGGCTGGAGGCAGCGAACGGGACGCAGCGGGCCTCGGCGTGGGTCAACGTCGACGATCAGCCTGCGGTCGTCGCGCTCGGCGTCTCCGAGCGGCTCCTCAGCCTCCCGCGCATCGGCGCGCAGGCGCAGCTCGTCGTGAGCGGTCGCCTCTCGAACGGGATCGTCGCGAACGTGACGACCGGCTTCGGCACCAGCTTCACGACCGGCGATCCGAGTGTTGCAACGGTCGATCCCGCTGGCCTCGTCACGGCAACCGGCGAGGGAGAGGCTGTGATCACCGTGGCCAACGGTGCCGCCTCGCTCTTGGCGCGGGTCTTCGTCGAGTCGCGCCCGGCGGCGAGCGTGACCGGTATCGCGCTCGACGCATTTCCGACGCCGGTGCGCGTCGATCGAGAGATCGTCGCTTCGGCGCGCGTGCTGGGAAGCGGCGCGCTCGAGGCGCTTCCCGTGCGCTTCAGCGTCGAGCTGAACCCACCGGCCGACACGACCGCGGTGACCGACTTCGAGGGGCGAGCGGCGGGGCTGCTCACCCGCTTCGGAAGTCGGGGGACGTTCGTCGTCACCGCGTCTGTCGTCGATCCGGCGACGGGTCAGACGCGGTCCGCCAGCGCCGATCTGGTGATCGAGGCGGGAAGCGGCGATGGCGAGCCGAACGACTCGCTGGCCTCCGCGGCGCCGCTCGATCCGGAACGGCCGGTCGCCGGCACGATCGGCGCCGGGGATGCGAGCGACAGCTTCCGCGTCGCAGCCAGCACCGACGGCACGCTTCGCGTGCGGCTCTCGCTACCGCCCGGCACCGATCTCAGCCGGGTGATGGTCGTGGTGCGCGCGTCCGATGGCAGCGAGATCGCGCGCGTGACTCCCGATGCCTTCGAGAGCGAGCTCTCGGCGAGCCTCGGCGCGGGCGCTGCCTTCGTCTCGCTCGAGTCGAGCGCGGCGACTCTGCTCGCCTACGCGCTCGAGACCTCCTTCGCGCAGGGACCGGTGGTCGTGGGCGGAGCGGTCCCGGGGGCCGGGGGTCCGGGAACCCTCGTCGCGGTGAGCGGTTCGGGCTTCAGCTCCCGGCTCGACGAGAACGTCGTGCTGTTCGGCGGCATCGCGGGCGAGCTCGTCTCGGCCACCCCGACGGCGCTCCAGGTTCGCGTTCCGGCCAACGGCGTGAACGGGCAGATCGAGGTCGTCGTGCGCGGCCGCAGCGCCGCGGGCCCCGCGTTCGCGACCGGCGTCGCCACGCCTGCGCCGAGCGAGTACACGGCTCCGGATCCGGCGCTGCAACGGCGGCATCCCTCGGGCCTGCTCGTGATCGCCAATCGCCTCCTCGCAAGCTTCCTGCCGACCATCGGCCGGGCGCGCGTCGAAGCGCTGGTGGCCCCGCTCGGTGGCGCGGTCGTCGGCTTCCTCCCCACCTTCAACACCTACGAGATCGAGTTCGCCGGCGTCGCGAGCGTCTCCGCGCTCGACGCGCGGCGCGCGCAGCTGCTCGCAAGTCCGGACGTGCTCCGAGCCTTCCCGAGCGCGATCGAGGAGCCCTCGCAGCTTGCGGGCACGCGTCCGGGCGCGGACCTCGCGGCGGCGGAGGCGGCGCAGCGCACCAGCGCCTCGCGCGTGATCCAGGCTGAACGCGCCGTTGAGGCGGTGCGCGCCAGCCGGGGCTTCCGCGACGCGGCATCGCTCCGCGCCGTGACGGTCGGCGTGATCGACTCCGGCTTCGACCCGCCAGCGGACGTCGCCGGGGAATACCGCGTGGGCACGGTCGGAACCGTGGAGCTCGTCGACGCCTTCGCGCCCTTGGACGCCTCGGGATTCCTACCGGTCCAGCCCGAGTTTCAGGAGATGCTCAGCGGCCACGGCACTGCTGTGACCAGCGTGATCGCCGCCATCAACCAGGGGAGTCACTCGAGCGGTATTCTGAGCGGAGTCTTTCGCGACGGTGAGCGCTTCTTCCAGACCATCGTCTACCGCGTGGGGGACGACTCGATCAACCCCGGGGCTACCGGCGATCCGATCCTGGGCTTCCCGATCACCGTGGTCTGGCGCGCGCTGGAGGACGTGCGCACTCGAAACCGGAGCGGGCGCGCACTCGACGCGCTCAATCTCTCGTTCGGCAGCACCTACGCCTCCTTCGGCGAGCCCTACCTCTCGATCCGTCAGGAGTACCAGCAGAGGCTGCAGCTCGTCGCCGATCGCACCCTGGTCTCTGCGGCCGCGGGAAACCTGGGGATCGACGCTCGCCTGAATCTGCCCAGTGCGGTCTCGCAGTTCGTGCCTGGCGTGATCGCCGTCGGCGCGGTCGCGGTAGAGGATCGGGATCAGACCGGGGAGAAGATCGACTACCGCGCCATCTTCGGCAGCCCTCGCTCGGATCGGCTGCCGGCGGGCTTCCCGACGAGCATGCTCTGTGACGCGCTTCCGAACGCCGGCTCCAACTGCGGACCGGCCGTCACGCTCGCCGCTCCCGGCGAAGACGTCCTCGTGAACGCCGCGGGCATCCGCCTGGTCGGCCAGACGCTCAAGCTCGCCTCCGGCACCTCGGTCGCCGCGCCGATGGTGACGGCGGTCGCGGCGCTGCTCCAGTCGATTCGCCCGGACCCGCCCACGCCGTTCCGGCCGGACGAGCTGCGCGATCTCCTGCTGCGGTCGGCCGAAGACATCTCCGCGACCTGGACGCCGTCGCCCATGAAGCGGCTGAACGCGCTCGCAGCAGTGCGGTTACTGGTGCCGATCGAGGAGCTCGAGCGCGTCTACATCGCGGATCAGGAGGGCCCGAATGGGCGCCTGATGCCCGGAAGGATCGTCGCCCTCGACGTGGATCCGATCAGCACTGCCCAGGGACTCGCGGAGGAGATCGATCTCTCGCTCGCGACTCCGGCGGGGAGCTGGCTGGGTGGCCGGCCGACGATGCTGGCGCTCTCGCCGGACGGCTCGGAGCTCTGGGCGCTGGTGGAGTCGGCGGCGCCGGCGCTCGGCGATGGCCTGCTCGTGATTCGCACGGACACGCGCGAGCGACTGGCCTTCATCCCTCTCTCGGGTGCGACGTTCCCGGCGGCGCCGGCTGTCCAACCCGCCCAGGGCGCGCCGCTGCGACTCGCATCGAATCGCGCGCAGCCCGTGTTCTCCCGCGACGGCCGGGTGCTCTACGTCGCGACGGGCCCCGAGATCGTCATCGTGAACGCGGTCGAGCGCAAGCTCGTGCGCCGGCTCGCCGACCTGCCCTCGCCCTACCGCGACGACATCCGCGCCGGCGACGAGGCGCGTTTCGCCGACGCGCTGCAGCGGCTCCGCACCCGCATGCGCGTCGGGATTCTCGTCAACCAGGACCCGTCGGCGGCGTTCTTCGTCGCGAAGCCGTTGCTCGAGCTGGTGAATCTCGCGCTCGCGCCGGATGGGCGCACGCTTTACGTCTCGGCGCGGACCGGCATCGGCAGCGGGAACCAGCCCGGCGCACTGATCTCGCTCGACGTGGACCTGTATCGCGATCGCGAGCCGCAGCGCGTCGGTCTCCAGGCGGACCTCTCCAGCTACTTCTCGCTCGGCTCCGTCGAGACTCAGTCCGATCCCACCGCCGACGCCGTAGGTGTCGGCCAGGGCGATGAGCCGGAGGCCGTCGCCGTGAGCCCAGACGGCAAGCACGTGTACCTGCTGAATCCCGGCGTGAAGAGGTTCTCGGGCGTTCCGCCGGACGAGTTCGACGCGGCGTCGTGGACTGCGCTGCTCGGCGCTTCGATGCTCCTGCTGGTGAACCCCGGGGCCGGAATCATCGGTCTAATGGTCGGAATGAGCGCGTTCTTCACGATCAATTCGAACCAGCAAACCGACCTGCTGCGCGCCTATCGGGAAGAGTTCAACTCGGGCGTCACCCTCCTGGCCGCGCCGGGTTTCACCGGCGTCTTCTCGACCTCACCCGGACTCGAGCGTGAGTGGCTGTTCCCGGCCGACGTGATTCGGGGCTGGAACCCTTCGCACGCAGGCCAGAGCCTGCCTCAGGGGGCCACATTTTCTCTCGGCGGCGGGAGGCTCGTGAACCACAGGTCGGTTCTCCACGAGGTGTACGCCCGCCGCCCGAAGGACATGGCGATCCGCCCGGACGGAAAGCGCGCGATCGTCGGCTTCTTCCAGACCGGGAACTTCGGGATTCTGGACCTCGAGACCCAGCGCTTGTTCGCGACCAACCCGCCGAGCGCGCCCGCGCCCTTTCCGTTCTATGCCGACCCCGACCGACGACCGGCGTCCAGCGCGTTCCACGACCTGGTCGCCGTCACGCCGAGTCTCCGGCTCGATAGCCATCTCTGGCCGGAGCTCGGGCTGATCGTAGGCACGCGCATCTCCGGGCCCTCCGCGGGACTCCTGTTTGCGATCCCGAGCCCGCAAGAAGCGCTGCTGTTCGTGCACGACGTCGAGTACTCGCAGAGCGGGCGCTTCGCCGTGGCGACGCACAGCGGCGGGTCCACGGTCGGCCCCGTCACCGGTGTCGTTCCGGGATTCGTGGATCCGCAGAGCGGCCTCAACTTCGAGCCGGGCGCCCGCCTGGCGCTCTCGAACCTGGGCTACCAGATCCTGAGCGGCGGGGTCGCCAGGCTCATGGGTCCCGGCGGCGCCGTGCTGCACGAGGTCACGGCCAATACCGCAGCCACCTTCGAGCGTGGCGGTGGCGCGATCACGATCCTCGACGATCGGGTCATCAGCCAGGAGCTCACCGCGAACGCCGCGCGGACCGTGGACGTGGGAGACCCCGTGGTGAACCCGATCCCGCGCGCGCACTACTCGACCTTTCCGTTGCGCGGCGCGACCACGACGTTCCTCGACTACGACACGACGGCCGCGCAGGGCAACCGCTTCCACAAGCCGCGCGGTGTGGCCATCCAGCCGCTGATCTTCTTCGAGAGCCCGGGCTTCGGCGATCACGTCGTCGCGACGACCGAGATCCAGCTCGGCTGGCGCGACGCTCGAGCGCGCTCGATCCTGGTGCGCGTCTTCGACCTCGATGACCTGGTGCCCGACCCCGCGGACCCGGGCAGCTTCGAGCTCGTGCCGCGAGAGCTCGGCGAGTCGCGGCTCGTGCCCTCGGCCGCGGAGCGCGTGACTCGCTCCACGAAGCGCGGCTTGCGGTCGCTGATCGGGGCGATCTTCCGCGCACCCCCCTACCTGCAGCCCGTCGTCGGCCACCACTACCGCATCGAGGCGCAGCTGTTCACCGAGCCAGCAGGCGGAGACCTGCTCGCGACGACCGACTTCCAGGTCGTGCTCGACCGCAAGATCGTCAGCCAGCCGCCGCCAGCGAGATCGTGCAAGGCGAAGTCGGTGAGCTTGACGCTGGTTCCGTCGCCAAACAACGACGAGAACGAGGGAACGCCCGGCGTGTTGAATCCCGACACGCCGCGCGTGCTGAAGCCGATGCTGTTCGGCCGCCGCGCAACGCTCAAGTACACGATCGCTCCGCCCGACGGGCGCTCCGGCCTCGACGGCCCAGTGACCCTGCAGCTCGCGGACACGTCGCTGCTCGTGCAGCTCGGTCCGAACGCGCCACAGCCGAACTCACCCACCGGCGAGTTCAGAGGCCAGTTCGAGATCGAGATCCAGCGCCCGCTGCCGCGGCCCGCGGATCGCCGCTATGTGGGCAGCGAATTCGAGGTCCTTCTCTCCTACGCATTCAATGGCTGCCTGGCCGAGCCGGGCGGTTTGCAGTCCACACGCGCGAAGATCCCGGTGCTCTCGAACGAGATCGAGTACTTCAAGAAGGTAATTCCGCCCATCATTCGGTCGGACCTCGAGGGCGAGGGCTGCGCTGTCAGCTTCACGGGCCTCGGCAGCACCGCCGATGCGGTCGGCGCCGCGAGCGACGCACTGGGGTACAACCCGTTCCTCTGCACCGGGCGTCTTCCCTTTGGGGGACTCCAGCGCATCTGCACCAATCGCCCCGCGCTGGCCGACGCGGAGAGCGTGATCCAGCTCGCGGACGGCCGCGTCGTCGAGCTGTTCGAGTCGGAGGGGTTTCTGGCGGTCCAGCGCGAGCTCGGCTCGGGCGCGCCGGGCACCGGCGGGAACACGGACACCTGGGTCGAGAAGGTGATCCGGGATCGGCCCGCCCCTTCGGGCGCCGTGAAGGACTCCCACGCGATCGAGCTGCAGGGTTCGAGGGACCAGCCGATCGCGTGCCTCGGCGCCATGGGTGCTCCCGTGGCGGAGGTTCAGGCCGTCACGCTGAAGGACTTCCGCGTCTTCATCGTGTTTCAGAGGCTGCAGTGATGCGGCGCGGGCGCGCGCGTTCGATGGGGTGGTCCGCCGCGGCAGCAGTGCTCCTGCTTGTGTCGATCGCTGTCCGCGCGACTGCCCAGCAGCTCCCGGCACAGCTCACCGACCTCGAGTTCGACATCGTCGGTGTTCGGCTGGTGCCGTCGCCGACCGCGCTCACCGTGCCCAAGGGCATCCCCACGCGCGTGAACGCGGACCTGGTGGTGCCTGCAGGCGCCGGCGCGGACGTGGCACAGGCGGTGGCGACGCTCGCCGACGGCGCGTTCGTGGAGGCGGAGCTGCGCGGGCCGGGGATTCCGCCGATCCCGATCCGCGTGGACGCGGGCCAGCCGCTGCCGATCCCCGCGCTGGCGCTCGCCGGCGACTACTTCCTGGATCGCATCCGGCTGGTGAAGGACGGCGAGGTGGTGCTCGACGCGACGCCGCCCACGGTGCCGATCAAGGTGATCGCGGAGATCCTGGTCACGAGTGTCTCGTCGCGTCCGCTCTCGATCGACGAGATCCGCGAGAAGGGGATCGTGATCGATGACACGAGCTTCAGCGCGTTCGAGTTCCAGCTCGCGCTGAACGTGGACGGTGTTCCGTTCACGATCAAGGCGCCCATCGCGTTCCCGAAACGCGACGGCGAGGGTTTCCGCGGAGGGACGGCCGAGAACCTCATCCAGCTGGCGCAGCTCAACCAGGACCTCCTCCGGCTCGCGGAGGTCGACCTTCCACCGCAGCTCGAGCGACCCGGGCTGAACTTCTCGATCGCGGCGATCCCGTTCGTGCCGGGCGGGTCCGACGCGGGCGGTGGGCTGCCCTTCGGCGTGCCTCCGATCGCGGGCCTCGTGCTCACCGCCGGCGACGTCGCGTTCCTGAACCAGTTCTTCTCGATGAAGCTGATCGTGGCCAACGTGGCGCCGGACGGATCGAACCTGGTGCTGCGCGACATCGAAGGCGAGATCACGCTCCCGACGGGGCTCGATCGCGTGCCGGGCGCGTCGTTCCAGAACCCCGGCGACGACCCGCTCCGGCTGGCGCGCATCGAGGGGATCGGGCAGGTGCCCGTGCTGCCGCTGCTCACGGCCGGTGCGGACGGCGCGCCCGGCACAGCCGACGACGACCCGCGCATTCGCCCGCAGGAGACGAGCCAGGCGGAGTTCCTGGTCGAGGGCCTGCTGGAAGGAAACCACAGCGTCGACTTCGAGATCCGCGCCGTGCTCGACGGTCTGCCGTCGGGCCCCGTCGAGCTGGTGGGCAACGCCGTGGGTGCGGTGCTGGTGCGCAACCCCACCTTCTCGATCACGCTCTCGCAGCCGGGCACGGTGCGGGCGTTCGAGCCCTACGACCTCTGGGCCGTGGTGACGAACACCTCGCTACAGCCCGCGAACCTGGTCAGCCTGAACCTGGACGCGAACTCGAGCTCCGGGACCCTCCTCGCGCCCGGGCAGGAGCCGAGCGTCGTGCTCGACACGATCCCGCCGGGCGAGGCGCGCGAGGCGCGCTTCCGCATGCTCTCCCAGCGCACCGGCGAGGTGACCTTCGGCGTTTTCAACTCCGAGCCGGGACTCACCGGGAGCTTCCAGCTGCGGACCGGAGTGGGAGAGCGCGACGTGCCGCTCTCGCCCAACGCGATCGTGCTGCCCGCGTCGACCCGCCTGCTCCCCGACGCGCTGATCGCCGCCGCGCAGCGGGTGCTCGGGCAGGCGCTCTCGATCGCGACCGCCCCGACCCTGCCACCCGGCGTGCTCTGGCTCCCGCGCCGCACGGTGGTGGCGCGCGCGCTGGACCTGGCGGAGGCGGGACAGCGCGTGGAGTTCGGCGAGTCACTCGAGCGGGTCGTGCGCGATCTCCTGCTCGATTGGCTCGGCGCGCGCGAGGCGGACCCGGGCTTCGACCAGCTCCTGCGCGAGACCCAGGCGGGCGCGGCGTTCGCGGGCGCCGTTGGGTCGATCCTGGAGCAGGCGCGCGCGGGCGTCGCCTCGCTCGAGCTCTTGCGCCGCTTCGGCGAGAGCACCGTCGCGCGCGACGGCTACCTCGCGGCGATCGTCGGGGACGGCGCGGGCCCGGCCCCCGTCGAGCTGCGTGTGCTCGACTCGGAGGATCGCGCCGTCGGCGCGCTCGGGCGCGCACTGCCGTACGCCGACCGCTTCCCGCTCGCGCAGGGCGCCGTCGAGCGCAGCGACCTCGACGTCGTGGCTCGCCTCGTTTCCCCGAGCTACGTGGTCGAGGTCGAGGGAACGGATGCGGGCGCGTTCGACCTCGGCGTGCTGCTGCCGAGCGCTCCCGGCGTGCTCGCTCTGCTGCGCTATGCCGGCGTATCGATCCAGCGCGGCGACGTGGCGCGGGTGGTCGTCTCGCTCACCGGACCCAACACCTTTGCGCTGCGCATCGACCGCGGCGGCGACGGCTCCATCGACGAGACCCGCGCGGCGGTGATCGAGAGCATCGTCGAGAGGGCTCCGGCGATCCTGACCGTGCGACAGATCCGTAGCTCGTTCGGGTTCGGCGAGCGCAGCGGCGGGCGCGACCCGGCGAACTACGGGCTGATCGTCGGCGTTCTGTTCGACAAGCCGGTGACCGAGGCGAGCGCCGAGACCGTCGCCAACTACGCGATCGAGACGAACGCGGTGCTCGGGGGTGCGCTGCAGCCGAGCGGCCGGCTGCTCTACCTGATCCTGCAGAAGCCGCTCGGCGTGCTGGTCCCGCGCTCGCTCACGGCGCGTGACGTCGCGGACGTGCGTGGCAACCGGCTGCAAGAGATCACGCTCCCGATCGAGATGATCTGGGACGACGGCGCGCGCGTGTTCGGGCAGCTGCGCAGCGCGGATGGTCAGGGCGTAGGGAACGCCGTGCTGTCGCTCTACGTGATCTGCGGGCAAGCCGGCTTCCAGCTCGGGACGGTCCGCACCGACCCGGACGGCGGCTTCGACTTCGACCACGTCAAGCGCCTCTCGTGCGGCGGCGTAGTGATCTTCGCGCAGCACCCCGACACGCTGGACTTCACCACCGCGCGTGCGTTCATCCGCGCGCCCGGCCAGCTCCTGCGCGTGAACCCGACCTTCCTCGGGCGTGGGACGGTGCGCGGCCGCGTGCTCGAGCCCGACGGAGTCACGCCCGTTGCCGGAGCGCTGGTGCAGCTGTGGGGCGCGGAGCTCGACCACGACCCTCACGCCATGAATGCGAACTCGGCGGGTGAGTTCGTGTTCCAGAACGTCCTGGTCGGGCGCTTTCAGCTGCGCTCCGCGAATGCGAGGAGCGAGATCGGCACAGCGGCAGGCGACCTGCCCACCGCGGGAGCCGAGGTGGAGGTCGACGTCGTCGTCGCGCCGCGTGTGGGCGCGCCCGGGCGGCTCATCGGTCGTGTGTTCCGGAGCGACGGCGCCACGCCGGCGGAAGCGCTCCGCGTGCTGGTCGGGTCGCTGCGCGGGGGCCTGCGGGAGATGGAAGTCTTCGACGAGTCGACCAGCGACGCCGCCGGAGGCTTCGCCTTCGAGAACCTGCCGGCGCGCACCTTCTCACTGGTCGCGCTCGATCCCGCGAGCGGCGAGATCGGCTACTCGCAGGTATTGGTCGAGGACGGGCTCACCACCTCTGCCAACGTGGTGCTCCAGGCGACCGGCGCGGTCGAGGGCGTGGTGCGCGACGCGCAGGGGAACGTGGTGGCTGGCGCCCTCGTCGCCGGCGGGACGGCGCTCGGCACGAGCGACGCCAACGGCTTCTTCACGATCGAAGGCGTTCCCCCGGGCGAGCGCGTGATCGAGGCGGGGAATCCGCTGAACCGGCGCCGCGGCCGCGCCACGGTGACGGTCCTCGCCGGGCGCACCTCGAGCGTCGCGATCGCGCTCGAGGCGCGCGCGACGCTCGTCGGCCGCGTGCTCGACGCGAACGGCAACCCGGTGCCGCGCGCGACGGTGCGGCTGCCCACGCCCGACGGCTACCGCTTCGTGTTCGCCAACAACGGCGGCTTCTACCGCTTCCCCGAGATCGAGCTGGCCTCGCATCTGGTGCAGGCGCCGGGTCCGGACCAGAGGACGCTGATCGAGTTCATGCTGCGCGAGGGCATCCCCGTCGAGAGCGCGTTCACCGCGATCCCGCCGGACATGCCGGCGGACCTCGGCGGCAGCGCGCCGCCGATCTCGCAGAGCGGCGACGCGGCCGCGATCGCGGCCGCGTACGCGGCCGCGTTGAACACCGCCTCGCAGGCGTTCGTCGACTCGAGCACGCGGTTCGAGAACGAGCTGCCCGTGAACACCGCCGGGGGCTTCGGCTGGACCCGGGTCGAGCTGTTCCAGGACAGCGTCACGGTGAGCGCGGACGTGCGCTACCTGGCGCAGGGCAGCGTCTCGGGCACGACGGTCGATGCCAACGACGCGCCCGTCGCGGCAGCGGTCCAGATCCTCGCACTCGGCGTCGACGGCAATGGCATGCCGCGCACGCGCGAGTTCGGCCGCGTGAACACTCCGCTCGGAAGCGGCGCGTTCAGCTTCGGCCCGATCGCGCGCTTCGAGCTCGAGACCTTCCAGCGCACCGGCATCCGCTCCGGCAACGTCGCGCTCACAGCACTTCAGCCCTTCAGCCCCGCCGTCGCGAGCTACCAGAACCAGCTCAACGCCAACAATCCGAACCTGTCGGGGATCTTGCTGCGCTTCCCCGCGCTCGGCGACACCAACGGAACGCTCAGCGGGCGCGTGCTGCTGCCCGACGGAGTCACTCCCGCGCCGGCGAATACCGAGGTGCGGATCAGCTTCGGCGATCTGACCGTGCGCACCGACGCGGAGGGGCGCTTCGCGAACGTGTTCCCGATCCCCGAGAGCGTCTACACGCTGACCGCGCTCGAGCCCGTGAGCGGGCTGCGCGGACAGACGTTCGCGCGGGTTCCTCCCGGTGGGAACGTCGAGGTGGAGATCCGGCTGCTCGGGCTCGGCGCCGTCTCGGTCGAGGTGCAGCGACCGACGGGACAGGTGGTTCCCAACGCCCGGGTCGAGCTCGTTCGCGCGGGCTTCCCGGGCGACACCGCGGAAGGAGACACGGGCCCCGACGGGCGCGTGCGCTTCGCGAACCTGACCGAGGGCGCGTTCGGCGTCCGCGTGTTCGAGCTCGGGACGGGGCTGGCCGGGGCGGCGAGCGGGACCGTCGCCCGCGACGCCGAGGTCGCGGTGGTCGCCGTGGTCCAGCCGTCCGGCCGAGTCACCGGCAGCTTCGTGACCGCGCAGGCCGCGGCGCCGATCGCCAACGCGCAGATCGAGCTCTCCCACATTGAGGGGCTGCGCGCGTACGCCACCACGGGCGCGGACGGCCGCTTCGACCTCGACGCGATTCCCGTGGGGTCGTTCCAGATCGAGGCCAGCGACCCGCTCACCGGACGCTTCGGCCGGGCGAGCGGCCGCATCCGCATCGAGGGCGATCAGACCGATGTCACCGTCGTCCAGGGCGCCCGCGGGAGCGTGATCGGCGCCGTGCTGAACTCCGATGGCGTGACGCCGATCCAAGGGGCGAGCGTGGTCGCGCGCATCGCAGGAGGCGCCGGCATCTGGGTCACCGCGGGTCCCGGCGGGAGCTTCCGCTTCGACGGCGTGCCGGAGGGCCCCTTCACGCTCGAGGCGGTCGATCCGCTCACGCGCTTCCGCGGCGAGGCCGCGGGGGAGGTGCGCTTCGAGGGCGACACCGCGCAGGCGGACGTGCTGATCGAGGGCTACGGCGCGCTCCGTGTGCTCGTGGTCGACACCGACGGTGTCACCCCGGTCGGGAACGCCGAGGTGCGAATTACGACCGCCTTCGTGGGCGGGCAGGCCGCGGGCGAGCAAAGTCGGACGGGCACGGTAGACCCGAGCGGCAGCGTCGAGTTCGAGCGGCTGCCGCTGCACATCTACGAGCTGCGCGCGACGTCGCTCGCCGAGCCTCACAACGGAGTCACGCAGCGCTTCGCGCTCGACACGCCGGCGCCGTTCGGAACCTGTCTCGCGGACACGACGCGCGTCTGCCGCGACGACTCCGAGTGCGCGGGGGCGGATAGCTGCGACACCCCGGCGACGGACGTCACGCTGCGGCTGCGGGGTGTCGGAGAGGTGGAGGTCCTCGTGGTGGAGCCCGCCGGCGGCGCTCCGGTCGCGAGCGCCCGCGTGACGCTCCGGGCCAGCGCGAGCCTCGCCGGCGAGCCCGGGGGGCGCCCATTTGCCGACACCTTCCTCGGCTTCACCGACGCCAGCGGGCGGGTCACCTTGCTGGACGTACCCGTGGGCGCGTTCGACGTGTCCGGCGAGTCGGGACCGCTCGGCGGCGTGGCGATGGGCGTGGTCGGCACGCCGGGGGAGCAGGTTGCCGTCAGCATCACGCTCGGCGAATCCGCCACGCTGCGCGGACGCGTCCTGCTCCCCGACGGCATGACGCTGGCCGCGGAGACCTTCGTGACGCTGGCATTCGCGAGCCAGAGCGGGCTCTCGACGGGCGTGGTTCAGGTCACGACGGGTCTCGACGGGAGCTTCGAGTTCGCCGGAATACCGCTCGGGGACTTCACTCTCGCCGCGTTCGAGCCGGTCTCGCGCGGGGTGCGCAGCGTGCGCGGCACGCTCGACTTCGGCGGGCAAGTGCTCGATCTGGGCGACCTGGTGCTCGACAACACCTCGCCGCGCGTGGCTGCGATCCTGCCCGCGGACGGCGCCACGCGCGTTCCAGTCGACGCCGTGATCGAGCTCCAGTTCAACGAGCCGCTCGACCCGCAGACGCTCAACGCCACCCCGGGCTCCGCGAATGTCTTCCTGCAGACGGGAACCGTCACGGTCCCCGTGCTGCTGGCGCTCTCCGACGGCAATCGCCGCGCCACCCTGACTCCGCTGGCGCCGCTCGAGAGCTCGACGCTCTACAGCGTGGCGATCCTCGGCGTCCCGCTCGGGCCGCGCGACGCCGAGGGGCTCTCCCTGCTCGATCCGTTCGCCGCGTCGTTCACCGCGGCGGACGTGATCCCGCCGACGCTCGTCTCGCGCACGCCGCTCGCCGGAGAGCGCCAGGTCCTGCCCGAGGCCGTCGTGCGGCTCCAGCTCTCCGAGGCGATCGCGCCCGGCTTCGGGCTGCGGCTGCGCGACGACGCGGGAGCACTCGTCGACGGCGAGGTCGCGACTGCCCTCGGAGAAACGGTCGCGATCTTCACGCCCAGGAACTTCCTGCTCCCCAACCGGCGCTACTCGGTCGAGCTGTCGGCCGTGACCGACGTCGCCGCCAATCCGCTGGTCGGCGGTGACGTTTCGTTCGACTTCTTCAGCGTCGATACGATCCCACCCCAGATCGCGGCGCTCGCGCTCGCCGGCACGCCCAGCCTGCGCGCGGGGACACTCGCGCAGGTGGTGCCCCAGCTCGCAGCGACGGACGTGGTGCGCGTGGAGTACAGCGTCGACGGCGCGCCGCGTGTGACGAGCGTCGCGCCGTTCGCGCTCGATCTCGTGCTTCCCGGTGGCGCGGCGGCGGTCGACGTGCGCGCCGCGGCTGTCGACCCGGTCGGGAACCGCGGGCTCGAAGCGCGCCTGCTGATCCCGATCACGCCGAACACGCCGCCGCTGGTCACTGCGTTCACCTCTTCGTGCAGCGGCTCCGTCCGGCAGGGTGCCGGGTGCAGCTTCCAGGTGAGCGCCTCCGACGACTCGGCGCTGCGCGAGGTGGTCTTCTCGGCGCAGGGCGCGGCGAACGCGAGCCAGACCCAGGCGTTCGCCCCGGGCACGGCGAGCGGGACGCTCTTCTTCAGCCTGACGATCCCCACGGACGCGCCGACGGGCGGCAGCGTGCTCGTGCGTGCGGTGCCGCGCGACGACGCCGCCGTGCCCGGCGCGGCCGCCGAGCTCTCGCTCGACGTCTCCGACGGAGTGCGTCCCGTCGTGGCGATCACCAGCCCGGTCGCCGGCGCGCAGGTGCTGCCGGGCCAGACGATCGACGTTCGAGTCTCGGCCTCGGACGACATCGGGCTCGCCGAGATCGCGCTCGACTGCACGCCGATCCTGCCCGGCTGCGGCGCGCGCCCGTTCCTGCCGCCGGTCGCGGGCAGCGCGGAGACCTTCACGCTCACGATTCCCGCCGGGGCCGTCGCGCCGTACTCCGTCGCGCTCGTGGCCACGGCCCGCGACACCGCGGGTAACGTGCGCGCCACGACGCCGCGCGCGCTCGCGCTGGTCGACCTGGTCGCGCCGGAGCTGCAGGCACTCACCCCGCTCTCGGGCTCGACCCGCGTGCGACAGGGGACGACCGTCTCAATCCGCGCCGCGGCGAGTGACAACGTCGGCGTTGGCGGTGTCGAGTTCTCCGTCGACGAGCTGCCCGGAGCGGGCCAAAGCGTCGCCGTGATCCCGGCTGTGCGCGACGCGCTGGCCGACTGGAACCTTGCGGTCCCGGCCGGCCTGGTGGATGGAAGCGCGCTCACCGTGCGAGCGCGCGCGCGCGACGCGCGTGCGCTCGCGAGCGCGGACCGAACACTTGTGCTCGCGGTGGGCGACCTCTCCGCGCCGATGCTCTCGGTCGCCTCGCCGGCCGAGGGCGCGGCGTTCGCTCCGGGGAGCGGGATCACGCTCGAGCTCTCGGCGATCGACGACGTGGCGGTGTCGCGGCTCGCCTTCACCGCTTCGGGCGTCGCGAGTGGCAGCGGCGCGCGCGACTTCGCGCCGGCCGTGACCCCGGTGAGCGAGAGCTTCGCCTTCGTGATCCCGGCTTCGGCGCCGCCCGGCGAGATCCTGTTCTCCGTCGTTGCAACGGACACTGCAGGCCGGGCCACCAGCGTCGAGCGGCGCGTGACCGTGCTCGACACTACGGCACCGAGCGTCTCGATCACGAGCCCGGCCGCCGGGGCGCGGGTCGATCCGCGCACGCCGCTCGTCGTCACCGTGACCGCCAGCGACCCGGGTGGCGTCGCCGAGATCGAGCTCGGAGCCCTGCTGCAGACCTTCGCGCCGCCGCAGGCGGACGTGACGGCCAGCTTTGCGCTGCCGTTCGATCCGCTGCCGGTGACGGCAGGCCAGCGCACGCTCGTCGCGATCGCGCGCGACGCCGCCGGCAACGCGGGCACGTCGCCGCCCGTCGTCGTGAACGTGCAGGACGTCGTGGCGCCGGTGGTGAGCTCCGTCGATCCGCCGGCCGCCGCGGTGGACGTGCCGCTCGAGTCGAACGTGGTGGTGCGCTTCTCCGAGCCGCTCGACCCGGCGACCCTCTCGGTCGCGAGCGCGCGGCTCGAGGTCGGCGGATCGCCGGTTCCGCTCGCGCTCGAGCTCACGGCGGGGAACAGCGTGCTCACACTGGATCCCGACGCCTTCCTGCCGCAGCTCGCGAGCGTCACGCTCCGACTCGATGCGACACTCACCGACGCAGGCGGGAATGCGCTCGCGCCGTTCGCTTCGAGCTTCACGACCGAGTCGGCGGACGCCACCGGCCCGCGCGTGCAGAGCATCTCGCCGGCGGATGGAGCGCTAGGCGTGTCCGTCGGCACGTCGATCCTCGTGACCTTCGACGAGCCGATCGCCCCGTCGACGCTGACTGCGCAGTCCCTTGCGGTGACGGCGAACGGCCAGCCCGTCGCGGGGACGCTCGTCGTCGAGAACGGCGATCGCAGCGTGCGCTTCACGCCGGACGACGATCTGCCGCTCGCCGCCGCCATCGAGACGGCGCTCTCGAGCGCGATCCAGGACGTCTTCGGGAACGCGCTCACCGACGCGGCCGGGGCCCCGCTCACCGCACCGCTCCGCTTCGCCTGCACGACCGGCTCGTTCGAGCTCACCAGCCCCGACGACGGAGGGGTCGTGCTCGAGCAGAGCGACCTGGTGCTCGAGGCGCGCGCGAGTGCTGTGCTCGGGGTCGCGAGCGTCGTGTTCACGGTGAACGGCGCAGCTTTGCCGGCCATCGCCGGTCCGAGCTTCCAGGTGCTGTACCGCACGCCGGCGGCCTCGGACGTCGCCGCGCTCGCGATCGAGGCCTCGGCCCGCGACGCGAGCGGCGTGGAGATCGCGCGCGACACGGCGAACGTCTCGGTCGTGCGCGGGCTGCGCATCTCGCCGCGCGTGCTCGGGGTAGCGCCCGCCGGGACGGCGGAGATCGCGCTCGCGATCTCGAGCCCACTGCCGGGTGATCTCGCCGTAACGCTGGCTGCGGTCGATCCCGCGATCGTCGGCGCGCCCGCCGGAGTCGTGATCCCTGCCGGCGCCGTCGAAGCGCGCGCGACACTCACGGGCGTCGCGTCGGGCGCGACCACGGTCGTGGCTGTGTCGGCGCTGGGCTCGGACGGGGTAGTCGTGGCCGTGAGCGTTCCGGAGTCGGGCCTGACGATCGACGCGCTCGCGCGGAGCCCGGCGATTCAGGTCGCGCCATTCGCGAGCGCGGGCAGCGTGCTCCTGCCGGTGGGCGCGCTGGTGACGATCGACGTCCCGCTGCTCACGACGCCCGCCGCCGCCGACACGCAGGTGAGCGTGTTCTCGACGAACCCCACGGTGGCCGGCGCCAGCGCTCTCGTACCGCAGGGGTCGATGCTCGCGCGGGTTGCCATCAGCGGCGGAGCCGCCGGGGAGGCGGAGCTCACACTGCGCGCCGGCGCCGCGGGTCGCTCGCTGTCGGTGTTCGTGGGAGCCGCGCCCGCCGATCGGATTCCCGCCATCGTGGCGGCGCCCGTCGGGCTGGCCGTGCGTGGCTTCGGCTCCGCCGGCACCGCGATCGTCCCGGTCGGCGGGAGCGCTGTGCTCGAGGTCGTGCTGCTCGCGGCGAACGCGCCCGCGCCGATCGCCGTGCAGATCAGCTCGAGCGACCCGGCGATCGCCATGGTGCTGGGGCCGGTCGTGATCCCGCAGGGCTCCCGCGCCGCGACGCTCACCGTCACGACCGGCAGCGCCGGAATGGCGGAGCTGGTGCTGCGTGCGGGCGCCGAGGGCCGCTCGCTCACGATCGTCGTCGGCGCGGCGAGCCCAGACGCGCTTCCCGCGGTCGTTGCCCGGCCTGTGGGGATCGCGATCCGCGGTCTTCCGTCCGCTGGCACCGCGATCGTCCCCGTCGGTCAGTCGCCGACGCTCACGATCGACCTGCTCGCGTTCGACGCGGGCGCGCCCACCCCGGTGACCGTGACGTCGAGTGACGCAGCGGTCGCGGACGTGATCGGCCCGCTCGTGATCCCGGCAGGCTCGCGCCGCCTCAGCTTCACCCTCGCGACGGGCGTGGCCGGGAGCGCGCAGCTCAGCTTCCGCGCCGGACTCGAGGGGCGCACGCTCGACGTGATCGTCGGCGCGGCACCGCCGGATCGCGTGCCCGCGATCATCGCGCCGCCGATCGGGATCGCGGTGCGGGGGCTGGCTTCGGAGACCGCGGTCGTGATGCCCGCTCTCGCGACCCGGATCGTGACCCTCGACCTGCTCGCGACCCCCGCGGCGGCGGATACACCGTTCAGCGTCACATCGACGGACCCCGCGGTCGCCGCGGTGACGGCTCCCGTGAGCGTCCCGGCCGGCTCGCGCCGTGCCGACGTGACGATCACCGCCGGCGCGGCCGGAACCGCGCGCCTGGTGCTGCGCGCCGGCGCCGTGGGCCGTACGCTCGACGTATTCGTCGACTCGGCGCCCGCGGACCGAACGCCTGCGGTCGCCGCTCCACCGGTTTGCATCGAGATCGGAACTTCTCCCGTGCGCTGCGCAGGCTCGCCCTGACGCCGCGCGAACCGACCAGGAGGTAAACACGCATGAACCCAGTAGAGCTCTCGAAGCGATTGACTCGCACGGCCGCGCTCTGCGCGACGCTGCTGGCGCTGGCTGAACCCGCGCGCGCGCAGGGCCTCGACATCTGCGGCTGCGCGGGAAGCCCGGCGAGCCTCGGCGCGTTCAATACGCAGGATCCGGCGACCTGGCCTGCCGGCACGCAGAGCGCCTTCCGGAGCCTGCTGCTCCCGCTGCCAGCGAGCGGTGTCCTGATCTTCAACTCGGTCAACCTGGCGCCGCGAACGCTCGCACTAGGAGGGATCAGCGACTCGGGCGTCCTCGTGTTGAGCTTTCAGCGCAACGCCGCCAATACCCCGGTCACGATCCTGGTGTCGGGCAATGTGACCATCGGCAGCGGCGTCACGCTGTCCGTGGTGGGGCTGGGTGGAACGTATGGCACCCTCGGGCTCAACGGCACCGGCGGTCTCGGAGGCCCAGGCGGCTTCCGCGGCGGCGATGGCGCCTACCAGAGCGTGAACTTCGCGAGCCAGGGCGGCGACGGCTCTGGACCGGGCGGCGGTCGAGGCGACGACTCCGATGCCGTGATTTCCGGAGGCGGCGGGGTCTTCGTAGGAAACGTCGAGCTGCGTCCCCTTCTCGGCGGGAGCGGCGGTGGCGGCGGCTCGTCGAACGCGACTACGTCGGGGTGCTCGGGCGGAGGGGGCGCGGGCGGCGGCGGAGCGATCCTGATCGCCGCCAACGGGACCCTCACCGTGACCGGCGTCATCGATGCCGACGGCGGCTTCGGGGGTTCGCCGTACGACCCCAGCTGCTCGAGCTATAGCGGAGGCGGGAGTGGTGGAGCGATCCGGCTGATCGCCGACACACTCGCAGGGGCCGGCAGCCTGGACGCGCGCGGGGCCAGCAACGCCACCGGCCTTGCTCAAGGGCGTGGCACTCCGGGTCGGATCCGTCTCGAGGCGATCACCAACAACCTGCCGGGGACAGCGGCGGATCCGGTCGCGGTGCGATCGCCCGCGCCCGGGCCGATCGTGAACCCGCTCGTCGCGGGCATCGCGATCATCGAGGTGAACGGCGCCGTGGTCCCCAATCCGCCGCAGGGCGGGTTCGGCGAAGTGGACCTGATCCTCCCCGCGCCCGGACCCGTGACATTCGACCTCGAGACCAACGGCGTGCCGACCGGGACGAACGTCGAGGTCACGATCAAGCCGCGCGTCGCGACCCCGCCGAGCGTGGTGACGGTCGTACAGCCAGTCACCCTGACTGCGGGGATCTGCGACCCGACCGGTCGCTGCTTCCCGTCCGCGACGGTGGACCTGGCGGCCGGCGCCTACACCGCGGAGGCGCGCGCGACGTTTCAGACACCTTGAGGTAGGTGAAGCTCTTCACAGCTCGGGAGCACGGCAGCGCATAGCCTGCACCGCATGAGAAATACCAAGCGTTCGAGAGTGGGTTTCCTGGGTCTGGCAGCGCTCCTGATCGCTTCGACCAGCGCCTACGCGGGGGAGGAAGGCGCGCAGCAGCGGCCGCTGCGCCTGACGACCGTACAGGCGGAGAAGGTCGAGCGCGCCGAGACGCCAGGGGTGATCCCGGCCGCGACGCGCGACTCCGCGACGGCGTCCCCGCTACCTGTGTACAAGCTCCCGTCCGTTGGCAAGCCGCGGCGGCGCGTGGGCGGCGGACGGCGCGGCGGCGGCGACGCCGGCCCGCTGGTCACCGCACTCGTGCCCGAGCACGTGGGACTGACCGTCGACCCGCAGCCGTCGCTCTACTGGCGGCTCGAGGGTGCTGCACGCCCCGGCGCACGCTTCGAGATCGCGCTCTCGGACTCCGAGGGGATCGATCCACTCGTCGAGCAGCCGATCGGCGGTCCGCTCGCTCCCGGGCTACACCGCATCGACCTCGAGCAGCTCGGTATCTCGCTCGCGATCGGTCCCGAGTACGAGTGGTCGGTCGCACTCGTGGTCGATCCGGACGAGCGCTCCAAGGACATCGTGACGACCGGCTGGATCCGGCGCGTTGCGGAGCCCGAGCCTCCGGGCGACGACGCCGCGACCCGCGCGGCGCACGGCCTCTGGTACGACGCACTCGACGCCGCCGCCCGCGACCCTGCCGGGCAGAGCGCGCTGTCGGCGCTGCTCGCTCAGGCCGGGCTCGAGCCGATCACTCAGTAGACCCAGCGCGTGCCGTCGAAGCGGAAGATCTCCATCACTTCGACCCGCTCGAGCACGCTGGCGTCGGCAGTCTGCGCGCGCTCGGGCGTCGCACCGGCGCGGCGATAGCGCATCTCCTGGTACACGAGCTTCCCGATGAAGGGATTGCTCGGCACCCCGGTTTCACGCGCTTCGCAGCGCATATGGTCCCTGGCGTAGCCCGTGTACTCGACCGCGAACGCCGAGCCGTTGCGCTGGGCGGTCGCCGTCTTCAGGTTGTGCCGCTCTCGCTCGGCGAGCTTCCCCATCCAGGTGGTGCAGAAGCGCTCGAAGCTCTGCGAGCCGGCCGTGAGGCCCGGCCCGGCCGCGGCAGGGCTCGCGCCGCCGAGCCACCCGGCGACCAGCACCGCGCAAAGCCCGGTGATCCAATTCGTTCGCGTCCGCATGTTCAGCACCCTACGTCCAGAATGGGCGTTGCTGAACTCGATCGGCAAGGAAAAACACCAGCTTGAACGCGACCGGGGGCATGAAGCCCCGCTCCACACCCCCGGCCGGCAACTCTCGCGTGAAGTCCGCGTGACCGCTACTGCGCCACGTTGAGCTCGACGCGCCTATTCTGTGCGCGTCCGTCGCGCGTGGCGTTGTCGGCGACCGGCTTCGACTCGCCGGCGCCGGCTGCGTCGAGGCGTCCAGCCGACACGCCCTTACCCGCGAGGTAGTCCACGACGGACTGCGCGCGGCGTTCGGACAGGCTCTGGTTGTACTCGTCCGCGCCGGTCGCGTCGGTGTGACCCGCCACCTCGA